>NZ_CBCSCO010000004.1:0-282098 GCF_965138505.1 Litorimonas haliclonae | reverse complement strand
CCTCTAAACGCGCTCACCCCGCCCTCGCTCTGCGTACCCTAAAGGGCAAGGGCAGGGTCCAGTTTGTGCGATTGAGCGGCTTGGCGCAGATCGGCAAATGAAGCGCCTTTCGGCAGGGGCCAAACGGGGAATGACGGGTGTGGAGGGCGATGATGCTTTCTTCCTCCGTTTACGGGGGAAGTCCCTCGCGAATGCGAGGGGATGGGGGGAGCGTAATACGCTACCCTTTGTTACATGCGGCTCCCCTCTCCGAGCGCTTCGCGCCCACCTCCCCCGTGAACGGGGGAGGATTAATCCGCAATATAAAACTCCGTCCGCACTTATCCTTTCAAAAGCCTCAACCTTCTCAATCCTTTACAAAAAATCCGAGAGATAGATCCTCCCTCTCCCATTTGCCCTTATATTTAAACTCGTTCTTTTGCTCATGGACAGGTAGACGTCACCTACCGGAGCAGGAGACGGCGAGGTTGAGCATCTGCCTGTTGACGCGGGCGGACTGTGCCGGGCCTGCCATGAGTGTGAGCCTGCCGTACCGTGCAGTGTCGGGCTGAGATAAACCCGGTGAGCGCGACTGTCGGAGAAACAAGAGGCCGCTCTGGTATAAAATCGCTGCCGCAGAGCTTCGGTTCTTGCGAAACATTTTACATTTTCGGTCTCCGGCAGGAGCCGAAGCTCTGCGGGCTGTCCACTTTTTTGTGGCAGGTTGCCGCCCACCAACCCAACCTGCGTTGGGGTGGATTTTAGAGCGACGAGCTGACCCCGCGATGGGCAGTGGCAGCGTTCGCATGGAGAAATATCATGATCCTCCCCTCACTCTCAATCTTCGTCATTACCCGACTCGATCGGGTAATCCATTTGGTGAAGCCTCGGCTAAATGGGCTGTTTCAATTACGCTGTGCAGGCGCTTCCTACGCCCACCTACAAATTCACACCCATCGAAAGAGCATCGCATGGATTGCCCGATCAAGTCGGGCAATGACGGTCGGGAAGGATTCAACTATTAGAGAAATAGCCGCAGCATCTTCGCCAACCCTTTTTCGCAGAGCCGCGCTCGGAGGGTGACCATGTCCCGCAAGAACCTCAATCGTCGCCACCTCAATTTCCTGTCTCGTCAGAGCCTGGCGCGGGCGCGTCAGTTACAAAACGCCGCCCGGGCATTACATCGCTGCACACGCGAAAAAGCTGAAGCTCGCCGCCTCTCATCTGTCAGGGCAGTCGCCGCCAAACGGTCTTTGGCCAAGGCGCCATGTGAACAGCTTTCACCTCCCCCTGCCCTTTCCAACCCGCCGGCCCCGCCGGCTGGCATTGCGCCTAGCGCCTCAGCGCCCGTCCTGCCTAAAATTCCGGTGGACTCGTCGGGGGTCAAGAATTTCGTCTTACGGCAAGACATTTCGGAGAAAGTCCGGCAGTTCCTCAACACGCTGTCGATAAAAGCCCGCCCGGATCGTGAGGCAAATTATATCGCGGTTTGGAACCAGACCCTGCCGGGATTGGGCCTCAGCCCTGAACGGCTCGCGGTCTATCGGGCAACACCGCCCGGCAGAGAGGTTTTGGTGGAGGCGGTTCTGAGGACCCAAGCCGCAACATTGGGGACGCCAAACATCGGGACCCCACTATGATTCTGTCTGATTTGTCGTTATGAGCCAGCCTCTATGACAGATTCCCCTGAAAATCCGTGGCGCGCGACCGCCCTGACCCTGTTTCCGGACGCGTTTCCGGGCGTTTTGGGCGCCTCTATCATTGGGGGAGCTGAAAAAAGCGGCATTTGGCAGTTAGAGACAGTGGACATTCGAGATTTTTCCACTAATAGACACCGCACTGTCGATGATACCCCTGCGGGGGGCGGTCCGGGCATGGTTTTAAAACCAGATGTTGCGGATGCGGCAATTGACAGTGTGGCCCGAGATGGCCGACCGCTTATCTATCTGACCCCCCGGGGCAAGCCTTTGACGCAGAAACGCGTTAGGCAGCTTTCCTCTGGCCCGGGTCTTATTGTGTTTTGCGGACGGTTTGAAGGGCTCGACCAAAGGGTGATAGAAGCCCGCCAAATGGAAGAGGTTTCCATCGGCGACTTCATATTGGCCGGCGGAGAGGTTGCGGCGCAAGCCATGATCGAAGCCTGCGTAAGGTTGCTGCCCGGCGTATTGGGCGCATCGGAAAGCGCAGACGAGGAAAGTTTTGAAACGGGCTTGTTGGAGTATCCGCTCTATACCAAGCCCCGGGAGTGGAAAGACCGGGCTATCCCGGACGTGTTGTTAAGCGGCGATCACGGAAAGATCGCAAAATGGCGACGCGATAAACAAATAGAGATTACAAAGGCTCGCCGCCCGGACATATGGGACATATATGTCGCAGCGGACGCCAAAAAAGGAGACGGTCATGAACGTGATTGAAAAACTAAACAAAGCTGAACAAGAGCGCCTGCTCTCCGAAGGCAAAACTATTCCTGATTTTTCTGCCGGCGACACACTGGTTGTTCAGGTTCGTATTACTGAGGGCACACGCACACGTCTTCAGGCGTTTGAAGGCGTTTGCATTTCCCGCTCCGGCCCGGGCCTGCAAGAGAGCTTTACAGTTCGTAAAATCAGCTACGGCGAAGGCGTAGAGCGCGTTTTCCCGCTTTACTCTCCGCTGGTCGAAGAAATCGAAGTTAAGCGCCGCGGTAAAGTCCGCCGCGCCAAGCTTTACTTCCTCCGCGAGCGCCGCGGAAAGTCTGCGCGTATTACAGAGCGGACAACCGGCCGGAACATGAAAAAGGCCGAAGCCAAAAAGTAAGCGCTTCGCAACTAAGAATAAGAAAAAACCGCCTCACTGAAGGCGGTTTTTTTATGGGTCTAAGATATTTCCGAAAAGGGTCTCAAAAACCCGCTCAACAATGCCAACACGTCTCCAACTCCCCCATGCCAATTGGCCCGCCGGGCGGGAGCGGTTTTGACTCTGTCACTTCCGGAGCCGCCGGAGCGGGTTTATTGAGATGTTCCTCGATACGCGTGACAAGCCACTCTCCATGCCCCGACCCGTTTTTACTGAGGTCATCTTGCAGGCGGCGGAGCATCGCATCGGTACGAGCTTTGATGCCGGGGCTGACATCGCTATTGCTCAGATCCATCAGAGAGAACACATAACGGGCCTGAACCACCTTAGCGATTTCCCCTGTCCGGTCGCGAGGGGCGGGTTTCATCACTGCGTCCTCTATGGTTCGCATCATCTCTGTGAAACCAAGTTGCGAGGAATCCCGGCGATTAAATTCTACCAAACGCGCAACCCGTCTGGGGTCAAGCAATACGTCAAACGTCATCGCTGCGGCCGTGTCAGCAGCGCTGCTAATGTCGAACGCCGGATAAGCGGTGCGCTCAAACAATTCCCGGTCGCTATCCGCGATTGAGTAGCTGGCCAATGACGGCCCCAATAAGGCAAGGGTTTCGTCTTTCAAATCAAGCATAGCCGGGTCAAGCGTTTTCAGAAGGGCATCCAAAGCTTCCTTTTGCCGATCTGTTTCGACAACTTCCATTACAGACTGCCCATCCCCTTTCAGGCCATAGTTAAAAGAGACGCCGCCAATAAGTTTCCCTGCCGCCGCAGTTTGATAACGGTGATAAAGGTAAATCGGGACGATTACTTTGTTCAGATCAGAAACAGGCTGCCCGTCCTGAATATTGCGAAGCCCGAAATTATCCAGCGCGATGCGGCGCACGGCTAATGCTTCGTTCAAGGCATTCACTGGATTGGCGCCATTATCCCAGATATTGCCCAATGGGTGCGCTGTCCCGACAGCGCGGGCATCCGTATCTGCAACATATACGAGGCCTTTCAAAAGCGCGTCCTGCACCAACTCGTCCCGTTGAGTGAGAGTCATATCCCCATACAGCCAAGTGGCGGCAAATTTATCCCAGACGCCGACCCCAACGCCGTAGACTTTTGAAAAATCTAGCTGTCCATTCGTGACACGTACATCCGGCGCCGGATAATCCATGACGGACCCTTTGCCGTAAGTGCTGGCAGCAAAGTTATGGGCAAAGCCAAGAGCGTGCCCCACTTCATGAGCGGAAAGCTGTCGAATGCGGGCAAGAGCAAGCTCAACAGGGTCGTCCATATCGCCGCTATCGGTTTTCGATACGCCGGCCAGACCTTCAAAAATCATCCGGTCCTGGCGAACCCGGAGCGAGCCGAGATTGACGTGACCTTTAATCATTTCGCCTGTGCGTGGATCGGATACGCCGCCGCCATAAGACCAGCCCCGCGTTTGGCGGTGGACCCATTGTACAATATTATACCGAATATCGAGGGGGTGAGCATCCTCAGGCAGGACTTCTACTCGGTATCCATTCTCATAACCAGCGGCTTCGAAAGCGTCTTCCCACCACCGGGCCCCTTCAATCAGAGCCGAGCGAATGGGCTCAGGCGCCCCGCTATCAATGTAAAAGACGATCGGCTTTATAACTTCCCCGGCCTCGTTTTTTTCAAGGCGGTAACGACGCGCGAAACGCGTTTCGATCGGTTCGGACAAAGCAGCGCTGTAATCATAATGCACTTCTTCTATCGCTCCGGCACGCGGGTCAGATTTTAAAGGAGTATAACCCTCTTCAGGCAAGCGGACGAATGAGTGATGTTGGATGAGGGTTGCGTCTTTTCCATTGGCGGCCGTTGTCGCCACTTCACGTCCGGGATCGTCGGAACTCAGGGTAAAAAACACATCTACTTCTACATTATCAGGAAAGGCGAAGACATTTTTCGTATCGACCAAAGTTCTGTCTTTCGCGACGGTAAACGTACCATGTTCGCCATCTTTTAAATATTGGGTTAAGCCAAGAACATCGCTGGTCAGGAAGTCTGTTAGATCAACCATCCGTTTGGTACCATCAACAATATCGGCGCTAGCTAGAAAAGAGCGGGCAAAGCTTTCCTGAACGGCGCGTTGTTCCAGAGGATTCTCCGGGCCAGCGCGATAGGTCATGTTTTCGGCTTCGATAATGACTTTATTACCCATGCGGCGGAAAACGATAATTTTACCGCTATCACCCCAGCCCCGATCCAGACCTACCGGATTGGAACCGAGCCCGGCCGTCAGCCGCGCTGTATGGATGAGGCGAAGAGCGACCCCGTCCTTACCCGCTCTGGGCAGTTTGACGAGGACACGATTATCTTCCTCATGAATGTAAAGCTCTAGAAAACCATCGCGCTTTTCAAGACCCGCCATGGGATTTTGGTGATCTTCCACGCGCGTACAGGACGCGAAAATCATAACAGCTATCAAAGTCAAAAAAGCGCGCATAATTTCCTCGGCAGTTTACTGGAAATAGACCTAATCCGCCTTGCTCAATTTGTCGAGCCGAGAGAGGAAGAAGTGCGGAGATGCCAAAGCTGCCTTGCGACAAAGTTACCGCTTCCTTTAAAACGAAAAACCGCTAAATCGCGGGCTGTGTTTTTCACGCGACTTCATATCACTTTCAGGTCCTGTCTCGCAGCGCTCTTGATTTGGTCCTCTCTAGCCAGCACGGTTCAAGCGTCTCCGAGCCCAAATGTAGGCGGATTAATTTGCAATCCTTCTGGACAGACTAGCTCTCCTGAGGCGCAGGAACATCTCACGGATTTTTTGACTCTTGTCGGAGAGATAAAGAAAAACGGAGAGACGGAAAACAAACACCACTGCCCTGACTGTTTCATCACGATTGTTGGTTTGCTGACGCAAAAGGTCTTCCGCGCATCTCCGGCTTATTTTCCTCGCGCTCATCCAAGCTATTTCTCTTCATTTACCGGTTTTTATTTCAATCCAACGGGACCGCCGCTCGGAGGCCGAGCCCCGCCACTCTTTCAATAATTCATAAAATCTATCCGCGCAGAACTCGCGCATTCTGAATTATTTTTAGCGCAAACTTTGCGCCTCTTGAATTATTGAAAGATTCTCAAAATGAAAAAACTTACCCTCTTGGCAGGGACAGCTCTTATGCTGTCTGCCCCTCTCTCTGTGTCGGCGCACGAAAATGACACAACAGCTCCACATGCGATGGATCACGCCCCGATTGGCGTCATGGCAGATCACCGCCATAAAAAAGGCGAAGTCATGATATCTTATCGTTATATGACGATGGATATGGACGGCTCCCGCGACGGCACCGCCCAACTCTCTCCCGAAACCATTGCCACGACCATTCCCAATAGCTTTTTTGGCGCTCCAGGCCAGCCACCAACATTGCGGGTTGTGCCGGAAAAGATGAAAATGGATATGCACATGGTCGGCGCCATGTACGGGGTAACCGACCGCATCACTTTGATGGGTATGGGGTCTTATCTAACTAATGATATGGACCACACAACCTTTCAGGGCGGTATGGGCACAAATGTTCTGGGCGAATTCAACACAAAGTCCGATGGGTTTGGCGATACAACTGTCGCGGCGATTATTGGTCTGGATGACGGGACCTCTAAGACGCGTCAGATAAATCTCAATTTGGGGGTTTCCATTCCAACGGGATCAAATACTGAAACCGATCAAATCTTGACTCCCATGGGCGGAACTCCCTCACCGCGTCTCCCTTACCCTATGCAGCTCGGCTCGGGCACGTTCGATTTCAAGCCGGCTCTGACGTACTCCGGACGCGCGCACAAGCTCGGCTGGGGAGCTCAAACCTCTGCTCGAGTTCCGCTCGAGAAAAACAAAGAAGGCTATAAGTTTGGAAGTCGGGTCGAGGCAACGGCATGGCTTGCCTATGAGCCGGATTACTGGATTTCGTTTTCCGGACGTTTGAAAGCGTCATCTCAAGGCGATATCTCCGGATCAGACGCGGCTATTATGGCGCCCGTCCAAACCGCTGATCCGGCTAATCACGGCGGTGAGCAAATCCAAGCCTTATTCGGCGTCAATCTCGCCGGACAAACCGGATGGCTTCGCGGCCAGCGGCTTGCTTTGGAAATCGGCGTTCCAATTTACCGGAATCTAAACGGCCCTCAACTTGAAACGGATAGCGTCGTCACAGTAGGTTGGCAGAAAGCCTTCTAGGGCACACTCTAATCACTGCGCAGGCGGTGTGTCCGCCGCTGCCTGCGCTCTCGCCATTAGGTTTCCGCAGGGCGCGTCTTTGGCATCACCCGTATCAATGAAGGGAAGCGCCGCCAAAGGTCCGGTTAACGCCCCAAGCAAAGCCGTTAAACCCGCTTGCAATATTGTTTCTTCATTAATGACAGAAACGGACGGATCCCGGAAACTTCCGCCGAGTGAGATATCACCAAATAGACTGCCCAAAGACGCATCTTTGGCATCGGCGCGGACATCCACATCAATTGTCTCATCTTTGAAATTAAGCGACCCATCCAAGAGGATTAGGCTATCAGCGGTATCAATCACGCCTGGCTCTATAACGCCAACGCCCTGCTCTAGCTGAGCGGCAAAGGCGACGCAGCGCGCCGGGGTGAAATCCGTCTTTTCCTCTCCCGCCAAAAGCAGCATAAAAGCTTCACCTAAGTCGAGACCGATCAGTTCTGATCCAATAGAAATTAGTCTAAAATCCGTTGACCAAAGCGCGATATCGCCCGTCGCACTTGCAGCCGCGTCGCGAAAATTATTTCCGTAAGTCGTAAATTCGAAATCGCCTTCTATATTGCCTTGCGCCAAACCCGACAGCGCCAGAGCCTCCATCGTGATATTATCCAAATTCCCTTTCACATCCGCCCTAGCCGGAGATTGCCCTGCGTCTAGAGTCACATAGGCTTGCAGCTGGCCTTGTGGGAAAGACGCCTCAATCTGCCTAGCCTCCACTAATCGACCGTCAATATTTATATCCAGAGCCAATCCTGTCATATTCACCGAGGCGGCTTTGACGGATTGCGCCTGATACTGGATACGCCCGTCAATATTGTCTAAACGATCAAAGTCGATTTCCACATTGGGAATCATGCGATCGGACTGTTCAAACGCTTGCTTTGCTTTTTGCTGCTCTGCGCCAACGGTTTCGCCCTCTCCGGTGCCGACCGGAATACCGAAGACAATACCCAGGTCGTCCAGGTCAAGATTTTGAGACGATAAATTAGCGTCGAGAACCGGAACGTCACCCGCAAAATTCACCGACATCGGACCTGAAACATCGCTATCGCCCACCGTACCGTTTCTAATATCCAGATCAGCTGTCTGGCCGCGAAGGCTATAGTCTATGGAGAGGTCATAGGGCGGCGTATCCGGCGCCGCGAGCCCGGCCAAGGCGGCGATATCTTTCACGTTGTCACCGCGCACCCGCAAGGTTCCGCCGAGCATACCGGCACTGGTATCATCGCGGGCCCCCGTAATTTCGATTGTTGCACCGCCGCCCGTTGCAGAAACAGTTATCTCGCCGGAGCGAACCGATCCGACCGCCGAAGACACAGCCAAAGCCCTATCTCGCCCGTCTCTGTCTTTGAAAATAATATCAATCCCAGAGAGGCGAACTTTGTTGATGATATTTCGAATGTCCAACACAACGGGCTTGGCCTCTGGGTCGCGCGGCGGAATAACGAAACGCCCGTCCCCGCCTTCAACCTTGGGAAGCCACGCTAGGCCAGGCAAAACCCCAAATGGATTATAGCTCAAATCGGCAGTGGAAATATTGCCGTGACTACCGATATCTGCGGATTGAACAGACAGAATATAGAGTTGAGGAAAACGCAATCGCGCTCTCTCGACGCGGCTATTTTCCGGCCCCCACCAATTGAGCCCCTTATTGACCACAGGGGTCGCAATTTTCGACCACGTCATGGACAAGGCAAACAGCAGGATAATCGCCAAAAAAACAGCCAAGCCCAAAATTGCGCGCCGAAATAGTGTCATAAGTTACGTCCTCAGACTTATAACGCCGGTTCCTGATTTTAGTTCATATAAAGAGTTGGCTTAGCCTCGAGGAAAAGGTGTGCCAAAACGATGGGCATAATACCGCCCAATATCGCGGGCATTATTGATGAACCGATGTCCGCTCATCTGCATTATTCCGCAATCTTCATATGACGGGCTGTCAGTGTGTAAAAGCAGAGTTGGGCAATTCTGGTTCTTCTCGCCGAGTTGTGCGGCCATATCCTCGCGCGGTTTCGCGATAGGCTGATAGGAAATTTCTAGGCTCTCTTTGATCGCGGGGAAATACGACAAAAGTCCCCAGACTTCGGCGCATTCCGGACAATACTCCCTTCGGGAATTGTCTAAAAATCCGGGCGGGAGGAGGAAAAGTTTATCGCGTTGAGTCATCTTGAAGTCTTTTTCTAGCCTTTGAATGTACTATATTCTTTTTTGGTACTTAGTCCGGTAAACGCTAGCTTTCCAAATAAGGCGCTAATTTTTCCACCATCCATTTTGGCGCGCGTTTTGGGCGTCCTGCGGGCGTGATACTCGCGGCTTCGCTGACGGCGGTCACGAGTAGGTCACCCCCGCAATAGCAGGCCTGGCTGACCCAGAGCCTAGCGCCTTTGAAACGGTCATAAGTGGTAACGATAGTTAGGTGGTCATCAATCCGGGCGGGCTTTTTATAATCCAACTCTATTTTTCTAATTGCGAAAGCGAGCGGGTCTTCTGCTTCCCATAAATCGGAATGATTAAATCCCACAAGGCGGAAATAGCTGCTCCTAGCCCGTTCAAAAAATCGGAGGTAATTGGCGTAATAGACTATCCCGGTAAAATCCGTATCCTCGTAGAAAACGCGGATGGGGTAGTGATGTTCACGTCCCTTAAACCACCCCATTGTAGGCTCTTCCCGATGGGATTGCTCTGTCATTTTTCGCCTCCGTCAAATAAACTCGGCGCGGGGGGCTGTTTTGGCGGGGCCAGGCCTAGATGTGCATAGGCGCGCGGCGTAGCGACCCGTCCGCGCGGCGTACGTTGTAAAAACCCCTGCTGTATCAAATAAGGCTCGATCACATCTTCTAATGCGTCCCGCGCCTCTGACAATGCCGCCGCCAATGTGTCCGCCCCGACAGGGCCGCCGCCAAACATTTCGGCGAGCGCGTGGAGGTAGCGCATGTCCTGCTTATCCAATCCAATATCATCCACGCCCAAGCGCCGCAGCGCCTGATCGGCAGCAGGGGCGTCAATCACGGTATGGCCTTCATGTTCGGCGAGATCGCGGACCCGGCGCAAGAGACGTCCGGCCACGCGCGGAGTTCCCCTCGCCCGCCTCGCGATTTCCCGCGCGCCATCCGGTTTCATTTGCAGTCCGAGTTTGCCCGCTGCCCGAGCAACAATAGAGGTCAGGTCGTCCGTATCGTAAAATTCGAGGCGTACCGGAATACCAAAGCGATCCCGTAGGGGCGTGGCGAGAAGCCCTGCTCGTGTTGTCGCGCCAATCAAGGTAAAAGGCGCAAGATCAATTTTGATGCTCCGCGCCGCCGGACCGTCACCAATAATCAAATCAAGTTCAAAATCCTCCATCGCCGGATAAAGCACTTCTTCGACAACCGGATTGAGACGGTGAATTTCGTCGATGAAAAGCACATCATTCGGCTCGAGATTCGTTAGCAAAGCCGCCAAATCGCCCGCTTTGGAAATGACCGGGCCGGATGTAGCCCGGAAATTCACGCCAAGCTCTCGGGAAACAATCTGCGACAAGGTCGTTTTACCCAATCCCGGAGGGCCGGAAAGCAAAAGATGGTCCAATGGTTCGGCGCGGCGCCGGGCGGCCTCGACATAGACCTGCAAATTCGCAATCGCGCTTTTCTGTCCAACGAAATCGACGAAAGACAAAGGCCGGAGGGCGCGGTCGTGCCCATCCCCGAGCTGTCCTTCGGACGATATAAGACGGTCTTCGGTCATGTCAGACACCAAACGACTTCGGAAACTTTTGAAGACACATTTTCAAATCTTTCGTAATTGCGTCCGGTCAGCCGCTCAATTTCATATGTCTGGCCATAAAGACGGTTCAATGCTTGGCGCGTGACCGAAAAAGGCGGCCCTTCCATTTCGGCCTGATCATATTCAAATGTAATAAGAAGCTGAGGCGCAGAACCGCTTAACCTCATGACTTGATCGGCATAATTTTTGCGCATTTTTTCGGGCAGCGCCACGAGAGCCGCTCGGTCATAAACGCCGTCTACGGATTTTATTTCGGCAGAGCTTAAATCAAAGATATTGCCGACATAAACATCGATATTGTCACCGCGGTATAGTTTCAGCTTTCCGCCCTCAATAATCTCTGGAGTCACTTTTAGTTCATCGAATAGCTCTTGCACCGCCGTTTCGACCAATTCGACGCCGACGACCTGAAACCCTTGTTTTAAAAGCCAATGAATATCGAGAGTTTTCCCGCACAGGGGCAGAAACATTCGAGCCCCCGACCGGAGGGATAGAGTGGATAGTTGGCCCGCCAGAAAGGGATGCACATTTGCGCTATGAAAGGCGATGTCCCGATTTGACCATGTTTCATTCCAGAACTCCGGTTCCATAATTGAGCCTAACTTCCCAGTTCTTTCAGCGCGACCCGGATCAGCGTATCAATATTTGGATCGTCATCAAAAGACGCATAAGCTTGCGCTACAGCTCTCAAAGCGTCGCTCTGGCCTATCCCCAAATTGACGAGCGCGCTGACCGCGTCATTACGAAGGCCCATATCGGACAGGCCTTCATTGCGGCTGCTTTCTGTTCCGGTCTCGCCGGACGGGGCGGTAAAGGCTGGTTGAAACCCTCGTCCTGTCGGGGCGGGTTTGCCAGACAGCTCTGTCGCAATTCGGGTCGCCAATTTCGGCCCGACACCCGAGGCGCGAGAAAAAGCTGTTTTGTCTTCCAATGACGCGGCAGATAAAATCTCGCCGGGGGAAAGAATGTCCAAAATCGCAAGCGCCGCTTTCGGTCCCACGCCTTGCACGGATTGAAGGCGAACAAACCAGGCCCGTTCTTCCTCTGAATGGAACCCAAACAAGGTAATAGCCTGTTCGCGCACATGGGTTTCAACATGTAGGCGCGTAGCCTCACCTTCCGACAGTTTAGCCAGAGTGCGGGACCCGCATTGCAGCAAATAGCCGACGCCCGAGCAATCCACGATCGCCTCGCCTGTCCCCGCCATCAGGCAAACCCCTGAAATCATGCCGATCATGTGAAAAAAACCATAAAATGAATCATGTTTCGAGTTGTAAGGATTCGCGCGGTAAACGCAAAGGCAAAGCCGTTAGCAAAGCTTTAAGTGGTTTCTGCCACTCTGTTGATAACTTTATTTAGAGAGATTCGTTATGCGCCGCATTCATCCTTCTCGATTTGCTCTTGTCGCCGTTCTCGGCAGTCTTGCGGTGAGCGCCTGTTCAACCCATTCGGCCAATAGCCGATACGGAGCGGGTTACGAAGGCGGACATGAGACTGTCGCAACATATGAGTCGACTCGGTATGGCTCTGAAGGATGCGAGACAGGCCATTCAGATTGCGGATATGTACAGCCTGACCCGTGCTGTGTGCCTTGTTGCGTCCCGGTTGCCGCGCCAACCTATCTTCCGCCCCCTCCCCCGCCGCCGCCTGTATATGAGCCAGAGCCAGAACCAGAGCCGCCGGTTTATGTACCGCCCGCACCGGAGCCAGAGCCGGAGCCCCCTGTTTATACACCTCCGCCGCCAACCTACTATCCTCCGGCGCCCGAGCCAGAGCCCTATCTGCCTCCGCGTAAATAAATAGGTCAAAATAAGCGTTCAATTTGCGGTCTTATATCTATAAGGCCGCGCCATGACCGACGACCGCTTTGCAGCATTCAAACATCGATCTTTCGCGCAATATTTCAGCGCGCGTTTTCTGACGTCTTTCGCCACTCAAACTGTGTCAGTTGCGGTAGGATGGCAAATCTATGACGAAACACAAAACGCGCTTCTGCTCGGCCTAATCGGTCTCGTGCAATTCACTCCTGCGCTCTTACTCGTCATCGCGACAGGATTAGCTTCAGATAAATTGGGTCGCCGAATGGTGATGGGGTCTTCTATCATCGTCGAGATGGCTTGCGCCGGAGCCATTCTTTACTTGGCTCTGACGCAACAATTTCGTCCGGTTTGGGTTCTGTCCTTACTTGGTGTCTTCGGCGTGGCGCGCGCCTTTCATAACCCTGCCTCGTCATCACTCGTCGTTAATTTGGTGCCAAGGGCGGATTTCGCAAATGCGGTCGGCTGGACCACCTCTTCCTGGCAGCTTGCCTCTATCTTTGGCCCCGTCGCCGGAGGGCTTCTCTATGGCGTGTCCGGTCCGATAGCGTATGGAACGGCGGCCGGTATTTACGCCGTGGCTGCAATACTTATCTTTTCCATTCCTAAGCCCCCTCAAACATTTGAGAAAGGCGGGACTTCACTTTCCACTCTGATCGGAGGATTTAGCTATATTTGGAAAGAGAAAATTGTGTTGGGCGCGATCTCTCTGGATATGTTTGCTGTCCTGCTGGCCGGGGCGGTGGCGCTTCTGCCGATTTACGCCCGCGATATTCTGGAAGTCGGGCCGATAGGTTTGGGACTTCTCCGGGCGGCGCCGGGCCTGGGCGCGGTCATCATGATTACCCTGCTCATTGCGTTTCCGATCAAGCGACATGCAGGGGTTCTTTTGTTTGTAACGGTCGCTTTATTCGGGTTGATGACCACGATTTTTGGATTTTCAACGGTGGCCTGGCTATCTATTCTGGCGCTGATGGGCGTTGGGGCGTTTGATATGGTGTCCGTTTATATTCGCGAAATTATCCTCCAGCTCTGGACGCCTGACCATGTGCGGGGGCGGGTGAATGCGGTTAATTCCATCTTCCTCGGCGCGTCGAATGAGTTGGGCGAGGCGCGGGCCGGATTAATGGCGGCGGTTTACGGCGCCGTCTTTACCGTCACTGCCGGCGGAATTGCGGCCATCGGGGTCGCCGCATTATGGGCGAAGCTCTTCCCGCGCCTGCGCCAAACCGATACGCTCGATTAAAGCCGCTTGTGATGGGCGTGGGTCAGCGCAATGGCCAGGGCGTCGGCAGCGTCGCCGGCTTTGACCTTGGCCCCGGGCAGCAGGATATTCATCATATGCGCAACTTGGGCTTTGTCTGCTGCGCCTGTGCCGACCACGGATTTCTTGACCAGACGGGCCGCGTATTCGCCAACGCCAAGCCCCTGGGATGTAGAGGCTAAAATACAGGCGGCCCGCGCCTGCCCTAATTTGAGCGCGCTCATCGCATTATCTTTCATGAACGCCTCTTCCACCCCGGCTTCCATCGGCTGATGTTTTTCAATTACGTCTATGATGGCTTTGAAGAGAAAATCCAGACGGCTCGCGAGCGGTTCCTTCTTGGGCGGGCGGATAACGCCGTGGGCGACGTGAGAGGCCTTATTCCCCCGCACGTCAATGACGCCCCACCCACAGGCCACAAGGGACGGGTCGAGGCCGAGAATGCGGCGGGCCTCAGCCATTAACGCACATAGCTCGCGCCGTTGATATCGAATGTCGCGCCGACGGCAGACGGGCAAGCATCGGAGAGCAGAAAGGCCGCAAATTCGGCAATCTCTTCGGGCTGAGCGACGCGTCCCAGCGGGATTTCGGTTACAGCTTTTTTGCGGTTTTCGATGTCTTTTGGGGCCATGCGGGTTTCGACCCATCCCGGCGCGATGGCGTAAAAATGCATATTTTCGCCGCTAAGCGCCCTCGCCCAAGTCTTGGTCATAGCAAGTATCGCGCCCTTGGAGGCCGCATAGGCGGCCTGATCCACGCCGTCGCCGCGCTGTCCGGCCCGGCTGGCAATGTTGATAATGCGTCCACCGCCTGTCTCGCGATAATGCGCAATGGCGGCGCGGCAGATATCGGCCGGGGCGCGGACATTGACCGCCATAGTGCGGTCCCATCCGCTATCCCAGTCATCTCCCACGAGGGAGGACGGCAGATAAACCCCTGCATTGTTAATCACGGCATCGATGCGGTCATGCTTCTCCAGCGCCATATTGAACAGTTTTTGTCCTGCGCCTGCCTCGCTTAGGTCGCAGTAAATAAAGCTGTCATCGGTGTTGTCGCTTGGCCCGCTCGCATGCGGAATGACAGTCGCGCCTCTTTCGGACAATAGAGCGTTAAGCGACGCGCCAATGCCGCGAGAGGCGCCGGTGACAAGAATGTTTTTATCGGAAAGTGAGGTCATAGCGAGGGTCTAACGAAGCGGAAGGCAGGTTTCAATCATGGTGATGCCTCTGCTGAAATTTATGTCTCAGCGCGCCGTCCGAAAAATTCTGAAAAGATTTGGTGAAGTTCTGCGTTAAAAGCCGTAGAGGCAAAGTCATCATGTTGAAGACAGTCCTATCATGAAACGGTTTTCCCCGAGGCGCTGGCTCTGGATCGGCCTTGGCACGACTTGCGTTGCGCTCGGCACGATTGGCATGTTTCTCCCGCTGCTGCCGACGGCCATTTTCATGATCATCGCGGCCTATGCCTTTGCCCGCTCCTCCCCTGCTTTGCATGACTGGATTATGGCGCATAAAGTTTTTGGCCCAATGATATCCAATTGGCATGAGCACGGCGCAATCCCGACCAAAGCCAAAATCCTAACCATCATTTCAATCGGGGTCTCCTTTGGTCTGGCGTTTGTCTTCCACCTCCCGGTCTGGGCGATTGTCGTGCAGGGGGTGTGTTTACTGCTCGTGGCACTATTTGTAGTCACGCGGCCTAAGCCGCCTTCACCATCCGAACGCGGCTCTGCGAAGCAGAGGTAGTGAGGATGCAGCTGCAGTTTCTCTAACAGTCCAATCTATCCCTACTCCCCTCTCCGTCATTGCCCTATGAGCCAAAGCGAGATGAAGTCTCGCGACGCGATTGGATCGAGCAATCCATGCGGTGCTGTTTCGACAAGTAAGAATTTTCAGTTCGGCGCAAGAGGCGACTGTTAGGTGTGATTGAAATACCTCATTTAGCCGAACCTTCACCATATGGATTACCCGATTGCCCTTTAGGGTACGCAGAGCGAGGGCGGGGTGAGCGCGTTTAGAGGGAGCAAATCCCACCCGTTACATCCTCCATCATGACGACGGTCTCAGCGTCGGCGAGCGAATAGGAATAGCCTCCACCAACCGATTTAAACGATATTTGGAACCCAGATTGCTCTCGCGGATTATATCCCCAACAGGACGCTGCGTATTGCCCTCTGCTTACAGTATGGCAATCCCGCACCGCCTCTCTGTTTTCTAGGACGCTCGCAAAAGGCGGTCCGCCACAATTGGAGATTATCATGAAAAAGCTACTTCCCGTTTTAATTCTAGGATCAGCCCTCAGCGCCTGCGCGTCCTCCGGCGGATATAATGATCCCTATAATGACCGTGGATATGGATATAATGATGACGCCTATGTCGAATATCAGGGACAACGCTACCGCAAGACGCCGGCCTATATAGAATGTGCTCGTCGCGACCGGAATAGCCAGCTCCTCGGCGCCGGTATCGGAGCCGTGGTCGGCGGAGTGGTCGGCAATGAAGTTGAAGGCGGCGGAACAGGCGCAGCCGTTGGCGCAGCAGGCGGAGCCGCAGCAGGTATCGCCATTGCCAATAAGAGCTGCGGCAAATATCTGGACGCGCGCTATCAAGATCCGCGCTATGACCCCTATGCCGATAGCCCAGAAGGCTATACCATTAATGGCCGGACCTATTATAGCGAACGCGACGTCGAAACCCGCATCCGCTATTTGGAAGACGAAGACCGCCGTCTATCAAACGCGCCTTATACGAGCGACGTGCGGTATCAACGCGACCAAATCCGCGATGAACTCGATCAGTTGCGCGACCTAGAGCGCCGTTGGTAGGATCCCTCTGCCGATTGGCAGTTATAAAATCTAAATTGATTTGCCTCCCCCGTTTGCGGGGGAGTTTTGTTTGCAAAGGTGGAGAGAAACCTCCTCTACACCCGTCTCTCCATGCTCAATATGGGACTTCTTCAAAACTTTCCCACAATTTCAATGAGGCGGGTTCATCCCCAAAGCGGACCTTAGCCCAGTGTCTTACTTTGGGCGATTGTATGTCTCTCATCTAATACTTGGTTTTGAAGTCCTCATGAAGCTCGCTATCAGCGCTGTCTTACCTTAAGAATACCCTTTTACGATAAGCATAAGGCGAGATGATGAAGTTAACCCACAAAGGATCTTGTCTCTGCGGCGAGGTGCAATTCGAAGTCTAGCGTTCGAACAGTTCTTCCTCTGTCACTGCGGACGATGTCAAAAAGGCACTGGCTCCGCTCATGGGGCAAACCTTTTCTCTTCAACAGCAAAAGTCACCTGGCGAACTGGCGTAGCAAACGTCAAAGATTATGTTGTACCATACACGCTACATGCAAAATCCTTCTGTTCCACATGCGGCTCCGCCGTTCCGAGTGTCCAGATAAACGGTACTCTATTGGTCGTACCAGCCGGAAGCTTAGATAATCCTATCGATGTACGCCCCGACGCCCACATATGTTTCGCAAGCCGTGCGACTTGGGAACGAGAGCTAGAAGATTTGCCGAAGATTGACGCCCTCCCAACGTGAACACAGAAATGCGCGTTTTGACAATATACTAACCCTATCGATAAGCGACTTAATTTAGGCGATCTAATGCGCTCACCTAATGTCTCCTTCGCCCCCATAACGGCCTCAAGCCACTGCCGTGGCCTTTTCCGACTAAAATCGATTCACGGGATCGATTTTGGCTTTCGCCGCCGTTTCCAAAGCCCCAAACAACCGCATTTCCCCCTTGCACGGCGCGCATTCCCCTCTATAAGGCGCGCTTCACCGGATGCGGTCTGTTTGCTTTTTGTCTGACATGGGGTCGGGCTTTGCTCTCAGAGCCATCGTTGGGATTTCGCCTTCACGAAATGCCCGGCGCCGCGTCCCCAAAATGAAGGACTGTTATGTCTCTCTACGAGCACGTGATTATCTCACGTCCGGACATCTCTTCGAACCAGGTCGAAGAATTTGTTCAAAATGTTGCCAGAAAAGTCGAAAACGCCGGCGGAACCGTTGAAGGTGCCGAATATTGGGGTTTGCGTAATCTGGCTTACCGCATGCAAAAAAACCGCAAAGCGCATTATTCTATGCTCAAGCTGAACGCGACAGCTGATACGCTTCACGAAATTGAGCGTCAGCACCGCATCAACGAAGATGTATTGCGTTATATGTCAATCCGCGTGGATGAGTTCTCTGATGATCCGTCCCCGATTATGAAAAAACGCGAAGAGCGCAAGCGTCGCAATAAGGAGGATTAGAAAATGGCAAAAGACGAAATCAAAATTGAAAACCTGCCAAGCCGCACGAGTTTTCGCCGTCGCCGCAAAGTTTGCCCTTTCTCCGGCGAGAATGGCCTGACGATCGATTATAAAGATCCGAAATTGCTGCAGCGCTATATGTCTGAAAAAGGCAAAATCGCACCGTCACGCATCACTGCCGTGTCCGGTAAGAAACAACGTGAGCTGGCCCGCGCCATCAAACGCGCCCGCTTTTTGGGCCTCTTGCCCTATGAAGTGAAGTAAGGAGAGACATCATGGACGTTATCCTACTCGAAAAAATTGAAAACCTTGGCATGATGGGCGATGTTGTCTCCGTTAAGCCGGGCTATGGCCGGAACTATCTCTTGCCGCAGGAAAAAGCTCTGCGTGCGTCGAAAATCAACTTGGCCCGTTTCGAAGCCGAGCGTGAATATCTCGAGCAACGCAATGAAGAAACCCGCCAGAAAGCCGCCGAACAAGGCAAGGGCCTCGAAGGCGAGCAAATTGTTCTTATCCGTAAGGCTGGTGACGCCGGCAATCTTTACGGCTCTGTGACGGCGCGTGATATTGCGGACGAGCTGAAAGACAAAGGCGTGAAGCGCAGCATGGTTGTGCTTGAGCCTGTCAAATATCTCGGCATTCACGAGATCAAGCTCCGCCTTCACCCGGAAGTCATCGTTGACATCACCGTCAATGTGGCCCGTTCCGAAGACGAAGCCGAACGTCAAGCCAAAGGCGAGGACGTGATCGGTATGGAACAGGAAGAAGCCAAAGCCGACGCCGCCCAGAGCGCCGCAGAACGCGCCGAAGCCGCCGTCAACATGTTTGAAGGCGACGCTCCGGAAGAGTTCCAGGCCCCGGAGACGGACGCCGGCGACGCGGAAGAGCCTAAGACCGAAGAGTAGTCTTCGCGAAATACGCAAAGAAAAACCCGCCTCACAGCGGGTTTTTTTATGCCTCGATTTAAAAAAGAAATGTAAGCTAGGGACCTAGTGAAAAAGCGCCAAAATCAAAAATGCACTTGTCAGGCCGATCATAAAAATCATGCCAATATATAATGCGCCGCGTATCTGAATGTCTTTGATTTCTTTGCCGTCCATACCCATCGACATAAAAACCTTATCCATCAAATTCGTCACGTCCAGACCCTTTCAAAATTCACACTCCTTCAGCGGGGAAAGGCGGCAGACAGAAAATCTATCTGCCGCCTTGCGCCCCGTTAGGGCTCTCTAACCTTCGCAATTGCGCCCCGCATAGAGGCCAGAGAGTTTCGCTTTGCGTAACACAGCTTTATCCAGCTCTTTTTGAGCTTTTGCGGCCTTTTTCCGACCGGAATTCGCAGCTTTGTCCATCGCCGCCTTGGCAAAAAATCCTCCAAACGGCACCTTAGCTAGTGCCCCAGCCGCGCCAGAATGAACGGCCGCCGTTGATGCGCCTGACGCAACGGCCTGACCTGCAACATTGCTCTGCCCTGCCTTGGCGATGATGGCTTGAGAGTTCGCGATAGTCGTATCGGCTTCGGCCATTTTCGCAGCAATGGTCTCGCATTTTGCATCCGCGACGATGATCGGATCCGCCGTGACTTCACTTTCCGCCGAGACGGCTTGCGCAGGCGCAGGCGTCACCGTGCGCATGGCCGCTTGCTGCGCGAGAGATTGCGCTACGCCGCCCGAGGTGGCCCCGCACGCACTGAGCGACAGCCCGGCCAGACCTAGAATAAGAAGTGATGATGTTTTCATTTTGCCCTCCAGAACAGAAATAATGTTGATAGAGGGAGTAAATCCGAAGAGCCACGGAGCGGCATCATCAATTTAGATGATAAATCAAAATTTTATTGAAGTTTCGTACATTTTTAGGAGCGTTGACGTAGAGACGTGCGGGCGAAGCTGTCACTTCTGCAAGGCAAGATTTGCGAGTAAAGCGACCACTTCCGCCTGACGGGAACATCCCGTCTTTTCCATCACCTGACGAAGCTGCGTCCGGACTGTACTAAGCGCCACGCCGCCGTCTTCGGCAATTTCTTCAACGGACTTGCCCGCCGCTAGCTTGCGGGCGACGCGCGCTTCCGACGCGGTCAAATCAAAGAGAGAGCGAACGAGCTCGACCGGAGGAACGCTCTTTTTTGCCACCGGAGTTAAAACTAATATGGCGTAGCTTTTGGCAAACATATCATGCGCGGAGCGGCTGATCGGCAGAATATGTGCGACCATCGCCGCTTGAGTGTCGCCGGCGCGCAAAGGAAAAGAATTGACATTCGTATCTGAATGCAAGTGCAAGGTTTGCAGGGATTTCGAAAATAGATCATTGGCCTGTTTATCTTTCAATCCGACTTTGTTTTGCGCGCCAATGACCAAGTGCGCCGCTACATCTTCCGATATATTGGACATTTCAACGGCCGCCCCATCGGCGTCGAGCAAAATCGTTGGTAACCCAAGCTTGGTCAGAGCTTCGCTGGCTCCGGTCGCGCTCTTCAAGCCCAGTCTCGCCGCGATGAGGGCGCTTCGAGCCAGATGGGGGCGAAGTTCGTTTAGCCGCTCTACAAATGGCTTTTCCATCGGCCCCCGGTCCAATGTCCGCTCAACACTAAAAACTATTCTATCCCCTGTCGGGAGCAATAGCCCTGTTCCGGCAGAACATCCGAGCCCCCTTGGGCGGAAAAAATTTTGATAAATCGGATTGGCCTCGAACTCTTCCGGTGACCAATAATCGTTTTCAATTAAGAAGGAATCATGGGCTTTGCCCATAATACAGACGCGGCGGTCACACCTGGCAAACCACCCGTCTTTCACATAGGTATGAAAAACATCTTCAAGATTGTCTGAGGTCGTCCAGCTTAGAACCTTGTCGCGCGCAGAGAATAACAACCCGCCTTTCGCCTCGGTCATTCCGGCCAGATCGTCCAATATCCCTGGCCAGTTTTCCGGAATAAAAGACGCTTCGTATATCCGGTCAATTAAATCATCTTGCACAGAATTGCCCCTCGTTCTGCCTTATGATGAGAATATTATAGATAAAATAGCGTTTTCCGCCAGCATAATTTAAGAAGGGTGCTTTTTGACGTTTGGCTTTGCCATGCTCGGCGACTCTCTGATATAGCTCCCCGTGGGTTAGGGGAGCGAAAAATCATGAAGAATTTATGTCTTGGGATTGCGACAGCGCTTACGCTGGCAGCGTGTGAAACTTTACCCCAAACAGTTGCGAAGACCGAGGCAGGGCCGAGCGCTCAGACACCAGCCATGTCCCAGCCGAGAGAAACGCCTGTTACTGCCCCGGTAGAATCGGAAAAACCAAAATACAAAAAACTGGTATATGGCGCGGAAATGCCACTTGTCTGCAGTAAACCGATAGCCGCAGACGGACACCTTGAACACCGTCCGAACCTGCAGGTTATGTGGGAAAACTATCTCTATGACCGACCGGAAGGCATTTGGGGCGAAATCGGCGGATTGGTAGAAGTCAATGGCACCCTTCCCTTTGATCAGGGCCGATGGACAAATGCCTGCGCGGTTAGAGTTTCCTACATGCTGAACAAGGCAGGCCATAAAATTCCGCGCGAAAGACCCAAAACAGTGAGCGGCGGGAACAAAGACCAATATTATTACCGTATCGCCGATATGGAGACCTACTTGACAAAGACCTATGGCAAGCCTGATTTGGCAATCACTGACGGCTCAGCAAACAGTTTTGACCTGCCCAACGCCGCCGGAATCGTGCTCATGGACTTTCCAAATTCTGGTTTTACGGGCCACGTTACCATCTGGAACGGAGCGGGAACTGTCGACGGGGCGAATATTGGAGGCTATCGCGTACTATTCTGGTCCCTGCCCTGCTTTCTTCCAGAAGGCCGCAATCAAACGCCGATTGTCGCCCAAGAAAGTGCCGTCCACACCGCATCGCCTTAGTGGGTAAAATAATCTGAGGCCGCAAATATTCGCTAAGGGGAAGCGAAAAAATGAGAACCAGACTAAAATTGACTTTGAGAATAGCGGCGGCCTTCTTGACGGTAGGGAGCATATTGATCTTTGCGCCGTGGCGGGAGGCTATTCACTATTTGGCGCCTTTGCCCGAGACTGTGCAGGAGCAAGTTGACGCCGCAATTCATCAAGGTGTCGATGGAATAATCGTGTACGTCCAACACGATGGGGAAGAGGCCGAATTTTTTGCCGCGGGCTGGCATGATAAAGAGCGCCAGATTCCCGCAGATCCAAACGCTCTGTTCAAAATTGCAAGTATAGGAAAATTGTATAATGCCTCAGCGGTCGCAAAGCTTGTGGCAGAGGGCCGGCTTTCTTTGGATGAAACCTTAGCGCATTATTTACCGTCACTAGCTGAACGTATCGAATACGCCGATCAGATTACCTTGCGTATGCTCGTCCAGCACCGAAGCGGCATCCCGAATTTTACAGACCACGAAGATTTCGACTGGTCGAAAGACACAGTCGATGTCTTGGACTTTGTTCTAGACACGCCTTCAGATTTTAGCCCTGGCAGTGAGTACACCTATTCGAATACAAATTATCTTTTGCTCGAAATGATAATGACCAAAATGCTCGGTTATGAGCACACAGACTACATTCGGGAGGAAATCCTCTCCCCCCTTGGTCTAAGTCGAACGTTTTTCTCCGTAAAAAATGTAGATCCCGAAGCGTTAATGAGCGGCTATCACATCGGATATGACACCGATTTTAAAACTCTCGATCAAGGGTTTGTCGCAACCGCCGAAGATGTTGGAATTTTTCTCAGAGCGCTGAACGACGGCACATTATTTAGCGAAAGAGAGCAGGAAATTTATTCGTCCATTTACGAATATGGACACACGGGTTGGGTATTGGGCCATTCAAGCCGAGCGCACTACCATAAAGATATCGACACGGTCGTGATCCAGTTCGTAAATACAACCGGCAACGACACCGTTATTCTCACCGAAGTCGTTTATAACCGGATCGTAAAAATTTTAAAAAAGCGGGATGGTAGATTGTCAGATTAAACGGGGCTTTGCGTAAGCGCCCTTCTCGTGTGGGTTTAGAATAAGCCTGCTATTCTCAAGATGATCGCGAGAAGAACAATTCCGATCAGACCACCGAGAAAAATCAATCGCCGCCTTTTGGTTTTCAGAATAATTTCACCGCCGCGCGCTTGCTCAGCCGAAGTATTTTCAGGCTCAGATTTAGTCCGGGGCTTGGATTTTGAATCAGCTACCATGATTTAGAATACGTTGAGGCTCCGCATCTGTTCCTACAAAACTATGTGCCTCTCACTTCGGCCTCGTCGGACGTCTCTCGGTGATGACATCGATGGAACAAATGTCAGGGCGTTTGGTGGCTTGAGGTTGCTCGGGGCCGACAGAGCGTGGCGCCGTGAAATGGCAGCCTCGGCTCGGCAAGCTCGCCTAGCCTTACCGATCCAACAAATCGTCCGTTACGTGCATGAGTAATAACGGCTCATCTGCCGTATCAGCGACAGACTCTACGAAAGCCTGGCGCGTTTCGGGATCATCATAGGCCATCTTGGCATCAAAAGCCTTTTGCCAGGTCTCCTCGTCCGGCCATTCCGCAATACCAATAAAACGTCCGTCCTTGTCACGATGAAGACGAGACCCCAGACTTCCGTATTTTTCTTGTATGAGCTTTGTCCCTTGGCGCCACGCCGCGCGGAATTGTTCTTCTTTGCCCGGATGCACTCTCCACCAGTAACCTGCAACAAACATAACCTTACCTCCTCGGACGTTCTGTATTCAGACGTAACCGATTTGGAAGAGATTTACCAATATACGCCCAAACCCGGAAGCGAATGTTTCAAATTCGCAAGCAAACGCTTAGAATTTTAAGCGCACGCCGCCATTTAGGATGAACCCGTCATTTCGGGACCAGATGTCAGTCGTCCACTGACCGTCCGGAGCGCGGGAAGGCAACACAAGAGGATTTTCTTTAGTCTGGCGCACATTCAGTAAATTTTCTGCGTTTAGGAACCAGCCTGTATTTCCAATTGTGATTTCTCCCAGTAATCCCAGGTGGAGATAGGGTTTGCTTTCATCCCGGAAAGGATTGCCGCTCAATCTCTGCTTGCCGGTGTAGTACGCTTCAAATCCCAACCGACCTTTGCCATGTTGTTCCCACATGGCAACAAACCCAGCAGAATGGCGCGGCGTCAATTCGATTTCTTGTCGTTCCCCAAACGGACCCTGCTCTGTGGCATCCAAGTAAAGATAGCTGGCCGTAAGCTTCACATCATTCCAGAAATAACGAAACAGAAGCTCGGTGCCGCGAATGCGCGATTCCCCTTCAGCATTCACCAGCCGAACGCGGTCGAGCGACCCGCCGGTTGTCGACGCAAAAGCTTCCAATTCCGTCACCCCGTCAACGTTAGAGCCAAACAGGGTGAGATTGGTTTCAATGGACCCGCGGCGATACCCAATATCAAGCGACGCCGTTTCGGCCGTTTCTTCGTCCAGTCCTTGCAGGGGTTCAAGCCGCGACAGACCCGCCGCCTCTATATCCTCCACGAAAGGCGTGGGCCCGAAAAACCCGCGACCATAAGATCCGCGGATGGTCCAATCGGATGGCTTATATAGCAAGGACACTCGCGGGCTGAGCTGCGTGCCGAACTCGCTATGTTCGTCGACTCGTCCGCTGAGGGAGAAAGAGAAGTCCTCGGTCATATCGTGATCAAGCTGCGCGAATAGGCTTGGAACGTCATAGTCAAAATCGAACGCGGGAAATGTATCCGAACTAAAAATTTCGGACTGATAGGCCAAACCCGCCACCCAATTTGTGCGGCCCCATCCGCCTGCAATAGAGGCTTCTGCAAAGTAGCTTTCATGTCGGTCGTCTTCGAGCACGTCGCCAAAGCGGTGCTCGTGATCCTGCACCATTGCCGAGCCGCGAAGGTTAAGTGTGAGCGTATCGGAAACGGGCGTTTCAGAAATAAATCCGCCATCGACACGGGTCGTATCCTGATTTTGACGGAAAGGCGTTCCGTCTGGGACGGTTTCGCCGGGTAAGGTTCCCCCTTCCCGTTGCTCTGTCATAAGACCAATTGTGGCATATAGGTTTGAGCCATTGGCCCCATCCCAAAACAGTCTTGGTCGCGCTGTTAGGCGGTCATAACCCGCAATATCAATCCATCCGTCATCGTCTAGATCTTGTTCTGTCTGCCTGTGAGCTCCGGCGGTCAGAGATACTGCAAACTCATCACTAAGCGGCGTTTCCGCATAGCCCGTCAAATCCTGGCCATCCCGCGTTGTGAAATTGGCGAGCAGTTCACCTGCCGGTTCGTCGCCAGGACGCCGCGATACTAGATTGATAACGCCGCCTAGCGCAGAGCCGCCATAAAGGGACGACGCAGACCCTTTAATCACCTCCACTTGAGACAGGTCGGTCGGCGGTATCTGTAGCAATCCAATAGACGCGGCTTGTCCCCCATAAAGAGGCAAACCGTCGCTCAAGAGCTGGGTGTAGCGCCCATAAAGCCCTTGGAGGCGGATATTCGCGGCCCCAAGGGCCGGAGAGGTCGTCTGCACTCTGACCCCGCCAGTTTCCGCGACCAACATGGAAATATTACCGGGCCGCATGAGCGCTTTTTCTTGGATCTCTTCTCCTGCAATGACTTCGACCCGGAAGGGTTCATTCTCTACCGCGCGGCCGGACCGCGTTGCCTGAACCACGATTTCGTCTATTTGGTGATTTCCTCCATCGTGATGACCGTGTTCATCTTCGTCTTTATGTCCGTTTTCCTCGTCATGACGGTCTTCGGCTTCGTTCCCAACGGCGTGGGTATCTGCGTGCTCAGCCGGCGACGCGGCGGCTTGTTGCGCCGTGGACATCGCAAGGTAGGGGAGCAACGAATATAAAAGGGTTTGACGGAAAAAGGGCATGAATCCTCTCGGGTTTAAGGAGCAATGAATCGTGATTTGAAAGGCGGGGCGTATAGACTTCAGTCTTCAGGGCGGTTCAACCCATTTCGTGCGAGTGCGACGATGTGTCGAGCGGAAGGTGACGGTCAGGCCTTCCCTATATATTGTCGGGTGTATCCCTAATTTACGCTCTAACAATAGATCATCACCTCCAAGAGCAGCCCTTCTCGCGCCAATTTTTGGCAAATTATGCCCCCTATTCGGATTTTTTTGGTAAATTCGCATATTATAACCTCTGCAGCCAACATATTGAATAATCACCGCACGGGGACAATATGAAGTGGGATGCGGAGCGCTTTGGCGCCTTAGGACGTTTAAATAAGAAGAGATAGGAAAATTCATGTCTGGTATCTTACATCTTGCTATTCCTGCTGGTGATCTGAACACCACTGTAAAATTTTACACGGACATACTGGGGTGCTCCCTTGGTAACGGAGAAGAGGGCCGTTGGGTCGACGTCAATTTCTGGGGCAATGAACTTACCTTGCATCAAAGCGAAGAGAAGCTCCCCAATGTTCGCCACGACGTTGATATGGGCGCTGTTCTAGTGCCTCATTTCGGTATTCATCTGACGCAGAAAGATTTTGACGGCGTTAAAGAGCGCATCGCTGAGGCGGGTCTTGAGTACATTGATGAGCCTTACCGCCGATTCAAAGGCGATAAATATGAGCAGGAAACATTCTTCATCGCTGATCCAAACGATAATGTTCTTGAGATCAAAACGATGAAAAACCCCGACCTCTTATTCCCTGAGACGTAATCAGCGGTTTTATTGGAGAGCCTATTTCGGCGCGAAACGGAAGTGGCCATTAATATCGGTATTGAATAAAAGGTCGTCTTCGACTGGACCCGCGCCAATATTATGAATGACGAGCGGCGTTCCCCACTCTGATTTCTTATCCGAAATAATGCCTATATGCGGAAGGCGTCCGCCCAGCCGCCAACTGACTATGTCGCCTGGCTGATAATCTTCGGCTTTTTTTGTGATGGGAAGGCTCGCGCCCTGACGCTTCAAAAAAGCTTCCAGATTAGGCACGCGGCGATGATCAATATTCTTATCCGCGCGCTTTAGGCCCCAATTCTTGGGATAGGCGCTGAAGTTACGTTTCATATCCTCATGGACGGCTTCTTGGAAGTCAAAGCCGTAAGCATTGCGGTAAGTTCTGATGATAACGTCCGTACACACGCCGGTATCCGCCGGAACGTCTCCCCCGGGATAAGCTAAAACGACATATTTCGGGTCATAGCGAACCTCTGCCCGCGTGCGTTCCCGCGCCGCTTCCACTATGTCATCCGCAGAGAAAGCATGAGCCGACGCCGCGCTGAACCAGAGACATAAAAGGCAAAGTAAGTACCGCATAGGGTCATTTAAATATCCCATTTCGGTAAACAAGCGATAAACCCAGCAGCTCCATCGCCGCTATTCACAAATATATCTGGTTTTTGGCCTAGAGATTCCTACAAGGGGTGTGCTTAGAAAAGCTATAATGGGGAGAATAAACATTATGAGGCCAGGCTCTTACATTTCTGTTGAACGGGATGGCCCTGTCACGACAATCATTCTGGACAGACCGGACAAGCGAAATGCCGTTGACGGCCCGATGGCCGCTGATCTTCGCGGCGCAGTATTCGATTTTGAGAAAGACGACACTCAGAAGGTAGCAGTCCTCTGGGGCGCACACGGGACCTTTTGCTCGGGCGCTGACCTTAGCGCGCTAGAGGATGAAGACCGGGCGCATGAACTTGATCCGGATGGCGGCGGCAGCGGGCCTATGGGGCCTACCCGCCTCGCCTTGTCGAAACCCCTCATCGCCGCGGTGTCCGGCTATGCCGTGGCCGGCGGCCTGGAACTCGCGCTGACGGCGGATATGAGAGTGGCAGAAAAATCGGCCGTGTTTGGCGTATTTTGTCGCCGCTGGGGCGTCCCGCTCATTGACGGGGGAACGGTAAGGCTGCCCCGCCTCGTCGGCATGGGCCGGGCTATGGACATGATACTAACGGGGCGCCCTGTCGACGCCGACGAAGCCTTATCGATGGGACTGGTCAATCGCGTCGTGCCGGACGGAGAATCGCGCCAAGCGGCGGAAAAACTGGCGCAAGAGATCGCGGCCTTTCCTCAACAATGTATGCTGGCGGATCGCCACTCGGCCTATCGTCAATGGGACATGCCACTGGACGCCGCCCTCCGGCAGGAAGGCCAGCTCGGCGCGCCCATAGTTGCAGCAGAAGGAAAATCCGGCGCAAAACGTTTTGTGGACGGCGCCGGACGCCACGGCAACTTTAACTCTTAAATAGACCCATTGAATACGGACGAAACATATGAGCAAGTTAGGGCCTCTCACAATTGACCTTATCGAACGTGGAGCCGCGCTAAATGCGGATCGCGTCGCCCTTGTGTTTGAGGACCGGGAGCTAAGCTTTGCCGAGGTCAATCATCAAGCCAACCAATTAGCGCATGCGTTGAGCTTCGTCGGAGCGAACCATAGGTCGCGTGTCGCTCTCTTGGTAAATAACAGCCTGGTAAGCGTTCCTTTGGATTTCGGCTGCGTTAAGGCCGGAGTGAACAGAGTTCCCTTGAACGCCCGGCTCTCCTTGGAAGAGCATGCGCGGATGGTGACGGAAGCTGAATGCGGCATCCTGATTTTCAGTGCGGATCTGGCAGAGCGCGCTGCAGAGCTTGTCGAAAAAATCCCAAGTCTTTCGGCGTATGGCCTGGGTGTCTCTCTTCCAGACTCCGCAGACCTTGCGGCTATCGCCGCTGACCAAGATGGGACGCCCCCCCAGATTGAGGCCGCCCCGGACGACATTATTTTAACACTCTATACCTCAGGCACCACTGGCGTCTTGAAAGCGGCGCAACATACTCAGGCGTCCTTCGCCGCCATTTGCCGCAATATCCTCTTGAACTTGTTTCCGATATCGCAGAGCGATGCCATGATGCACGCGGCGTCGCTTATCCACGCCAGCGGGACCTTCGTTCTCCCTCTATGGCTACGTGGAGGGCGGAGCATTATATTATCCGGTTTCGTCCCGCAGGAGTTTCTCTCCGCTATCAGCCATTATCGACCCACCGCTATAAATCTTGTGCCGACCATGCTTCATATGCTTCTGGAGCAGCCGGACATGGACCAACATGACCTGTCCTCCCTCAATCATATCATTTACGGCGCATCGCCCATGCCCCGCACGGTTATAGAACGCGCGATTGATATATTTGGGCAGGATAAGTTCTGGCAATATTTCGGGCAAACCGAAGCGCCCTTAGCCTTGGCCGTTCTTCGCCCCGAAGACCATGTCGGGGATTTACTTGGCGCCTGTGGACGTCCTGCCGTAGATGTCGAGCTTCGCCTCATTGACGAAAAAGGGAAAGAGGCACCCCAAGGTGAGCCGGGCGAAATTTTAGTGCGGTCGCCCTCCTCAGCCGCCGGATATTTCAAAGCCCCGGACCTCAGCAGAGAAAGTTTCGATGCGGACGGCTGGGTTCACACACGGGATATTGGCGTGTTTGACGAAAGAGGCTTTCTCTTTTTGCGGGACCGGACCTCTGACATGATCGTGTCGGGCGGATATAATGTCTATCCGAGGGAAGTCGAAGACGTGCTTATGGAACATGACGACGTGCTTGAAGCCTGCGTGGTCGGCGCGCCAGATGCTAAATGGGTCGAAGCCGTGACCGCCTTTATTGTTCTACGGCCCGACCATCAGGCATCTGAAGCAGATCTTATTTCCCACGCTTCGGAGAAGATCGCATCATACAAGAAGCCTCGCCGTATAATCTTCACCGATAGCATCCCCAAAACGGCCGTAGGGAAGGTAAACCGGAAGATTTTGAGAGAAAAACTGCAAAATGAGGGTTAAACAGGGTTCCAACTCTTGTTCTGAAAGAGGGAAAGCCGACCTAATATAGGTGTCGGTAAGACGTATTTTGAGAAAACTAAGCGTCGTTCCCACACAGAAAGACTTCGTTCCGAAGAAATATTAGGAGTTTTTTGACGTGCCGACTGATCGAACGTCGCCCTTGAGTCCTGAATTATAATTATATTTCAACGCCTTAGAGAACGCGCCCAATTTCGGCCTGACTCTGCCTTATTCTTGCCACGAGTTATGCTGTTTTGTAACGAAACAAATTTCGGTTTTCCTGCATTTATCCCACAAGCATCACGACGAACGGATGCCGTAACAAGCATCGCTTAATGGTGCTGGGTAAACAGAAAGAGGACTTATTATGACCTATTTAAAATCTACTTCTATCGCTTTAGCTCTATCAGCTGTTCTAGGCGCATCTGCTGCCTATGCAGGTGGTGACAAACCAACTTTTGCCGAGCTTGATGCAAACGCTGACGGCCAAGTAAGCATGACAGAGTTCACGGAAGCTCCTGGAATGGAAGATTATACAACATCAGACATCACGTCTAAGTTTTATGATATCTCTGAAGGCGCTGACAACTTCTCTGAAGTTCAATACACAAGCGCACTTGCCGAAAAGGAAAATAGCGCGACTATCACAACGGAAGAATCTTCCGACGTAATGGGTGCCGTTGAAACCAGTGAAGACTATGACGCTGAAGTCGGCATTGAGACAGACTCTGACCTCGAGCTTGAGTCAGATGTCGAGACTATCGACCCTGAAACAAGCCTAGATACAGGTGCCGATCTGGACACAGACCTGGATACAGACCTCGACAATGACGGTCTAGATGCGGATGTTGATGGCGACATCGATGCCGATATCGACGAAGACATTACTCCAAAACTCTAAGAGTTGATGGATAAATAATCTGCAAAGATTTACCGCCCTGCACATCGCAGGGCGGTTTTTTATTGTTTGTAAAAGAGGATCAGGCTTTTTTGGCTTGAACGATATGACCGTCGATCAGGGCTTCCCCCAGAAGTTTCATCGCCTCTACGCGGTGCAACCCTTCCTGAAGGACATATCTATTCTTCCCGAGGCGCACGTAAATTGGACTTTTCAGTCCGTTTTCCAGAATATCTTCCGCGAGAGGCTCAATTTTTGAAGTGTCCAACGTCTTTTTCTTGGACGCCGGAACATAAATCTTTTCAATCGGTATATCGACGATACGCATAACAACCTTTTATGTTAAACTCTGACTACGCTATGACAGCCTTGCCTGTTTGACAATCCATTGAGACGAAGTCGAAATCGCATAGCGTAAAGAGATAAAAAGAAAGACCGACCAGAGATCATGACAAAACTAGCCTTCCCGCCTGCCGTTCCTGTCACGCTCCCAATCATGGGGCAAGAAAGCCGTTTTCCAGTGCGGCGGATCTACTGCGTAGGCAAGAACTACGCAGATCATATCACCGAAATGGGCGGCGACGGAAAGACAGCCAAGGAAACCCGCAGTGAACCGGTTTTCTTTACCAAAGCGGCTGAAACGGTCGTGGAATCCGGACAAAGTATAAAATACCCTCCCAACACCTCTGATCTACATCATGAGGTCGAGCTGGTCGTTGCTCTCGGACCGTCAAAATCCAAGGAGGAAAATGGGTCGGCGGGCGTTGAAATTTACGCTTATGGCGTTGGGATCGACATGACGCGACGTGATCTTCAAACAAGTGCGAAAACCAAAGGCGGGCCTTGGGACCGCGCGAAAAACTTTCGTCAATCCGCACCTTGCTCGGCGTTGACGCTCGCAAAGGATGTCGATTTGACGAAGGCTCACATTGTCTTGCGTAAAAACGGAGATATCGTCCAGCATGCCTGTTTAAAAGACATGATCTGGTCGGTTGAGGAAATCATTGAGCATTTAAAAGCGGATATGGACCTGCAACCCGGAGATCTCATTTATACAGGCACGCCCTCAGGTGTTGGGCCTGTCATAATTGGGGATGAATTGTCCGGCGGAGCGGAAGGATTGGAACGCATTACCGTTCGCTTTATATAGCCCCGCCAGTTTTAAAGCTGTCTATTGAAACGCCTCAGGCTGAATATTGGCTTGAACCTGACTTGCGTCATAGACGTTTGGTAGGTCGGACGCCGAGTTCATTAATTTGATCTCGATTGAATTTGTAATTTTCTTGCCGCTAAACGCGCTCCCAAGAGCGTTCAAACTCAACCCGACACCGACTGAAGTGCCGCTACCATAATATCCCCGTCCGCTGCTGACACCGACGCTCGTCGAGGTGCTGGAAGGACGTTGCCCTGTATAGGTCTCGCCGCCAAGCACTCGGAAGTGGCTATATCCCTCAGCCAAGGCAATCTCTGCCGCTCTTAAAAGGGCATAATCTTGAGCTTCTTCGGCAGACCGGCCCGTATAGTTGACGCGGAAGCGGTCACTTTCAATTTTGGTATTCTGAAATCCCAGACTGTCCGACTTCGCCGCCGGCCCATATGCGGACGGCCCTGTAGCACAGGCCACCAAGCTCAACGCCGCAACTGTCGTGATTATAAGGTTTTTCATATCTATCATCCTGACTTAATTCTCGGTTCTGAAACGTCCCTTCGGCAAGTGTCTAGCATAGCCAAGCTGAGCGCTTCATGAACAGTTATTATATAACGCACAAATCCCGAATGCGTTCAATAGCGCCGCAGATGAGGCTGTTTACTGATGCAAAAAAGCCCCCTGAACGTCAGAGGGCTTGAATAAAATAGTGTCGAATGCGGAATAGCTGGTGAGCAATACCCCGCCGAGACCAAATGAAAGGCTAGCCTTCCATCGCCTCTCTGCGGCGGCTTTCCTTTTTACGTTCATGCTCGAGCAAATATCTTTTGCGAACGCGGATATTTTCAGGTGTCACTTCGACCAGCTCGTCATCATTGATGAATTCGAGAGCGTATTCGAGGCTTAAATTAATCGGCGGCGTAAGCACAACGGCTTCATCCGTTCCTGACGCCCGTACATTGGTAAGCTGTTTGCCTTTCAGGACATTGACGACCAAGTCATTGTCGCGCGCGTTAATGCCGATGATCATGCCTTCATAGACATCTTCCGCATGCCCGATAAACATTTTACCGCGGTCCTGTAGGTTCCAGAGCGCGAAACCAGCGGCCTTGCCAGCACCGTTTGAAATCAACACGCCTTTTTGGCGGCTTCCGATGGTGGATTTAGAACGCGGCGCATATTGTTCAAAGTTATGATACATGAGGCCAGTCCCGGAGGTCAGCGTCATAAACTCTGACCGAAAACCAATGAGGCCGCGTGTCGGGATTTCGTAATCAAGCCGCACACGCCCCTGCCCGTCCGGCACCATATTTTTGAGATTGCCTTTACGCTCGCCGAGTTTCTCCATGATGGAGCCTTGGTGATCTTCCTCCACGTCAATGGTGAGGGCTTCCCACGGCTCGCAAAGCACGCCGTCAATTTCCTTGTTGATCACCTGCGGGCGGGAAATCGCGAGTTCGTATCCTTCGCGGCGCATGTTTTCGATAAGGATAGAAAGATGAAGTTCGCCGCGGCCCGAAACGCGAAACTTATCGGCTTCATCAAGCTGTTCGACGCGCAAGGCGACATTGTGGATCAGCTCTTTTTCCAAACGATCATTGATGTTTCGAGAGGTGACATATTTGCCTTCGCGTCCCGCAAACGGAGAATCGTTAACTTGAAACGTCATGGAAATGGTCGGCTCGTCCACGCTCAAGGCAGGCAGTAGCTCTACATTTTCCGGATCACAGATCATGTCTGAAATACCGAGTTTATCGATACCGGTGAAACAGCAAATATCCCCGGCAGACACCTCTTCCATCTCGACGCGATCAAGGCCCATGAAACCATAGAGCAAAAGAACTTTTGCTTTGCGGGTTTGTCCGTCCGGCGTTGCGACGACGACCTGTTGATTGCGTTTGATTTTTCCGCGTACGACGCGGCCAACGCCAATAACGCCGGTATAGGAATTGTAATCGAGCGCAGAGACCTGAAGCTGCAATGGCGCGTCCGGGTCAACATCCGGCACCGGCGCGTTTTGAACAATCGCTTCGAAAAGCGGCGTCATGTCTTCGCCCTCGGTCTCGACCTCATGAGAGGCCCATCCGTTCAACGCTGAGGCATAAACAACGGGGAAGTCGAGCTGATCATCTGTTGCGCCCAGGCGATCAAACAAATCAAAGGTCTGGTCCACGGCCCAATCCGGACGGGCGCCCATGCGATCAACCTTGTTGACCACGACAATAGGCTTGAGGCCCTGCGCCAGAGCTTTTTTCGTCACGAATGTTGTTTGCGGCATTGGGCCTTCGACAGCGTCAACGAGCAAGACAACAGAGTCGACCATAGACAGGACGCGCTCGACCTCTCCGCCGAAGTCCGCATGTCCCGGTGTGTCGACGATGTTGATGCGCCAATCTTGACCATCCGGAGCTTTCCAGCCGATGGCTGTATTCTTGGCGAGAATCGTAATGCCGCGCTCTTTTTCAATATCGTTGGAATCCATGACACGTTCTTCGCGTGCGCCGCGCTCGTCCAGCGTTCCGGACTGCCGTAAAAGCTTGTCCACAAGAGTTGTTTTGCCGTGGTCAACGTGAGCCACGATAGCGACATTGCGCAAAAATTCGATAGAGTCTGACATGGTATTTCCGGTCATTGAGAGTTTGCGCGCTCCATACGCGATAAAGGCTCAAAGTCCACCTCTGTTTTCAGTGTGCCGGGCGTTTTTGTTGGCTGAAGATTAAATTTTCACCTTGCCGATACGCTCAAAAAAAAGCCCGCTCCATGGTGAGAAGCGGGCCAGTGGTCCAGCGTGAGTAGGATTCTTGGTTTAAAGAGTTTTCTCGACCGATCTACTGATCTCAGTATCAACGCGCCGCGCGTCATAGATAGATGCGATTATGTCTTTTTCGCCTTTGTCGGAATCAGCAAGATCGAGAGTAAAGAGGTCTGTGGGTTCGCCAAAGAGTGTTTCGATGGTGGAGAAGTCAGAATTGATTTGCGTATCAGCATTTTCCGCAAAAGCGCGAAACTGCTCTTCAATTTCCATACTGTCATATCGATTGGGTGGCGTTAGCGTTTCTTCAGAGCTTGGCTGGCTCTTTTCAGATGCGGTTACTTTGTTAGACTCGTTGACATTGGAGGATGGCTCCTTCGTTTCGGAAACCGGAGCGCTGGAGGCGTCTTCAGGTGGCGTAGCCTTATTTTCCGTCTCAGAAGCTGCATCTGGAGCAGGGTCGGCTTTCGGCGGAGGTCCGGCGTTTTGCGAAGGGTTAGTTTGAGCGCCATCAGATCGATTTGGCGACGAGAGAAATGAAAGTAGCAATGTAAGCCCCAAGTAAAATAATAATCAGGTAAACTTAGTTCGCATTCGGTAAGGTTCTGTTTAGGTTTAGCGTAAGGATTTCGCGTAATTTTCAGGTAAATATAGCGTTAAACATGCATATGTCTTTACCGCTTGAGCGTCCTATCCAGGGATAGGTTTCAAATCTCGTACGACGATATTCATATCCTGGACCACGGATGTCCCCAAGGCCTTGACGCGTAGGTGCATGGAGGTGGCGCTTTTATAAGCGACTCCATTCGGAGCGATAGCGCAGCTTTGCGTCAACTCCAGCTCTTTGATTTTGGCGATAAGCTTGACCCTCATTGGGCGGGTCATCCAGATTTTAAAATGTTTCAAGTGAGCGTCCTGCTTGGACAGGGTGAATTCTCCGTCAAGACGGTCTAGGAGCTTTTTAATAATCTTTCGATCACCGTCACCATTTTCCAAAAAATCGTCCGATGACATCATTATCTCTGCTAATTTTTGGATATCCGGGCGAAGGACGACCTCGGTTTCTGTCTCCCTGACGACAGTAAAGTCATCCCCGGAGAAGTCCTCCGACAATAAACCGTTGTCATCATCCTCGCACCAAAACTCTTTTGCGAGATCCGCTTGCGAAGTCTCTAAAGACGTTATTTTCGTCAGCAATTCTTTTAATGCCTCAGGGCGCTCGTCATTCGATTGCGAGATGACTGTCACGCGCTCGTCCCCAGTGAGCGCCGGTCTGATCGTTAAAACTGCGGTAAAAGGTGTGTCGCTAGCGTCGTCCCCAGGCTCATTGATTTGAAAATCAACCGTATAATCATAAGGAATATTCTCGGGCGCCACCGGGCGCTCGATACGGGACAGCTCTGCCAATGTGCTCTGGCCTAATTCCGTTTCTTCCTGCGCCTGAGCGCCAAACGTTAATAACCCAGCGGAGCAGATTAAAAGAATACTACAGTTGAAGGTATTTTTCATAAGCCGCTTTTTCAGGAGGGGCGCTAGGAATGCAAATAAATTATACTCTGCGGTTGAAACCCGCGCTACGCATTGTCACATCTAATGGGAGTTCTAGAGAGAGATAACCATGCGCCCTGAAACCCTTCCCGCAGAGTCCCCACAACCTACACGCCTTGCGGATTATACCTCGCCAAATTTCAAAATTGATAGCGTGGAGCTAGACTTTGATCTTAAACCCAAATCAACACGGGTGAAGAGTAAGCTGGCTCTGACTCGAGTGTCGGGTGGGGACTTTCATCTGGACGGCGAAGATATTTTGTTAAAATCCGTTACGCTGGACGGGAAGACTCTTAAACGCGCCGATTATACCCTCACCCAAACGGAGCTTGTCCTGAAAGACTTGCCGGATGAATGCGTTCTGGAGATCGAAACTGTCTGTAATCCCGCCGAAAACTCTAAACTCATGGGTCTCTATGTTTCCGGCGGGCGCTTTTGCACACAATGCGAGGCGGAAGGTTTTCGGCGGATCACTTATTATCCCGACCGCCCAGACGTCCTGTCTGTCTTCACGGTTCGCCTGAAAGCTCCGAAGAAAGACTACCCTTACCTCTTGGCCAATGGCAATATGGTGGAGTCTGGCGAGTCCCAGGGCGGAAAAAGTCATTACGCCGTCTGGGAAGACCCGTTCCGCAAACCGGCCTACCTCTTTGCGCTGGTGGCCGGAGAGTTTGATATTCTGGAAGACAGCTTCACGACCATGAGCGGGCGGGACATTCCGCTAACGATTTATGTCGACCCCGGTGATGCGCCCCGCGCGGATTATGCCATGGACAGCCTGAAACGGGCCATGAAGTGGGACGAAGACACATATGGGCGCGAATATGATCTCGACCGGTTTATGGTCGTCGCTGTCCGTGATTTCAATTTCGGCGCCATGGAAAACAAGGGACTGAATATCTTCAACTCGTCTCTGCTCTTGGCCGACGCGGAAACTGCAACAGATATGAATTTTGAACGGATTGAGTCCGTTGTCGCACATGAGTATTTTCATAACTGGACCGGCAACCGGATTACGTGCCGCGACTGGTTTCAACTCTGCCTGAAAGAAGGCTTTACCGTATTCCGCGATCAGGAGTTTTCTGCCGACCAACGCGGCGCAGATGTACAGCGCATCAAAGACGTGCGCGCGCTTCGCGGCCGTCAATTCCCGGAAGACGCCGGCCCTCTCGCTCATCCTGTCCGCCCGACTGAATATATGAAGATCGATAATTTCTATACGGCGACAATTTATGAAAAAGGGGCCGAGCTCATCCGCATGCTCAAAACTATATTGGGCCCCGAAGATTTCCGCAAAGGCTCGGATCTTTATTTTGAAATGCTGGACGGCACCGCCGCGACGATTGAACAATTCATAGAATGCTTCGAACAAGCAACAGGCGAAGACCTCTCGCAATTCATGCGCTGGTACGAACAGGCCGGCACGCCGCAACTCTCCGTCGCGGTCGACGAGTCTCTGACAACCCCGGTCCAAGGCACGCGGATTACATTCTCCCAAAACACCAAGCCGACGCCTGGCCAAAACGAGAAATTGCCTGTCGTTCTGCCAATAAAATGGCAAGCAATCGGAGATAATGGTCCCCTCACAGAACCGCAAATGACTGTCCTGACCACAGAAGAAAACACAGTCTCCCTTCCCCGTTTTGACGAAGCTGTCTCGCTTTCGGTTTTGCAGGACTTCAGCGCGCCTGTGATATTGTCATCACAGCAAACCTCCAAAGATCAGCTGCGATTGATGGCTCAAGACCCTAATGCGTTTAACCGCTGGGAAGCCGGTCAGACTTTGGCCCGAAAACTTATCGGCACACAGGCCTTAGCGCTTGAAACCGGAGTTATGCCCGAAACAGATGACGCGCTTCGGGATTATTGTGAGGCCCTACGAAACACGCTCCACGACGACAATTTCGACAATAGTTTCAAGGCTTTGGCGTTAACGCCGCCGAGTACAGCAGAAATCCTTCAATCGCTGGACAAATCCGATCCCATTGCCGTTTATCTGGCGGGAGATTGGCTCTCCCGCGCAGTTGGAAACCGGCTGCGAAGCGATCTACTCAAACGCTATCATGCCTTGTCCGATGACGGGTCCTTCAGCCCGGATGCTGAGTCGGCGGGCCGGAGAGCCTTGCGCAATCGCTGCCTTTCTCTGTTAGCGTCAGGACGCGACGCCGTAACAGCTGGCCTTGCCACAGAACAGCTCGGCACAGCCACTAATATGACAGATGAACTGGCGGCCCTGATGACGCTGACAAAGCTTGGCGGGAAACGGGTTAACGCCTCCATGGAGAATTTCTATGAGAAATGGAAATCCAACCCGCTGGTCATGGATAAATGGTTTTCCGTTCAAGGGATGCGCCATCATTCCGAAGGCGTGTCCGCTCTCGTAGGGCTGACAGAACATGAAGCCTATGACCGCAGAAACCCGAACCGCGTTCGAGCCTTAATCGGGAGTTTCGCTATGGCAAACCCCAATTTGTTCCACGCGCCAGATGGCAGCGGCTATGACTTCTTTACGGCGCAAGTTTTGGATATGGATAGCCGAAACCCACAAGTTGCGGCGCGCCTGGTGGGAGCTTACGGAATTTGGCGCAAGCTAGATGACCAGAGGCAGGGCCAAATCAAAGAGCAGCTACGCCGCGTCATTGCCGCGGAGCCGTCCAAAAATACACTAGAGATTGCATCAAAAACTCTTGGCGCTGGTTAGGTCTGATTTGGCCTAGATTCCTTCATGTCTTGGTAAGGCTCTCTTAGGAGATTCAGGCTAAGCCATGGGGATGGACAACCTTCGCCGCATATCCGAAATCCGAACCGTAGATGGGTTTCGCGAGCATGTCTCCGAGCAACGTTTTACTGTTTTACGACAGCCTATTGTTGATTTGAGAGACGGCCATATTCACCATCATGAATGGCTCGTGCGTTTTGATCACGACAAACATGTCGAAGGCGTTATCCGGGCGTCGGAACTGAGCGGCGTAATCCGGGATTTGGATCTTTCCATGCTCGCGCAAGCGATTTTGGTCTTGAACGAATACCCCCAAGAGACGGGCATCGCCATTAATTTATCGGGTGCGTCGGTTGATAAAGAAACGTTTCGCGGATCGGTCACGGCCTGCCTAACAGCGTTAGAAGCTTCGCCAAGCAAGCTCATTATAGAGCTGACCGAAAGCTGGGACATGGACAATCTCGTCCTCGCAGAGACTTTGCTCACAGACCTAAAGTCCCGAGGGCACCCGGTTTGCCTTGACGATGTCGGCGCCGGCGCGGCCTCTATTCGGTATCTGCGCGCCCTTCCCGCCAATTGGCTCAAGATTGACGGCGGGTTTGTGACCGCCAGTTTGAATTCTATGCGAGATCGCGCCATTTTAGAGGCCCTTTTATCTCTACGGGAGGCTCTGGATGTCAAATTTATCGCGGAAGGCGTCGAAACCCCCGAGATAAAAGACTTCGTGATGGAAATGGGGTTTGACGCTGCTCAGGGCTATGCGATTGGGCGGCCAGAGCCTGAAACCCGGATAAAAACTTAAAATTGACTCTAAACACAGTTTTTTACTCTTTTTTCTTCAAGGTAAATGAAAAATTAACCACGTTTTGTTCGACTTCTCTTACGACTATCTTTAGCGTTTTAAGCGTGATTCGGGGGAAGTGAGTGCAAAGAGGGTCTTCAAGACAAACGCAATATGCGCAGCCAAACGGTCAGGACGCGGCCCAGCGACGAACTGTGGCCGGTCAACACCCTGCTGATCAACGTGCTGCCGGATCTCACCCCCCTCGCGCGCAAGCTCAAAGACCTCAAAGCCAGCCCGCCGCTGCGCCCCCTCATACGCGGCAACGCCTAGGCCCTTCGCCTCAGAACCCTGTTCAACCAGCTCACCTACGGTCTCGCGTGCCTTCTGATACGGAACCGTCTCAGCGACTAGATACGTCCAAAGGCGGCGCCTTTACAAAGGGGATCGACCGAATTTCCGATCGGGTCGGCGGAACGGCGTCCTTAAAGAGTCTTCTCTTTGCTGTCGGGGCTTTTTTTGTGCTCCTAGCGATTCTGGCTTTGACAAAATTCTATTACGATAATGAGCGTTTTAGCGAACAAACCCAAATCAGCTTCTCTCAGTCCCTAAGCAATCAGGCCACAGATGTGTCCCGGCGGATTGATACAGAAATTGCCTGGATCGATCAGGCCCTTTTCAGTGAAGGCACACCGGAGCAGATTGTTAATTTCATTTCCCAGCGCGAGATGATTGACGGGGTTGCCATGGTCGACGCTAACGGAACGGCAATGGCCAAAGCCGGGACGCTGGGCGATCTGGTTGCTCAGCTGGACTCCCGCAATTACCCCACAGGCGAAGTTCAGATTCTCTCTCTCGTCGCCGAGAATGGATCCGCTATTCCCGTTATAATTCGCCGGAGAAATGACGTCTTTCTCCTCACAGCTATGGCGCCGCAAACCTTTATCGGAGAACTGTCCGCAAATGCCGCGCTGATTATGGACGGAGGACGCGTCATTGATGGCGGTGCGAATGTGACCTCTGCCGATGCGCTCACCGTATATAATATCAACGCACAGCGCTTGGCCGGTTTGACGAAAAATGCCGAAGAGACATCTCTTATCCCGTTTGAAACCGGAAGTTCAAAGGTCTGGTTAGGTACAGCCCCCGTCCCTAAATCCTTTTTGTCGGTTATCGATATCCAACCCCGCGGAATTGCCTCAGGCCTAAAAGAAAACCTGATGTTATTCGCGCTTCTCTTGCTGGGCATGGGATGGCTGATCTGGATGCTTGCCAGCCAGTTGATGCGCCAGATGGATATACTTCGGCAACGTCAAAACGAGGACGAAGTCGCGATTCAGCGTTATCAAGCGGCCGTTGACGGGTCAAAAGGCGGGGTTTGGGAAATAGACCTAGCTAAAAACACGGCCTATTTGAGTCCTTCACTGGCGAGTGTTTTCAACATGCCTAAGGTCGATACAACCTTGTCGATGGCGCAATTTCTAGGCCTATTTGCGCCCGCCGACAGAGAGCGTTTATTTGCCGCTATTCGGCGCAGCCATGTCAGCGGTGATTTTGATGTTGAACTTGGCCTCGCTCACCTCCCCATTTATATGGCGTGCCGCGGACGCCCTTCGGTCCGGGGGTCAGACCATGCCAAAATCATTATTGGGATGGCGCTGGACATTACTGAAATGCGCGGCGCTCAGGCCCGGTTACAAGCGGCTGAGACCCGTCTATTTGACGCCCTGAAATCTATGACGGATAGTTTCGTGATTTGGGACCAATCCGACCGGCTTTTGATCTGGAATGAACGGTTTGAAAGTTTCTTCAATTTCCAACCCGGTCAGCTTCAAGTCGGTATCGACCACGCGACCGTGGAGTATAACGGTATGAAGAATGTGGTCAGCGTGACCGAACGCGCCGAAGGCAACGAGATGGAATTACAGGATGGCCGCTGGATCCGCTACTCCGAAACCTTCACCAATGATGGCGGGCGCGTGAGTATCGGCACAGAAGTGACCGCCATTCGCTCCCGCGAAAGAGAGCTTCAGGTTAATCAGGACGCGCTAGAAAAAACCATCAGCGTCTTGCGTAAATCCCAAATCCGTATTGTTGAATTGGCGGAAAACTACGAACAAGAAAAAATTCGCGCCGAAGAAGCCAGCCATTCTAAATCCGAATTTTTGGCCAATATGAGCCATGAGCTTCGGACGCCTCTCAACGCCATTAACGGCTTTTCGGACATTATGAAAAAAGAGCTGTTCGGGCCGCTCGGCGATGCTCGCTATAAAGAATATGTCAATGACATCCTGTTTTCGGGACAACATTTGCTCAGCCTGATCAACGACATTCTTGATATGTCCAAAATCGAAGCCGGTAAAATGTCCCTTAATACTGAGGAACTCCAAATTAACGACATGGTTGAACAGGTCATTCGTATTGTCAGGGGCCGGGCGGATGAAAATCGCTTGAAACTTATCTTCGAAGAAAAGCCTGCCAAAGAGATTGAAGCGGACCCTCGGGCGGTTAAGCAGGTTCTGCTCAACCTTATCACTAACGCTATTAAATTCACGCCTGAAGGCGGATCTGTGACAATTGCGGTCGAGCCGAAATCAGCCGGGCTCATCGTCCGCGTGACCGATACCGGTATCGGCATTTCCCAAGAACATATTGAGCGTCTGGCGCAGCCATTTGAACAGATCGACAGCCAGCATTCCCGTCAACATGAAGGCACCGGGTTGGGTCTCGCTTTATCGAAATCCCTCGTCGAACTCCATGGCGGGAATTTCAGCATGGAAAGCACGCTGGGCGAAGGCACAACTGTTACCTTTACTCTACCGTCCAGCCCGCCCGTAAAACAGGAAAAACCTGATCCAACAGAAGTCGGCAGCGAGATTACAAAATTGGCAAATGACATTGCTGTTGTTCTATCTGCCGGTGAGGCCCGAATGGACGAGACTAAATCTGCCGTCGCACAAAACACACAGCCTTCGCAATCACAGCCGCCTGTCCAAGTTAATCCCTCGCCTCCGCCCATGACCAATCCAGCTCAAGGCCAAGCGCCTCAACGGTCGCAATCTGCGCCTCCGCAACTGCCCAACCCTTACCGGGATTCAGCGGCTTAGGTTTTAAAACTAGACTTTCCCTGAGGATTTAGCTTTGCCTTCATCGGCTCCCAAACCGGGACGGCGGCGCGGCAACACAAGGCTCGCCTTCAATCCGAGCGTGCCCCGGTCGTCAAATCCGTCTTCCAGAGTAAACTCCGCACGGTGCAAATCGGCCACGGCGTCGACAAGGGCCATACCGAGACCGCTGCCCGGCAAAGTTCGGCTCTTATCCAAACGAACAAAGCGTTCTTTTACACGCTCCCGATCTATTGACGGGATGCCTGGGCCGTCATCGGTCACCGAAATCGTGACCCGTCCATTGCGGGTCTTACGCAGTTCAAGATGAATGCGGCCGCCTTTGGGTGTATATTTGATGGCATTTTCAACCAAGTTTGAGACCGCCTGAGATAACAGACCTCTATCGGCCAGAATGTCGGTGCCTTTGGCAATATCGGCGGAAAATTGTAGTCCCGCATCCTCACAAGCCGGCTCATAAAGCTCGGCTAGATCATCCAATAGGGGCTTAGGATCCGTCGGCTGTAAAAGCTCGCGCCGCTCCCCCGCCTCAAGTCGGGCAATACGCAATACGCCGTCAAAAGTCGTGAGAAGTTCGCTGGCATCTTCGGCCGCCGAGAAAAGTATGTCGGCTTCCGGCGTGTCGCCTAATTCAACGGCGGCGCTTTCCAGCCGCGTCCGCAAGCGGGTGAGCGGAGAGCGAAGGTCATGAGCAATAGAATCCCCTGCATAGCGCATCGCCTGCATGAGGCGGTCAATATGGTCGAGCATGGAATTCAAATGCTCCGCCAGAAGGTCCATCTCGTCTTCGGAGTAATTTCGCGGCGCGCGCCTGTCTAAATTACCCGCGCGCACATCTGTTGCCAGCCGGTTAAAAGCCTCCACCCGCGCGGCGAAACTGCGCGATACAAACCAAGAGGATATGAGACCCAAAATAGCCGCCAGCAAAAGGGCGGGGACAAGTGTTGAGCGAATTCTGTCACCGGTTCTGGAAATGGCTTCCACGTCCCGTCCGACAATAATGGCGGCAACATTATCCTCACCCAGTTTTAAATTCCCGACAATCCCCCGCGCCCGTCGATCAATAAAATCTTCTGAATCTGAATTGGGGTCAGAGTATAAAAATTGAATTTTTGAAAAGCCGCGACTGTTGATCTCATCTTGAGCAATGGCTTCACTGGCCAGAAGGTCGCCTTGGCCCAGAATATTTCCCCGTATCAGGACTTGGGATTGACGGCGGGCTTGCAGAAAATAAAGCGCTTCATAGCTCGCGCCCCGGACCGTTACGGCGCGTTCTACGGCGGTAATCCCGCCGCGATCATAGAGTTGTTTGAACTCATCGCTTTCCGGAGACAGACCTTGCGGCACAATCCCAGCGGCCTTCGCGGCGCGTACGCGGGCCAAACCCCCTTCGTCATAAAGGTTCTGAAGCTCGGCAATTTCATCGATATTGGATTGCTCCACGCGTCGCAGCTCGGACTCGATCATGGAATAATAGACAAGCCCCAAGGCAGCGGCAACGCTGACCATCGTCAACGTTGCGCCTAATAAGGACAAGCGGAACATCGTATTCCGCAGCAGTTTTTGGATAGCGTCAATCACAATCAGACGCTTAAAGAGCGGCCATTAGACCTGCAAGCGATAACCCGCGCCGCGAACAGTATGCAGCAGAGGCTCATCGAACTCCTTGTCGATTTTTCCGCGAAGCCGCGAAATGTGAACGTCGATCACATTGGTCTGGGGGTCAAAATGGTAGTCCCAGACTTTTTCGAGAAGCATAGTGCGGGTCACAACCCGGCCGGCATTGCGCATCAAGCATTCCAGCAAACGGAATTCGCGGGGTTGCAGCAGGATCTTTTGTCCGTCACGGCGAACCGTGCGGGCCAAAAGGTCCATTTCCAGGTCTCCGACTTTAAGCTTGGTCACAGCGGCATTCGGATCAGATCGGCGGCCAATCGCTTCTACCCGCGCCAGAAGCTCGGTAAAGGAATAGGGTTTGGCCAGATAATCATCTCCGCCTGCGCGAAGGCCTTCGACCTTGTGGTCGACTTCGCCAAGCGCTGATAGGATCAGCACGGGCGTTGCATCACCCTCTTCGCGCAAATCGCCTAACAGTTCCAGACCGTCCCGCTTGGGCAGCATTCGATCGAGTATTAAGGCGTCATAATCTGCCGCCTTAGCCATTTCGAGACCCAAATCGCCGTCAGGGGCGAGGTCAACGACGTGACCAGCTTCCATAAGGCCCTTTCGGACATATTCAGCTGCAACTTCATCATCTTCGACAACGAGTATTCTCATTTCTTTCTCCACTAGTCCCCCAGACTTTCAGTTTTCATTCTTTCTACTAAATTTGACCCAAATATGGTCTCATCCAAAATTTGTTCTCATAATGGCAAAACCATGTAGGTCTCTCCTCCGTCCTTTAGTCGGACATGGAGGGATATACTTTCTTTCTCATCCAGCTTGGCATTCAATACCACTGTGCGCAAAACGTCTGTCTCCGCTAAAGGTTCACTTTCAGCTTCGAGAAGTACCATGCCCATTTTGAATCCAGCGCTCTCAGCGGCGCTGCCGGGCGTGACAGATTCGACATAAATTCCGACTTGGTCAGAGCGCATTTTGATCGCATTTCGAAATTCGGATGAAATATCAAGGACTTGCAAGCCCGTATCTACATTGATTGTGCCACGGCTCGGCTCTTTCGGGGCCGGCGGCGGCATGCCTTGCGTAATGGCTTTTGCCGTTTCGACCTCGTGTTTGTCGGGACGTTCGGTAATAGAAATATTTAAGGCATAGGTTTTTTCGTCCCGCTCATAAATGAACCGTCCGACATCGCCCGGATTCATTTTGCCGATGACTCGCGTCGCCTCGACGGCGTTTCGAACGGCCTCGTCGTTCACGCGAAGAATAATATCATCCACCTGTAATCCATATTGAGCAGCCGGACTTCCCGGGACGACACTATTGACCAGAGCGCCCGCCTTAAAAATACCGGGCTGACCCTCTATTTCAAACTCGGCGTCGCGCAAAGCCGCGCCAAGATAGCCGCGCCGCACCCGACCGTCCGTTCGAAGAGAGCTTATCACCTGTTCTGCTGTGCCGTGGGGAATCACAAAAGCGATACCGACACTGGCCCCGGTTGGGGAATAAATAGCGGAATTTACGCCAACGACATCACCGTCCAGGTTAAAGAGCGGGCCGCCGGAATTTCCGCGGTTAATTGTGGCGTCAGTTTGAATGTAATCAACATAATTGCCGCTATCCACACGCTCGCGTCCAATAGCTGAGATCACGCCCAGACTGGTGGATTGGCCGATGCCGAACGGATTTCCGATCGCGACGACCCAATCGCCGACTCTAACGTCCCCATCCTGTTTGAACGTTAGATGCGGTATCTTCTCTTGAGTTTTTATCTGAAGAAGCGCGAGATCCGTTTCTTCATCTGTGCCGAGAACGCGGGCCGGATAAACCTGCCCGTCATTAAACTCTACATTGATCGTATTACCGCCTTCGATGACGTGATAATTCGTCACGACTTCGTTCTTGTCAGAGATTATGAACCCAGAGCCCTGCCCTTCAGAAGTCGTTTCTCCGCTTTCAGTGCGGACGATAATATTGACCACGGACTGGCTGACATTCTCAACAAGGTCTGCAATGGACGGAAGTGAAGAGACTGGCATATCCATGAGGTTCTGCGGCGTCAGCGCTCTCGCTGTGGAGGATAGTTCCGCCGGAGGCGACATTTTCTGAGCGGCGCTATTTTGAGGGCTGGCCTGATCCGTTGTTCCTTGATCTCGTAGGGGGGTGAACCTCTTAGCTTCATTTTGCCCGGTCTGCGCTGAGTTGTTATTGATCGCTTCAGCAACTCGCGCGGTTTCACTCGGATCGCTCTGTTGCGCCAAAGCAGGCGCAGATACCAGCGCAGCGGCAGTCGTTGCGCATAAAAGCATTTTTCGTGATGTCAAAAGGTCGTGCAAAAACACTCTTCGAATCCTCCAGCTTGGCCCCACCATGGGGGGAATAGACTATCAGGAACATGTCCAAAACATGACAAGGAAGTCATGAACTGAGGAAAGCTCGCTTGTTAAGGCCTAATCGCGAGAAAAAACGTAGATGTGATTGTTTTTGGGCATCTCAATCAGGCGATGCCCATTAAACCCGGCCTTTGCAAAGATATGCTTAACAAGAGCTTGCTCTCGCACGCCCCAAGCGGGATTCCGGGCCTTCAAGTTTTTGTCGAACTCCAGGTTTGACGGGGCCGAGCGGCTTTCGTCGAGAAACGGGCCGTAGAGGACAACCACGCCGCCCTCTCTAAGGATATGGGCTGCGCCTAAAGCTAAGCCTTCACAGGCTTCCAGCGGGGCAATATGGATCATATTTGCCGAATATACGGCGTCATAATCCGGGAGGCCGCCCCACCAATCCGGAGCCGTCATATCCAGCGGAAGCGAAGGTCGCAGCTGCATCGGACTCTCTAGGCGCCAATCATCTTCGCTCGCGCGGGATTCAGCGTCCGGGTCGGAATATTGCCAGCTAATATCGTCGCGACTGGCGCAAACGGCGTGTCCATGCTCCCCTGTGCCGGAAGCAATTTCAAGGACATGCGCTTCGGGCGGCAAGATCGTCTTCAGCTGCTGCGCAATGACCTCTTTATTGCGGCCTGCACTTGGCGAAAAACGCCGCGCGCCGCTTTGTTGTCTGTCTTCAAGAGCTATAGGAGGTTTTGTCATGACGCGCCGACTTTGGGCAAAATCAGCTCTGCCTGCAAGCCCCCCATTTCAGACCGGGACAGGTGAAATTGTCCTTTATAGGCACGGGCGAGATCATCGACGATCGCTAGCCCCAGACCGCTGCCCGGCGTGGCTTCGTCCAAACGCGCGCCGCGTTTCAAGGCCTCTTCATATTCTTTGGGATCAAGTCCTGCGCCGTTGTCTTCAATGATGATCCGCATCATATCAGAGCGGTTTTTATCCGTTTCAGCTCTGACCTTTATATCTGTTTTCGTCCATTTGGCCGCATTATCCATTAGGTTGCCAACCATATCTTCTATGTCTTGCTTTGCCCCGCGAAAGACCAGAGCGGTTTCTGTATCGACATCGATATACAAATCCTTGTCACGATATATGCGCGGCAAAGTCCGCATTAGGGGGTCAATTACATCTGCCAAAGGCGTTGTGACGCCGATGGACTGACCTCTTGCCGCCGCCCGGGCGCGGCGAAGATGGTGATCGACTTGCTGGTGCATAATCTCGGTTTGTTTCGCGACGAGCGCTGACGGCGTTTGAGGCCCGCTTTGAGCTTCATTCTGCAAGACCGCCAAAGGGGTTTTCAGAGCGTGGGCCAAATTGCCGACATGAGTCCGGGCGCGCTCCACAATATTCTTATTGTGACTAATCAAGCTATTCAGCTCTTCGGCCAAAGGGGCAATTTCAGGTGGATACACCCCCTCCACTTGCGCGGATTTGCCTTCGCGGACATCTGCCACTTTGTTACGAAGTGTGAAGAGCGGGCTTAGACCCACACGTACCTGAGTATAAACAGCAAATATGAGCGCCAGGCAAAGCGCCGCCATGAGCGCGAGAGCCGTTACAGCAAACCTCTGAATATCCCGCGTGGCCGCGCGCTTGTCAGCTCCGGCCAAAACGATAACGGGTTGTTCTGTTCCAGGTAAAATAACCTGACGCGCCACGATACGAAGGGTTTCCCCCGTGTCTACACCCCGGCTGGAGGCGCGCACGGCTTCTCCCATATTTGATTTTAGGTTTCTTAAAACCGGAGGCTCCAAAACCAAACTCTCGCCGTAAAGAGAGCGAGAGGCGGCAAGGATTCTTAAAGGCGCGCGCGCTTCTCCATTGGATTGGCCGATAAGCCAGTAACGACCAGATAAAGCGCGTTGATACCGAGGATCCAGCGGCTCCCGCGAGACAGCAACTGCCCCGTTTGCATCCACATCAACGGACGCAATCAAAGAAGTGACGGCGCTATCAAGGGGGTCGTCAAAAATCCGATAGGTCGTGGTTCGGTATAGCCAGGTTAACACCACGGCAGAAATAATCAGTATAGGAACCGCCCACATCGCCGCCCCGCGCACAAGACCTGTTACGAGAGAGCGGGGATGGCGTGTCGTGGTCATGAGGTCAGGCATAGACTGAAACTAAATTTGCGCAAGAAGGCCGTAATTTACTCAGCCTTTTCGGAGGCCGGATCGATCAGGCGATATCCGAGCCCACGGACAGTTTCGATACGGTTCGTGCCAATCTTACGTCTTAAACGGCCGACAAACACTTCGATTGTGTTGGAGTCGCGGTCATAATCCTGTTCGTAAATATGCTCGACCAGTTCCGTCCGGGAAATGACCCGGCCTTGGTGAGCCGCCATATAGGCCAGCAACCGGAATTCATGGCTTGTCAGCTTAATCGCCATCCCGTTGACAAAGGCGCGCGCCGAGCGGTTATCGACAGACAGCTCGCCAATATCAATCGTGTCCGTGCTGTGCCCGGAAGCCCGCCGCAGTAAAGCCCGGAGCCGGGCCATAAGCTCTTCGGTATGGAATGGCTTGGTCACGTAATCATCCGCGCCAGCATCAAAACCGGCAACCTTTTCGCTCCATTGGTCGCGCGCGGTGAGAATCATAACGGGAAATTTCTTCCCGTCCGCGCGCCATTTTTGAAGAACAGAGACGCCGTCAATCAATGGCAGACCTAAATCCAGTATCACGGCATCATAAGGTTCGGTGTCGCCGAGGAAGTGGCCGTCTTCGCCATTATCGGCCACATCGACCGCATAACCGGTATCTTTTAGCGCCGTGCGGAGCTGGCGTGACAAATCGGGATCGTCTTCAACAATTAATACGCGCATGAAAAACCTATAGTTAAAAGCGGTGTCACGTCGGGTCGAACGTGACAGAGACTATCATTTCACCCGGCCTGTCCGGGCGTCAATACGAATATCAATAATTCTTCCCCCCGGCGCCCGTACCCGCACGATATAGGTATTTCCAACCAGACGCAGGTCGACATACTCGCCGCCGCGCACACGCGATAGGGCAATGGATTTGGCCTGAGACGCGGAGATACGATTTTGTGCAAATTTTACGTAGGTCGGCGATTGCTTAGCTGGCGCGGCCGCCGGAGCCTTTAAGTCGGCCTTCTGGCTCGGCAATAGCGGCGCAGCCATAGCTGTTCCAGCGCTCATAAAAAGCGCCGTCGCAGTAATCAATATGGACCGTAACGTCATCATGCGCCCTGTTTAGCAATAGAAGCCTGAATAACATCTGAATATCTGATTCAGGCGAGCGATTAATGCTTAGAGCAATCCGTTTCGAATGTCAGCCCCGCCCATATCCGGCCAGTCTTTGGCCATGGTCGGCAAAGCCGCAAGCTCCGCATCCGTTAATTTGATGCGTGTGGTGACGTAGAGATCGCCTTTTGCGGCCCCCTTTCCCGACAACCGAAAGCGCTTGCCGGAGTTCGTTCCTGGCGGAATCGTCAATTTTACTGTGCCCTGCGGCATGGGAATATCAACTTTCGCGCCTTTTGCCGCCTCTGACAGCGTTATGGGTAAATCCAGATGCAGGTCATCGCCTTCGCGTCGCAGGTTTTTATGCGGCTTAATCGTAATTTCTATCTTGGCGTCACCGGCCGGGCCGCCATTGACGCCCGGACGTCCTTTACCGCGCAAGCGCAAGACCTGACCGTCTTTAACGCCGGCGGGCAACTTTACTTTTAGTCCGCCCTGAAGGGATTTTGTACCGCCTTCCAGCGCGGTTAGGAGAGGTAATTGCATTTTATAGCGAACATCCGCGCCTTTCTGGGGACGCATGGGCGGTCGTTCCATGCCGCCTTGCATGCCGCCCATATTCATCCCGAAGAGTGAGGAAAATAAGTCGGCCATATCGTCTTGGCCACCGCCGCGGCGAGACCTTTGGCCAAAGCCGCCAAAACCGCCAAAACCTGTCTGCGGCCCGCCCCCGCCAAAGGGATTGCCGCCGCCTGCAAAGGGATTTTGCTGCTGTCCGGATGCATCGACCTGACCCGTATCATATTGCTTGCGCATATCGTCATTGGACAGCAGGGAATAGGCCGCCGTCACTTCCTTGAAGCGCTCCGCAACTTTGGGGTCATTATTATTCGTGTCAGGATGAAGTTTTTTCGCGAGCGTCCGGTAAGCTTTTTTAATCTCGGCCTTGGTCGCGTCTTTCTTCACCCCCAATAAAGTATAAGGGTTTTTTGCCATGATAGGAATGTAAGCGGAACGGCGGCGTTTTCAATGGCTTAGCTCGCAGAAATCAGAAGTTTTGCTGTCGCGCCCCATCCTACTAAATCTGAGCCTTGCGAGACATCTATGTGGGTGAGGTTTGGGGCCATGGATTGATAGCTCGGGGTGGTGACCTCTGCGGTTTCAATCAGCGTTTCACCGTCCCATAGCCGGACACGATAGCGTTCGCTCCCTTCGCCTAGAGGCACTTCCCCTAGCCAGCTATCCGCGTCTACACGGCTGCGGCGAATCCAGTTTATAACAAGAGCGCCCGCATCGCGTTTAGCCGTGAGATGGGCGGGGCTGAGCGGTTTGAGGTGGCTCGCGGCGTATTCAAACTCTGTGGGGGCGCTTTGTCTCTCATTGGCTATGGCCGTTAAGGACACGGCCTCCCCTATGTAGTCGGGGTTGATGTCCAAGACTTGGACGCCAGCGTCCAGCCAGACAATTCGCGCCCCGGACGTCACGCCTTGCCGGCTATAGCCTTCACTGCCCACGCCTCTCAAAATAGTGTCGCAACGATATCGGTTTGGCCCAATCAAAGTCATATTGGCGGCTTGCAAAAAATCCCAGCCCTGCGGCGTCTCGACGGCAAAGCGGTTGGCCCCTAACAGGACGGCGTCTTCGGATTTACTGTTGAGGCCTGTGCCCGCCATGAGGATTTCAAATTCTGCGGCGCGGTCAAAGTAAGCGCTGGGGCCGGACGGAATATCCGTGAGTAACGCGCCGAGGCGTAGAGGCGCCCGAAGCTCCGCGCTCTCTCCCGTAGCCTCTATCACAGTGTCGCTAAAAGGTGAGAGCAAGGCCCCGACGGCGAGACCCACAAAAGGCGCTGGAAGGTTGAGAGAAATCGGAACGGGCCGACCGGGATAGATTATGGGGTCGTGGGCATCCGGGGTCATCCCCTGAAGCGCACTTACAGGACTTGCGACATCCCGCTTGGCCTGTACGACTTGCCCCTCCAAAGCTTCAACACGCCAAACACCCCCTATATTCGGTAGCCTGACGCGATCCCCCGCCTCCAATGTCAGGTTTTGCGGCGACAAAGAAAAGCGCACGCTTTCACTCTGGCTCTCTATCCGCTCCATCAAATTATCACAGAGATAGTTTGCGAAACTCCGATCCATGACAACGGGCGCATTTATATCCAAAATTCGTTCTGTTTCGGATAGCCGATCACGCGCGGAGGCAAGGCCAAGCTGATACTCCGTTCCGGCGTCGATAAAATGCAATCTCACATCCCGTAAGCTCTCAGCCGGGTCGGCATAGCTTCGCGTGACTGGGCCGTCGATATGGTCCATCAAGTCGTAGGGCGTAAGTGTCCGCACTTCGCCCTCGCCAAGGGAGAAGAAAGCAACCGTCCCTGCCCGCTCGGCCAGGCTGAATCCATATAGTTCGCTCAACGTCGAAATCGCCGCGCGGGCGCTCATAGGCCGGTCAATGTGATAGCCTTGGACAAGACCGTTCAGACCTTGAGTGTTTATATCAAGCAAACCGCTTTGTGCGGAGATATCGCGGACAATATCTGCCAGAGTGACAAGCCCTACTCGGCCGGCAATCCAATGCCCTTTCTGCCAGTTTTCTCCGTCAGACCAGACGTTGTCTCTCGCCGGAAAGTCGGGAAAGGGGCGCGCATCCCAAGTCCAGACGCTCATTCGATCTGTGTTGATCATTTGGCCGGAATAGACGGGCGATATCGGATTGTGGGCGGGGTCGTCCCAATAGGAGATAAAGGCCTCTAGATAACGCCGTTGAATAAGGTCGTCCCGCTCGCCATTAGAATAATGCGGCAAGCGGCTTTCGCTGCTCTTGGTGTCATAAAACACATTGGGCTGGTTCGCGCCGAAATGCACGGCAGGACACCCAATTTCCGTAAAAATTATAGGTTTGGATTGCGGCTGCCACGCCGTGGGCTGCGCAACTTCGACGCCGCCGACGCGGTCGAAATGCGGCTGCGACCACCAGTTTCGAATGTCCTTATACCGAAACACCCAGGGCTTTCCTGCCCCGCCATCGGTAATCGAAGAGCGTATTTGCGCGTCCCGGTCAGCGTCAGAGCCATAGAAATAGTCATAGCCTTCCCCGCCTTCAATCTGACTTTGAAGATAGGCAAGGTCATAAATATCACGCGCCAAATTCTGATCTAGATGCGCGCCCTCCCGCCAATCCGAGAGCCGGAAATAGGCGTCTATCCCTACGGCCGAGATATCGGGGCTGGCCCAGAGCGGGTCTAGGTGGAAGCTAACATCGCCGCTCCCGTCCTGTGGATGATGTCCAAAATACTCGCTCCAATCTGCGGCGTAAGTCAGCATGGCGTCAGACCCAATTCTCGCGCGCACCTCCGACGCCAGGCTAACGAGATGCGTAACAGCCGGGTAAGTCGATTTACCGCCTGCCCGCTCTCCACGCAGAGTCGTCAGGCCCCGCATTTCAGAGCCGAGCACAAACCCGTCCACGCCTCCGGCTTGCTGGGCCAGATCCGCATAATGCAGAACGAAATTGCGAAAGCCATTTGGCCCTTCAAAGAACTGCGCGACCTGCGCCGCAATTCCGGCATGGCCGTCCGTCCCGTTTTCGGAAGCAATCCGCCCTCGCCAAGGAAAGGGACTCGGGCCATCTGGAATATCCATCAGAATGAAGGGATAAAGCGTGACTTTGAAACCACGCTGTTTGAGAGCTTGGATAGCTTGCAAAATCGATTCATCTGACGGCGTTCCGCCAAAATTCGGGCGGCCTTCGGCATCTGAAGAGACCAGATAGGCTTGGCCGCGGGGATCAGTCCCGACCTGCCATTGCCCGTTTGGTATAATCCGGTCGCGCCGTTCCACACCGGGTCGAATTTCACATTCACCGCATCGAAGATCCGTCCCAAACCAGGACGTTATAATGGACACATGACTACAATTTGGGAGCTGATCTTCGAGCTGATCCAGCGCCAGCAGAATATCCGCCTGACCGGAGAGATTGTTCATATTGATCGGACGCGAAACGCCTAGCTCTGGCGTTTCCTCGATAATTTGCGTGGCATAGGCAAATTCACCAGACCCCGGTAACAGGCTCACAGATTTTACCAAGTTTTCCATTTTTTGTTGATTGCCCTGCGAAGGGGGAACCCGAATGACTTCGGCATTTATTTGAGGCAGCCGCGCCCCGAAGCCATCCAACGGAAAATCCTCGAACACAATATAGGCCGTGTCTCTAAAGGCCGGAACAGGGCCGCCTTCAATCGCGCTAATAATCGGGTCGGGCATTTGATCTGATGTCCCTTTATACACCCGCATCGTGACGCCTGCGCTGGCCAGCGGTTCTCCATTCGCCCAGAGGCGATCCACGCCCAGAATTTCGCCTTCGCAGAGTCCTACGGCAAAGCTCATGGTATAGCTGTAAGTCGTACGGGTCGGGCCGCCGCCCTTGCCGCTCTGAACTTCTTCTTCTGTCCGGATTTCGCGCAGACGCGACGCCCAAATCACCTGCCCGGCCAGCCTGACCCGCCCGTAAACGCGCGACATAGGCGCGCCGTCCCGCGAGGTCTGCACATGAAGGCTTTCAAGTCTCGGCCCTTCGAACACACGATTATCGAAAATATGGGATATGGCGCGGTTGGCCGTGGATAGCGCAAACGCGGTGGCAGCCTGAGCGGCGGTATTGGCCGCAATATTGGCGGCGGTCACAGCAAGTGTGGTCATAATGAAACGTCTTTCTCAGGAAAACGGAAACTGTGAACCCAACGGCGTTGCCAATAGGGAACAAAGAAACTCTCCACCACGGCGCGGCCCCAATAGGCATGAGTGATAATGTTCGGCGCAGAAAGAATGGCGATATGTTTGCAGGGCGCGTCCGGGCTCATGCGAAAGAGAAGCGCGTCGCCGGGGCGGGCCTGAGCGTTCGGGATTTCTACCAGCCAGTCTCGCGCGGCCTTTTGCAACGTCTCTTCGCCGCATTCTTCGGCCCAATCCGGCGTGTAGGGCGGCGGGGCCACGGGCTCCCCGCCATAGAGGCGGCGATAAATCCCGCGAATAAGGCCCAGACAATCGCACCCCGCCCCACATTCACTCGCCTGATGCTGATAGGGCGTGTCGAGCCAGCGCTTGGCCTCTGTAAGGACGCGCCTTTGAATGTCGTTCATTTATAACGCGAGCCGCCATCCTTGCGCGCGCCTTCCTTGGGGCCGGAATAAAGTCCGTCATCGCCGAGCAAAAAGGGAAAACCGCGAAAATTAATGACATTGCCGAATTGATGGCGGCAGGCCTCAAGGGTTTTCGGACAAACTGTTCCGTCCGGAAATTGCGATGCGTCCACCCCGCAACGCGCGTCGCCAAAGCTAGCGTCACACTTTTTTGAAAATACGCGGCCCGTCGACCGGCCGAGCTTATGGGAAAGGCCGAGCCATTCGATTTCATAATGACCGCGACGCGTTGTCACTTGCCCTAGCTCCCCAACCGAGACCACAACGAATTGGGTTGGGTCCTGCCAGTTGACTTTCAGGCGGGACAGTTTGGCCTCTTGCAGAATACCGTCCGTGATATCGCTTTTTGAAATTGAGACCGCATCCAATATGCCTTCAATCGCGCCGTTGTCAGAGGCAAAGCCAAGACGATGTTCAGCTTCGGATTCCGTCAGGCTCGACCCGGCGAAATAGGTCACGCCGTCAATGACGAGGTCGCGGTCATGTTCTGAAAAGCCAAAGACGCGTCCGTCTTTCAGTTCCAGTTTCCAAGCCGTGCAAAAAGTCGTAACAGACTGAGAAAGGGAATTAATTAATTCTGGAGAAAGTTCACGCATAAGGCAGCTCCACCATAGGCAAGCTGCGCATCTGCCCCGCGCCGAAATCCTCCAAGGTCATATCAAGAAAATCGGTATCAAACCGGACGACCGTATCGAAAGAAAAGCCGGCTGTGAGAACGACTCCGGGTGTCGGCGGCGAGACAAAAGTTATGACCCCTGTCAGGTAATCTATGGCGACGTCAGGCGGTGAAACCGACTGCCCATCGACGCCAATCACAACCGAATTTTCAAGAGGTTTTGTGATAGGACGCGTGAGGCCATCATAGTCTTTGACGAGTTGAAATTTGGTTGTCTCTCCATCCCCTTGCCCAAGGGTCTGATCGAGGGGTGAAGGCGTTCTTTCTATAGAACAGGAACGATTGTCAAAGGGGTCGAAAAAACGAAAACTGTGCAATCTGCCTTTTCGTGATACAAAGAACTCCATTATTTCAGATAGTTGCTCATGAGACTTCACCCCTGCGATTGCATCATATTTTCGGCGGGGGAGAGCGTGCGGGGCATTGCGATACTCCTGTCCGCTTGAAAGCTGCGTGATTTGTGTGATGAACTCCGGCCCTCCACTCGCCCCAAAAGCAAGCGAAATCGGAAAGCGGACGTCGTGAAATTCCGTCATATTTTGATCTTTTACGAAAGAAATTTAAAGGAGCTTTCGCCCTTGGTTTAACGCACGAGACAGACCCGCCGCGAGCTGTGTTTCCGACTTCTTGAACTCCGATGGGGAGCTGACGCCGGACACATTCATCGTCACATTTACAGGCGTGGATTTAGAGGAATAACTTTGCTCAGCGACCGACTGAATGGCGTTACTAAAAACGGTTTGAAGGGGGTCAGAAATCAATTCCCGCACCGCCAGTCTCGCCAGATCCCGCGTGATAGATTCCGCCATATTCGACAACGAAAACTCGCCATTTCTTGCCGCACGTTCCAACGCATTAGAGATACGATCTCCCGCCTTCTCAAATGCCTGCGCCATGTCATTTGCGGCGTCAGCTGCGCCTTCAATATCGAAATTGGAAACCGCCTCAGCCGCTCTATTTGCGTCCGTCATGCGTCCCCTCCTTGTCGGGAAATTGTTTTTGTAAGACCTCAAAATCAGCAAGCGATAAACCTTGGCCTTCGCCTTTCTTGCAGAGGGTCAGCCAATCAATCACCTCCATCGACCAGAAAGTTTCAGGCGTTTGGCCCATCTGTAAAACCGCTAATCGGAGCCAGACCTCAAACGGCCAATTCAGTTTCTCAGACACTCTTAAACGCCTCCTCAATCATCTCCGCCATGACGGTCATCGCCTCGGCCAGTTCTGTTTCACTGGCCTTAAAGGCGACGCTGTCCGCCTCCCCCGGCGGCAGGAAATCCGGAGAAAGCAGACAGGCCAACAGGACCCGCGCGGTGGATAGTCGCGCGGGTCGATCGGGGCTTTGCAGGCAGCGGGACAGTGCCTTTGGCCCCGGACACTCCAGACGGCGAGAGAGGACAGCCAACGCCGCCAGAGTGAAACGAAGAGAATAAGGTTTACCGTCCAGAGAGACGGTTCGAGTATGCGGGGTCATAGCGCGTTGAAAACGGGCGCGCCCGCACTCATCAGAATAATGTTAAATCCGGCTTCGCCTTGATAATTGCCGGAATAAGATAGGTTCGAGATTAGAAACGCACCGTCAATTTGACCAAAGCCCGGCAAAAGAAACCTTAAATCCAGAGCGTCTTGATCGAAAAAAGCTTGCCTGACTTGCGCAGCCGAAGCCTCATTTCGGAATATTCCCTGCCCTGACACCTCTGCGGACTTGACCCCGGCATTCGGCAAGAGTTCTTTCCACCCTTGGGCAGAATCACTATCGGTCACATCGACGACCCGCGCGTTTAGGCGCAGAGCTTTCGTCCGCAATCCAGCGAGAGTGACATAGCTCTCATCGTTTTGCTTTATTTTGACGAGCATATCCCGTCCGCGTTGAGCGCTCATGGAAGGCTCCTTTCTTATAAATCAGAGGGCTTGAGTGAGGAAAGACAGGCGCAAGAGGCCGTGATGGGTTCGTCCATCCGGCGCGCGTAAAATATCCGAATAAAGCGCAGTGGCGCTGACGAGAGTGTCCGGTGATAAATGTGCCGATAGAGCGTCTTGGTCAGTCACAACCGTTTCGATCTGTGCCAACAGCCCCAGAATTTCTGCCCTTCCCGCATATCGCGACCAGAGATGAAGCGTCATCTGATGTAAGCAAAGCGGGGTGGCGTCTCCGCCGACATCCTCGCGGCGCATCGCGCCGTAGCTGAGATATGGGAAGACTGGATCCTCCGGTGCGCTGTCATAAAGTCGTGGCGGCGTGCCGAGTGCATCTTGAACCCCCGTGTTTTGCGAGAGCGCCGAATGAACCGCTTTGGCGATCATATCCTGGCTCATTGCCGTTCCTCCTCACAGATAAGGTGGAGACGTTCTCCGCGCGTATCGGGGTCAGACGCCGCAATGACGCGCAGAATTCTATCGCCCCAAATCAATCGCGCCCGCTTCGGAAAATCGGCTCGATAGCGGATCGTCACCTGATAGCTTTGGGTCACACTGAGCCGACCATTCTCGCGCGTTTCCGAGAGTGTCTTGGGCGTAATGGCGGCCCAGAGGGCGCGTTGGAAACTCCATGTCGTGACGGTCCCGCCAAGGTCATCCGCGACCACAGAGGGCGCGTAAAGTCCTAACCGCGTACGTAATTGCCCGATCATAGCTTCAGGCTCCGGTAAGGCATGACCAGCGCGTCCACCATCATGGGAATACCCGGCATGTCTATGCCCGCGCGATGCTCATAGCCCTGCCCGATGAGCAGGAGCATGGCCTGCCGCAGCGGCATGGGAATATCGTCAATGCTTTCGCCATATCCCGCGACCACATCCACGGTGATTGCTTTGATTTCGGGGCGGTGATGCCAACTCCAAAGTCCTAAAGTGTCTTTTTGAATCGAAGCCGGCGTCGCGCGGAAATTTATTTTCAAACCGTCCAGAGACACGGCTTCTTCGCCTCCATTTTCCAAATGAAGTGTCATCGCCGTGACCGATTTTATCGGCGCAATATTCAAATAGAGAATACGGTTAAACGGCGACGCAAAACTCACGCGTTGCGGCCGCTCTATCAGGGTTTTACGGCAGAGTGTTTCCACCTGCTCCCGCGCGCTTTGAATTAAGTCTGTAATGAGAGTGTCTTCCGCGTCGTCATCCAGACGCAAGAAGAGTTTGGCCGCCTCAAGCGTAATAGGCTCAATCGGCGGGGGCATTATATCGGTTATCAAAATGTCCTCCTATGGGTAGAAATAAAAAAGGCCGCCCGGAGGGCGACCTTGTGAAGATTAAAATTGACTGGAAGTAAGTTACGCTGCGGCTTTGAGCAGCTTAATCGCGTCGAAATCCTGCACCCCGCCGCCGACGCGTTTCGTCGTGTAGAACAGGACGTAAGGCTTGGCTGAATAAGGGTCGCGTAAGACGCGGACGCCCTGACGATCCACAATCAGATAGCCGCGTCGGAAATCACCAAAGGCAATAGCGGCGTCTCCGCTGGACACATCCGGCATGTCTTCGGCCTCCACCAGAGGATAGCCAAGGAGCGTCGACGGCTGCCCGGCTTCGGTCGCGGGTTGCCAGATATAATTCCCGTCCGCGTCTTTGAATTTGCGAATATCATTCACAGTGCGCCGGTTCATGACAAAGCTAGACCCGGCGCGGTAACGACTTTTTCCGGCATAGATTAAGTCAAGCAAAGCATCGACGGGGGCAGTGGAATCGAACGCCCCGGCTGTTCCCGTGCTGACTGTGCCGATTTCCCCAAAGCTTTGCGAGCCATTGGCGGCTTGGGTATAATCGAGAAGGCCGCGCGGTTTATTCACTCCGTCGCCATTAACGAACGCCGCCATTTCCTGCGCGGCAAAGACGTCACGCACTTCATCCGCGAGCCATTGATCGACATCGGCGACGCCGTCATCCAGCAGCGCCTGTGTGGCAGCGGGCATGGCGTAAAGCTCCCCCGCCGGGAAATCGAGCAGTTCGAGTTGCGGCGCCTGGGTTTCAATCCGGGCATCGGTTTCACCGGCCCAGCCGGACGCCGCGCCCGAGGACGAAACCGGTTTTTTAAACAGGCCGGCCCCAATGCGCCGAACAGACGCGATAGCGCGGAAAGGCGAGCTTTCCGTCAGCGCCCGGTCAATCCGGCTCTCTGTTTCCGGCGGAGCGATATAGCCGCCCTCCCCATCCGTGCTGGAGAGAGATTTGCCTTCAAGCGAGGCAAGCCCTTGGGCGTCGCCTGTTCGGATGAAAGAGGACCAAGCCGATTTGGCTTCATTGTTGTTTCGTCCGCCTTGCAACGGGGTGGACAGGCTCATCGACAGATTGTCTATTTGTTTGGATTGCGCGTCCAACGCCGCATTGAGGCGGGCGACCTTCTCGTCGAGTAAACCATCCGAGGATTTGGATTCCAGCGCCGCCAGTCTCTCGTCGTTGGCTGATTTGAACGCCTCGAATGTTTTGGCAAAATCAGCTTTTAAATGCTTCGTTTCTAAATCAGGCATAAGCCATGTTTCCTTTATGTGAGGGTAGAAGATCGTCAATTTGGGTAATCCGCGCGCTGCGGAGCATGGGAAAAGCCACGACCGAGACCTCCCACAAATCCAATTCTGTCAGGAGGCGCCCGGTTTGATTTCGGCCGGAGCGTCGAACGCGGTATCCGATGGACAGGCCAGAGACCGCGCCCTGACGAATGAGGGTGGCTATTCGATCCGCCTCTCCCGAGCCGCCGATTAATTGTCCCGAGACGAAAAGTCCGGTTCTATCTTCCACCACCCGGTCCCAAACTCCAATGGGCGCACTGGTTTCATGACCGAATAACATTGGCAATCGGCCGTCCGGGAGGGCCAGAATAGACGCAGCAAACGCGCCTTGGCTCACGACGTCGCCGGATAAGTCCGTCTGATTAAACAGGCTGGCATAGCCGCTGATACGAAGGGAGGCGCTCATTTCGGGCGCTCCGCTTCAATGGCGTTGAGAGTGACTTGCCGCTCAATCCGGCCAAGGCTTTCCCGTATCATATCCATCTGCCCTTCGAGCAGAGCAAGACGTTCCAGAGAGGGCTGACGCAGGACGAGTTGTGTCTCCACGGCTTCAAGCCGCGCATTCGCCCCGCCCGCCCAGATCAGACCGCTCGCCGTTTGAATGGACAGGGTTATCAACATGCCGAGCGTGACCGTGCGATTGAAAGAATAGGCTTTGTTCTGGCTCATACCGCGCCTCCTTCAGGGGATAATCCGGCAAGCGCGCGTTTATCGGCGTCAGAGAGAAAGGTGGCGGCAGTCAACCTTTGCCAGAGCGTGTTTCTGTCTTCGGACAAGGCCGGGACTTTTTCGAGATCAGGGGAAATCGTGAGGGCCTCATCAAACCAGGGACGGAGCCAGCTTTGCAGGCCGTCCGATGTCTTGCGGACAAGCGGAATAATCGTCTGCCGCCAGAAGGCCTGATTGGCCTCGCGGTAATTGGCGTAAGTATTGTCGCCCGGCAGGCCAAGGAGCATAGGCGGCACGCCAAAGGCGAGCGCGATTTCGCGGGCGGCTTCGCGGCGGGCCTGGATAAAATCCATATCGGTCGGCGACAGGCTCATGGATTTCCAATCAAGGCCGCCCTCCAGCACTAGGGGTCGGCCCGCATGGCGCGCCCCGGCATGGCCTGTGTCCAATTCGGATTTCAGCCGTTCAAATTGATCTTCGGTAAGATGCTCCGATCCGCTCGCGCCTTTGTAAATGAGCGCGCCGCTGGGACGCGCGGAATTTTCCAATAGCGCCTTCGCCCAACGCCCGCCTTCGTTATGGAGGTCCACCGCCTGCGCCGCCGCTTGCAAGGGCGAGACTGAATCCTGCGGACTAAAGAGGCACATGGACAGAAGAGGAGATCGGCCTGAGGCCAGGTCATGACGTAGACGCCGGCTGTCCCCTCCTGCGGTGTCGATATCCCACGCCGCCACGGCGCCTGTCTGCGTTTGGAGCGGCGTCACGGCGACGGGGTTTAGGGCGGACAGAAAACTAGGGACGCCGTCTCTCATCCGCGCCTCCAGATAAGCCTCTCCGGAAAGTTGAAGATAGCCGTAGAAAGCCTCCAATGTTTCCGTTGAGCTGGACATGAGCGGGGAGCGCGTCAGAAACTCTGAGGCCGTTTTGTTTCCCTCTACCTTTAAAGGCACGCTCGCTGCCGCTTCGGCAATTAAGCGAACGCAGCGATAGACGATGGGATTACGGGCAAACCCTTCGCGACACAGGGCAGAAAAATTACGCGGCGTCCAATGCGCGCCTGACGATAGCTGCAGAGCTATGAGAGGCTGAGCAGCTTTCGATTCAGGCGGCAATGGTTTCGGCGCAGCAAAAAACCCGCTGCGACCCGCAGCGGGTTTGAAAAAATTCAACATGGGGCTTATCCTTTCGGGCGGCGCGTATGCAAACGCGCAATTCCGGCGATAAGGTGTTTATACCCCAGAACCGCTAAGTGCGGATCATTCTCTTGGTTTTTCTTGTAAGCCTCTGAAAAGCTTCTATTTTACGCAACCTTAAACAGGGACGGAGTTTTTTTATGGCGTCCGGTCAGGGTTTGGGCGAGTTTATAATTTATTTTTAGATCTTGCCGCCGGGTTTCGTCCCCAACGAGAGAGGCCAGGGTAATGGCCCGGCGATACGCTTCGATAGAACTTTCAAGCGCCGCGCGGTCGCGGTTTTTCTGGCCGAGTTTCAAAAGCGTATCCGCCAAAGCGCATTGCACAATCAGCGCTTCTTTCGGGGCGGTATCGATTTTATAGTAAGTCTTGGCTTTGTTGAGCGCCTCGACCGCCTGAATCAGCGGGGTCGTATCATTGGTCTGCGCCGCAAGCTTAATCATTTGCGCTGCTAATTCGCGGTTGAGCTCGCCGAGTTGAGAGGTGGTACGTCCGAGCTTTTCCTCCAACGTCTCCTTCATTGTCCGCTTCGCAATTTTATCCATATTCCAGTCCCCACAGCCATCAAAAATAGGTAGCTAAATTCGCCATATATGTGAAGGAGTAGGGTTAAGGAGACTTTAAGGATTTTGAAATTTTGACAAAATAGTCAATAGAATCAGTCTCAAGTCCGCCGTATTATCGGGTCGGATCGTCCATCGATTAGTAAATGGGTTAACGCCCAGACGAGCGCATCGGCGCGGTCAGGGCTTTTCTGGCGGCCCTTGGTTCCCATTTGGCGTAGCTCTGCCTCTAGCGCATCAAATCGCCCGGCATGAAACACGCGCCCCTGTTCATAGAGCAGCGCGACAGGCTCTGCCCGGCCCGCTTTACTTTTATGGGCAAAGACAGTTTTGATAGGGATATTGGGGTCAACCGTGCGGAGAATGGTTTTGACCATCTCCCCGCCCTGATTGACTTCGGCCAAAAGAGCGTCTGCGCCCCAGCCATGATAAAGAGAAATAGCCGCTTTGGCCCAATCCGTCGGGGACAATCCCTGAACGGTGCCGTCATGCAGCACATAGGCCCGCGCCGTTGACCCCTCGCCTTGTGCGCCCGCTACGATAAGTCCGCATTGATCCGAACGCGCCCCGGACGTAACCGGCGGATCAATCGCCACTATTATTTTGTCCAGCTGCGGAATAGCGCCGTTGAAACGACAGGTCTCAAAAATGCCTTGTGACCAGAGCGCCCCTTCGCGGTCAAACAACACCTCGCCTTCCAGTTCCTGTCGCCCCAGACGGGTCCCGCCATAGCTATCCTCCATCGCGGAGAGAAAAGCCGGAGACAGGTTTGCGGAATTGGCCCCGGTTTTAGCGCGGCTCACAGCTAGTCCCGACGCCGACATTAACGATTTCAAGGCTGGAATAGGTTTGGGTGTTGTGGTGATGACCAATTGGGGGTGCGTGCCCACCCGTAGCCCAAACCGCAGATTGGATAAGGTGTCTTCGGGATAGCTCCAGGCGCAGAACTCATCCGCCCACGCCGCCCCGAATTGCGGGCCGCGTAGGCTGTCCGGGTCTTCAGCAGAAAATAAATACCCCACCGCGCCATTGGGCCAATCAAGGCGGCGGCGAGACGGGGAATATGAGGGACGTTCCATCGGGTATCCAATATTCAGAAGACCGCTTTCCCCGTCGAGCATAACCTCACGGGCATCGGCCAGAGTCGGGGCGACTAAAGCGATACGGCCCGTTTCAAAGACTTTCCGGCGAACCCATTCGGCCCCGGTTCGGGTTTTCCCGCATCCGCGTCCCCCGAGGAGCAGCCAGATTAACCAGTCCGTATCGTTACGTTGATCATCGCGCTGCCAGATTTCCCAGTTTTTGAAAAACTGAAAAGGGTCATTTCCGGAGAGACTCCAAACGAGCAGCAGCAGCTTCGTCGGAGAGAGGTTCGATCTCAGCGACGAGATGATCGAGCCGTTCCAGGAAGCGTCTTCGATCTTCGGGACTAGGCGGGGGAAGGTCTTCATATCGCGTGAACTTCTTCTCTTCGTCGGCTTTCCGGATGCGCTCATTTTGGGCTTGGAGATCAGAGAGGCATTTCAGAGTGCTACTCATGGAGCGGGCGATCTTATCGAGCGTCTCGGCTGTCTGGCGGGCGGAGCTTGGGTCTCCCACCTCCTCATGCGCCATTTCGGCCACGACGTTCATTTCATCCAGCAAGCGTAAAATAGCTATTTGCGGGGCGCCTGCGTCAAACAGCAATGTCTCATTTTCTGCGGGCATGTGTCTTGGTTCGGGCATGAACATTTCTTTCAGCATAAGGATAAGGATCAGGAAGAGGGTCCGGCTTTGAGGCGCCGCGTTTGACGCCTGCGACCGTTCCGTAATGAGCAGAAAGCTTTTGCAAGCCGAGCTTTAATACCGTCAAGCCGCTACCGCTGGCCCATCTCTCCGCGCGTTCGACAGCCTCTAACGATTGGTCCAGACAACACACCGCAACAACCGCCACGTCCAGACCTGCCCCCATCGCCTCGCGCGCCTCTTGCACTCTGGCTTTGGCGTCTGCGGCGCGGATAAATTGATCCTCGGCATTATTGCTATGTCCGCCTTCTTCCACGCCCGCTATGTCATAGCGCTGCGTCGCGGTTAGGCCATGGCCGGAGGCGTGATAATCGCATGTGAAGCGTTCTCCCGCTTCAATCAGCGGAGCGTCCAGTAAAGGCCGTCCGTCATAATCCGTTCGCCGTGCCAGACGGTCCAGCGTCGTCAAACGTGTATTGACGGCGGCTTTGCGCTTCACGCCGCCCTGAATGTAAACGTCTCGCTCTTCGAGGCTGTAGTGCTGATTTTTTGCGGTACCGTCGCGGCCATATTTAAGGCGCCGCTCCGCCGATTTGGCGACGCGGTAGCCGTCCTTGTGGAGTTCCAATGCGCCGTAGGATTCCAAAGCCTGCATGTCTTTGACAGGTACCCAGAAAAGCGGGCGCTTCCGCTTATCCCCCAAGGGTTTCGCCGGCATAGCGTCGCAGCCCGTGGTCACACAAATAACCGCTTTATGGTGAGTTAGCCGACGTAGAATTTGAACTTGATGTGGGCTCAACATTTAGGCGGCCTCCGCTTTCAGAGGCACGGTTTTTGGGGCCTGCCTCAGGAAGTTTTCCAGATGAATAATCTTCATGTCCAGAACAGGATCTTCTCGGCTTTCCTCAATCACTTTAAACGCATGGGTCACAGTGGATCTGTCTTTCGAGAAAATACGGGCAATATGGCTGGGGTTCAGCTCGTACACCGTATTGATAAGATACATCGCAATCTGTCGGGCAAAGCGCAGATGCGGAGTCGCCTTGGGCGGGTCAATAAAATCCGGCTCGGCCACACCAAATTCGAGCGCAACCGCCGCAATAACGAGTCCGGCCTGATGGGTTTGACGAGCTATAATTTTGGGATGGGGTGGGCGTCTCATTCAATCCTCCGGTCATGACTGAAGGCAGTATAGCCCAAAAATCATAAGTGAGGATTATATTCCTATATAAAAGAACAAAATGTCAACATCCGTCAGTCCAAAAGACCGTGAAGAATAAACTAAGCTATTGATATCAGGCGTAAACTTTATTCTGATCGGTCTCTGACCGCGCCGCCCGTTCCATCTTGACGAAATGATCATAACCGAGGATCATGTTTACGTCGGACCCATTTTCGGACAACGGCATCCGAATCCAAAACTGCGCCAGATGAGACCCATTTGGCGTGCCTGGCCGGGTGACGCCGGCATAGGCCCGTTTATTTTGCACCACATTTCTGAGCACGCGCTGCCAGTATTCTATGCGGCACCCCAGGGGGAGTTCATCTATGTGGCGGCCCTGAATTTCGCTATCGAACAGATTCCAGAAACCCGTTCCGGCCAGACGAATACGAAAGCGTTCTGCGCCCTCGCAAACCTCAGTAATGGTCGTGGTGGGAAGTTGTTTGCCGATCACGTGAGGCTCAATGTCGTCACGAGTAGGGAGCTGACCACCGACACATTTGGAGCGCCAGTAGTCATAAATCTTCTGTTGCTGTGGAAGCACCATTTGATGGCGTAATGCGTTACCCTTGATCACGAAACTCTCCCCCGAACCAGCCCTTATTCCAGTTCTGGAGCCTTTATTGGAAAAGAGAGTCCCAGCGGCAACCATTTGTTAACCATATTTTCAGGAATTATCCCAAAAAAGCACGGTTTTTTGAATCGGTTCCGATTCGACTTTTGATAGAGATTCTAGTTTGAGAATTTAACAGGAAAATGACGGCGAAAAATCAGGGACGACTCTTCCCCAGCCCTGTCCGTTTGGCGAGTTCGGAGCGGCGTTTGGCATAGGCCGGGGCGACCATGGGGTAATCGGACGGGAGGCCCCATTTCTCTCGATACTGTTCGGGGCTCATTCCATATTTCACCCGAAGGTGACGTTTCAGCGATTGATAGGGTTGTCCGTCTTCCAGACATATAATCACGTCATCTTTGAGCGACTCGTCAATTGGGACGGCGGGAACGAGGTCTTTTTCGTCCTGCCCGTCATCCGCCTGTGAGGCGGCCTCCATTAACCCGTCATAAATTGAACCGAGCAAATCCGGAATAGCTTTAGCTTCGACCGCGTTATGAGACAGATAAGCCGCCGCAATTTTAGAGGTTTGCGTCAAAAGAAACTCCGGAGACAGGTCGTCCCCGGATGGCTTTTCAGAATTTGGGAGCTTAGGAGCCGAGGACATAGATAACGATCAGAGTGACGAATAACGTCCCGGCCGTAAGAACCGCCGGAAGGCCGGACGGGGCCGCTTCGCTCATCGCGCCGGCAGGGCTGAACATCTGATAGAGCTTCTGCCCCACCTTGCCGATCGTGCGCTTCTGCAGGCGGCTCACATGCATGTTGAGCCTGTCCCACATATCGGAGGTCCATAACGCCATGTTCAGACCTAAGCGGCGATAAAGCCAATCGGAATCGATAATCTCGGACCGCCGCTCAGCCGGGTAGACGCCGTAGCGTTTGAGCAAGGTAAAGGCAAAGATAGCGGCAAAGAGGAGCTGCAACTGGAAGACCACGTGATCCCAAGTATAAGGCTTATAGGCTTCCATTTCGAACGGCATTAGCGAGTAGAGAAGCTCATATCCGCCCCACGGCCACGCGAGAACAATACAGAGTATCCCGGCGAGAGTCATGGCGACAAGCATGTTCCAAGGCGCTTCCTTGACGCGTCGTCCGCTATCATGGGCAAAGAAGGTAAAGTGCGGCACTTTGATGCCTGAGTGTTCCATCACACCGGCAGAGGCAAAGAGCATCATCGCAAACGGCACCCAGAGATGTTCTTCAAGCGCGGCGGCGAGGATCATGGCTTTAGTTACGAACGCGGCGAGAAGCGGGAACGCCGCAATAGAGCCTGCCCCGATAAGGCAGAGCACAGCAGTAAATGGCATAGAGCGGAACAAACCGCCAAGCTCTGACGCTTTGGCCGTGCCTGTCCGGTACATGACTGCACCGATAGACATAAAGAGCAAGCCTTTAAAGATAACATGAACAAAGACCTGTCCCACAACCCCGTTCATGGCGAGCGCGCCGCCAATCCCGATACCGCAAACCATGAAGCCGAGCTGGTTGTTCAGTGAGTAGGCCAAGACGCGGCGAAGGTCGTTTTCCACCACCGCAAAGAAGACCGGGAAACAGGTCATGATTGCCCCGACCCAAATAAGGATATCTACGCCTTCGAAACCGCGCGCCAGAGCGTAAATGGCGAACTTGGTTGTGAAAGACGCCAAGATAACGGTGCCCGTAATAGAGGCTTTCGGATAGGCATCCTGCATCCAGTTATGGAGGAGCGGAAAGCCGCATTTGATGCCCATAGCAATCATCATGAGCCAGCCACCGGGCGTATTCAGTCCGATAAAGTTAAAGGTGAAGTCCCCGCCCCGGCTCTCAGCGACCATAACGGCCCCGGCCAAGAGCAAGACACCTGAAAAGACATGTATGGCCAGATAGCGCAGACCCGCCGCATAGGCATGTTCGCCGCCTTTCCAGACGAGGAACACGGACGAAATCGCTGTGACTTCCCAGAAAATGAAAAGAGTGATCATATCGCCAGCGAGAACCCCCGCAACGGCGGCCCCCGTATAGATGAGAGCGGAGCTATCCGTGATACGGCATTTTTCATGCAGGCCGTATATGCCGTTTATCAATCCCGCCAGACAGAAGAGATAGCCCCAAACAAGCGACAGGCCGTCAATTCGGAGCGTAGTAAGCTCTATCCCTGCGAAATTCAGGACGCCGCGAATATATTCCGGCTCGATAGAATGCATCTGAAAGATAAGCCAACCGGCAAAGACCGGGGCAGCGACCAAAAAGAATTTCCGAATGAAATGCGTGCCATCTGTTTTAGGAAACAAGGCGCAGACGAGTCCGGCCAGAATAATCCAGAGGCCGGGATTGATGTTCATTAGATCAATCATGATTTGTCCCCCGTCTTGACGGACTTATCAGAAGTGGACTCATCATGTCCTTCGGCGCTGACATAAGGATCAGGCAATCCGCCCTCCCCGTAATAGCTCTCGTCGCGGCTTAAGAGTTTAAAGAGAGGACGCGCCATAAAGACGATAAAGGAATAGGCTAAAAATCCGAAGACAGCCCAAGAGCCCGGAATAATGTCCCACGGCGCCGGATGCTTTAACGGGTGCATCACGCCCAAAATAGTGGTGATGATAATGCCGGCCAGCGGCAACCATAAAAAATTGCGTTTAAACTTATCGTCCACCAGAAACAGGAAGGGTTTCGCGGCGGGGTGAATGCCTTCTGCCGCATGTTCTTGGACTTTCGGGTTTGCGGAGTCCTTACTCATGACAGCCCTCCCAAAATCGGTGTCAGGAATTCGGCAATATCTCCGGCGAAGAAGAACAGCACCAGACTGCCCAACGCCGTGAAGACAGGCGGAACGATGACCCAAATATGTTTCTTCTGCTCTTCGGCGATAATCGCGTCGGCGGCGACATCTGCGGGCGGCTTCATAAATCCGCGGACCGCAATCGGCACAAGATAGATGATATTCAAAATCGACGAAGCAATCAGCGCCGCAATCAAAATCCCTTTACCGCTATCCAGCGCCCCGGCCATCAAGAAGAATTTCGGCCAGGATCCGCCTGCGGGGGGGATGCCGATAATGGAAACGGCGCCCACCAGAAAGGCCCCGAAGACCCAAGGCATGGTGCGGCCCAACCCGTCCAATTGCGAAATCTTGGTTCTGTGGGAAATCGTGTAGATAGCGCCCGCGCACATAAAGAGCGTGATCTTACCCCAAGCATGCATGACGATTTGCAAGCCGCCGCCCAAAATCGCGAGGGGCGTGGCGAGCATAGCGCCGAGGGTGATGTAAGAAAGCTGCGACACCGTCGAGTAAGCCAGACGCGCTTTTAGATTGTCCTGACGCAGAGCGATAACAGAGGCGAGCACGATGGATATAGCGGCGATCCATGACAATGTGGTCGAGGCGGGAGTTTCTGCTGCCAGAGACGGGCCGAACGTAAAGACCACGACCTTTAGCATGGTGAAAACACCGGCCTTCACAACGGCCACGGCGTGTAGAAGCGCGGAAACCGGCGTCGGCGCCACCATCGCGTTTGGCAGCCAAGGATGTGTTGGCATAAGCGCCGCTTTGGCAATGCCGAAAGCAAATAGGAAAAGCAGGATGGATGTCGCGAGCAGAGAGGTTCCCGGCGGGAAGATTCCCCCCAGCTGGAAATCGGTTGTGCCAGCAATGACCTGGGTGCCGATAATCGCCGGAAGCAACAGAGCCAGCGACGTGCCCATCAAAATGAGCGCGTAAATGGTCAGACCCTTACGGGCTTTGGCATCGCCCTTATGCGAAACAAGCGGGAAGGTCGAAATAGTCAGGGCTTCATAAAAAATGAATAGCGTAATCAAATTGCCAGACGCCGCAATCCCCATGGCTGAGGCAATGGCAATGGCGACAAACATATAAAACCGTGTCTGATGTTTTTCATTATTCCCCCGCATATAACCGAGGGTGAAAACCGAATTCACAATCCAGAGCGAGCTGGCAATAGCCGCGAAGGTGGCGCCCAAAGGTTCGAGCACAAATTTGACTTCAAAGAAGCCAGCAAACCGGCCCAAATAGAGTTCTGGTCGTCCGCCTGCAGCGACCTCGCGGCAGAGATAGATAACCACGCCAAGTAAAGCGACGCCCGCTATAAGCGTAATAGCTTCACGTATATTCGGCCACTTTCCCGCGAACGGGATAAGTACGGCGGCGGCAAGCGGAATGAGCAGTAAGAGCAGCAAAGCAAATTCAGGAGACAAAGCCATGTCTTACCCTCCTGTTCCGATATAGGTTGCGCCCGTCAGTAAGGACGCAGCCCGTTCCGACGCGCCCACGAGTATGTCAGAAGCCCCGAAAATATTCATTCCGACCGCAATGGACAGCAGCGCCATCGCCCACATGGGCACGAGCATCATAAGCGGAGCTTCGTTTTTAACGCAGGGTTTGCCGTCAATTTCTGGCGGAGAGCGGAAATAAGCCACCATGAGAACCCGCCCGACATATATAACGGCGAGAATGGAACTGACCATAATGAAGCCCACGGCCCACCAATACCCTCCGGCGGCGGCAGATTGGGCCAAGGCGACTTTGGAGACGAAGCCAGCGGTGAACGGTACGCCAATCAAAGAGAATCCGCAAAGCGTAAACGCGCCCATAGTCCAAGGCATTGTTTTGGAAAGTCCTCTGAAATCGTCAACGCGGGTAATCCCAAAGCGATACCACATGGCGCCGAGAGCGAGGAACAAGCCGCCTTTAATGACCGCGTGATTGATAAGGTGAAGATAGGCGGCGCTAAGACTGGCGGTTGTTGCAATGCCGATGCCCAGCAACATATATCCGACTTGCCCGACCGAAGAATAAGCCAGCATACGGCGCGCATCGGTCTGGAAAATGGCTTGTAGCGAGGCAAAGATCATTCCGATTATACCGAGACCAAATATGAGGAAGACCAGAACCGCGTCGACATAAGCGAAGTCCGGATGGAAGACAAAGAAGGTAAAGCGTAGCAGCAGATAAAGCGCGGCTTTTGTTGCCGTCGAAGCGAGGAACGCCGTCACCTGGGTTGGCGCATAAGCGTAAGCGCCCGGTAGCCAAGTATGGAGCGGGAACATGGCCAGTTTCAGGCCAAGGCCGACAATAATAAATCCGAAAGCGACCATGGAAACCCGAGACCCGCCGTCAAGCTCGGTCAGAATACGCGCCATATCCGCCATGTTGAGCGTGCCGGTTTCCATATAAAGGAAGCCGATACCAATGACGAAGAAAGTGGCGCCGATAGAACCTAAAATAAGATAATTATAAGCTGACACCAAAGCGCGGCGATCGCGGCTCGATCCCAAAGCAACAAGAACATAGGTCGAGATGGAGCTCACTTCGAGGAAGACGAATACGTTGAAAGCGTCTTCCGTAACGACCATGCCCAATAGGCCTGCCATGCATAACAGGAAGGCCGCGTAATAAGGCGCGCGTTTTTTTGGCTCAATCTCCGCCAAAGTCGCCGGCATAGCATAAACCATTGTCACCAATGCCATTGCACAAATCAAGACAAGAACCGGGGCAGAGAGCGCGTCAATCTTTAGAGAAATACCATGCGGCGGTGCCCATCCGCCCATTTCATAAACATCCATGCCATTGGCGATTTCAAATTGCGCCAAGGCAACGGCGCTAACAGCCAGAATAAGAGTGACAAAAGTTGTCGTCCACCAAGCGAGCTTGCGCCCCGGGAAAACAGCCGTAATGGCAGCCATTAATAGCGGCAGGATTATGAGAAAAGCCGGACCATGGGTCAAAAGCCATTCGGGCATATAAAGACTGAGATCCATTATGATTTCGCTCCCGCGTCAGGGGCGAGAGGCGAAGGACCTGTGCCTTCGAGATTATAGGCATAATCCAAAGCGTCTATCTCGTCTTCTTCAATGGTTTTATAAACTTCGCGGACACGCACAACCAAAGACAATCCAATCGCCAGTGTCGCCACGCCCACCACAATTGCGGTCAGGATAAGAACATGAGGCAGCGGGTTAGAATAAATGACCTCCCCGGCCTCCGCAGCTTGCGCCACGGCTGCCGCCGCCTGTTCAGAGGCTTCCGCCCCTGGCTCTATCGCATCGGCAGCGCCGCCGTGAGCGGCGTCAACGGCGCCGTGCCCCTGTTCGCCGGAATCGCTTCCATGATCCTCAACCAAAATGGGCGGTTGTCCCCCGGCCACTTTACTAATCGTGATATAAAGTAGGAAAACGGAGGTTTGGAATATCGACAAACCTACGAGTTTTTTTATGAGGTTACGGGAAGAAAACACGACATATAGCCCCGTCATCATCAGAATAATGACAATCGCATAATTATATTGTTCGAAAATATCGGCGAGCATTACCAATCTTCCTCGGACGTTTCAGGTTGACGCGATCCAAAGGCGTAAAAAATCGCGATCATAACAGTGGTCACGGTGACCAACACGCCCAGCTCCACGGCTAGAATTCCGTAATGCTGGCCATGGCTCGGCTCATGGGCGAGAACGCCGTAGTTCAGAAATTCTCCGCCAAGGAGCCATGTTACGACGCCCGTCCCGCCGTAAAGGAGAACTCCGATTGTCATTCCAATTCTAATCCAGCTAGGCGGAAAAGCTTGCTTGGCCGCATCGAGTCCGAAGATCAGCGCATAAAGTATAATAGAGGCCGCAAAAATCACGCCGGCCTGAAACCCGCCGCCGGGTCCATAATCGCCGTGGAAATGCACATAGAGCGCAAAAAGCGCGATAAGCGGGATAAGGAATTTCGCCATGACCCGCAGCAAAACATGGGGGTCTCTCGGCGCCATCTCTTCTTCAGATGGCTTAGAAGGACGGGTTTTTGATTTAGCCATTTGCCCCTCCCTTAATTGGTTTCTTAGACGTTGTTTTCTTCGTAGCGGCCTTTTTGGCTGAGGCTTTCTTGGCGGGAGCCTTCTTCGCGGCCGCCCTAGTCGGCGGCGTTTCAGATTCGGCCTTTTCTTTGGAGCTCTTTTCAGTGCTGGCAGAGGGGGCAGACGGTCTTGAAATCCGCTGACCTTTGCATTCGGCATGCCAACGTCCGGCGTTCCCGTTCAATCCCAAAAGTAATAAAACCCCAAGGCCCGCGGAGAAGATAACAACTGTTTCGCCAAAGGTGTCGTATCCTCGGTAACTCGCAAGGACGGCGGTCACCACATTTGGAATATGAATTTCTTCAGCTGTTTTGGCCATATACTCCATACCGACATAGCTATTGGCGGGTGAGTTGGCATCGCCGTAAGCGGGCATATCGCCAATAGCGTAGAACATGGCCATACCGACAAAGATCACAATCAAAAGTGGCCCCCATTGACGAGACAAAGGCACGGGTGCTGATTTTCGATCCGCCAGGAGCATCGCCGCAAGCATAAGAACTGTGGAGACGCCCGCCCCGACCGCGGCTTCGGTAAAGGCAACGTCCACGGCATCCAAACTGACAAACCAGGCTGCGCTGACGAGAGAATAAACCCCCTGCAACATCACGATACCGAACAGGCTCCGCATCCGGACAATGGACACAGCAACAATGACGAGTATCGCCAAAAGACTGATATCAAGAAGAATAGTGGGAGGCATGAACGAGGCGCTGGCAAACATTAGCTTTCCTCCCCATCCAAAGACGGCGCGCGGAAACGGCCCAATACGGGTTTCACGCCGGCCTTATAGGCTGAATGGGCAACCGCGTGTGTAGCCGTCGGGCTTGTCACCAAAAGGAAGAATCCAACGAGCATGAGTTTCAACGTGAGCTGTGAAAAGCCGGATTGAATTATCAAACCAAGAAGTATGAGCTCTGCGCCTAGCGTATCTGTCATACCAGCCGCATGAAGACGGGTGTAAAAATCAGGCAATCGCAACACACCCAAAGTCCCGGCCAGTACAAAGAAAAGCCCGGCGATCAACGACGCTGTCGTCAGCAAAAACCGTAACAAGTAGAGCCACTCTATTTGCGGCCCGGATTGGCCCGCCAACTCTGCGGCGGCTGGGGCGGCAGCTAGAATCATGAGAAAAACATTCATTCGTCCGCCTCCACGTCTGGTCTGGCGATCAGGCCGACATTCAGGGCTTTGTAATTAAAAAATTTCAGAACCGCGATTGTCGCGATGAAATTCATCAACGCGTAAAGCAAGGCGATATCAACGCCGTCCGGGCGGTCAATAATAAAGCAGAACACGCAAAGAAAGAGAACCGTTTTCGTACCGAAAGAGTTCACGGCTAACAGGCGATCATAAAGCGTGGGTCCGCCAATGAGCCTTGCGAGCATCATGACCATAGACACAATGATGAGAAACGCCGCGCCGAGAAAAATATATCCTAAAGCCACACTCATGAGGGGGCCTCTGACGTATGATTCGCGGTCTCGCCAACGGCGCTAGACGCACGCTCTCCCATTTCGCGGAAATCTTCCGGCGCGCTCATTTCGCCCAACAAGGCGTGAACCAAGATGTGATCTTCTTCCATCAATACGCTCACTGTACCCGGCGTCAGGGTAATCGAGTTTGCAAACATGACTTTGCTGAGGTCCACCTTCTGCGAATAAGGAATTTTTGTCATGGTCGGCGAAACAACCATATCCGGTTTTAGAACGGCGCGGACAACCTGCACATTTGCTTTGATGATTTCTTTGAAGAGCCAAACAAAATAGGCGAGTGTTTTAGGCATAGACAGATAAGGCGCAGTTTCCCGATCAAGAATATTCATCCGATAGCAAGCCACCAGAACAATTCCGATTGAGATCGTTCCGAGCGTCAGCAAAATTGGGGTGAAATAGCCGGATAAGGTCAGCCAAGTGGCTGCCAAGGCAATTATCAATAAAAGACTATACCGCAACACGCTCTTTAGCGCTCCTCACCCGAGATTATAGGGTGTCCCAATCCACCCCCTTTAGTGTCGTCTTAAAGGGCCAAATTCGGCATTTAAAGGATAAACACTGCCAAAGAGTGCAAATGTTTTGTGGATTAGTAAGGCAGGCCCCGCAAAAACGGTTTTGCTAGCCCTTTCGATGCCCAAAGACGAGGGCCGCTGTAATCGCAGCGGCGCCATGTTCCTCTTCGCGGGGAATCACGCCATTTTTGATATATCGTAAAACATCTTCGTTCAGAGAAGACGTCAGCGACCAATTCCAATAGCGCAGAACGGTTTGAGCCTTGTCTGTTGAAATCACATCATAGGCTTCAATAACCCGGGTAAGGTGCGGGTGTTCCTGTTCCATCTCGTCCTCTGGCGGACGGTACACGGCACGCCACAGCTTCTCCAGCATGTCGCGTTTCAAACCCGTCGACTTACAAAGAACGGCCAAGGCCTCTCCGCCCATATCGGTCAGGATCTGGGCGCCCGTTGCCGGTTTAATACCGGACATATACGAAATTTCTTCAATCAAAGTTTTGGTCAGGCCGTGAGCCGAGGCAATTTCAATAGCCGCTTCCAGACCTTCATAATCACTTCTGGCGATGGCGGCGCGGTTGCGTTGGCGGCGTTCGACAAACTGCAGGGCTTTTCGCACGCCTGCATCCTGCCAGCCCTCTTTCGCCGCGTCGGCAAAGAGATCATTACAGCTTTCCTGCAACACAGCCCGCGTGACCGCAAAACGATGCAGAATACGGCGCCGGGTTGATCGATCCGCCCACCAAAACATTGTCAGCCCGTGGCTGGGTCGGAGCTCTTCGCGCCGGTTGAGCAAACTTACATAAGGTGCGTAATTTCGAGACATGGTGAGGATACGCTGCAAAGCCGTTTCGCTAAATTCCGCGCCATTATTTTTCAAAAGGGTTTCGACCACGTCCTCTTCAAGGAACTGAACGAGCGCATCCACAACAGAATCAGAGAGCTTTCGTCTCTGCGCAATTACTTTGCGGTGTTCGCCCGAGACTTTCTGAGCCACCTGAATCAGGTCGCTATCCGACAGGGACAAACTATTTTCCAAAATATGTTTGGCTACCCGAATGTCATCCTTGGCCAATATAACCAAAATAGTGCGCGGGGCCTCATTGAGCATGACGAGGCGTTTCGCGACACTTTCGCGAACATCGATATCGGCATCGCGTAATAGCTCCACGAGGACGTCCCCGGCCATATGGCGCTCTTGAGGCGTGAGCTGACTGGCGGGAATACAGATAACATCGGCCAGGCGTTTGGCGAGTTGGCGACGGGTATTCCCCTCATCCGAGATTGGCGCCACTTCCTGCAATATTGTGCCGGACTCCGCGTCTTTGAGAGGCGGTAGGTCAGAGCGCATTTTGCGCGACTGTGCCGGCATGGATACCATAAACGAAAAATCTCCTGCGCCCTTTTTGCAATACCCTGGCTGCAAACTCTTGGCCGTAAAAATCTCTGCAACGTAATGCTTTGCCCATAAGAGTAGTCAAAACCTGTTAACCAAGCGTGACTATTTTTGAGCCTGTATGGTTTCCTAGTATCTGCCAAATTCTATGCCCAAACACGCTTCGCAGTTGAAGCTCCCGCGTGCATTGTCTAGGCGAGAAGACAAAAGAAATGGACTGTTTTATGCCTCAGATTTTCAAATCCACTGCCCTGCCCCCGAAAACAGAAAAAAAACCGGTAACGAGAGAACAGCTCGGCCGCCGCCGGGTTGATGACTATGCATGGATGAAGGATGAGAACTGGCAAGAAGTCATGCGGGATCCGTCCAAGTTGAACGGAAAAATTAAGGCCCATCTTGAGGCTGAAAACAGCTACACCCAAGCTGTTCTAACTCCTTATGAAACCTTGAAAAAGAAAGTTTTTGAAGAGCTAAAAGCCCGGCTGGAGCCCGAAGCCGCCAGTACGCCCTTGCCAGATGGTAAATGGGCCTATTTTCACCATTACCGAACGGGAGATGAACACGGCGTTTTCGCTCGCATCTTGCAAGAAAACCCTGAGTCGCCCGTTATCCTATCCGATACCGTTCTCGAAAAATCAGAGATTGTGCTCGACGCGGAAACCCTCTCTAAATCCTATCCCGGATATTTTGATCTTGGCTCTGTCTCTCACAGTCCAAACCATGAATGGCTGGCTTACGGAGTCGACGGCAAGGGGTCAGAAAATTATCAGGTGTTTCTGCGTAAGCTGGGCGGCAAAAACCAAGCTGACGAAGAGTCGATCGTCACAAAGATTGATCAAGCCGCCGGAGCCTTGGTTTGGGCCGATGACTCTCGCACGCTGTATTGGGTCGAGCGTGACGATAATCAGCGTCCCTACGCTGTCTTCCGTCAGGATATTTTCAACGCTGAAAGCGAGCCTGAACTCATCTATAAGGAAAGCGATCCGGGTTTTTTCGTTAGCGTCGGCTCCTCTGATGATATGGCCCATATTGAAATCAGCGCGCATAATCATACCACGTCTGAAATCTGGCGGGTTCCTGCCAACAATCCCAAAGCCCCCGCTCTTTGCTTTGCCGAGCGTGTCGAAGGTCTGGAATACAGCCTTCATGACCAAGGCGGGCGAACTTATATCCTCACCAATGCGGATGGCGCCGTCGACTTTCAGATCAAAGTCGCCGAAGAGAGAGGCCCCGCCGAAAATTGGGCCGAGTTCATCCCCCATAAACCCGGGACGCTGATTTTAGGGGTAGAAACATTTGAGCACTTCCTCGTCAGGTTAGAGCGTGAAAACGCCCTCCCCCGAATAGTCATTCGCGATATGCAAAACGGCGAGGAACACAGCCTCGCAATGGACGAGGCCGCCTATTCTCTGGGTTTGATGTCCGGATATGAATACGCCACAGATAGGCTTTATTTTTCTTACGCCTCCCCCACGACCCCGTCGCAAGTTTTTGCCTATAATATGGACACGCGGCAGCGCGACCTCGTCAAAACCCAAGTGGTACCAAGCGGACATGAGCCGTCAGATTATAAAACGGAACGGGTTAACGTCACCGCCCGCGACGGCGAAACCATTCCCGTCACGCTTTTACGCCGGAGCGATACACCGACAGACGGAACAGCGCCCCTTCTGCTCTATGGATATGGCTCTTACGGGATTACTATTCCGGCGGCCTTTCGAACGACCATCCTCTCTCTCGTCGACCGCGGGTTCATTTACGCCATTGCCCATATACGCGGCGGGATGGCCAAAGGCTATCAGTGGTATTTAGACGGAAAGCTGGAGAAAAAAATAAACACCTTTAATGACTTTGTCGATGTCGGACGGGGTCTTTGCCAACAAGGCTATACCCGCGAAGGCCAGCTTGTCGCCCATGGCGGCTCTGCCGGAGGGATGCTCGTGGGGGCCGCCCTTAATCAAGCGCCCGAGCTATTTGCCGGAGCGATCGCCGCTGTGCCTTTTGTAGATGTCCTAAACACGATGTCAGATGAAACCCTGCCCCTCACCCCTCCGGAATGGCCGGAATGGGGCAACCCCCTCTTAGAGGCGGACGCTTATGACCAGATCGTAGAATATTCGCCTTATGATCAGGTCGAGAGCCGAGCTTACCCGCCCACCCTGATTACGGCGGGTCTTACCGACCCCCGCGTGACTTATTGGGAGCCCGCGAAATGGGCGGCCAAATTGCGCGAATACCAGACGGGCGACGCGCCGATTTTGCTCAAAACAAATATGGAAGCTGGGCATCAAGGGGAAAGCGGCCGGTATGACTCGCTGAAAGAAACGGCGCTCGAATATGCCTTTGCTCTGGCCTGTGTCGGACGGGATGGGGCTTAAAGTCTGAAATAAAAAACCCGGCCACAAGGGCCGGGTTGAATATAGTCTAATATGTTACGGAGTTTAACCCGTCGTTTTGACAATATACTTCGCGTCATACTCCGGCTTGAACTTCAAACAGCTTTCGTCTTCGAGTTCAAATTCACCCGCAAAGATTTCATTGTCATACGCGCCTTTGATTTTCTGGAAGCACAATTCTTTTTCGATATTGGCTTCAAATTCGCAACGGCGCTCTAGCGCATCCCGTTCTGCGCGAATGAAAGATATCCATTTTTTAGCATTACGGTTTTCACGAGACGAGGCCGGAACATTAGAAAACGCATCAATGGCTGACGCCCGGGTCCGGGTGATTGGCGCATTGTTCATTTCTTCCGGGGACATAGCGCAGCTCAGACGTTCCTGAGTTTGCGTTGTCTCATAGCGGCACGTCGCGATGAGCATCCAAGACTTACCGGAGTCATATCCGCGATTAATAGCTTCTTTGAAAGCGGTCTCAGCCTCTTGACACTGGCCTTCATTATAAAGCGCTTCGCCTAGATCGGCGTAAAGCTTAGCCGTCCCCGAGCTAGCCGCCGCTTGCTCCAACACAGGAATAGCGCGTTTATACTCACGAGCTTGGCGATAAAGGTTAGAGAGTTGAACAAGCTTATCGGAATCTTGCGAGATCCGGCCCGCATCTATCTCGCGCTCAAGGATCTCAGCCGCCTGGTAGGGCATATCGTAAAAGCTGTAATATTGAACAACTTTCATGAGATCCTGTTCAGTAGATAAGGCTCCCCCAAGGTAAAGCATTTTAGTCACTTCAAAGGCCTCTTGCTCCCGTCCGCCATTGGCCAACATAGACGCCCAAGCTTCCCAGAGCTGCTTTTCCTGAGGCCAGCGATTGATCATCTCTTTGACAATATCCGCCTGTTTAGCCGGCATATTCAAGTTATTATAAAGGAAGTTCAGAAGGTCGAAATGCTTGCGTTCTTTCGGGTTCGAATTATTGAACCACTTTTCCGCCCACGGCAGAGCTTTCTGGTAATTTTCGGCCTGAACCCACGCTTGAGTGATATATTCGACATATTTTGGCTTTTCCTGACCGCCTTGAGCCAGATAATTTTCCAACATGGTCGCGCCTTCGGCGAATTGCTCGTTACCAATCAGGAGCTGAGCAATGTTCACGCGGAGACTGGAAGCCTCGTTCGGAAGAAGACCACCGGCGCTAATAGAATTTTCAAACGCTTGAATGGCCTGACCATAATTATTCAGTTCGTAATAGTTGGTCCCCTGGACCTGATAAATAATGGATTTCTCATAAGGATTGAGGTCTGGCAAAGCCAAAGCTTCGTTAAGTTTTGCAATAGATTGCTGAAACTGATTGGCAGTGGTTAGCTCATTAGCTTCACTCACCAAAGCGCCCGCTTCGGCGCCGAACTGGCGGCCTTCTTCTGGCTGTTCTTTATTGTCCTGAGCCTGAGCTGTCATCGGCGCAACAGCCGCGACCATGGTTACAGTTGCCAACGCAAAAGCACTGGCGCTTAACCCATTCCGGATCATTTTTGTAAGTGATAGGCTCATCACGTTCTCCTTAAAGCATTAGCTCGTTTTATTACGACGACCACGGTTCCGAAGAACTAGTAGGCGTTGTGAAGGGCAGGTTACCGCCCTTCCGTATTTTGCGGGTTCAAGTCTGACCGAACCCAAATTGAATAGACGGAAAGACCGACCTACTCAGGGATAATATTGCCGCGCTCGTCTGTCAGGCGGAATGTAATCTGGCTCTCAACACCGCTACGGGCGACATTACGGCCCTCAACGACTTTCGGGTTGTACTTCCACTTTTCGACAGATTTGATGGACGCACGCTCAAAAACGCTCTGCGTACAATAAGTTGCCGTCACATTGAAGGGTTGTCCCTCTGGGCTCACATCAAAGCGGACTTTACAGTGACCGGATTTTTCCGCGCGAGTAGGCATAATAGGCGGGATGCGAACCAAAGGCTGGGCGTCGCGGTCGGAAACAGCAATTTTGAAGCTCTGACGGTCAATCTGAGGGGTTTCAAATTCTGGAACAGCTCCTTCGAGAGACGCAATACGCTCTGTCGGCTTGTCGGCCTGAGCCCGCTCAATCATAGGCGGCGGCGGCGGCGTAACAACTTTTTTGACCTGATCAATTTGAGTCTCGCGTTCGATAACTTTGATATCTTCCACTTTAGGATTGATTTCAAACGTCGCGGTTTCGACCTTTTCTTCTGGTTCAAACTCGGCAGAGATAAGAACCGTCATTAGGATGAAAAGCCCAACTGTCACGATTGCCGCGACGGGAACTCCAATGACCCATCGTAAAATATTACCCATAATAACGTCCTTCCTTACTCAAAAACCAGCTTACTCAGTGCCGACCCGCGTATTAATTTCAAGTTCCTGCATGAGATCCTGCACGGCCATAACCGTTCCAACTTCAGCGTCTTGGTCGGCCTTGATAATGGCCTGAGCTTTCGGGCTCTCATCCCGGATAGCTGTCACGACGGGGCGAATTTCTGAGATGTCGTAAGGTCTCTTGTCGATCCAAATTTCATTCGCCGCATTCACAGCAATCAGGATAGTTGGCTTCCACTCTTTATCCGTTGTCGCGACCGGCTCTGTGGGGTCAATCCCCGGCGTTTTAACAAAAACCGACGTCACGATGAAAAAGATCAAGAGAATGAAAACAACATCCAACATGGGTGTCATGTTCAATTCTGTATCTTCTTCTGGAACCGAAACTCTACTGCGTCTTGACATATTGTTACCTTATCACATTTACGTGGTAGATGCAAATCCGTTCCTGAGAATTTATCCTTAGAAGCTGGATTTGGATCGACCTATATAAATCGCGCACTGGCAATTGCGGAGCTTTAAGCTCCGGCGTTTGCTTCTACGATTTCAATTTTTGTCGGACGTCCACCGGCATCCAACCCGTCTTTTAATTCAACCAGAATTTCATGCTTGGAGCGCTCGTCCATCCGCAGGATAACACTGGCGCCCGGCTTATCTGCCAAAAGGCGTTCAACAGCGAGCGTGACGCGGTCACAGCTTGTGCTTCGTTGATCGACAGAGCACTGGTTTCGGGCGTCAACAAAAACGGTAATCGCGCGAGGCTGATCCGGTGGAGGAGGAAGGTCCTCAGGTGGAGGCGGGGGCTGCGTCAGATCGATACCGTCCTCGTCCAAAAATGTGGCAGTCACGATAAAGAAGATGAGCATGATGAACACGATGTCCAGCATCGGGGTCATATCGACATCAGCTTCGTCGGAGTTATGTTTACGTCCGCGTCTCATAAAATCCTCTTATCTTTAGGGCTACTCGACCTGAAGGTCGTCAGCGAAGCGGGCCGTTTCCCGTGAACTCTTACGAGGCAACACAGTTGAAAAATACAGTCCGGAAAGAGCCGCTGTCATACCCGCCATAGTCGGGATAGTGGCTTTGAACACACCGCCGGCCATTAGGCGGGCGTTGGAAGATCCGGAAAGGGCCATGGTATCAAACACCTCAATCATCCCCGTTACGGTTCCGAGCAGTCCCAAAAGGGGCGCCAGAGCCACGAGGGTTTTAATAATCCCCACATTTGTGTCTGTGCGCTCTTTAATCTGGCTGACCATCTCATCGCGTATGGCGTGAGCCTTCCAGGACGTTTTGTCTGATCGTGCGTTCCACTCTGCCAAAAGGCGTTCCTTCATCGGCTTGTGAGCGAAAAGGTAATAAGCAAAGCGTTCGACAATAAAAGTCCACATGGCGAGGGTCGCCAGCATAATCCAGAAAAGAACGGGTCCGCCTGCGGCGAGAAATTCCTGGAGACCGTTAAAGACATTAGCAAACATAGAGCACCTGAAAGTTCAAACTTGGGAAACTTAGCGGGTCGCGGAAGAGTTCACCTCCGCGACCTTCGAAGGTTTAGTTATACAGCGGTTGTTCCGCCTGTCGTGCGGGTCTCAACGTGGCGAGCCACGATACCTGCACTTTGCTCCTCAAGCGTGCCCTGGATGGAGCGAGCAAGGGAAGAACAGAAGCTGTGGAGGATGAGAAGCGGGATAGCCGCAATCAGACCCAACATAGTTGTTACAAGCGCTTCGGAAATACCGCCGGCCATCAACTGGGGATCGCCTGTGCCGTAGATCATCATAGCTTGGAAGGTTTTGATCATACCTGTAACGGTACCCAAGAGACCCAAGAGCGGTGCGATACCAGCAAAGAGTTTCAGAAGGTTCAGACCAAATTCAAACTTAGGCGATTCTTTCAAAATAGCTTCGTCCAGTTTCAACTCAACTGTATCAGCATCTTTTGTCTTAGAAGAATCATAAGCCATCATCACGCGGCCCAATGGGTTGGACTTAGACGGCTGCGCCTTACGTTTCTGACCGGAAACGGCCATTTTTACGAGGAAGAGGCGAATAATATTCAAGATACCAAAGATACCACCAATCGCGAGAAGAAGGAGAATGATGTAACCAATTGTTCCGCCGTAAGAAATACGCTCACGAACATCCGGCACACGCTCGAATGACTTCAGCAATTCGCCGCGAGTTGGATCAAGCGGGGCATAAACCAAATCACCGGCAGAGGCATTCGTTACAGCGTCAGCTGCAGATTGAATTTGGCCACCAGGCTGCTTAGGCAGCTTGCTAAGAAGGATTTGATTACCCTCTTCTGTCGGAGCGCTATAATCCAAGAAGTTCCCGGCATCAGCCGTGAAAATAGCAAAAGGACCAACCCGCGTAACGGCTTGTTCAGCGCCATCATTCACATTGGCAACAGGCGCCTGGAATGTTGCGACTTCGCGTTGAGCCCGGATCTCCTGAAGCATCAACTCATAAATCGCGTTTAAATCCTGGCTGCTTGGCAGCGCTTCGGATTCTGAAACTGTGCCCAGGATTTCCGTACGGCGGGGATATTGCGCCGTAATCAGAGAGCTATCAAGAAGCGCTTTAAACTCGCCAGCTTTACCGCGGGCCAGACCAAACACTTCACCGAAATCACCTTGTGCGGCGCGAAGTTCAGCTTTCAACCCATCAATAACCTCACGATTGCCGTCGAAAGTCCGCTCGACAACTGCCGCTTGATTTTCCAAAGCGTTCAACTCGCTCCGGGCTTGCGCCAAAAGCGCTTCTTGCTGGTCACGACGCTCACGGAATGTGGCTTCGCGTTGACGGTTTTCCTGCTCGACCCGTTCAGCATCCTGACGGACCTTACTCAGCAGATCATCAACAGAGCTAATTTGCGCTGTCGCCGGAACGGCGGACAGCATCACAGCAGAACCGATAACGGCCGCCGTGGCTTTTGTGAAAAATTTCATAGTCATACTCATTGTTCTGATGTCCTCGGCTTAATTTCTGATAGTGACAGGGGCATAAACGATGCCTGGAGCAGCTTCGCCTCGTGCAATCCGAATGGCTTGACGCATGTCCAACGCATCTGCACCACCCAAGACGTCCCACTCGCCTGTTTCGGCATTATATTTCGCAACTTCGCTCTCATCTTTAGACACATAAACTAGCGAGGTCCTGCCAAACCGGATGAAGTTAACAACATTTCCGGGGCGCGTTGGATGGGCGCCTTCGTAGCTGTCGATACCCTGACCGTAAGAAACTTCAATCTTATAGGCATTGAGAACGCGGCGATATTGTTCCGCCGGGGACACATCCGGATCCGACAAAATCGACTTCACATTTTCAATCCGAGCTTTCCGCTCATTGATATTAAAAGGCAGATCAGCATTGATGGCATCTTCGAGCTGCGCAGTCATCCGAAGCATCATAGGCGCCATGCCCTGCTTAATAGACTCAACCGTTCCCAACTGACGCTGGAGAGACTGAATTTCAGATTTTTGCGACTGAAGATAAATATCCTGCTGCGCTACGAAAAGCGCGATATTGTCCTTCTGCTGCAAAACCGCCCGATACTCACGCGCAGCCGAATCGGCCGCATCATCGGAATCTTCTACGCGACTTTGCGATGCGGCACTGGCCGCGGTTGAAGCTTTCGCTGTACTCATAGCGCTTTCGAGCTGGGCCTGCGCCGGCACGGCCATCATCAGCCCCGCTGCGCTGGCAAGCATAAGACGCTTGGCAATTAAAGTTTTTAACATGGTGTCCTTCCAAGTCTGCTTTTCATTTTATTCTGACCACTACGGAGCGGTTGAATCCTGTTTATCTCAATTTACCCATCAATCCGGATCGGAGAGAGAATAACCCCCGGCGCACTTTCACCTCGTGCAATTCGAACCGCCCGGCGGGCGTCCAAAACATCTGAGCCAGACATCTGCACCCAAGCCTCTGTCGGCTTGTCCCAGCGCCAGGCTTCTGAACTGTCATGTTGCAAATAGATGAGAGAAAGGCGGCCAAAATGCACATAAGCGCCATCTTTCAGATTATCGCGCAAATCTTCACGCTCCACCTGAGTAGCGCCTTCCGGAAGCTCGTCGCGGACTTCATCCGGAAGATCACATTCGGAACTATTTATATCTTCGTCGCAAGCCGCCAAACGCGTGCCCGGCTCAGTCGGGTGGTCGCCGCTATAGGCTTCGATAGAGTTACCAGAGAGAACTTCGACATCATAAAGATTGATAGCTTGACGGAACAAGCTTGAAATCGGAGCTGACTCATCGCTTAAGTCTTCTTTCAGACGATCAAGGCGGGCAAAGCGCTCAACGATTTTAAATGGCACGTCCTGGACCATTTCTTTTTCAACAGACGCGGCCATCTCAACGACTAAAGGACGAATAGCGGCCTTTGTGTCATCCATTGACGCGAGCTGCGCCCGGAGAGAGGCGATTTGTTCTTGTTGTTTCTGTAAATAAAGACGGCGCTGATCCGTACTCGCTTGAGTGTCAGCGATTTGCTGCAACACTCTGGAATATGCATCGGCCGGATCAACGGCCGGCGCCGCTGGGAGAGCAGTTTCCGTTGTGTCTTCTGTTGCGTCCTGGGCAGTCGCGCTAAGCGCAAACCCTCCGGTCATCAGACCCAGAGCAGCACTGGCAAATAACATTTTACGAGCGGCCTTAGAAATCACCACGCATGTCCTCCAATATTCATTTCCGCGCCCTCTTTTCGGGGCTAACGCAGGTTTGGACTGTTCGCTTACACGCGCCTCAGACCTTAATCAATGGTTACATTGCTGTGAAAATCGATTTTTTTTTCGACTTTTAAAATAACGTCCTGTTGATATTAACCATATTTTTCTTGTGATAACATTACAATATAATAGTTGCACGAAATCCACAAGCTCTACTCACAGTCAGAGCATTTCGTTCCAGATTTGGATAAGAAACTTTTGCGACAATTACAAAGGAGGGTCGGTGGTTGGGGCGGCTGGATTCGAACCAACGATCACGGGATCAAAACCCGATGCCTTACCGCTTGGCTACGCCCCATTAAAAGACCCTGCCGACCAGAAGTGCGCCTTCTAAGAGGAGGGAAATGATTTTGCAACGGGATTTTGCCTCTTTCTTCAGTATTCCTTTCCGCCCGGACAAATAATGGCCTGACTGTGATTATTTTATCGAATAACAACAAATAATTTGTCAGTGTTCCCTCTCTTCTATTATAGTGAGTGTCAGGCCCACTCTAAATTTATTCGAGATATACACCTATGCGCCAATTTTTTATCACCGTTATCGGTGTCGTTGTCGGTCTCTTTGCTTTTTTCTTTCTCCTGATTCTTTTACTGGTCGGCTTGGGTCTGCTCGGGGCCGCAGGCGAGTCCATGAAACCAAAACCAGATCAGGTTCTAAGCCTTGATATGCGAGACGGGATTCCGGATCACGGATTGGGAGAAAGTTTATTCGGACCCTCTAACGGGGTGGTAGAAATCGTGCGGGCCCTGGACGGCGCCAAAACAGATGACCGGATCAAAGGCTTATTCATTCGCGCAGACAGCGGCGGCCTTGCCCCGGCGAGCGCCGAGGAACTGCGATTGGCAATTCTCGATTTCAAATCCAGCGGTAAATTTGTTGTTGCTCACGCCCAGGGATTCGAATCACCTACCCTCTTTCCATATATGACTGTGGCCGGGGCGGACGAAGTCTGGATGCAGGATACAACCGGATTCGCGGTTTCAGGACTTTATTCTGAAACAGAATTTTTCGGCGGCGTCATGCAAAAACTGGACGCCAATCCTGAGTTCGAGCAATTCTACGAGTATAAGAATGCCGTCAACACTTATACGCAAACAGGTTTTACCGACGAACATCGCGAAGCCACGACAACTTATCTGACCAGTCTTTATGACAATGCTTTGGCTCATATTGCCCAAGACCGGAATATGGATGTCGACGCGGCCAAAGCCGTCCTGAACTCTTCCCCGCATAGCGCCGAAGATGCATTAGCGGCGGGCATGGTCGACAAGCTTGGTCACATCGAAGCCGTTAAAGAATATGTAAAACTTAAGGCGGGCGGAGAAGATTCCGTGTTCTTACCCATTCAGGATTACACACCTAGCTCTTCGTTTACGGGCCCAACAATAGCCTATATCGGCGGTCAGGGCCCGATTTTGCCCGGTCCATCCTCCTCAGGCGGCCCCTTTGGCGGATCCGTCACGATTGGCGGCGACACTTTAGCCGAAGCTTTTGATAAAGCTATCGAGGATAAAAATGTAAAAGCGATTGTTTTCCGGGTCAGCTCCCCTGGCGGGTCCCCTGCTGCTTCGGATCAAATTCTCGCCGCTGCGGAGCGCGCGCAGGAAGCCGGCAAACCCGTGGTGATATCCATGGGTCAGTATGCGGCTTCTGGCGGGTATTATATCAGCGCAACAGCGGATAAAATTGTCGCCCTCCCCACGACAATTACAGGCTCTATAGGGGTTTACGGCGGCAAGATCGCTCTGGAAGATACCTTTGCGAAGGTGGGCTATAATATCGAGGGAATCCGAGTCGGCGGCGAATATGCGGGGGCTTTTTCCGCCGATACGCCGTTCACCGACTCCCAGCGCGAAGCCTATCACGGGCAATTGGAAGATATTTATGAAGATTTCACGAGCCGCGTCGCTCTGGGACGGGATATTCCGCTAAGCCGCGTCAACGATATCGCTAAAGGCCGCGTCTGGACGGGCGAGCAAGCCAAAGAACTCGGCCTAGTCGACGAACTGGGCGGCTTTATGAAGGCTGTCGATGTTGCCAAAGAGCTAGCGGGCGTTGAACCGGACGAAGAAATTCGTCTCAAACGCTTTCCTCGTGCCTTAACACCGGCTGAGCAGCTCGAGAAGCTTTTCACCGGCACGGCGCAAATGCAAAGCGATATTGCGGCCCTGCGCAAAATTACCGCCCTCCCCGAAGTTCAAGCCGCTCTGCGAGCGCGGAACTCAAGCCGTGTGGGGCAGGAAATGAAAGCGGAGTTGCCGGAGATAAAATAAGCTTGGCGGAGCTCCGGAATACCAATCCTCTTAAAAGGGCGCCTCGGGCGCCTTTTTTAAGGGCTTGATTTAATAAACCTAAGCCTGAATGCTTGCGCCGTCGAGAGGCCCTTAAACGCCTTTGGAGGGCTGAACCGTGCGTGCCCGTCAAAAGGTTATAGGGTCATTTTTGCACTTAGGATTACTCCAATTGCTCAATGTGTCAGACTGACTAGAAGTGTGGCAGTCGACTCCCAATGGGCCAAGCGTCTAACCTGTATAGGTAGAGGCGATACCTACCATCGGGCTACCCTTGCCTTGCGCGAAGTACCTTCACCAGCCCAGCTGCTGCAATCATGGCCGCGACAATCATGATGACTGCTTAATCTGCACCCCCTTATATATTACCAGAAAGCCCTAAACTCGTGCCTTCATTCACGATCTGAGGACTAAATTCGATAGAGTGTCCGTGTCGTTTCGATAACTCAGCCATGATGAGGCTGCGCTATTATTCAACAGACAGTTTTCAAAGACCCAACACGCAATCGGCGATAAGTTCTTTCCACGTCCCTTTGCACCGTAAAAAAAGCCGCACCCAAAGGGCGCGGCTTAGAAGACTTATGTTCACTCCCGCGAGGGGAGTGAAGTATCAACCTAGAACTTCTTCGAGATGTTCGCGAAGTATGTCCGTCCACCGATATCGTAACCGATACCGCCGAGGTTAGAGAGGTTGTTGTTATCAGTTAGCGGCGGAGCCTTATCAAAGACGTTGTTTACACCGAAGCGAAGAACAAGCGTATCGTTTGAATAAGCCACAGACGCACTGTGTAGGAAGTAATCGTCCAATCCGTCGAACTGGAAGCAGTTAAACCCACCAGATGAGTTACGAGCCCCTTCTGTTTGAACACAGTTACTGAAGCCTGATGTAACGGGATCTACATCAACGTCGCCAGCCAAACCACCAGTAGAGAACTCATCTTCGTTTAGATAGTTTTCAACCATGCTATCAAGATAGCGTGTTTGCCATAAGAAGGAGAAGTCTTTGTAACGCAGAGTGTTGGTCGCAGTGATGCGCCATTCTGGGTTACCATACTCACCGTCGTTACGGTCAAGAAGAATACCGTCGACAACAAACTGCTCTTCTGTTTGGTTCAAAGACTGCGTTGCGCGAGCAATAAGTCTGTAATCCAAAGCAGAGTCGAGGAAGGATGGTTTGTAATCAAATCCAAACTCGGCGTTATAGTCGATGCCTTCAACCACTTGCTGACCCAGGTTCTGGTTCAGAGCAGAAACGAAGCTAACTTCACCTGATCCAGGGTCACCCGCGACGCGTGGGTCACGTGTAATAAACTGACAAGTTTGGTCAGTCAGACCTGGAGAGTTGTAGCAACGGTTAACGATTGTGTTGGCTGTAAGTGAGTCGACCTCGTCATCAATTGTGATTTCAAAGTAACTGATCGCTAAGCGAAGATCAAAAGCATCTGTCCAACGTTGGTCGAATGTACCACCGATAGAAAGAGCGTCTGAAGTCTCAGGCAGAAGGTTCGGGTTCGAACCACTTGCGATACGAGTTGGAGCTCCAAGGAAGACTGGGTTTTGAGTTCCCAGACCACGAATGCCAAGTGAGAATGGATCAGTTGCCTCGAGACCGAAAGGACCGCCGCCGTTCAAGCAGTTTTGAATAACAGCTGGATCACGTGTATCTAGAGACGCGACATATTCCCGAGTTTCCGGCGTGCTTGGGTCATTATCGTAGTCACCAAATGGAACCGCAATACCAGGTGTCCGGCATGGGTCAGCCGGATCCGCAAAACCTGTCACACGACCACCAAACTGCTCACCTAGGTTTGGTGCGCGGAAGGATGTGCCGTAGGTCGCCCGGAAGCTCAGCCAATCTGTCGGCGCGTAAACACCTTTGATGCTGTAAGTTTCCGCAGAGCCGAAGTTAGATTCCTCTGTGTAGCGACCTGCAAGGTTAAGAGACAAAGACTCTACCAAAGGCTGATCAACGACAAGAGGAATTTCGATTTCGCCGAAGACTTCTCTCAACTTACGCTCACCGTTTGAACCCGGGTCATTAAAGAAGCCCAAGAAATCACCCGCGAGAGAGGTCCGTGTTTCAATACGGTCTGTACGGTGTTCGCCACCAAAACCGACCTGAACCGTGCCGCCCCAAGGGATTTCGAACAAATCACCATTGATGTAACCGGAGTAGACAGTTTGCTCGACGACAGTGTCAGTCAGACGGTTCGGGAACAGATATTCAGTATCTAATGGATCATCAAACTCACCGCTGAACAAGAAAGTCGGGCTCAAGAAATCAAGAGGACGACATTCTGCGACCTGGCCTTCACCTGGAACGGCGCGAGGGTCACAAACAGCTTCACCCGCGGCGGCATCGAAACGTGTATTGTTGATGGTTTGCTCTAGGCGCGGGAAGAAAGGAATGCCCGAAACACTGTCCTGTCCGCTAGATTTGGAATAGCTGACGTAAGTGTCATAGTTCCAGTTATCGAGGCCAGCCTTTTCCATGAAGGGCAGGTCGCCTTTCAGACCACCGATCAAGCGTGTTTGAGCCACATTCGTGTCATTAATAAAACGAGACTGGAAGAATACAGTCGAGTCGCTTCCAAATGGGTTGAACAGATAATCTTCGGGCATCTCAATCGCGCCTTGACCAGCTGTATTCGTCTCTGTCTCACGCATGGCGTGGGAAGCTTCGAAGTATGCCGTCATATCGCCGTAGAAGCCAGTTTCATACTCACCATAAGCGAAGATAGATGTCCGCTGGAAATCAGGGGCAAATGCTGCATCTAGCTCTTCTGGGAAGAGAAGGAGGCGCTGGCCATCGACGTTATCCGGCTGGATAAGTCCGCCTGTGATTGCGACTGGAGCAAAGTTGGCTGGCAAGCCTGGGATATTGGCGCCATCTTGATAAGCCAAAAAGCCTAAGCCAGAGCTACTAATAGAACCTGCACCGAATGAACCTGAGCATAAATCGGGCTCATAAATTGTGCCTGTTCCGCCGCCACCTTGAGTGACACGGCTCAAACATCCACCGCCATAGGGCGCATAGAAATCCTCAAGCGCACGCTCGTTATAACCGTCTGTCCGGCTGTGTTCGACAGCCAAGCTCATGAAGCCGCGATCGCCGGCTACACCTGCTGTTGCAGAGAAAACTTCTTGGTGACCCGCATTGCCATCAAGCTCTGGCATTGTTGCATATGCATCAAGTTGCAGACCTTCGAAATTACGGCGAAGTTGGTAGTTAACAACACCGGCAACGGCGTCAGAACCATAAACAGATGAGGCGCCATCAAGGAGAACGTCAACGCGCTCAATCAAAGTGCCTGGGATCAAGTTAAGGTCTGGTGCGCTTGGAACGCCGCGAACACCCGCAGGGGCTAGACGACGACCGTCAACCAACACCAAAGTACGGCCGGGGTTCAGACCACGCAAAGACGCTGTCGCAGACCCTGGACCACTATCAGACAAAAGTCCGGCAGACGTTGATGTGCTTGTTGTGATTTGTTGACCTTGAACAACAGTTGTCTGGCCCAACAAATCAGCCGCATCGACCAAACCGAGGTCGCGAGACAATTCACCGTCAATGACCTGCAATGGTGAAGCAGATGTAAACTCGTTCCGGCGAAGACGCGAACCCGTAACAACAACTTCGTCACCTTCACTTGCAAATTCATCTTCGATTGCTTGCTCTTGAGCTTCAATCTGTTCAGCCGTCGTTGTTTCCGTCTCATCTTCATCTGGGACAGTAACCTGAGCATAAGCTGGAATAGCCGCGCCCATTATGAGCGTACTAAGTATGGAGGTCTGTAACAGACGGGTTTTGTCTAAAATGTTCATTAATGAACCCCTTCGAACTGGTTATATTTTTATTGCGGACGAATCCGCACGTGACCTCAGGTTAAAAATCATTAATCCACAACACTCAATAGGGAAGATGAACAATAATACAGAAAACCCGTACTTTTCCCCAGACTGTTGCAAAATTGTCACCTGCCGCCCCTTTTTTATTCAAACTTCTTTAACAGATTGAGAAATATTGGTGTTTTAGGTTGCAACTTATCCTTGAAACACTGCGAATTGACTATTCCCCTCGGAAATTTTCCCCTAAAGCTAAAACATACTGTTCGATTAAAACTCAGGATATTCTAAATGCCCTCTTTTCCACGTCATATTCTTTCAAGCACGGCCTGTTTAGGTTTTCTTACCATTGTACTTTCTGGAAATGCTTACGGGCAAAACTCGATTTCCCAAGAAGCAGATGAGTTATCGGCTGTTTTCGCCTGCCGCGATAAATCGGATTCTATGGAACGCCTAGCTTGTTACGATGCCGCCGTCGGCAAATTTGAACAGGCCCAAAGTTCTGGAGACTTGATTACTGTCTCAAAGTCGCAAATCGAACAAGTTGAGAAAGACTCCTTTGGCTTTAGTATTCCTTCCTTGCCAAATCTTGGAAAAATTTTTGGAGGCGGAAACAAGCCTAAGAGCAATGATTTAACCGAACCTGTCACTAAAAACTCAGTGCAATCCGCCTCCGCTACGAAGCGACCAATGGAGAAGGTTAAAGAAACAGTGGAACGGTCAAGTGTAGACGAAATTGCCGTCAACATCAGAACCGTTCAAGAGTTCGGCTATAAAAAGAACCGTTTCTTCCTAGAAAACGGCCAAGTCTGGGAACAGACGGGAACGAAAAGAATAAGGATTCCTAGAGCGTCCAAATCTGAACCCAATGTCGCTAACATCCGAAAAGCGTCCTTGGGGAGTTTCCTCTTACAGATCAATGGGAGCGGGGCAGCTGTCGGGGTAAAACGCGTCCGCTAACCCTCCCCGCATGAAACCGTCTGACTTGAAATGGTCGATCCGCGGCGTTTGGGTTCGTGAGACGGGGACTTTTGTTCCGTTCAATTTAGCCCTGTTTCTGGATTTACGGAATTGGTGGAAATATTACCGGGCGGAGCGGAAAACGGCTCCCTCCGCTAAAAAACCGCTTCGTAACGTGGCTTGTCACCCACGGGAGGTGCAGCCGCATTATCTTCTCTGGGGGGCCATGCGTCAGGCCCGGCTCGATCCACAAGGTCCGGAGGCAAAAGCGGATATTCACGTCTACTTTAAAGACCAGACCTATTTGAATGAAGAAGGCGACGTCCCCGCCGGGCTGAACCGCGATTGCCTTGATATTAGCAAGAGCAAGGTGGCTTCCGTTTTCGAAGAGGTTTTTGGCTATCCCCTACATGTTAATCCCCGCACATCGCCGCCGCCTTTTATTTGTAAATCTGAAATAAACGGGCGGCATGACGGCTATGTCAGCTCAGAAAATTGCACGCCAAAGGAAGGCTGGGTTTATCAAAAGCTCATTCAGACCGAAACGCTGGAGGGGACGGTTTTGGATATGCGGGCCGTCACAATATTCGGGAAAATTCCTCTGATTTATTTAAAAGAACGTCCGGTCGCGTCCCGATTTGCCAATATGAACAGTCGGTGCCGATTGGCCAAAACACAGGACTATCTCTCGTCCAAAGAACAAACGCTGATTTCACAATTTTGTCAAAAAATGAGACTGGACTGGGGCGGTCTGGATATCTTACGGGATGCTCAGAGCGGCAAAATTTACATTGTCGATGTGAATAAAACAGATATGGGACCCCCCCTCGCTTTGCCATTGAAAGATAAATTAAGGTCAACACAGATGCTGGGGCTCGCTTTACGCGAGGCGGTTGATTTTCATTACCCGCCTGACCTAGAAACCCATTAAAGGGGAAAATCGGTGTCGATTCCATTTATTCGCAATTATGATTTTGACTATGGGCGCTGCGATCAACTCAGCCCAATGGTTCAGCGCGTTGTGGCGGATAACCCTGGTCCTTTTACCTATACCGGCACAGGCGTCTTCATTATTGGCGACAAAAATGTGGCCGTCATCGATCCGGGTCCAGACACACCGGCGCACAAAGCGGCGCTGGACAAAGCCTTAGACGGACGAAATGTTACCCATGTGCTGGTGACGCATCACCATATTGACCATTCTCCCTTGGCTAAACCTCTGGCCGAGGCGCATGATTGTCAGGTGTATGGCTACGGCCTTCAGCCCCGGCCACCCCAAGGCGGCGAGGTGCGTCTCGAAGCCGGAGATGATCTTTCCTTTAAGCCTGACGTAGAAATCCGGGACGGCAAAATCATCAATGGCGACGGGTGGACGATTGAAGCTATTCATACGCCCGGTCACACCTCCAATCATCTTTGCTATGCCCTTAAAGAAGAAAATACGCTTTTCTCTGGCGACCATATCATGGGCTGGTCAACAAGTGTGGTTAGTCCGCCCGACGGGGATATGGGAGATTATTTAAACAGCCTTCGCCGCGTTTACGACCGTCACTTTGATATATTGCGCCCTACCCACGGCCCGGCCATTACGGATGTCGATGTTTTTGTAAAAGCCTATATTGACCATCGCATGGCCCGCGAAATGCAAATCGCCGAAGCTGTAGAGAGCGGTCTAACAGACATATTCGAAATTGTTGGCAAACTTTATGCGAATATCGACAAGCGCTTACATCCGGCCGCCGCCCATAGCGTCCTGTCGCATCTCATTCACATGCGCCAAGACGGACGGGTTAAAGCCGACGGGCCGGACGGGCTAAAGCAGAGCTACCGCCCCGCCTAAGCGTCCTTCATTCTGTCGAGGAAGTCATGAATTCGCTCGGCATTTTTCCCGAGGTCTGAGCCGCCAACCCGAGAAATTGACCGAATATCCACCAAAGTGCCGCCGCCTTCTGAATTGCGCAGGCGTATGATGACATCGTCTTTGAAGCCATACCAGAATGTCGTGTCCGTCGCCTCGATCGTTCCGGCATCGGAATTTGTGGCTTTGATTTTCCAACCCATTTGCCGCGCCACAGCTTCCGCCTTGGCAAAGGCCGCCTCTTTATCATCACTTACGACAATAGAGCGGATATCCGGATAGCCCCGCGTTTGCAGCACGGAGACAAGAGATTCTGTCGGATTTCCCTGCGCGTCCTGAGACCGGGCCATTTTCCCGGCATAATCTGTTGTATTAACGCCCTCGGTTCCCGCGCGCTCCGCCATAATTTCCGCTCCGAATTGCGGGACGTTTTGCGTGTCCGTTGTGATATCATGAATAAAGGGCAAGCGCTGCGCCTTGTTTTTCACCTGAATGGCGTATCCCATCCCCAAGACCGGCACCAAAATGCCAATTATGCCGATAGCGATGCCTTTTTTCGGCTTGACGACAATAGCCAAAATCAGAGCCAAGACAGATACAATCAGTCCGGCGATTAGGATGTTGGGGCCGATACCGCGCGTCAGGGTTCCGAGACTAAACCCGAGGCTGAACAGACCAATTTTATAGCCAATGGCTGCAACGATGAAAATCAGCGGCCCGAGAATAGTCAGAGCCAGTGACACACGCAAAACCCATCTGCGAATATTACGGCGCTTACGTCCGGTTTCTTTGGGCGGCGGAACAGACATCGACGTCTGCTGCGCGGGTTTTCTTTTAGGAGCCTGATTTTCTCCCGGGGCCGAATTATCGTTTTGGGTCATACGACCTCCTTTTTAGTTTCTGTAGGGCTTTAGCTGCTGGCAAACAAGGCCGCGACAGCCCCAGCGCTCAGCAGGCTGATAATAGCCGGTGTTACCCAACCGCCGCTCAGATGTCCGCGCCGGCCCCAATCATCACGACGGTTCGGGTTTTGATCGCGTGGTTCGCCCCGCCCAAGCTTCGCCATAGCTTTTCTCTGGGCTTTCGTCCTGTGATCGTCGCGCCGCGTCTGTCGCTCAGTTTCTTCGTTTAGCTCTCGTTCATCGCGCTCCAAGCCCGGCCTCCGGGCTTGAGGGTTTAATGCGTGATGAGACGTAACTTGTTCCGATTGCCCAGACGTAGTCTCGTCCTCGGCGTCCCACTTTGCCCGGAGGGAGGCCGGAATGTTATCTGCTTCGCTTTTACGTCCCGCCGACAACTTTGCGCCCGCGTCCTTGCCAAACAAAATACTAAAGGCGGCAATTATAAAAATTAGAATTACAAAGAAGCCTTCCATCTCTTCGCCTTATGGATAGAGTCGGGTTTTAGTCCAACCCTCTTTGGAGGGTGTAAAGACAATACGGTCATGTAGTCGAAAAGCTCCGTCCTGCCAAAATTCGATCACGTCTGGACTGACGCGCCAACCATACCAATGCGGCGGACGCGGCACATCTCTTCCGCCAAACCTCTGCTCCACCTCTTCAACCCGCTCAACCATGGTTTGACGATCCGCAACCGGGCGGGATTGATCCGACGCCCAAGCTCCGACGCGAGAGCCTCTGGCACGTTGTGCAAAATAGGCATCGGACTCTTCGGTTGAAACGGGACTGACGGAGCCCCTCACCCGTAGCTGACGCTTCTGGCTTTTCCAGTGTAAGCATAACGCTGCCTTGCCGCGGCGTAGCTGCTCGGCTTTGGCGCTTTCTCCATTTGTATAAAAAACAAATCCCCGTTCATCCAAGCCCTTGAGCAAGACAATACGAACGTCCGGCAGACCATTTTCGTCGACGGTTGAAAGAGACATGGCATTGGAATCATTCGGCTCGGTTTCCGCCGCCTCGGCCAGCCAAGTTTTGGAAAGTGCAATAGGGTCCGCCGCTTCTATCCAACTCAGGTCGCGGCTCTCCGTTTCGGAATATTTCTTATCCGAAGGCGTGGCAGGGATGACAGTATCAGACGGGGCCATGGTTGCTTTTCAGTCCTCTTAAATCAACAGTGCAGGCAGTATTCCTGAAAGTTAGGAAATTATCAAAATTATTCTTCGGGAAGAGTAAAATTAACCATGCTCTATAAGGCGTTATTAACCACTTCCCGTCACATATAAACTCTCTGTTAGGGATAATAAAAAGATAAAGGAGGCTCCGTTAATGACCCGCCAGCAAGCTATGATGACATTAGGACTTCCGATGGGCGCCCGCGAAGCCGATATTAGAGCCGCCTGGCGCAAAAAAGCCAAGTTTTTCCATCCTGACAGCCCTTATTCAAATATGCAGGCATTTCTTCAGGCGAAGGCCGCTTACGAAACTCTCATTCCGCCAGCGCCGCAGTCAATCCGCGTCAGAGCCGGGGCGAGAGCCTTTTAAACAGACAACCGAATTGAGAACGGGATTAAATAAAAAACGGGCCCTTGAGCCCGTTTTTTAATACGATAGTCTCTTAAAAATCCGAGTTTAGACGCACGACAGCGCGGCGCTCGAATGGATTTGGTTCGCCTTCCATAGGCGCGGTTCTGTCACCCATTGGGACGATCCGGACGCGATTGGCTAGCACGTTTCGTTCCTCTAGAGCGGCTAGAACGGCTTCAGCGCGATTATCTGAAAGCTCCAGATTGGCTTCACTCGTCCCAACAGAATCCGCATAACCGAGAATTTCAAGTTGGGCCAGATCGCAGCCTTGATAAGCCGTTGCGATATTGTCGAGAACGCCAGACGCGGACTCGTCAAAATCGGCGCTTCCCGTGTCAAAGAACACGGCATAACTCTTGGCGGCGCAGGCTTCAGTGCCATCCATACCCATTTTATCTTTCATTGTGGCACAGGCGCTCAAACCGAATGCAAGCGAAAGGGCGGCGGTTGCGGTTAAAATATGTTTCATGAAATCTCTCTCTATTTGCGTCAGGGTTAGGTCAGTTCAGCCCATCATGGACTGAAGATTAAACCCATTTAACGCTATATCGTTCCCGAAATCGCCTTTCGTTAAGACTAGCCCGGCTCTAAAAACCTCGTTAAGACGCGCCTATGTCACATAATACATTCGGCCATCTTTTTCGATTTACGACCTGGGGCGAGAGCCATGGCCCTGCCATTGGCTGCGTCATAGACGGCTGCCCCCCTCTCCTTCCCCTAACCGAATCTGATATTCAATCCTATCTCGATCAACGCCGTCCTGGCACGTCACGTTTCGTGACTCAGCGCCGCGAGCCTGACGCCGTGAAAATCCTCTCCGGTGTATTTGAAGGCCAAACCACCGGGACGCCTATTTCGCTGTTGATAGAAAACACCGATCAGCGCTCCCGCGATTACTCAGAGATCAAAGACCGCTACCGGCCCGGCCACGCCGATATGAGCTATGACGCCAAATACGGCATTCGGGACTATCGCGGCGGCGGTCGTAGCTCCGCCCGCGAAACCGCCAATCGCGTCGCTGCTGGCGCGATTGCCCGCAAGGTTCTAGGCAGCGACATCCAAATACGAGGCGCGGTCGTGCAGATCGGCGAAAAGAAAATCAATCCAGACAATTGGGACTGGGATCAAACCTCTCAAAACCCCTTCTGGTGTCCTGACGAAGCCGCCGCCAAAGAGTGGGAAGGTTATCTGGACAGCGTCCGCAAAGACGGCAATTCCGTCGGCGCGCTCCTTGAAATCCGCGCCTCCGGCGTGCCCGCCGGCTGGGGCGCCCCGATTTATGGCAAGCTCGACTCGGACCTTGCCATGGGGATGATGAGCATTAACGCGGCCAAAGGCGTGGAAATCGGCGCCGGCTTTGCGACGGCCGGCATGAGCGGCGTCGAAAATGCCGACGAAATGCGCGCCGGAGAAAACGGCCCGGATTTCCTTACGAATAAGTCCGGAGGCATTTTAGGGGGCATTAGCAATGGCGACGAAATCATCTGCCGCGTCGCCATCAAACCGACCTCCTCTATGATGCAAAAAACGCGCTCCGTAACCTCGAAAGGCGAAGAGATTGACGTCCAGACCAAAGGCCGCCACGACCCCTGTGTCGGCATACGCGGCGTACCCGTCGCCGAAGCGATGATGGCTGTCGTGCTGGCAGATCATAAATTGAGGCATCGCGGTCAAGTGGGATAAATTTATTTACAACCTTATTCGACTGTTAAACCTCCGGGCAGTCACAATTCTATATCAACAAATTTAACCAAATGGGCCTAATCTAGTCTCATGTTGATACGCCGTTTCATTCTTTGCTTTGCGTTGCTCATGGGTTGTTTTCAGCCTGCCGCAGCAACGCCGAGCTGTGATGGAGTAGATAATGTTCTGCAAACGGTTTCCATTCTTCGCGATATACAGAGCGACACGTCTTTTCGGCAGTATTCCCAAAATATTCCTGTCCTGAAAAACACTGTAGCTCAAATCTCTCTGCCTGCCCTGCAACCTGCGTCCTACCGCGAGGCATTTCCAGAAGAAGACCGCGCGCTTTTTCTGCACGTCTCTGCCCTACGCAGGGCGGTTGAGAGTGCGCAGGCGGGGTATGATGACGTTGCCCAAGAGATTTTGAACACGACGAATCCTGCCTTGATTGCAGACAGCCTCTTAACGCTCAATCGGTATTGGGGTTGTACGAATAATGACGCTGCCAATACCTTAGCATCACCTATGGAGGGCGAGAGCGTAGTCAAGGCAGGCAGGAGCCTCCCTTCTACAGGGTCCGAGAGTGCGACGCCGAGCACCTTTTCCTCCAGCGAAACGCTCTCAAATGAAAAAGCCAATACGCGCACTCTGGCAAAATCCATAAGTAACGGGCCAAAACTCGACATTCAGGGACATCCTTTCCTGTCTATCGCGATGGCTCTGTCTCTCATTGTCTTGATTTATGGCTGGCGGAAATACTCCAAACGCTCGCGCGCCAGAGATCATCGACACCTGATACATCAAGAGACCAAGTTCAAAATCGGGAAACATTATTACCAAATGACCGTCATCGATATCACCCAAAAGGGTTTAAAATTCAAACATGACGGATATTTAGGCAAACGCGCCAAACTTAGTCTGGAACTGGACGGAGCCTGGCATAGCTGTCGCCTACAATGGAAAAATGCCAATTTCGCCGGGGCGAAATTTAAATACCCTCTCAAGGATAAAACGATGGACGCGCTTCTCGCCGCGGCGCATCAGGAAGGCTTAGGTGCGCCAACACGCACTAGCGGCGCGTCTTAGCGCCAAGCAAAATGTATGTCGTGCGTTCAGAGTTAAATCTGGCAATCTTTTATTTTAGCCTTAGTTAAAACCTATGTTTCATCTCTTCATGCTTAGCGGCGCCACAGTTGTCGGCGCCGGATTGTTTCTCGCCTACAAAGGCAAAATGAGGTCGCTCGGCGGCCCTTCCCTTAAAAAATATGATCGCGATGCCGAACCGGACTTCCATGTCGATCCGGATTCAAAGCCGATGAAAATTATTGATGAATATCTGGAAGAAAACTTCGTCAAACCAGCTGTGTCGGCTGCCGCAAAGAGCGGATGGGATGCCAAGCGCAGAAGATTTGATGAGGCCGGCCTGAGACGTACGGATCTGAAAGCAGAATATCGCGACGATGTTGTCGAGATGGACGGCCTGACCGTCCCGGGGCGATGGACTCTGGTAGAAGGCTATGATCCTGACAAACGCATACTCTATTATCACGGCGGGGCCTTTACCGCCGGAAGTGATATCAGCCACCGCGCCATTTCGGTTAATCTGGCCAAGCGCACCAAAGCGGCTGTGTTTGTTCCGAATTACCGTCTCCTGCCCGAAAACCCGAGAAGCGCGCCCATAGATGACGCCAAAGCCTGTTATAAATGGATATTGGATAATGGCCCGGACGGCCTCTCTAAGGCAAAAAGTTTTGCCATCTCTGGCGACAGCGCGGGGGGCAATCTGGCGCATATGATCGCCAATTGGTCTCGTGACCACGGTTTACGCCAAGCCGACGCCATATACACGCTTTCGCCAAATACCGATTCAACGGCGTCAGGAGACAGTTTTAAATCCAATCTGGGCAAGGATAAAATGTTAACCCCTTTGGTCGGCCCGCTCCTCAAAATCCCGCGTCCGCTTTTACTCATTGGGATGAAAAAGCAGACCGGGTTCACCCCATGCGACCCCGATATTTCGCCGGTTTTTGACGATCTTTCGAATTTGCCGCCCACCCTGATACAAGCCAGCTATGACGAGCTTTTGCGCGATGATTGCATCCGATTCGCCTCTAAACTGGAAGAGGCAGGTTCCCCCGTCTCTTTACAGCTTTGGGACAATGTTCCGCACGTTTTCCAGATTTTCGACGATGTTTTACCGGCCTCTACAGACGCTTTCGACCTCGCCGGTAAGTTTTTAAACGCCCATTTATCCTAGCTATTACTGGGTTTTTTCGACCATTTTTCTTTCATTTCCATCTTTCTGAACCATTTCTGAATTCTCGGCTCAGGGTCAGTTCAGAGCCGCCCTTCTATACCTGTATTCATCGGCAAAGGCATTTCGCCCGCCGCAACTGAAGACAGGAGACTGAACATGGCCTTATTTAACAAAGCCAAAACATTGACTGCAGTCGCCCTTGCCGCGACTGCCTTTACTGCTCTACCGGCAATTGCATCCGCAAATGACTATCGCTGCGAGAAGAAAAATGATGAAGCCCAAGTTATTGGCGGAGTCATAGGCGCAGTCCTGGGCGGGGTTGTGGGCTCCGAAGTTGCTGCCCGTGGTAACGGGAATGAAGGTGCGTTTCTCGGCGCGGCTCTTGGAGCCGCTGCAGGTGCCGGATTAGGTGATGAGAGCGTAAAATGTCGCCGTGAACAAGGTAATAATAACTACCGGACGGCAGATTATGGCTACGATAATGGCTATCAGCCCGCTATTGTGAATGTGGCTCATCGTGGACGCGGTAATAGGAATTACCGTCATAATAACCGTCACTATAATAGTTACGGTAACATTGACCGACAAATCGCAGCCCTTCGCGCCGAACGGGACCGACTAAAACGTCGCAATCGTTATGACCGGAGCCGCTGGATTGACCGCCGCATTAGACAGGTTGGCCGTGAGCTGGATCAGTTGAAAGATATCCGCCGAAATGGTCGTCACTATAGTCACCGCAATGATTATCGCCGCGGTCACTATCACGGAAACTCACGTAACCTCTGTTATAGCCATCACTAGGACTTCCTCTCCCCGTCAGTAGAAGGGGCGGGGTCAGAAGAGAAAGCCCCGGCATTACGCCGGGGCTTTTTTATGGCAACTTAACCAATCTTTTCGCCTGATAAGCGATTAGTTTTGTCTCGCCTCGCAAAACTCGCTATTCCGATTGTAACAGGCGCGAAATTTGCATCTCCCTTTCCACATGAGACGCAATGCCCGGACTGAAACAGCCTGACAGGCACAGAACGTCCGCTTTTTGGGAGTTAAAGAGATGACGCAGATTCGTACTACATTTTTGACAGGGACAGCGACATTGCTGACGCTGGCCTTACTCCCTGCTTCGGCTCAAGCTCAGCTCATCGGGAATCTGGACAATAGCACGCTTCTCGGCGGCGCGGTTGGCGCGGGACTTGGCGGCGTCATCGGCTCTAACATCGCGCCAAATGGACAAGGCGATGAATATACGGCCATTGGCGCCGTAGCAGGCGGCCTCGCCGGCGCGGCTTACGGCAATAGCCGCAGCACCTATGCAGGAAACCCTTATGCTGGGCAATTCAATCCGGGATTTAATGGCCGGAATTTGGCGGGTACAGCGATTGGCGCCGGTATTGGGGGCGCTATCGGCTCTAATCTCGCGGGATCTGGCCAGCGCCAAGAAGGCACCGCCATTGGAGCCGTTCTAGGCGGCGTTGCGGGTTATAGTCTTGCCAACCGAACAGCCCAACCGCGTTATAACGGCCCAGCCTATACCGGCAATGTCTATGGCGGCAGCACTTACGACGTTGGCTATGGCGGCGCTGGCTATAGCGGCGGCTATACCGGGGCGACGGCCTCTTATGGTCCTGCGCCATATGCGCCGACGGCTTACACAGGCGGAAGCGTCACCATTCCTACAACGTATCGAGGTTCATCCTATTCAGGACAGGTGAGCATACCGACAACCTATCGCGGCAGTGCTTCACGCTTCCAACGAATCCCGACCTCGCCACACGGCGTCGGTACGCCCGCTTCCGGCCCGTTTTATGGTCCGCTGACAGGGCTGAATTCAGGTCCCGTCCTCGCGACGCCTCCGGGTACATATCATCGCGGAGAATATGTTGCCGGGCCGGTCATTCCGGTCACGCCCTACGCTCCCTCTTGCGGGTCGCCTTGTGCCCCAGCTCCGAAGATTCGCGTTCAGCGCGAAATTATTCGTAAGGAAAGAGTTGTCGTAAAAGCAGATTGCCCTCAGGGTACCTATGAACAAGCGGACGGCACCTGCATGACCCCGCCGCGAACTGTTTATGAACCTGCCCCGACAGTCATTCCATCCCATTGCCCGGCCGGAACGTCGGACCAAGGTAACGGAACTTGTCTTGAACCCGCCAAAACGGTTCTTGGACAGGCGCCGATTGTTATCGAACAACATTGCCCGGCCGGAACGTCCGATCAGGGCGACGGTACCTGCCTAGAACCTGCAAAGACGGTTTTGGGTCAAGCCCCTATTGTGATCCCGCAAAGCTGCCCTGTCGGCACGACTGACCAAGGTGACGGGACATGTTTGGAGCCTGCGAAAACAGTTTATGGCCAGGCCCCAATTGTTATACCGCAACACTGCCCCGCCGGAACATCTGATCAAGGCGACGGAACCTGTCTTGCCTCTCCGAAGGTTATCGTAGAGCCGACGCCAATTGTCCGACATGTGCCTCAGACGCAAACTTATTGTTACGCTGACAGTCACAAACGCTACGATGGAAACGGCGATTTGATCGGGTATAATCATGACTCAGGACGCTGCAAAAAGCATCACTAACACAATTAAAATCGGGGCGATTTATGGCCGTTCTCAACAGGAGAGCGGCCTTTTTCATGACTCAATTGTAATCTTGTTTAACAATTCGTTCCGCAACCGTTCATCTTTGATTGTGTAGATTAAAGGCAATTGATGTCGGGTTATTTAGGGAGAGGCTCGTCGAAAACGACAATCAAAGGAGTATCTCATGCGTTTTAAAATTGGATTCACTATCGCCGCTATTGCGGCCGTCGCAATGGCACCTGTTGCCGCTTCGGCTCATGACAATGGCTATAACCACTACCATCAAGGCTCTAACGGAGATGACCAACTGGTCGGCGCTGGAATTGGCGCTGTTGCGGGGGCGGTACTTGGTAGCCAGGTCGCCGGAAATGGGGCTAGAACTGAAGGCTCAGTCTTAGGCGCTGTTATTGGCGGCGTTGCAGGCGCAGCAATTGCGAGCGATGGCCGTCGTAGCAATGTGCGCTACAATAACGGCTATTATAATAATGGTCGCTATTACAATTCGAACACCGGGTATTATGGACGAACGACATATAATAACGGCTATTACAATCCGGGCTATCGGACGACCTACACCAGAACCTATACGCGGCCTTACTATAATTCCTATTATCCGCGTTCGGGAACCTCACTCTCAATTAATTTGAATAGTGGGGGTCGCTACTACAATCGCGGTCGTCATTACCGTCCACGCGGGCATCACTATCGCCATCGCGGACATTATCGCCATCGCGGACATTATCGCAATCGCGGCTATCACGGTCGCCGTGGCCATCACGGGCGTCGCGGTCGTCACTAAACAAAGCTATCAACCCCGCTCAGGCGGGGTTTTCTTTTGCACATAGAAACGCCGCTAGGGCTGAGCAACCAATTCAATCGTTTTGGATCTTATGCGTCGATCGCCAAGCTGAATGGGCATAGCCCAATCCGGGCGAGCTTCCAGTAAGTCTCGACTCTCCGGCCCCAAACCGAAATAAGACGTAGAAACGCCTAATGTTGTCAGCTTAGCGCCAAGCGGAAGCTGCACATTAAGTTCGAGGTTTCGACAGCTTCGTCCTGAACAAACTATATTTTGCTTTTGCCCTTCTATCTCGAGGCCATTTAGAGACACAAATTTTGTCTCAGCCGAACCTTGGAGTCCTAGATAGATTCGGTCACTTTCAGGGGCGTCTATCCTTAGAGTAACAGTGCGCCGGTCTGCCCTCACGCTATCTCGAATAACATTCAGCCTCATCCCTTCAGTCGATATTTCAGGTGCCTGAGCCGATAATTCATCAGGGTCGTCGGGTGACGTGTTAAATTGCGTAACTTCGCGCATAGTCTTTGGCAACGGATCGCGCTTGCCAAACACCCATTGAGACGTCCCGTCATCCTCACTCTCCACATGCGCAATCGAAAGCGGTTGCGGGGACTCTGGGCTATAGGCCGGAACAAATATTGCGCAAATTAGAAAACCTAAACTCACTACCGCCAGACCAACAGCCGGAGCCCAGCCCAGAGGTTGACGCTTCAGTCGCTCCGAGAGGCAAAGCGGCGCGAGAAAAATAAAGCAGAAGATATATAAGATTGTTAGTGGCGCAGAGTATTCGAGAAACAACATAATTTCTGCGAAAGCGGAAGCGGGCAAAATTATCACAAGGAAAGTAATTGCTGCCAAAACCGAGAGTAAGGTCGCTACCAGCCTCGCACCTAAAAATGACAATAGTCCGGCCAAGGCTATAAGAGCCAGAGGCGGAGCAAATAAAATCAATCCGCCCGGCAAATATACGCTCATGAGGCCGCCGAAAAGGGCGAACCAAACCCATCCTGCCGATGCCAGTCGAAGACCCGACACATTGCGAGCCATAAATTTCAAAGCTAAAAACGCTCCAAGTAAACCGGCGGCGCTTTGCGCAGCGCGTAGCACCCAAGGCTGCGCAAAAGCAAAGCTTGCCTCGGGCCGGATACTCGCCACTACAAATGTCAAAGCGATCGCCAAACCTGCCCCAAGAAGGAGCGCGGCGGGCGGGAAGAAAAAGGCGCGCACGCCGCCGTCTCTATCAGATTTGACAAACATCACGATAGCGCCCAGCAAGCCGAAGGCGACTAAACCCATCCCCACAATTAGGGGCATAGACAGGATGAAAAAGCCGAAAATATCCGTATAGAGCCACTGTCCCTCAGAATCATCCATCGGCGTTTCGAGATAGGCCTCCACCGCGGATAATCCGTTAGCGCCCATATGAAATAAAGACCGTTTGTCCAAATTCGCCAGATTGTCTCCGGGCGTATGGTAGAAGGCCACGCCTTCCCCGACGGCGTAATTGGCGACATCAGGCTCCAGAGGTAAAAACTCGGTCACATCCGTATCACTGGGCATAATATCGTAAACCGCCGCCGCCAGAGAGCTCGTCAGCGGTTTTCGAATATCTGTCTTCAGAGCTTGAATGTCGCGTTGATTCGGCGTGCCCGTCTGAAACATCGCCACGGGCCCCCGCACGCCGCGTGCTTCCATACTCACAACAGACCCGATGAGAGAGGCAAAGGGGTCTTTTTTGACAAAAGAATGCGCGCCGATAAGTCCGGTCTCCTCACCGTCAGTCATTAAAACCAGTACAGGCTTGGCAAGATCACGCCCTTTCAAAACAGAGGCGATTTCAAGGCTGGCGGCGACGCCAATTCCGTCGTCGCTTGCCCCCGGCCCTGCGGGCACAGAGTCGTAATGCGAAGCAATCATCACGGCTTCAGGGCCCGGCTCGTTTAGCCAAAACATAACATTCTGAACGCGTGCGCAACTCGCGGAATTGGGGTAGGGCTTACAGATAAAGTCGTCCCGGATAATGGGCTCAAACCCTAAATCCGTGATCTCGGCAACGAGCCTTTCGCGCACTTCATCATTTGCGTCCGAGTCGACGGGATGGGGCGTTTCATCATCAAGTAAGCGTTCAAGCCGGGTAAAGGCCTCCGCCGTATCAAAAACATGATCGGATTGAATATCGGGTGGAGAGACACTTAATTGCCGCAAAGTCGCTGCTGCAAAGAGAAACACAATCAGTAAGGCCAAGCCAAAACCATTTGGTCTTTTCATAATCATTCCCCGTCGCCATGCGTCCCTTAGCGGCCCCTGCGCCATGCGATAGAAGGAAATCCGGGTTGTATCAATTATAATCTAGAAAAGGCGTTATAGCCGCGTCGCCCAGAGCAAATATTCCGTATTGCCGGAGCCGCCTTTAATGGGCGAGACATCCTCGCCTTTCACGGTCCATCCTATTCCGGTCAGCCAAGCTTTCACGTTCTCTAAAGATTGTAAGGCGAGCTCTTCGCTTTTCACCAAACCACCCCGACCAATTCCGTCACGCCCCACCTCAAATTGAGGCTTAACCAAGCTGACGAGCGCCGCGCCGGGCGCGGCCAGGGAAAGCGGAATTTCGAGAACTTTGGACAGGCCGATAAAACTTGCGTCACACACAATAAGGTCTGGCGCGAAACCAATTAAGTCTTTCGTCAATTCGCGCGCATCCTGATTTTCAAGGGATATGAGGCGGGGGTGATTATGCAGAGAGCTGTGAAGCTGCCCTTGCCCGACATCGACGGCGCAAACCCTCGCCGCGCCTCTCTCTAATAACACCTGCGTAAAACCGCCCGTCGAAGAGCCGACATCCAGGCAATGTAAACCATCTGGTTCGACCCCAAAAACCTCAAGCGCATGGACAAGCTTCAACCCGCCACGAGACACCCATGGGTGTTCAGCTTCGGCGATGACCTTTGCGCCTTTAGGAATTGTCTGAGAGGCTTTACGAGCCGCGACGCCGTCAATCGTCACTTTCCCAGCTTTGATGGCCGATTGCGCCCGGGCGCGGGAGTCGTAGTGACCCTGACTGACGAGATATTGGTCGGCTCTCATAGCAGAGAGACCTATGCCAAATTCATCTGCGCATTAAATTCTTGGCCGAGCGCTTTGAACACAGTTTCGACAATCGCGTCTGAATCCAAGCCTGCTTCTTTATACATATTGGCCGGCGTGTCCTGATCAATGAAGTAATCCGGTAAGGTCATCGTCCGGATTTTCAAACCGTTATCCAAACGCCCGGACTCCGCAAGTTCATGCAGGACAAAGGCGCCGAAACCGCCGACAGAGCCTTCTTCGATGGTGATCAGAACTTCGTGTTCATCGGCCAGTCGGCGCACCAAATCTTTGTCCAAAGGTTTGGCAAAACGGGCATCCGCGACCGTGGTGGACAGCCCTAAAGTATCAAGCTGGGTCGCCGCGTCCATCGCTTCGGCCAGACGTGTGCCATAAGACAGGATAGCCACGCGGGAGCCTTCTTTCATGACGCGGCCTTTGCCGATCTCGAGTGGCTCTGGATTTTCAGGGATTTCAATGCCCGTGGCTTCTCCGCGCGCATAGCGAAACCCGATCGGGCCGCTATCATGGGCGACCGCCGTGGCGACCATACGCGCCAGATCGGCTTCATCCGCCGCCGCCATCAGGGTGAAATTCGGAAGACAGCCCAGATAGGCAATATCGAAAGACCCGGCATGGGTCGGGCCGTCTGCGCCGACTAGTCCGGCGCGGTCCATGGCAAAGCGGACGGGCAGATTCTGGATGGCTACATCATGCACGACCTGGTCATATCCGCGTTGCAGGAAAGTCGAGTAAATGGCGCAAAACGGCTTGAATCCGTCGGCGGCAAGTCCGCCCGCAAAAGTCACGGCATGTTGTTCGGCAATTCCGACATCGAACATTCGATCGGGAAAAGCCTTACCAAAAACGTTCATCCCGGTCCCGCCTGGCATGGCGGCTGTGATACCGACAACCTTTTCGTCCTTTTCGGCCTGCTTGATCAGCTGATCTCCGAACACCGCGGTATAACTCGGCGCGTTCGGAATAGATTTGCTCTGCTCGCCGGTAACGACGTTAAACTTGCTGACGCCGTGATATTTATCGGCGGAATTTTCAGCCGGCGCGTAGCCTTTGCCCTTCTGCGTCACGACATGGATGAGGGTCGGTCCCTCTTTCATGTTTTTGACATTTTCCAGAACGGACACGAGCGCGTCTATGTCGTGACCATCGACCGGGCCTACATAATAAAACCCCAGCTCTTCGAACCAGGTGCCGCCCATAAACATGCCGCGCGTATATTCCTCGGCCTTGCGGGCCGTGGATTTAATGGGACGAGGCGCGTCTTTGACGAAGGCTTTCCCCGCGCCGCGCAGTTTTTGATAACCGCCGGAGCTGACCATCTTGGCCAGCATATGGCTCATCGCGCCAACGGGCGGGGCAATCGACATATCATTATCATTCAGGATGACAATCTGGCGGGAATCCGTGGCGCCCGCATTATTCATCGCCTCATAGGCCATGCCCGCCGTGATGGAGCCGTCGCCAATCACCGAAATCACATGTCCATCGCGGCCGTCTAAATCACGGGCCGTGGCGAATCCCATTCCGGCAGAAATAGAAGTTGAGCTGTGAGCTGCGCCGAACGGGTCATATTCACTTTCTGCGCGCTTCGTAAATCCGGACAAACCGCCGCCCTTACGGATAGTGCGCATCCGGTCGCGCCGCCCCGTTAGAACTTTATGCGGATAACATTGATGACCAACGTCCCAAATGAGCTTGTCCGTCGGGGTATTGAAGACGTGGTGAATTGCAACAGTTAGCTCGACCACGCCGAGGCCAGCGCCCAAATGTCCCCCGGTGACGGAGACTGCATCAATAACTTCGGCCCGAACTTCATCGGCCAGCTGTCTTAATTGCTCACAAGAAAACTCCCGCATATCGGCTGGGAATTTAACTGTGTCCAAAAGTGGTGTGTTCACCATTTAATTCATTTCTTTCTGTCTACTCGGTCAGGGCATCCACCCAAGCCCGAGCCTTACTTTAGATACGCCTTAATGCTGCCTTTGGAGCACAAAATCTACAGTCTCTTTCAGGGTCTGCGCTTTTTCGCCAAACGGGGCAAGGTGACCTTTTGCCTGCTTTCCTAATGCTTTCGCCTTTTCTTTCGCCTCTTCAAGACCCAAGAGTGACACAAACGTGGCTTTGCCAAGGTTTTCATCCTTGCCAACCGCTTTGCCCATCAAAGCCGCATCGCCTTCAACATCAAGGATGTCGTCCTGAATCTGAAAGGCGAGACCCATATCGCGGGCATAAGCTGACAGAGCGTTGAGCGTGGCGTCATCCGCGCCGCTCACAATGCCGCCTGCCTTCACAGCGAAGTCAATCAACGCCCCTGTCTTCATGGCCTGCAAGCGCGTGATGAGCGCTTCATCCCGGTCAGATTCTGACACGGTAATATCAATAACCTGCCCACCGATCATGCCGGAAACCCCGCCTTTTTGCGCGAGTTCGCAGACAAGCTTTGCCCGCACTGAGGGATCAGGGTGCGCATCTTCACACCCAAGCAAAGCAAATGCGTGGGTCAGCAACCCATCACCGGCTAAAACGGCTATCGCTTCATCATAGGCTTTATGAACTGTCGGCTTACCGCGGCGCAAATCATCATCGTCCATGCAGGGCAAATCGTCATGGACAAGGCTGTAAACATGGAGACATTCCAGCGCGCACCCGACGATAAGGGCGTTTTCAATATCTCCGCCGAGCATGCGAGCCGTCTCGACAACCAGAAAAGGCCGCAAACGTTTCCCGCCGCCGAGCGCAACATAGCGCATGGCCTCGGCCACGACGGCGTGTTCACCTTCAGGCTGAGGCAGGTGTGTCTCAAGCGCCGTCTCAATCTGTCCGGCTACAAAAGCGATTTGGGATTTGAATGAAAAACTATCGGTCATATTCCCTCTTCTCCCCGCTTGCGGGGGGAAGTCCGCGCGAAGCGGGGGATGGGGGGGCCATTCTCGGGCTCTACACCAAGTAGAAAGAGCCCCCCCATCGACCTCCGACTGCGTCTCCGGCCACTTCCCCCCATAAATGGGGAGAAGAGACAATCAGTGAATTTCATTTATTTGCATCTCTCAATTCTATAGCTTTCAACCAAATCATTTCTAAAACATCCTCAAGACCTTCATACACATCTCCATTTAAGAAACGAATGACTGTCCATCCCTTGGATTCAAGAAAATTTGTCCGTTTCAAATCACGAGCTTGTTCCTCATCCGTCCAATGAGTAGCCCCGTCAATTTCAATAGCGAGCTTCAGCTTTCTCTCGGCAAAGTCCAAAATATAAGGAGGAACGGGATGTTGGCGTCTAAATTTAAGGCCATCATGACGCCTACCCTTTAGCGCCAACCAAAGTTTGTGCTCTGCACTGGTTAGATCCCGACGAAGGCGGCGTGCATTAAAAATAGAGCGGCGGCGTATCTGGGTTTTATTTAGAGTCACCCTATTTTACTCATCAAAATTTTCCGTGCTGACCTTCCCGCTTCCGTCTAGAACAATTTTTTCGACTTTCATCTGCGCGTCTTTCAGCTTGGCATCGCAATGGGCTTTCAGCGCTGCGCCGCGCTGATAGATGGTAATGCTCTCCTCAAGCGGCGCGTCGCCGCGTTCGAGCCGCTGAACAATACCTTCCAATTCTTTGAGCGCGTCTTCGAAAGACAAATCTTTGATCGTTTTCTCGGCTTTAGTTTCGGCCATTATTTTTCCTCGTAATCTATAGGGCGTTCGTAGCGGCGGAAAGACCAATGCAAATCGCCGTTTTGCGAGCGCATTTTCCAGCCGCGTTTTATGAGTGAGCCTTTAAGCATTCGGTTTATCCACCCATGGGCGGAGACATAGACAATTTTTCCGTCCGTAGCATAGTCCGCTAAGCGGTCACACATGATTTCAACACGCGCTCGGGCTTCTGTGTGACTTTCTAGCCCATCGGACCAACCGAAATACCAGAAAATCCGCGCGGCGGTGCCCCAACTTTTGGGCCGCATTTTGAACTTCCCAAGGGGCGGCGACGGCAGCGCCGCCTCGATTAGATGGTCGTCTATGATATCGACCTCTCGCCCGGCGGCGAGTTCGGCGCTTTCTATCGCTCGTTTCAACGGGCTAGCGATGATGAGGTCTGCCTGATTGACCCAAAATAAAAGCTTGGGCGGGACGCGCTGGCCCTGGACAATGCCGCCTTCATCATATCGGATCCACCAATCGCGATAGCCTTGCCACGTCATATAGACCTTGCGCGACAAGGACGGTTTACCGTGCCGTGCAATGACGAGCGTATTTACAGAGCGAGCCTGGCGTGACCGCGTTTGCGGGATATCCTGCTCAGACTCCAAGGATTAGAGCTTTTTACCAAAGCGAATACCTGGACAACGTAGGCCTTCCTCGGCCTCGCACCTTTTGAAAGAGAACATCATCAAATCGGCCCTGCCGATTAGATGGGTCTGCGGTACAAAACCCGGGCCCTCGGGGGCGCGGCTATCGGTCGAATTATCGCGGTTATCGCCCATGAAAAAAACATGTCCTTCCGGCACATTAAAAGCCTCGGTATTATCTAAAGGCCCTTGATCCGTCTTTTCATAGATTAAATGGCTATCTTTTTCACCCGGAAGTTTTTCGTGGTAAACCTCCACGCCGACAACACGGCCCTTATGCTCCCGGAACAGATAGCTATCTGCTTTGTCACGTCCGACACTTTGCCCATTCACATAGAGCTGCCCACCCGAAACCTGAACTTGGTCGCCCGGCAAACCAATCATGCGTTTAATCATGATCTGACCGCTTTTTGGATTTCGAAAAACAACCACATCGCCGCGTTTGGGCAATCGAGAAAAAACCTGACCTTCGGGCAAAGGTAATTTGTGTAACAAAAACGGAAGAGAATGTTTCGAGTATCCATAAGCGAATTTCGAAACATAAAGGTGGTCGCCGACCTCAAGCGTTGGCAGCATGCTCTCACTGGGGATTTTGAAATGACCCCAGACCAAGGTCAGCATGGCTAGAACAAAGCTAAACAGGCCCAGAAAAAATTTAATTTCCGACCAGATCCATTGACCAAAATTCCGGCTTTTTTTCTCCGGCGCACTCTCTGTCGCTTGGGTCGTCATATCTATGTTATCAGCCTTCTGAGTCATCGCATAGGCAATGCCGCGTGGCGGTCGGCTTATCAAGTCAGAATTGAGGATATATCAGTACCGTGAAAGATATTTCATTGTCAGGATATCAAGAGTAAGAGACCCTATGAGACCGTTTCTGATACCTTTTTTCGCGCTTCTGCTTGTGGCGGGCTGCGCCACACCCCCCGACCCTTCTCCGCAGGCCGCGCGGCAAGGCGAATATGTGCTTGATCCCACCCATGCCAGCGTAGTGTGGTCGCTGTCTCACGCCGGACTTTCTCAATATACGGCGCGCTTTGATAAAATTTCTGGCGCGCTCGACTTTGTTCCTGAGGCGCCTGAAAACAGCCGCGTCGATGTTATCATCGACCCGATGAGCGTTCATACCGGCCTGCCGGAGTTTGACACGACAATCGCAACAGACAGCAAATATCTGGATGCGAAAAACTACCCGGAAATCCGTTTCACCTCGACCTCTATCCAGGTCACCGGAGAAAAAACCGGGGTAATTACGGGCGATCTCACTTTGAGGGGAGTTACCAAACCCGTCACTTTGAACGCGACGTTTAACGGGGTCGGTAAAAGCTTTGGTCACCCCGGCGAGACCTTAGGTTTCTCGGCGCAGGGAGAGTTTATGCGATCTGAATTCGGACTGGACTACCTCATCACGCTTGGAAATATAGGCGATAAAATCTCGCTTCGCATCGAAGCCGAGTTTAACGAGGCTCAGTAAAGTGGGCACGCGCGCGGAAGTTTTGAATGTGTTGCATTCGGGGGGGGTTGTCATCCTGCCGACGGAAACGGTTTACGGCGTTGCGGCGCGCGCGGACCGTCCCGAAGCGGTCAACCGCCTCTACGCGATCAAAGGACGGGATTTTGACAAACCTCTCGCCCTTTGCGTCAGCGGAATGGACGCCGCCAAAAATTATGTCACCTTTGACCGCCTTGCGAAACGCTTGGCCAAGAAATTCTGGCCCGGCCCTCTGACCTTGGTTCTCCCCGCGCGTGACCCGTCCCTTTTTACCCGTCTGGCACCCCAACTTTATTCCACCGCGCCTGACGGTACGCCGACCATCGCCATAAGATGCCCTGATGCCATTTGGCGGACAGAAATCACCTTTGCCAAGATTGAATATCCTGTCGCGCTGACCAGCGCCAACCGCTCGGGGGAGCCGGCTCCAACCCAAGCGTCCCAGGCGTCAAAATCCCTCGGATATGACGTCGACGACATGCTCCTCTTGGAAGATTGCCCCATGGAAGAGGCTTCGACGATCGTCAGCCTCGCCGAAAGCCCGCCCCGACTTCTGCGGGAGGGGGCTTTACCTCTCTCCGCTCTCAAGCCATTTGGTATTACATGACTGATGAAGAAAAAATCGACGCCCTTAAATCTGCCCTCCCCGACGGTGCGTGGACACAAGACGAAGATATAATCGAGCCCCATCTGACGGAATGGCGCGATAAATATTTCGGCAAGACCCCGCTCATGCTCACCCCGCGCACGACGGAGGAATGTTCGCAGGCTGTCAAAATCTGCGCCAAGCATAAAATCGCCATCATGCCCCAGGGCGGCAATACAGGATTGGTCGGCGGCAACACCCCTCAAGGCGAAGTCCTTATCTCGCTCAAGAAAATGACCAAAATTCGCGAAATAAATCCGACTTCGAACAATATGATTGTCGAGGCCGGCGCGATTTTACAAAATGTTCTCGACGCGGCGAATGAAGCCAATCGCAAATTCCCGATGACGCTTTCCAGCCAGGGCAGCTGCACGGTCGGCGGCGTTCTCTCGACCAATGCGGGCGGCAATCATGTCCTCAAATACGGCACCACCAAAGAGCTGGTCTTCGGCGTCGAGGCGGTCCTGCCCAATGGCGATATTTTCAACGGGCTGACCAATCTGCGCAAAGACAATACAGGCTATGATCTGAATCGTCTTTTCCTCGGCGCGGAAGGCACGCTCGGCATTATCACGGCGGCCTCGCTTAAGCTCTATCCCAAACCCGCCTATGTGCAGCGCGCCCTCATCGGTTTGGACAGCGTCGCCACCGCCGTCTCGCTCCTGGAGGATTTCCGCGCCGGCGGAAGGCTCGCCATGTTCGAAGTCATGCCGTCTATTGGCTACCGCGCCGTGGTCGATAATTTCGACGCCGTCCGCGACCCGTTTGAAAGCGAGTACGACTGGTATCTTCTTTGTGACTGGGAAGTCGATAGCGAAGAAGAAGGCGCGGCGCTTGCCGAATCCATTCTCGGCAAAGCTTTCGAAGCCGAGAAAGTCCTTGATGCGGTGATTGCGCAAAACGAAACACAGGCCGAGGAAATTCTCTCCATCCGCGAACATATGAGCGCGGGGCAGAAATTCCTCGGCGGCTCAGTTAAACATGATATCACCGTGCCGATTGATAAAATTCCGGAGTTTTTCAAACTGGCTGACGCCAAATGTCAGGAGGTCGCCCCCGGCTGCCGCCCGGTCGGGTTTGGCCATTTCGGCGACGGCAATATCCACTATAATGTCGCCCAACCCAAAGACGCGGATAAAAAGACGTTCCTAGAAAAATGGGACGACCTCTCCCAACCCATTTTTGATATTATTGATGAACTGGGAGGCTCCATTTCCGCCGAACACGGCATCGGGATCATGAAACGCGAAGATCTTGCCGAACGCGCCGACCCCACAAAAATCTGGCTCCTGAAATCGATCAAAAACGCGATAGACCCGGATAGGATCATGAACCCGCGGGTTATGATTTAAACGTCTCAACTCCTCCCGCTCATCCCCGCGAAGGCGGGGATCCAGTCTGAGCCAAAATCGCGGCTTTACGAGGATGAGCGGGGGTGTTGTTTTTTGTTGAAACCAATTCCCCCTTGCGCCCGTAGTGTAAATTCCTACATCAAGAACATCACAAACCCACGCGGACGTGTTCGGACACCCTGAACAGGCGTTATGAGGAAAGGATAGATATGATTACCCTGCTCTCCCCTGCAAAAAAGTTAAATGAAAACCCGGCGGAAACCGGCTTGGAAATTACGCGGCCCCGTTTCGAAGACGAAACGCGCGAACTGGCTCAGGTCGCCAAAAAGCAATCCGTGGCCGACCTTAAAAAACTGATGCATCTTTCCGATAATCTGGCGGAATTAAATGTGGACCGGTTCAGGTCTTTCAATCTCGACGGCCAGAGCAATAGCGCCCAGCCCGCAGGCCTGACCTTTGACGGCGACGTCTATTGGGGGCTGGAAGCCAAGAGCCTGTCCGATGACGATCTCGACTACGCGCAGACACACCTCCGTATTCTCTCCGGCCTATACGGCGTGCTCCGCCCGATGGACGCGATACAGCCTTACCGCCTCGAAATGGGCACGAAGCTCAAAACTAAACGCGGAAAATCCCTTTATGAGTTTTGGGACACCAAACTCGCGGAGCAACTTCGCGAAGACCTCAACGGCCATCACGACCATACCATCGTCAATCTCGCCTCGAATGAATATTTCAAAGCGGTCGATAAGGAAACGCTGGACAAACCCGTGATTGAGGCCAAATTCCTGAATATCAAAGACGGTGAGACACGGCATTTGATGTATTACGCCAAATTCGGACGCGGCCTCATGGCGCGCTGGATCATGCAAAACCGCATCGACAAGGCAGAGGATTTAAAGGCGTTCGATCTCGAAAACTATAAATTCGATAAATCGCTTTCCTCAGAGACGGAATTGGTCTTTACCAGACCTCAACCGCCGAAAAAGTCATAAGCGAAATTGGTAAATGGAAGTCAGCGACCGCAGCCCGGATAAACTTCTGAAATTCGAACAGACGGGCGAAGACAGCCCGCTTAAATTTTCTTATCGCGATTGGTGGACGGTTCTTAAACGCACCTTTGTTTCGGCCCAGCGCGATAACATAACTGTTGTCGCGGCGGGCGTCGCCTTTTTCTCCCTGCTCGCTGTCTTTCCGCTTATTTCAGCGGCGATTTCCCTCTTTGGATTTTTTGCCAACCCCGGCGATATAGACGAGATTTCTGAAACCGTCCGAGCCTTGATGCCGGGCGAAGCCTTTGACGTTATCCAAAAGCAGATTGTGACTGTTTTGGACGCGCCCGATCAAGCCGTCGGTATAGGCATTATCATTTCTCTGTCCGTCGCTGTCTTTTCCGCTGGCGCAGGGATACGCGCCATGATGCGGGCGATGAATATTGCCTATCACGAGATCGAAAAACGCAATTTCTTTCTGTTTTATCTCTATGCCGGATTAATGACGCTCGGCAGCTTTGTCTTTATCTGGATATCTCTAATCGTTATTGTCGGCATTCCGTCGGTTCTGAGGTTTCTTTACCTCGACGGGATAGTGAATTTTGTCGCCTTGACCTTGCCTTGGCTTTTACTCGTCTTGGTGTTCGGGTTTGCCGTAGGCGTGATGTACCGCTTCGGCCCGTCGCGCCGGCCCGCCCGGAAAAGATGGATTTATCCGGGCATGACGGTTGCCACTATATCTTGGCTCATCATTTCCTACGGATTTTCAAAATTCGTTTCCGAGTTCGGCAATTATAACGCCACCTATGGCAGTCTTTCCGCCGTGGTTATCTTGCTCGTCTGGCTCTGGCTCACGGCGAATGTCATCATCTTTGGCGCGGAATTAAATGCAGAGCTGGAACGTCAAACCATTGCTGACTCAACGCGCGGCCCGGCCCGGCCTCTGGGCCGAAGAGGCGCCGCCGTCGCCGATTTCAAAGCCATCGGCACAGATGAAAAACAGGCAATGGATGAAGTCGTTCATCCAAAAGAGACGAGCAATCCGGTCACGAATACGCCATCCAAAGACGAAAACAGTTAGCCAGATATCTCAGGCCGCATTTGCCTTCTTTATCAACTCCGCGCCTTCCGCGCGGCCGGAATTAACGGCTCTATCCACTTCCCAAAACACCAGATCCTCTCCGCTTCTCATGTGCTCTAAGATTTTCTCAGGGCTAGAGTCGGGATCAAGCCAATCATCCCATTTCTCCAGGGGCAGACGCACCGGCATTCGGTGGTGAAGATGTTTGACGCGGCCCGTTGCGGCGGTGGTGAGTATCGTGCAGGACAGCAGCTCTATCCCCTCATCCACCCGCCATTTATCCCACAGTCCGGCAAAGACGAACATATCGTCATGGTCCTCGGTAATGAAATTCGGCGTTTTAGGCTTTTCAACCCCGTCCCATTCATACCAGCCGCTTGTCGGGATCAGCGCGCGGCGGTGGCGAAACGGCGTGCGAAAGCTGGCTTTCTCGGCGGCCGTTTCCACCCGCGCATTAAAGAGCGGACGGCCCTCGGGCGGCTCCTTGCGCCAATGCGGATGCAGGCCCCAGCGCATTGGCACGACTTTGCGGCGCTTTCCCCCGTCAAAGGCGACGGCCGGCACAACCATGCCCGGAGAAATATTATATTTGGGCGACCAGTTCCAATCTTCGGTCAGGCTTTCTTCGGCCTTAAAACAGGCCCTAATTTCGGCTAAGTTTCCGGAAAGTGTGTAGCGTCCGCACATAGGACCTTATAGGCAAGCCGACAATGATTTGAAAAGGGCATTACGGCAAAGAGATATGACGAAACAAACTCCAGTAGATTGCGTAGGCGTGATATGTTTTCGCGGCGAGGACGTACTGCTCATCAAACGCGGAAAGCCGCCGCGCCTTGGCGACTGGTCCCTGCCCGGCGGGCGCATTGAAGCGGGGGAGACAGAGGCAGAGGCCGCTCTACGTGAGCTAAAAGAAGAAACAGGGGTGACAGCCGCTTTAGGGCCGAAAGTTCTCACCCTGCCCGCTCATTTCGAAGGCACGGATTACATCCTTCATGATTACGTCGCCGAATGGGTTAGCGGAGACGTCGTTGCCGGAGACGACGCCGCCCATGCTGAATTTATGCCAACAGAAGGTCTAGACGATCTGGGAATGTGGGATGCCACCCGAAAAGTGATTGAAACGGCAAGAGAAGCCCGAAGACGAAAGGGTTCACTGAAGAAACCTTTGGGCAGTCCCCGCGATTCAGGTTAGCTATAGATATGCGTTGCGTCCTACTCATATCCGCCTTGCTGTCGCTCTCGCTGAGCGCGCCCGCAATAGCTCAAGAAGCTCAATCGAGCGCGGCGACTGAAGCCCAGCTCAAAGAAGAAGCCCGAAAAGCCCGTGAAGAAGCCGAATTGCGCATTGAAGCGTCCATGGTCACAATGACTTCGCTTGTCGAAGCTCTTTCTAAAAACCTGGGTCAGCTCCACTATCTGCGCACTTTGTGTTTCGGGCAAGGCGACCAGAAATGGCGAAATTACGCGTCTCAAGTTATGTCTATCGAATCCCGCGGAAACCCCGAAGCCGAACGCCAAATGGTCCGGGCCTTTAACGCCGGATATTATCAGGAACAACAAAGGCACGATCAGTGCAGCCGAAATGTAAGTGTAGACGTCGCAGCTCTGTCGGAAAACGGACGGCACATTGCGGCCATGCTCGGCGACCCCTATAGAGATTATTAAAGACCATTCCCGGAGTATAATATGGCCCTGTCAAACACCCTGAAAACTGCAATGGTCGCTTACCGCGTTGCTCGGGCCTTTCCTCCGATCGTGCCGCTGGCTATTGGCGCGATGGCCGTTGTCGGCTGCGCCAAAGTTGTTACGAACGCGCAAAAAACCCAACCGCTGACAAGCCTTGCTGGGTCAGAATGGGGCTTTGAAAACAGCACCCAATATATTGCTTTTAAGTCCAAAGGCGAAGTCAGAGGCTTTGGCGGCTGCAATAATTTTTTTGGCACTTATGTTCAAGACGGTCAAGCGCTGACCTTCGGGCCGCTCGCTTCGACGAAAAAGTTTTGCCAGGGGATGATGGACGCAGAGTCGAATTTTCTACAATCCGTCCAGAACACACGCCAATATAAAGCGACCCATTTGTCGATGTCGCTCATAGACGAAAATGGCGCCGTTCTCTTACAACTTCGACGTAAAGATTGGGATTAAACCTTCCCGAAAGCTTCATTGGGTGCTAGGTCGCGGCCTGACTGTTTAGTCAACACGCCGTTTCAAAAACCTGCCTGGAAACCCGTCATGATCCAAAGCCTTGTAATCCGCCGCCCTGATGACTGGCACGTGCATCTACGCGACGGCGATATGCTGGGTGATGTTGTCAATTTCACAGCGCGGCAATTTGCGCGCGCGATTATCATGCCAAATCTCACGCCGCCTGTGACGACAGTCGATGCCGCGCGCGCTTATCGCTCCCGAATACTGGAAGCCGTTGATGAAAAGCTGAATTTCAAACCGCTTATGACGGCCTATCTGACGGATGATATGGACCCTGAAGAAATCCGGCGCGGCGCCGACGAAGGCGTCTTTACCGCTGCCAAACTCTACCCCGCAAACGCGACGACAAACTCGGCAGCGGGGGTCACAGATATTAAGAATATTTACCCCGTTCTAATGATAATGGCGGAAATCGGTTTACCGCTTCTTGTCCACGGCGAAGTCACCCATAGTGATGTTGATATTTTTGACCGCGAAGCGCGCTTCATCGAAGACGTGCTCGCGCTTGTTATCAAAGATTTTCCGGAGCTAAAAATCGTCTTTGAACACATCACAACCACGGAAGCCGTCGAATTTGTAAACTCCCACGGCGCCAATATTGCGGCGACGATTACGCCGCATCATCTGGAAATAAACCGCAATGCGATTTTCCAAGGTGGAATTAATCCGCATAATTACTGCCTCCCCATTGCCAAACGGGAAATCCACCGCTTGGCCTTGAGGCAGGCCGCTACCTCCGGCTCTTCCAAGTTTTTCCTTGGAACAGATACGGCTCCTCATCCGGTCGCCGCAAAAGAAAGCGCCTGTGGCTGCGCCGGCATATTCAATGCGCCTTACGCTCTCGAAAGTTATGCCAAGACCTTTGAAGAGGAAGACGCGCTCGACAAACTTGAAGGGTTCGCCTCTGAGCACGGGCCAAGATTTTACGGTCTACCGCTCAATGAAGAAAAAATCACTCTTGAGCGCAAAGCCTCTAAAGTCCCCGAAAAACTAACTTTGGGCGAAACAGATATAATCCCGTTCCATGCAGGCACGACATTAAATTGGTCTCTTGTGGTTTAATTGCAGCCACTTCAATTATATATGTAAAAAGAGCAGTTTTCTAAGCGCGTAGGCAACGCCTGCCACTACCGTGACACCTGCCACCATCATCACAATCAACCATCCCAATCGTTTGGCCAGCGGCGCTTGAACCTCTCCTTTTTTCGGAGGTTCGACAGGCCGGAAGGGTGACTTAGCCATGATAGCCGTCTCCCTCTTTCACCTTCCCCCAAAAGAGGCTGTGCACATAGGCCGTGTAAGCCAGAATAATCGGGAGCATAATAGCTGCGCCGATAAATAAGAGCATCAAGGCATTGTCCCGTGCCGCAGCTTCCCAAATAGTCACCTCGAACGGCACGATGTAAGGGAATATGCTAACCCCAAGCCCGACATATCCGGTCAGGAAGATACCTACTGCCAAAAGATAAGGCCGCCAATCAGGGGCCTTTTTCGAAAATAGGTCTTTCCAGAGCCACACCATAAGGCCGCCGCAGGCCAAGGGAATTGGCAACATGTAAATTGCCTTACTGAAGTCAATCGCGGCCATGGACACGCCCCATTTTGCCGTAACGCGCGGATCGATCGATAATGTCGCAAAGCTCACCAATGCCATGCCGAGCACAGTTCCAATCAAGCTACGTTTCGCCCATTTAATAGAACCGTCACGTAATTCGCCCTCTGTTTTCAAAATCAACCAAGTCGTGCCGAGCAAAAGGTAGCCCGCCACCATGGACAGGGCGACCAGAACAGAAAATGGCGTGAACCAATCAAATGTGTGGCCGGCAAACGCACGGCCTTCGACAGTGAAGCCTTGGATGAACCCGCCTAGAATGAGTCCCTGCGATAAGGTCGCTACTAAGGAACCATAAGCAAAGGCGGCATTCCAGAATTTCTGCGTGCGTTTTCGAACGGCCTTGTGCCTAAATTCAAACGCCACGCCTCTGAAGATCAAAGCGGCTAACATCAGCAAAATGGGAAGATAAAAAGCGGGCATGAGGATGGCATAAGCTAATGGAAAGGCCGCGAATAAACCTCCGCCGCCGAGCACAAGCCAAGTCTCATTCCCGTCCCAAAACGGCTCGATCGTCGCCGTCATCATATTTCGTTCCTGATCGGAAAAAGCAAAAGCGGTCAACATGCCAATGCCGAGATCATAACCGTCAAAGGCAACATAAAGCATGACGGCAATAGCGATAAAGACGGCCCAGATATGAGGGAGATCGAGAAATTCCATTATACTCTCCTAATCTTCATCATGCTTTGACACATTTTCACGTGCATTGGAGACATCGCCCTCTCCCGCAGGAGAGTTTTCTTTTTCGCCCATATCATCGACAGATCCCATTGGCGTACCAGGTGCGCGGCGCTCTGTCTTAGGCCGATCCGTTTCCTTATCGTCAAATCCACTGGTTGCGATACGCAACATATAAATGACGCCCGCCGTAAAGATAATGGCGTAAACGACAATAAATATCAGAAGCGACGTCGCAACTTCGGCTGCGCTGACCGGCGATAAGCTGTCTTCTGTTCGTAAATAGCCATAAACCGTGTAGGGCTGACGCCCGACCTCGGTCACGACCCAACCGCTAATGACCGCAACAAAGCCAAGCATTCCGCCGGGCACGGCAAGCCAGTGAAACAGACCTGGTTTATCTATGGTTCCGCGAATCCATTTAAAACAGCCCCAAACCCCCAAACCTAATAAAACGAGCCCGCAACCCACCATTATTCGAAAAGCCCAGAATACGATAAAGACGGGCGGATGATCCCCGTCGAAGTCATTCAGCCCTTGGATAACCTCATCCTTAGGCAGGCCCATAACCGTGTTCCCTAAACCGGGAATGGCGAGTTCATATTTACTACTGCGAGTTTCTTCGTCGGGAATTGCAAATAAGACAGTATCCTGGGCGGATTTCGTTTCCCACCACCCTTCCATCGCCGCAACTTTGGCCGGTTGATAATGATGCGCCACCTCCCCGGACCAATGTCCCGCTATGATTTGCAAAGGCATGAGCACAAGCAAAGTCCCCGCCGCCATCCGCATCTGCCAACGGGTGGGTTTTTGGTCGTGTCTACGGAGCGTTTGCCACGCCCCGGCCGCCAGAATGACGGCCGCCGTCGTAATGAACGCGGCCAGCATCATATGAACGTAACGGGACGGGAAGCTGGGGTTGAAAATAACTTCCATCCAGCTTGTGGCATAAAATTTACCCTCGTCATCCATTGCAAAGCCCTGCGGCGTTTGCATCCAGCTATTGGCCGCCAGAATCCAAAAGGCTGAAATCGATGTCCCGACCGCCACGCAGCAGGTCGAGAAAAAATGCAGGCCCCGTCCGACCTTTTTCCAGCCAAACAGCATCACGCCCAAAAATGTGGCCTCAAGGAAGAAAGCTGTCAGAACTTCATACCCCAAGAGAGGCCCCATAACGCTGCCGGTTTTATCGGCAAAGACCGCCCAATTCGTGCCGAATTGGTAACTCATCACCACGCCTGAGACGACGCCCATAGCAAACGCCAGAGCGAAAATTTTCACCCAGTGAAGATAAAGCCGTTTGTAAGTCTCGTTCCCCGTTTTCAGCCACAGCCCCTCACAGACTGCCAGGAATGCCGCCAATCCGATCGTGAAGGCCGGGAATAAAATATGAAACGCAATGACAAAGGCAAATTGCAGACGGGAGAGTAATAAGGCGTCAAATTCCATCGAATGACTCTTCGTTTAAGGCGGGTGCAAATCCCCTCCAGACATCCAACTCCTACAAGATGGGAGCTGCGGCCTTCAAGGGTACAGACTGTCGCGCCTACCACCAAACGTGGAAGACCGGCGACTGTGACGCGGAGAGGTTTATTTTTCGAAGCCAAGGACTAAGCTTGGGAAATTCTCAGGAAGGAAAAGTGACGGAGGTCAGAGCTTTGCTGACTTGTATAACAACAAGTCCCAGAACGGACCTTAAGGTTTTAGATTTTGAACACGCGTTTAGCGTTACCGCCTAGAAAGAGTTCTTTGGCTTCATCACTCAAGGCAAGACGATCTAAATGTTCCAATGCCTTTTGGGGGAAAATCATAGGGTAGTTCGTCCCAAAGAGTACCTTCTTTGCTCCATGACCTCTCATAAATGCGATGAGTTCCTCGGGATATCGTTTTGCTGTGTATGCTGATGTGTCAATAAATACATTTTCGTGTTTCGTCGCCACGGCAATCGCTTCCTGTGTCCACGGGTACCCGATATGTCCCCCAACAATGACCAGTTCGGGGAAGTCCAATGCGACCTGGTCCAAATAAATAGGGCGACCGACTTCAGAGGACATGAGAGGACCCGTATGGCCAATTTGAGTGCAAAATGGTACGCCCATCTCACAACACGCCACATAAATAGGATAAAACCGTCTATCTGTTGGCGGAGCCTCAGATAACCACGGCAATACTCGTATCGCTTTGAAACCTAAGTCTTCTACACAGCGTTTTATTTCGCGAACCGCCTGCATAGGCTTGGATATATCGACTGAGCCAACGCCAATTAGCCTGTCAGGGTATTTTTTTACGAAACTGGCGACTTCATCATTGGAAATCATGTCCCGACCGGGGGCCTGCCATGCAGATATCAAACTTTTCTCAATTTTCGCCGCATCCATCGCGGCTATGGTTAGAGAAAGAGGAATCTCCTCTTTTGGCGGTTCAGTTTTATTCCATCTATGAAGTGAAGCAAAAATTGGGTCTTGCGCGTGTCTCAAAGTCGGGTGCTGTGCCCATGCATCTATAATCATATCCAAGAATAGTAAATTTATCTGAGGGTGTGAAGAGTTTATATATAATCACACCCTCATAACAAATCATTGGGCTTAAAGTCCGCATCGCCCCCTAAGGGGGCATTGAAGCAATATTTGTGGTCTAATTAATGCCCTTCCGCGATCATCCCTTTTAAAACCTCAATCCCTTCAACCTTTTACAAAAAAATTAAGAGATAGATCCGCACTTTCCATTTTGGGGGTATATTGAAACTCGTTCTTCTGAACACGGACAGGAACGCGTCAGGTTTTGGTTCAGGGGACGGCGAGGTTGAGCATTGGATGATAACACATCCGACTGTGCCGGGCCTGTTATGGTGTGCTTGCCTGCCGTACCGTGCAGTGTCGGGCTGAAATAAACCCGGTGAGTGCGACTGCCGGAGACGCGCAATGTCCGTAATCAATCCGGGGGATTGAGTACAATGTAGCGCCGACACCGAAGGTGGCGGGTCGTGTCAGTTTACAATAAATATCGCCGCATCCTTACTACCTCTGCTTCGCAGAGCCGCGTTCGGATAAGCGGGTGCCGCGTTCGGATGTTTTTACCCCATGATAAACCGCAGCGGCCCCTTGCTACTCGGCGTGAAGAAAGGCAAAAGTCCTGCTTATGAATTGGCTTACAAAACTCACTCCGCCTGGCGTAAAATCCATTTTTTCCAAAAAGGACACGCCCGATGATCTTTGGATAAAATGTCCCAAATCCGGAGAGATGGTTTTCTCTGCCGACTTGCCTGGACTACTCCATGTTACGCCTGCCGGTCATCATATGCGCATTGGCCCCAAGACACGTTTGGGTCAGGTCTTTGATGACGACCAATATGAAAAAGTCGCCGTGCCAGACGTGGCGAGAGACCCTCTGAAATTCAAAGACGATCAGAAATATACAGACCGGTTAAAAAAAGCCCGCGCCAAAACAGGTGATGATGACGCCATGACGATTGGGGTCGGCAAAATACACGGACTCCAAACCGTCGTCCTCGTCCAAAACTTCGCCTTTATGGGCGGTTCACTCGGCATGGCAGCAGGAGAAGGATTTATCCGCGCCGCGGATTACGCCGTCGAACACAAACTCCCTCTTGTGGTTTTTACAGCCGCTGGCGGCGCCCGGATGCAGGAAGGCGCGCTGTCCTTGATGCAAATGCCAAGAACAACCATTGCGGTTCAACGATTACGTGAGAACAATCTCCCCTATATTGTTGTTCTGTGCGATCCCACCACGGGCGGCGTCACCGCGAGCTACGCTATGCTTGGCGATATTCATTTGGCTGAGCCGGGCGCGCTTATCTGCTTTGCCGGCCCGCGCGTTATTGAAGACACAATTCGCGAACAATTGCCCGAAGGGTTCCAACGCGCGGAATATCTCGAAGAAAAAGGCATGATCGACAAAGTCGTGCATCGCCATGACCTTCGTAAAACACTGGCGCAAATTCTGGGCGTCTTGATGAAGTCAGAGCCTGAATTCGAGACTGAAGACGCCTAAAATGCCTTCTCAGGAGCCAACTGACAACCGTGTTGAGCAAGCACTTGCCACGCTTCGCGCCCTGCATCCTAAAAAAATAGACCTCGGCCTGGACCGAATTGAGTCCGTTCTGGCCAAGCTCGGTCATCCCGAACGCAAAATGCCCCCGATTATCCATGTGGCGGGCACGAACGGCAAAGGCTCTACGGTTGCGAACCTCCGCGCCATGGCAGAGGCTGCGGGGTTAAAAGCCCATGTCTACACCTCCCCCCACCTCGTTCATTTCCGTGAACGTATCGTTGTGTCTGGAGAGGAAATCTCGGATGAGTCTTTAGTAGACGTACTGACCCGCGTCAGAGAAGCCAATGCCGGAGCGCCTCTGTCTTTCTTCGAAGCCACAACCGCCGCCGCCTATCTCGCCTTTTCAGAAAGCGCCGCAGATATTGCCTTGATCGAAGTGGGACTTGGCGGGCGCTATGACGCCACAAATGTCATTCGCCCAACCTGCTGCGCCATCACGCCGATTGATTACGATCACGCCGAGTTTTTAGGTCGGGATTTGGCGGGAATTGCCCGCGAAAAAGCCGGAATTATGAAATCGCATGCCCCGGTTATTTGCGGCGTTCAGAGCGACCTTGTGAATGCTGTTTTAGATGCCGAAGCCCGGAAAGCCGGAGCCGATATTAAAATCTGGGGACAGGATTATCGCGCATATCGGCAACATGGCCGTTTGATATTCGAACAAGACGAAGAGATGCTGGATCTGCCCCTACCAGCGCTACGCGGCGAACATCAGATCCGCAATGCAGGACTTGCGGTTATGGTCGCGCGCACCCTTGGATGGCCAGCCGAGGCAATTGCCGCAGGTTTGCAAAAGGCCGTCTGGCCGGCCCGCCTTCAAAGCCTGACAAAAGGCATTTACGCAGAAATGGCACATGAAGCCGGAGCTGAGCTTTGGCTGGACGGGGGACATAACCCCCACGCCGCTCGCGCAGTAGCGAACGCTATGGCAGAGCTTGAGCAGACAACGGAGCGTCCGCTCATCCTAATTACAGGAATGCTCGCCAATAAGGATATTGGTGGGTTTTTGGACGCCTTTGAAGGTCTGGCCAGTGCCGTCATTGGTATCAGTATTCCAGACCACGACTCCCTCGCACCGGAAACGTTAAAAGAACTTGCCACGAGCCGAAATATGCTCGGCTTCGTTGCAGACGACATATTTGACGCGGTTGAATTGGCTATAGAAACAGGAGAAGCCCTGTCAGATGGAACGACAGGGCAATCCCCAACGCCGCCGCGTATACTAATATGCGGCTCGCTCTATTTGGCGGGGGAAGTCCTTAAAAGTTGATCCGCCTTTTACGCGACAGACGTCCCTCTAGTTGGGTAGTCATTTTCAGCCGCGAATTTCATTCCGGACAAGACTTCGTCAAGAGCCGGGCGTCCAAAAGGCGTATTCTGGACAAATTCAGCATAAAGAGTCCCGTCAGGCTTCACTACAAAAAAGGCGGGCTCTGCAAATATTTTGGGTTCTTTGTCGGAAATACTATCCGATAAAAACAGCCCGAGTTCCTTTGCCGTCAAAAGAGACAAGCCATACCCGATCGGTAAATTTTCCAATTCCCACTCTTTGACCGCCTTTTTGGCGCGCTCTTCATTGTCCATTGAAATAGCAACAACATCCATTCCGTCCGCTCGAATATCTGCGACTTTGGCGTCAATTTCTTGAAGCTGGTTTTTGCATTTCGGACAGTGAACGCCGCGATAAATGACGATAAACTGAAAATATTCTGGTTTGGCATCTGCAAGATTGAACTGCCCGCCTTCGACCAATGGGACGTCTAGGTTGGGCAATTTACTTTTGGGGTTTAGAAGTTGAGGCATAAGGTTTTCGCTTTTTGTTTATAGATTAAATCTAATAGTTTTGGGGTTAAAGATTTTCTGGATCAACGGCAGTATCTTTATTTTCAAGGGAAGCAGGCGTCGCTGTGCCTTCCGCTCGACCATTTAAGTAGTCGATGCCCCGGTCAATTTCGGCAATCAATTCGGCAAAACCCGCTTCACTATCGGCATTGTTACGAGCAACCATTTCTTGGCGAATATCACGTAATTGGGCGAGACGCTCCTCTTTCGGCCCTTCAGCCATATAAATATCTGTGATTTCGTCCAATGTCGTGGGCTGGGCAATACCGGGCGCATAACCATCGGAATCAATAGCCGTATCAACGGCCATAACGTTCAAATCTGAATCAGGCATAATGTTATCTCCTCTGCTGTAGGTAACGGAGCGGCTCTTCAAATGTTCCCTGTCAAATCCTTCTAATAATATCGCAATAAAAAAGCCCCCGGCGGTCACCGGGGGCTCAGAAATTGAGGTTAAAGCAAAGCTTAGGCGTGCTCAGACACCCACTCTTGCAGTTTGGTTTTTGTCATCGCGCCGACTTTGGTGGCAACAACCTGCCCATCTTTGAAAATCATCAGAGTTGGGATGCCGCGCACATGGAATTTGGCGGGCGTTTCAGGGTCATCATCAATATTAACTTTCGCAATTTTGATCTTGTCGCCCATATCGTCTGAAATTTGCTCCAGAGCGGGGCCAATTTGTTTACACGGGCCACACCATTCGGCCCAAAAATCAACCAAAACAGGCTGTTTGGCATCAATGACGTCGGCTTTAAAACTGGAATCGGATACTTTTACGGTGGCCATGAGCAATACTCCTAAGGGCTGATAAAATCTGTGTCTTCATCGTAGGTAGGAAGCGACCCTATCTTCGTCAAGGCGTCATCAAGTTTGTCTTCGCCCAGCCACATCAACTCCGGTCCAGACGTCCAGAGCAGACCACACTCAATTTTTTTATCCTTGTATACTGTGCGCGCGAGCTCTCGATAGGCCGCCATCTGCCCCATATAAACAGGGTCAATTTCATCTTGGGATCCCGGTATATGGCGGTTCGTTTTATAATCAATAATCAGCACTTGATCCTCTTGCTCGCAGAGCCGGTCGATCTGCGCGCTGAAATCCATATCCTCACCGTCTATTGAAACCTGCCCTGCCAGACTAACCTCGGCCCGACTATTTGGGGTCCAAAGAAACGCGAATTCGGATGTGTCCAGAATGGCTAAAACTTCAGAAAGCAATTCCGTTTTTTCATCTTCCGTCATGAGGTTATAGCCCGACAAGATAGCTTTAGCTTTTGAGACGCGCTCACTTTTCTCGAAATTCGGCAACACTTCCAAAAGCTGATGAACGAGGATCCCTCGATGACGAGGCAACAATCTGTCTCTCGTCTGAGGTTCGTTCCTATAGGTCTCTGCGCTGGCAAGTAAATGTGACGGGCTGAGGCGTTTGCGAACGCGCTCTTCTTCGGCCGCAGGCTGCAATGCCCAGAGCGGTATCGACATCGCTTTTTCCGAAGGCAGTTTTTCAATAGCTTGCGCCGCGACCGGGGGCCCGCCGAACACTTTACCTTCGCCAAAAGGGGTCTCGACCACTTGCGTTTCTAATCCGTCAAAGACCCGGCCCATCCAGTCATACCAGCAGCCGTCTTCTATGGGCTTTTCGGCGCTTCTACCACTTTGAAATCCGCAAATGACCAAGCGGCTCTCAGCGCGGGTTAGCGCCACATATAACAGACGGAGTTGTTCCTGCTCTTGCTTGGCCTTAGCGGCATTAAAGCTCGGCTCCAACGCGACAGGCAGATCATTTTGAGACGGTTTGAGATAAAACCCTTCCTCCAGGGAAATGAAACTGTCCTTAAATTTCGGAGTTTGAGTTGTATCGGGCAGAATAACGACGGGCGCTTCCAAACCTTTCGCGCCGTGCACCGTCATAACGCGAACAAGTCCTTTGGCGGCGTCCATATCGCGTTTCACGTCGGCATCATCATCGTCAAAAGCGCGAACAAAATACTGCAGGCTTGGCACGCCCTTCTGCTGATGGTCCATGGCGCGCGTCAGGAATACATCTAAGGCTTCGCGCGATTCCAGCCCCAAGCGCTTGAAGAACCTCTTCCGCAGACTCTCCCCGTTCTCATCCACGTAATCCAAAACGGCGGTGTAAAATTCATAAGGCGAGAGGTTTCCGGCCAGATAAATAAAATGATTAAGTACTCCGGCAAGAGTGTCATCACGTGACCTGACCGAAGACCAAAGGCTTCTTTTTCCGCGTCCCCTGGCCAGATCTAAAAGCGCCATATCATCAAGACTAAAAATGGGGCCTTTTAATACTTCTGCCAAAGACAAATCATCACTCGGCAACAAGGTGAAACGGGACAGCGCCAAAAGGTCTCTGACGATCATGGCGTCGGCGAGTTTAAGTCTATCCGCCCCTGCCAGCGGGATAGATTGACGTTTAAGATGACGAATAATGGCATCGTAAAGCGAGTTACTCCCTCCGCCCCGCGTCCTAACGAGGATAAGGATATCTCCGGCCTGCATAGGGCGAACGAGCTTTTCGTCACGATCATAAATTGGCTCGCCCTCATCCAGCCAGTCCCTGATTTTTATGGCGAGCTCCCGCGCCAGAACTTCGCGTTCATCGCTATCGCTCATTTCGTCGACAGGGGTTGTATCCCAAGGTGCTTTATCTTCGCCTTTTTCGGGTTTCATTGACAGCGGCCAGAATTCAACCTGTCCTTGATCTTCCCGGAACGCCGCATGATTTTCGATGTCCGCACCAGGCGGGAACGCGGCATCAAACATGGCCTGCCGTCCATTCTGCGCGTGTAGAAACGCATCAACGACATCCAGCACAGTCTGCGCGGATCGGAACGACATCGCCATTCGAATTTGCTTGGCCTCTCCGATCAGACGAAGTCTGATTTCGTCCAGAAACTGTTCAGGTTTCGCGCCTTGGAATCCATAAATAGACTGCTTCTCGTCGCCCACCGCAAATAGGGTTCTCGGCGTTTTTGAATCGCGGTCCGGGTTGTCCTGTATGAACGCCTCCGAGAGACTGTTTATAATATCCCACTGCTCGGGGGACGTGTCCTGCGCCTCATCCAGCAATATATGTTCAATCCCGCCGTCGAGTTTATAGCGCACCCAATCGGAGACATCTTTCCGGCTTAAAAGATCTCGCACCAGCAATATCTGATCGTTAAAATCCAGACCCCGGCGTTTGCGCTTCGCCTCGGCATAAAGGGTGCTATAAGGCCTCGCGAGGGTATAGATGGCTTTGGTCAAGGTAAGAACATCAGCCGCATTAAACGTGTCCAAACAAGTGACGACGCGTTCCGCCTCCGCGCCTTCAGAAGAAAAATAATCTTGTGTGGCCTCCATAGTTTTTTTGGTCACAGGGGATTTTCGAAGGGTGTTTTGCGTTGTCAGATAAACTTGGGAATAATGATAAAACGCTTTGACCGGGTCTGAGATTTCAAGGCTTTCCTTGATACGCGTCGCTACTTTTTGATCAGTGATTAAACCATTATTTAAAACTGGAATAGCCTCGGTCAGAATTTCCTCATCCGTCTCTTGCCAAAACTTTTTCGCCAAACTCTCTTTCGTCTCTGAAGGGTCGAGTCCCAAAACACCGGCTAGACTCTGAACGCCCCCGGCGGCCTCCCAGCGTTTTATTTTCTCCGCCGAATGGCTCATCCAAGTGAATAGGCCTTCGAGCGTTTGATCGGCCATTTTGACACTCAAAGTCTGCAAAGCCTGATTAACCCCTCCGTCCGGCTCCGCCATCGCGTCTTTTAATATCTGCGCGCGGACCTCGGCGGATAATTGAGCAATCTCGGCTTCTTCAATCGGCTCAAATCCCGGCATAATGCCCGCCTCAATCGGAAAGCGTGACAAGACCCGTTCACAAAAGGCGTGAATGGTTTGAACCTTTAGCCCCTCTGGAGTCTCCAAGGCTTTGGCGAAGAGATTTCGCGCTTTGCCCACCTGGTGCACATCAGAGCCAGTGAGCTTTTGCAGCTCGGCTTTCAATGCCTCTTTTCCCATAATCGACCAGTCACCAAGCTTGTCATACAAACGGTCTTGCATCTCTGTGGCCGCGGCTTTGGTATAAGTCAGACAAAGGATCTTCTCAGGCTCGACGCCTTGCAACAATATTCGAGAAACGCGGTCCACCAGAACGCGGGTTTTTCCGGAACCTGCATTGGCCGACACCATCCGGGTGTGGCGCGGATCTGCGGCGTCAGATTGCGCGGATACGGCTTTTTCATAAGCGAGGGTCATGCGCTGTAATCCCGTCCGAGTGACGCCCATTCACTCCGCCGGGCCAAGTCATCAAACTCGCCATAATCATGTGTAAATTGCACGCGGGGTTGAGAGTAATAGATCGTTTCCGGGTTATCATACGCCCGGACAAGCTTCTCCAAAACCTCTATCGCTTCATCTGCATAGTCTTCGGCAGAAAGGCCTTTGTTATTCTCCGGCGCCGTCAGGGTCTGGTAAGAGAAATCATCATTGGACCCTTTAATGCGAACATAGCCCAACTGCACCGTTTGCCCCTTATCGACCCCTTTAAATCCACCTTCGGATAAAAGCCACGCACTAAGCGGGAGCTGCGGATCAAATCCGGCTTTTACAACCTTTACCGTCGGCGGCGCCCCGGTTTTGTAATCTATAACGCCATAGCCATCCGGGCGGCGCTCAATCAAATCAGCTTTACCGCTCAGCGTAAAATCAAGCTCTTTGATATAATGCTTTGCTTCACATTCAATGGCCCACACATCAAACCCAGCCGTCTGTCTTTCCCTTAGCCAGTTTAGAAATTCGGTCGCAACCGCTTCGAACCGGCTCGCTTCTTTCGCAATTTCGAAATCGGCATATCCGCTTTGTTCGAAAGCGTGCCTAAAAAACTCTATCAGCTTGGCTTTGCCCTGCGCAGACCAATCTTCTTTGTGCGCCCGAAGGAATTGCTCTAATCCATCATGGATCGCCGTGCCGAAGTTACCAGCTCCTAATGACGCATCCAGGGGATCAAGAGATTTTAAGCCCAGCGTATGTTTGGCAAAGATCGTATATGGATCCCGTATCCAGGTTTTCACCTGAGTGATGGATACGCGCCGTCCTTTGGCAAAGGCCCAGCGATCTTCGACAGGCGGGGCGGGTTTGGGCTGCTCAATTTGTGAATTTTTAATCTCGTCAGGGGTGACGCTATCAAGCGCTTGCGCAAGTTGAAGATAGTAATCTTGGGCGCCCAGCAATTCCTCTGCCCGCTTTTGCCCCAGCGCGCCGCGCAACAATGTCTGCAAACGCCATAGCCAGCGCGAAGCAACCATTGGGCTGCCGCCGCTGCGTTTGGCGCGGGTGAGAATCACATTCGGATGCGCTGCGAGTTCAGCAAAATCATGCGCAGAAAGCCCAAAGCGTTTCTCCGGCAGGGACAGCCCGACAGATTTTCTCATCGCCCGGGATAGAAACGGTTCTACTTTCGGAGTCGCGGGCCAAATACCTTCGTTTAATCCCCCGAGAATTATCCGGTCTGCACTTAGCATTCGCGCTTCCAATGGCCCCAAAATTGACAGCCTTGGGTGCGTCCCAAAAGGGGGACGAACCACTTTACCCCGCATAAGAACAGCTAGGAGGCGGGACAGACCGGACGCAGTGATATCCGGCAGATTATGACCAAAGTCGATGAGCGATTGAAGGATAGCTTCCCCTTCACGTCCGCCAATTGCCTCATTCAACAGCGTCGCTCCATCAATCTCACCTGATGAGGCAATCTCTATTGCGACGTCTCTCAATTTTTGCGCCCACTGCTCTACGGCAGCATTTTCCCCTAACTCCATCAACGCGCCCAAAGCCGAATGTACACGCGCAATTAATTGAGCTTCGTCTTTCTCCTTTACGGTTTCACTATTTGGCCTTACCCCACGGAAAAGGCGTTTCTCAAGTTTTTGCCACTCTCCTTTTGCAACCCCGTGACCTTGGCCAAGTTGGGTGAGAGGGTGATTCAATAAAACAGCCAACGCCACAGGGCTTTCCGGGTCAGAAAGCAAATCGACAATTGCGGTGAGAAAGCCCCCTACCTCGGTTTCCTCCAGCGGTTCGCCTTGTGAAATATCGACATTGACCTTCCATCGGCGCAGACGTGCTTTGACCCGGCGCGCCAACCCCTGATCGGGCGTCACCAGTGCGGCGGTCTGCCCTTCGGCGTCTAATGTTTCGCGCATGAGCAGCGCGATTGTCAGCGCTTCATCTTCGTCATTGGCTGCTTCCAAGACTGACAGACCATCCATGGCATCGACAAATGGTTCCGTGTCCGGCGCGTTGCGGCGTATGGTGGCGATGCGCTCAAGCCAGTCCGCTGTATTATCAACAGGCACAAGGGACTCGGCCAAAAGTAGCCGCCGCGCCGCCAGTTTCGGTTTTTGCAGCTTTTCTACGCCGCTAATATGCGGCCAATTTGAAACCTGCCCGCGGTCCAAGCCGAATTCCCCTAAAAGGTTTTTAAGCGAATTTTGCGGATGCTGTTCGGCAACATTGTCCCAAGACCGCTCGGGGCTGTTGTCCAAACCGGGCAGGACAATGACGCCCTTAGGCAAGCGCGACACACAGGCCATGAGCCGCGCCGTTGCGCCGAGCGTTCCGGTGGATCCTGCAATGATAATGGGATAATTCGGCGCACTTGCTTCCCATTGCCCTGTCAGCTTATCCAGCACTTCAACTTGCCGGGCTTTAGGCTCTAGAGCGTCCAATTCCCGAAGGCGCTCCGGCCAATAAGTTTGAATAATTTTGTAAAGCTCAGCCGCATGCTGAAAATGCTGCGCTGCAAAAGCCTGAATGTCGGACAGTTCAGCCAGGTCTGAAATTCGCGTTTCTTCCGAGGCCGCATCATCCAATATCGTCAAGAGAGGGTCCGCCAAGGCCAAAGCCGCTGCCGCGTCAAGCGGCATATCAGAAGCGCGGCGGTAAAACCGCTCCACAATTTTGGCCATTTCAAATCGCCTCTGAGTGCCGTCAATGGCTGGCGGAACAAGCCCCGCCACATCGCTTGGCTCAAATGGCGGTTCGTTCGGGTCAATATCAGCCAAAGTATTCAGGCGCGGCATAAGCATAACGCCCTGCCCTTTTTCGCGCGAATGCTGCAGGAACAAATCCGTCAATCCACGCACGGCCCGACGAGTAGGCAATAATATCAAGGCATCGGACAATTGCTCACCAAATTCGGTCATCAAGCCCTCCGCCAATGACCGGAGGAAAGGCACGCCCGACGGCATGTTATAAACCCCTTGCAGACTCAAGTGCCTGCGCCTCTTAGCTTCGCATCCATTTTTGCCGCCTGTTTTAATACTGCTTCGGCGCCCTGTCTGGCTTTGGGATCTCCAACATGCATCCAGAAGGCAGGCATAACTGTTCCGAAGAGCCCGAAGGTTTTCAAAGTCGTATCCCAAATTTTATTTCGCGAAAATTTCTCCTCAGGAAAGGGTTTGGCGAGCGATGGCTTGAAAATTTGAATACCGGAAAAGTAATATTTCGAGGTTTCTCCCAAACGCCGAGAGACATGTCCGGTTTCTGCTAAATCAAAATCTCCGGCCCCGTCATGACCGAGTGACATATCGCGCCGTGCAAGCAAGAGAAGCTCATCCATCAAGGTTGGATCCCACGCTGACATCAGGGATTTCAGCACCGGCTCAAATTCCACCCAAACTGCATCAATATTACAAATAAAAATCGGCTCATCGCCTAGCAAAGGGAGCGCCTTTACGACACCGCCGCCGGTTTCAAGGAGCTGCTCTCTCTCATTTGAAATGATAATCTCAGGCCCGTCCGTGCGCTTTTTCAAATATTCTTCCAAATGATCGGCATGGGCGTGAACATTGACCACGGCGCGCTCCACCCCCGCCTGAGCTAAGCGGTTCAGCATGTGATCTATCAGAGGCTTTCCGCCGACCTCGACCATCGCCTTGGATCTGTCATCTGTGAGCGGACGCATCCGCGTGCCATGCCCCGCCGCCATAACCATTGCTGTTTTAATCATGCAAAACCTCGGGTAAGTTTTGGGTAAACCAAGCCCTGATCGGTGCGACAGCCGGATGATTTAAATCCTCTTGAAGATGGCGTTTCACCCGCGGTAAGAGCGCCCGATATTGCGGTTTACCAAATTTCAAATCGGCGCGGACCGGAAACCCAAGCAGTTTCGTTCCCCGCTGCACGCTCAACACAGAATAGGCTGCGCGAAAATCAATATCATCTTTGAGGCCAGATTTTTCGCAAAACCGCCTAATTAAATGGTCTTTCAAATCGGGCGAAACATCCCGCCGAATATCGGTGATCAAAGACATCAAATCATAAGCAGGGTGAACGAACAAAGCATCTTGGAAGTCGATCAGCCCCACATTGGCGAGGCCCGCCCGCTCAGGTAGCCAGAAAAGGTTTTCTGCATGAAAATCACGAAGCCCTAACCCCGGGGCGTGGGCGAGTAGATATTTGAAACTCTCTGCGTAAAGTCCGTAAAACTCGTCTCTTGCCCCGCCCGGAATTTCGCGGTCAAAGTCTTTGACATACCAATCCAGACATAAATCTGTTTCCGCCAGGAGCGCGGCTGTGTCGTATTCTCTGACACGCCATTTCACATCTTTAAACGTCATGATTTCAGGAAAGCTCGAGCGATAGATTGCGGCGAGAGTATCAACAGCAGCTTCGTAAAGTGGCATCTCCAAAGAGGCGTCCAGCCCGATAACTTTTGCGAAAACGGGTTCGCCAAAGTCCTCCAACAACAAAAACCCATTTTCCAGATCTGCGGAAAAAATTTGCGGCACTGAAAACCCGCGAATAGCGAGTTCATTTGCCAGACACGCAAAGCTTTCCATATTTGGCCCGGCCAGTCTCGCCAACGCATTGTAGCCGAGCTGCCGCCGCGCCTCAACGCTCGCGCCCTCTGGCTCTCCGGGAAGCTCGTCGAGTTTTGGCGCGTTCATCAAGACAGCTTTTTGCCCTTTCAGCTCCAACCGCTCATAGCTTCGAGTAGAGGCATCCCCTTGAATTGGAGCGCGCAAAGCCTCGCCCCATCCCGCATTTTTTAAAAAGGTAGATATCTGAGCGGCGCGATCAGACATGACGATCCTCCCATTCCGGGCCGAGCTCCACGACCCGACCGGCCCCGTCAAATCGAATGTGAAGATTTAAGGCTTCTTCCGGCAAATACTCACCAATCTTGTCAGGCCATTCCAAAAGGCAAACCGCTTCTCCGAACGCATCCATCAAACCGATTTCAAAGACTTCATCCGGATGCTTCAAGCGGTAGAGATCGCAATGCCAAAGCTCATATTCCGGAAAGTCATAGGTTTGAACGAGTGTGTAAGTTGGAGATGGAACCTCAATTTCCGGCAGCGTCGCTTGTATAAGTCCGCGCGTTAGGGTAGTCTTCCCTGCGCCTAAGTCCCCAGTCAAAGCAATTGTGTCTCCCGCTCGCAAAGCCGCCCCGATGCGCGCGCCCAAAACGAGCATTTCCTGTTCATTTTTGGCGGTAATTCTTGTCACGCTGTCTTTGATAACGGGTTGTATTATCATGGCAAGCCCTTAGATAAGTGCCGAGACTAACAGACAAGAAGGCCCGTTTCATGGCAAAAATATTCTTCACGGATCACAGCGGCACAACCCGCGAAGTCGAGGCAAAACCCGGCACCTCCATCATGGAAGCCGCGGTCCAAAATATGGTGCCTGAGATTGATGCGGACTGCGGCGGCGCATGCGCTTGCGCGACATGTCATGTTTACGTGGATGACGCTTGGCTCGGAAAGCTTAAAGAAAAAGACGATATGGAAGAGTCCATGCTCGACTTTGCCGAAGGCGTTCAGGACAACTCCCGCCTATCTTGCCAAATTCTAATGAGCGAAGAGCTTGACGGGATTAAAGTCAGCACCCCTGAAAGTCAGTAGGTTCTCCAACTCTAACGACTCAAACCGCGTTTTCCGAAAATAATTCTGGATGGGCGCCGTCTATAGCTGCCTCTTTCGGGAGGTAGCAGGTAACGTGAGTACCTTGATCTTCCGCAGACTCCAACTCTACCCAACCACCATGGCGCGCCACAAACCGCTGTACTAAAGCTAAACCAAGCCCCGCCCCGCCGCGAGAGCTTTCAAAGCTCTGGAACACTTGAGGCTGTCTTTCGGTTGGAATACCAACACCGTTATCCTTCACCCAGATCATGACGCCGCCGCCGGGCGCTTTCTTGCCGCCCAATTCAATAATCCCGCCAGGTTTAGTAAAGCGAAGCGCATTGCCGAGTAGATTGTGTACCACTTGTTTAAGGCGTGTCTCATCGGCCCGGATAACGCCTATGTCTTCGTCACAGCGCAGCTCGAGCGCAATTTTCGTATCATCGGCTTTGACGGCGACATAATCCAACGCCTTGTCGAGCAAGTCGAATACATTGACGTCGCCCAAATCTAGATCGAGCACGTTGGCTTCGATGGCCGCAATATCGAGAATATCATCGATGATTTTCGCAAGGTCTTCGGACGCGCTTTGTATAGCAAAGACATACTCGCTTTGCTTATCACTCATTTCCCCTGCCCCGCCATTTTGAAGGAAGTCGGCATAACCGGAAATCGTCGTAAGCGGTGTTCGAAGCTGATAGCTAACATGGCCAACAAACTCCGACTTCATTCTATCAGCTTCTTCCAGCGCTTGGGTGCGCTCAATCAACGCCGCTTCGGCGCGTCGGGCGGAGGTGACATCTTCCCAAGCTACCAAAGTCGCCCCGTCTGGCAGGGGTTTTGACAACCAAGTCAGCATTTTATCGTCAGAGCGTTTAATTTCGCCCTCAACATGGCGGCGAATTTCAGGATTGGGATCGGTAATCCGTCCTGCTAGATCCTGCCAGAACGCTTTTTGATGATATAGCGGCATACAGAGCTGCACGATATCACCGAAACGCGGGTTATCTTTCAAATCCTCTTCGCTGAGAGACCACATTTTCTCAAATGAGGAATTGTGAATCTTTAGACGTCCATCTGTACCAAACACCGCAATGCCTTCGGAAAGTTTATCCAAAGTCGCTTTTTGAACATCAATTAGCGTTCCCAATTGACTCTTGAGCGTCATCGCGTCGGTCATATCAGAGAAAAGAAGCGAGATGCCGCCATGCGGGTCCCTCATCCTCACCAAACGCAATGTGCGGCCATCGGGCAGACCCCATAATTCCTCGGGCATTTCCTCTGGCCAGTCCGTGTAAAGCGATAACTCGCTCTCGCGCCAAGAGTGATAATCCGCCTGCGCCGGGATTTCGTTTTTATCCCGAAGGTAGTCCAGCCAGTCGCTATGATGAGGCCGACCTTTGAACCAGCCTTCCTCTAATTTGAACAGGTCGCGTAAGGCGCGGTTATGGAAGCTTACGCTCTGATCTGCGCCAAAGATAATAATGCCCTCATCCATCGCATTGAGCAGTTCGTCATGCGCGCGGATATGGCGGGTCAACGCTTGTCGCAAATTATCCGCTTCGGCGGCGTCAACAGCGATACCCGCAATTCCGCCATTGACTGGAAACAGACTAATCGTCGTAGCCCGCCTTTGCCCATTAAAAATAAGGTGACGGACATCTTCCTGAGCTTGGTTAGTTCTCAAGACGTCCTGAACCAATTGAGACGTGGCATCGTCCAAATGAATTTGAGACTTCACGAGGTCGCGCAGGTCTTTCGCCCCGACCGCCGCGACATAGGCGGGGTTAGCCCAGACAATCTGGCCGCTACTAGATAGTCGCCAGATGGGAAATGGCGCCCGTCCCATCATATCGATAAAGGCTTTGGGGTCATTTTCGGATGTCAGACGCGACGTCTCAAACCGCGAAATTGCCGCACGTTCATCCTCTCCGCGTATTGAGACATCCTCAAGCCAGAGAACGACCTGCCGCCCTGCCACGCGTCCAGCCGCTTCGATTAGGTTTCCTTCTGGCAAAGAGATAGAGACTGAAAATGCTTCTCCGCGTTCGCGAAGTCCGGCCAAATACCCTCGCAGAGTAACCGCGTTTTCAGTTTTTGAAATTGTCTTATGATCAGCCAGGCTGTTTAAAATCCGTCGCGATAAATCTTTAGCTTTCCCTTTTTCGGAAAATCGTAAAATAGAGGCTAGGGCCGCCGGGGAGCCGTAAACTTTTGGCTCGCCCCACAAATTGTCTTCCTCCAGCCGGGTCGGCTTCGCCGTTTCGTCCCATACGAGAACCAAACCCGGGTACGCGCCAAATATCAGATCATAGTCCCCTATCTGGCGATCGAGCTCTGTAACTCTCTCTTTCCACCCTTGCCCAGCTTCTCCGGATGAAAGAGCCGCTCGCAACGCAAACAGAGCGGCAAGAACGGCCAAAAGAACCGCGCCGAGTGTCACAATCAAATAAGGAGTGATGGATTGATCCATGCGTATTGGCGTCTTTCCTGCTCGCCCCGCGATTAAGCCCGCTTGTTAAGTTCTCAAGCCATAAGAGATATGCGGAATCTTGGAAAGACTTATTCCGGGTTAAATGTGTATAGGCCTCTCAGCTAGCCTGTTGTTTTATCACGCTTACGATACCATCCGTAAGTTTTTCGACTTTTGCCTCATCATCGCCCTCGGCCATGACACGGATAACTGGTTCTGTTCCAGAAGCTCTCACTAAAATGCGACCCTCCGTTCCAAAACTTTCTTGCGCGTCTTTAATAGCGGACTGCACAACCGGGTTATTAAGGGGGGAGTCTCCCGAATAGCTAACATTTTTGAGCTGTTGCGGGACGGGGTCAAATACGGTCAACACTTCACTGGCGGGTTTGTCTTGACGAATTATTTCGGCCAGTACCTGCAGGGCAGAAATCGTTCCGTCCCCTGTCGGAGTAAAGTCCGGCATTAGAATATGACCGGATTGTTCCCCGCCAAGATTATACCCATCTTGACGCATCCGCGCCGAAACATGTCGATCCCCGACATCCGTTCGGATAAAGTCAAGTTCTTGCGCTTCGAAAAATCGCTCTAATCCGAGATTACTCATAACTGTCGCGACAATTCCGGGTTTAGAAAGTTGCCCTTTTTTATGCCAGCCTGACCCAATCAGGCCGAGAAGCTGATCGCCGTCAATAACGCGTCCTTTTTCATCACACATGATAAGGCGGTCGGCATCACCATCCAACGCAATACCCACATGCGCGCCCTCTTTCACAACCGTTTCAGACAACAATTCCGTATGGGTTGAGCCGCAATCGAGATTGATATTCTTACCATTCGGAGAAACGCCAAGAGGAATGACCGCTTCTGCGCCCAGTTCCCATAGTGTATCCGGCGCCGTGTGGTAGGCCGCGCCATTGGCACAATCGAGCACAATTTTTAGGCCTGTTAGACGCATGCGACGCGGGAAGGTAGCCTTGGCAATTTCAATATATCGAGCTTGCATATCCTCATATCGCTTGGCACGTCCCAGATTCTCCGGCTTGGCTAATCGAAGATCGGATCCATAGAGCAGGGCTTCGATTTCAGCTTCGGCGGAATTAGAAAGTTTACGTCCATCCGGGCCGAAAAACTTCAAGCCATTATCGTGATATTTATTATGCGACGCTGTAATCATAACGCCCATATCAGCGCGTAAGGTGCGCGTTAGAATAGAGACCGCAGAGGTTGGGATCGGCCCGCAAAGACGTACGTCCATACCGACAGATGTAAAACCCGCCACCAAAGCCGGCTCAATCATATAGCCGGACAGACGCGTATCCTTACCGATAAAGACGGTCGGGCGGGAGCCAATTTTTTCTTCACGCTTGCGGAAATACCGTCCCGCAGCCTGCCCTAAACGCATTACACTTTCCGGTGTCATCTTGTCAGAATTGGCTAGACCGCGCACGCCGTCCGTTCCGAAAAATTTACGCGCAGGAATTTCATCTTGGCTCATAAAAAAGTTATCCAGTTTGTGAGTCGTTTCGTTTTTTAAAAGCTATAGCGTAAAAAATGGTATGAATGTGACTATTTTGAAAGAAGACAAAATCAAAAGAAATAGTTCACACCAATCTACCCCCCGAGTGTCACACTCCCAGCGCGATAGCGTAGCAAAACCCGGCAATTCTCCAACGCGCCGTCTGCAGGCGGCTGGAACGTCCAGTTTTCCACGGCGTCTTCCGACGCTTTATCAAACATGCCGTCCGGAACAGAGCGCTCGATTTCAACATTTTGAGTTTGGCCGCTGGCGTCCACATCAAGCCGCATAATCGTCCAGCCTTGTCGACCCGTTCGGTAAGCTCGTGAAGGGTATTCCGGCATCACAAACTCCCGCGCGGCAAGTTTTTCACCGCCGATGCAGTCATCCGCTGCCGAATACCCTTTGACCCAAGGGTCAGGCGGATATTGGCTGGCTGGTTCAAAGGGTTTTGAAGTACTGCCGCAACTCGCCAAAACGGCCGCGGCCAAACTGACAGAAATTAAACCTGAAAACCGCATGAGAAACCTTCTCTAATCCACTTCTCCGAAGCGGTTCTCTACCAAAGCGGCAATGGCTTGGATAGCCTCGGGCGCATCCGGCCCTTGCGCGGTGACGGTAATCTCCTCTCCGCAGGCTGATCCGAGTAAGAGAAGCTCCATGACAGAGTCGGCTTCAACCCGTTCGGCGCAAACATCATTATGGCTTCGCACCCAGATTTGAGACTGGTACAGCGAAACGGTTTCCATGAATTTGTTAGAAGCTCGAGCGTGAAGGCCGCGCTTATTCGTCAGGGTCAAAGTGATTTGAGACGTTTGGCTCATATCAGCACGCTCGGCCCCCATCGGCTTTTACGTCTCTCCGGCCAGAATTCTTGATGCAATAGCAATATAACGTTGCCCGGCTTCTTTGGCTTTAAGCGACGCCTCGTCCAAACCGGATGTACGCCGAGCTTCTGCCAGTTTTATCAACATAGGCAGATTTACCCCGGCGAGAACTTCTACCTCTCCGTCGCGGAGCATGGAAATCGCCAAATTGGAGGGGGTGCCGCCAAACATATCCGTCAGAATAATAACGCCTTTGTCTCGGCTGACTTTTTTCACCGCCCCGGCAATATCTTCGCGGCGGTGCTCCATATCGTCATCCGGGCCGATACAGACGGTTTCAACGGCCTCTTGAGGGCCGACCACATGTTCGGTGGCGCGCCGTAATTCTACGGCAAGCTGTCCATGCGTGACTATGACTAATCCAATCAAAGCAAATACTCCGAAAATCGAAACTTCACCTAATCAAATTAAAAACGCTCTGTGAAGCCGGAAAATGACAGAATTGTCATAAAAACTGTAAATTCCGGAAATCCCTTTGAAATTCAGGTTATTTGTTAGGACGCGGTTTCTGGCGCGGCACCTCAACGGCAAATCGTGCGCCCAATATTTCATCCCCATTGGCAGCACTTCTATTTTCGGCATAGATCCGACCTTTATGGGCTTTGACAATCTGGCGGCAAATAGCGAGGCCCAGCCCGGAATGGCTCCCGAATTGGGCGCCTTTTGGCCTTTGGGTATAGAACCTCTCAAAGACAGTTTCGAGGTTATCAGGCGGAATGCCAGGGCCATCATCCTCGACAGAAATAATTACGCGGTCTCGCCCTTTTCGGGAAGCAATATCAGCTGAAACCCGGACCTCCCCGCCCTCAGGTGAAAATGTCAGAGCATTATCAATTAAATTTCGAAGGACTTGAGCAAAGGGTGTTTCAAACGCACGGATATAAACCGGCTCGTCTTCGGGAAGCCGATTGTTATGAACCACGTTGGGCCCCTCACCGGAACGAGTCTGACCGTAAAAGGCCGTGATATTATGCAATATCTCGCCGACCTCCAATGTTTGCGCCGTTTCACGTGCCAGATTGGCGTCCACTTTTGAGGCTTTGGAAATATCCGTGATTAACCTGTCCATACGGGACACGTCTTGTTGAATAATATCAATAAGCTGATTTCTCTGATCATCCGTCCGGGCCACGCGAAGCGTATCCGAAGCCGACCGCAGAGACGTCAGAGGGTTTTTGATTTCATGCGCCACATCAGCGGCGAAATTCGCAATGTCATCAATGCGCGAATAGAGCCCCTGAGTCATTTCCCGCATGACTTTGGACAAATCACCGATTTCATCCCGGCGGCTTGAGAGGTCTGGAATCGCGTCGCGTTTATCTGAGCTGCGAGTGACAAGCTCCGCCGCGCGTGCCAATTTTCGCATCGGCAATGTGATAAACAAAGTCAGCGCCAGAGAACTCAGGATAGTGGCCAAAATAGCCAAACCAATGATCGGGGCAAGGGCTTGGCGTTCGGCATTAACAATACCCGATACATCATCGCTCTCGACGGTTACGACGCCCAGAATATGTTGTACGCGCTGGACCGGAAGAGAGACCGTCACAATCAGATTATCGTTTTCGTCATATCGCGGCCCCATAATCGGATCGCCGGTCAAGGCCATTTGCACATCACCCCGAAGATCTCGGCGCAAATTATTTCTATTTGCTTTTCGCCAAGGCAAATCATTTAAACGCGCGGCAAACCAGATCTTCGCTTTATCTAGCCATTGTTCGTGCAATGGCTCTTCCGGAATTTCGGAAATAATCGGATCCAATGCCCCCACCGAAATGGTCTCGTCCAAGCTGGTCGTGTCCGCAACGACTTCGCCGGAGCGATCATGCAAGCGAACGCGCCATCCTTGCGGCGTGTTTACACCGCGCAAAACCTGTTTAGCTCCGGCAACATCTAATTCGGCGGAAGAACCTCTACCGGTTGCCTGCTCTCCGATAACTGTCGTGATCGTCGCAGCGAGGGAACGCAAATTATCAACTTTCGCATTGATCAAGCCTTCCTCGAATCGATTCATTGCCAGAGAGCCAGTCAATAAAATGATCAAGCCGATTAAATTGGAAACGAAGATAACGCGCGTCAAGCGAGAGCTGATTAAAGATCGCCTCGGGCCTAATCGTCCTTGGCGTAGGCGTCTTTCACGTAAACGCATCCGACCCGCTTTCGCGGGCCGTTTCTTGTCTTCATTGGGCGCTTGCCCCTTAGGCTTCTTTATATTTATATCCGACACCATAGAGGGTTTCTATACCGTCAAAACTTTTATCAGTCTTGCGGAATTTTTTGCGCAGGCGTTTGATATGGGAATCAATCGTTCGGTCATCGACATAAACTTGGTCGTCATAAGCGGCGTCCATTAGTTGGTCGCGGGATTTAACGTAACCGGGACGATTGGCCAGGCTTTCCAAAATAAGAAATTCTGTAACAGTCAATCGAACAGCTTGGCCATCCCAAGAACAGGCATGACGGTTCGGATCAAGCAAGAGTTTTCCGCGGCGAATGACCTTGTCATCGCCTTCTTGCGGGGTCGGCATTTCAATGGAAGTTAGAGAGGCACGTCGCAAGACCGCTTTGATCCGCTCGCCAAGCAAACGTTGCGAGAATGGCTTGGTGATATAATCATCCGCGCCCATGTTGAACCCGATTGCTTCATCAAATTCATCGTCTTTCGAGGTCAAAAAGATAACAGGTAGGTTGGAAGTCTGACGCAAACGACGGAGAAGCTCTAACCCGTCCATGCGCGGCATTTTTACGTCCAGCACGGCCAAATCGGGCGGGGATTCTTTTAGAGCCTCCAGCGCGCTCACCCCGTCATGGAATTTGCGCACTTCATAGCCCTCCCCTTCCAAAAACATTGACACAGAGGTCAAAATATTCTCGTCATCATCTACCAGATAAATCTTGGCCATAGCGGTCTCTCGTCTCAACCCGTCCACCGACGTCTTGACCTGACGCGGTGAGTAATCCTTGTTCCTTACTAAGCTCATCGTCTGCATTGTCCAACCCTCGTTTCGTGAATGATGGACTTGGTATAGAAAACGACTATGGCGCGGGTATGGCAATAGACCGCCTTAGTTTCGGCATTTTTGGCCAAACCGTGGCATTGCATAGCCCGTAAGAAACGCTACTAATCCAATAAAAATTTAAGGGGTGAGCCATGCTGACAGATATTCTCGTTTATTTCTTCCATGCCGCAGCGCTGGTGTTTGGATTACTGACTATGCTCTGGGCCGTTAGCGTTGCTGTAAAAGATGCCAGCCTCGTAGACATCTTTTGGGGGTTCGGGTTTCTATGTGTCGGCGCAGTTTGCCTTTACCTGGCCAATCCGAGAACCCCTTACCTCTGGCTCTTAGGCTTACTCCCCGTGATTTGGGGCGCGCGCCTGACGATATATTTGGCTCTTCGAAACTTGGGGCACGGCGAAGATAAGCGCTATGTCGCCATGCGGAAACGGTCCAAACTTAGTGAAGCTGGGTGGCGATTGAGAAGTCTGTTTTCAATCTATTGGGGACAAGGCCTATTGATTATGATTGTCAGCGCGCCGGTCTGGGTTGCGATGGCCACCCACGTCGCAGGCCGTGTCGTTACATCCGGCGAAGACACAATTTATATCCATGCGAATGCCTATATAAACCTGCTGGCGCTTCTTGGCGCGACTCTCTGGCTCATCGGATTTCTTTTCGAAGCAATTGGCGACTGGCAGCTTTCCCGCTTTATGAAAAAGCATAAGGATTATGACGGCCCGCAGGAGGACAAACCTGTTCTGAACACCGGACTATGGCGCTATACCCGCCATCCAAATTATTTTGGCAATGCCTGCATGTGGTGGGGTATCTGGCTCGTTGCTTGCGAAGCGCCCTGGGGCTGGGCGACGGTATTCGCGCCGATCATCATGACCTATCTGCTGACGAATGTGTCGGGTAAAGATTTGCTCGAAAAGGACATGGGCAAGCGAAAAAATTATAAAGTCTATATTCAACGCACCAGTGGGTTCTTTCCATTGCCGCCTAAAGATAAGAGTGAAGTGGAGGCCTAGCCCCTCCGACAACCAATTGGTTTGTTAAACCGCGTATTTAAATATCCGGCGCCGCTCAACGCTGCTCGGAATACCCATGCTTTCACGGTATTTTGCAACTGTCCGGCGCGCGATATCAATGCCTTCGCCTCGCAAAAGTTTGACCAGCTTGTCATCTGATTTGACAGATTTCTCTGTCTCTTCGCTGATGAGGATTTTTATTTTATTGCGCACCGCTTCGGCCGAGTGACCTTCTCCGCCGTCCAGCGACGGGATAGAAGCCGTGAAGAAATATTTCAGCTCAAACAAGCCGCGTGACGTGTGCATAAATTTATTGGAGGTCACGCGGCTGACCGTGCTTTCGTGCATATCGATTACATCCGCGACGTCTTTAAGCTTGAGCGGACGCATATGATCCACCCCGTAAGCGAAAAACGCATCTTGCTGTTTGACGATTTCACTCGTCACTTTCAAAATTGTGCGCGCCCGTTGGTCCAAAGACTTCACAAGCCAGCTCGCGCTTTGGTGACATTCGGAAATAAACTCCCGAGCCGTTTCATCCTTGCCGCCCACTTTTTGTATTTCATTGTAATAGCGATTATTGACGAGCACGCGCGGAAGAGTGTCCGCGTTTAACTCGACAGCCCATCCCCCATTCGGCGTTTCGCGGATAAACACATCCGGCTCGACAACCTGAGCGGTTGTCCCGCTATATTCGGCGCCCGGTTTGGGCGCGCAGTCCCGGATGCGGGCTATCATGGCGCTCATCCGGTCCCGCCCCACGTCGCATATTTTCATCAATTTCGACAGATCATGCTTGGCCAATAATTCCAAATTTCCGAGCAAGACTTGCATCGGCGCGTCCAGCGCCTCCTGCTCGCGTAATTGTAGCGCCAGACACTCTGACAAATCCCTCGCAAACAATCCGGTCGGCTCACAGGTCTGGAGCTGCGTCAGAAGTGAAGAGATACGGGCCGTCCCCACGCCGAGGTTTTCCGCAATTTCTTCGACGCTCATCCGAAGGTATCCAGCCTCATCCAATTGCCCGATCATATAATCGGCAATCAGTACATCACGCGGCTCCAATCTGAGGAGGGCCCGCTGCGCCGTTACGTGATCGGCAAGGCTGACTTCCGCCGCCGCATTTTCTGCCGCGTCATACTCTCCGCCGCCTGAAAAGCTTCCGGATTTATCGTTACGTGACCAATCGACCGATCCGCCCACATCCGCCGCAGTTGAGTCCGGATTAACCGCGTGGTCCGGCGCGTCTAGGTCTGAACCAGCCGCCGCAGGCGCGTCCTTATCCACTGTCGCCCGCATCGCATCTTTCAGCGTATTCGCAATTTGCTCCCCGCGCCGGTTTTCGTCTCCCGTTCCGCGCTCTAAAAGGGGATTACTCTCTAATTGCTCTTCAACAAATTCGGCGAGTTCAATATTGGAATATTGTAGCAATTGGATCGCTTGCCGTAATTGGGGCGTCATTGCGAGCTGCTGACTCTGCCGCGCCTGTAATTTTGGAGCTAATGCCACGTCTGCCTACCCTGCTTCACTTTCACATACCGGGCCATTTTTGATTTCAGGCCGTCTTGGAACAGTCTTTAGGAAAGAAGGCTTAATTTCGCGTGTGGCGACAGGGTTAATAATTTGTAGCATTCGAGCGGGAGGGCCTCACGGAACCAAGCTTTGAGGACGACGTTTGGTACTTATAACAATTTAAAGGAGGTCAACATGTTAGGTTGGTCAATCGCATTTTTCATTCTCGCTATCATTGCGGGTTTATTGGGGTTCACTGGGATTGCAGGCGCAATGGCAGGTGTAGCTCAAGTCTTATTCGTCATTTTCCTCGTCTTATTGGTGATTTCTTTCATCATCCGGGCCTTTAAAGGACGCTCTGTCGTCTGACAGTTCTAGGACTGGCAAGCCAATAAGACTATGCTAAGGGAGCTCGATGAGCTCCCTTTCTTTTTCCCCAACAGTCAAAATTTGTGGCCTTACGCGCGCCGAGGATGTGCAAGATGCAATTAGTGCGGGGGCAGGTTTTCTTGGTTTTATTGTCGAAGCGAATAGTCCCCGACGCGTTAGCGTCTCAGAGGCCAAGCCTCTCTTCTCGCCGACCAAGGGACTCGCCAAGCGCGTTGCCGTCACGGTGAATGCCGATGACCACCTCTTGGACAGAATTGCCCGAGACCTTGCGCCTGACTTTGTTCAATTTCACGGCGACGAAACAGTCGACCGGCTCGCGCAGATTTCAAAACGATATGATTTCGGGCTTATCAAAGCCATTCCCATTGTCACGGACGAAGACATGAAGACAGCGGGCGAATATGCCGGGATCGTCGACTTTGTTTTATTTGATGCGAAACCGCCTAAAGGCTCGCAAGTCAGAGGCGGGCATGGCGTCGCGATTGATTGGGATATCATTGCCCGCGCGCCCACGCCAAAAACCTTTGCGCTTGCCGGAGGGCTCAACCCCGACACGGTGAGAGAGGCCATATCTAGGACAAAAGCACCCATTCTGGACGTTAGCTCTGGCGTCGAAAGCGCTCCGGGCGTAAAGGATGTGTTCAAAATCCAAGCCTTTATGAAAGCGGTCAACTCCCATGGGTAAACCAGAGAACATCCCCTTCCCCGATGAAAATGGTCGTTTTGGCGACTTTGGCGGGCGTTATGTCTCCGAGACTCTGATGCCGCCCATTCTGGAACTTCAAAAAGCCTATGAAGACGCAAAGGCCGATCCGAAGTTTCAGAAAGAGCTGGATTACTTCATGGCCCATTATGTGGGCCGGCCTTCCCCTCTCTATTTTGCCGAGCGCCTGACCGAAGAAGCGGGTGGCGCTAAAATCTATTTCAAACGCGACGAGCTAAACCATACTGGCGCGCATAAGATCAATAACTGCATGGGCCAGCTCCTGCTCGCCAAACGCATGGGCAAGAAGCGCATTATCGCGGAAACCGGCGCAGGACAGCACGGCGTTGCCACGGCGACTGTCGCCGCACGCCTCGGCATGGAGTGTATTGTCTATATGGGCGCGGTCGATATTGTCCGGCAAAAACCGAATGTCTTTCGTATGCGCCTCCTCGGCGCCGAAGTCCGGGCCGTGCATTCGGGAACAGCTACCCTAAAAGACGCCATGAACGAAGCCCTGCGCGACTGGGTTACAAATGTCGGCGATACATTTTATTGTATCGGCACTGTCGCGGGACCGCACCCTTACCCGGCCATGGTTCGTGACTTTCAAGCTGTCATAGGCCGCGAAGCAAAAGAGCAGATTATGGACGCCGAAGGCCGACTGCCAGATGCCGTTGTTGCCTGTATCGGCGGCGGCTCCAACGCCATGGGACTCTTCCATGAATTCGTCCCCCATAAAGACGTGCGCCTGATTGGCGTCGAAGCCGCCGGGAAAGGCGTTAAGTCCGGACTGCACGCCGCCTCGCTGACGGGCGGTACGCCGGGCGTGCTCCACGGCAATCGGACTTATTTACTGCAAGATGAAAACGGACAGATCGCAGACGCGCATTCTATTTCTGCAGGATTAGACTATCCCGGCATCGGTCCGGAACACGCTTATCTGCACGATATCGGGCGCGCCGAATATGTCAGCGCGACAGACGACGAAGCCCTGCATTGGTTCCAGGAATGCGCCCGCCTCGAAGGCATCCTCCCCGCGCTAGAGCCCAGCCATGCTATACCCCGCACGGTCGAACTCGCCAAAGAACTTGGGCCAGAAGGCCTAATCATTATGAATATGTGCGGCCGCGGGGATAAGGACGTCTTCACCATCGCCGACGCGCTCGGCGAACATATCAGCGAAGGGACGGATGGATAGCTTTGCTATTCCTGCCCTTCGCTGTGTTCAGCTGAAGGTCTCTTTCTTCTAGTCGAAAAATCTGGATTCAATTGGAATCAATTTAAACAGTTTAAACTTGAATAGATTCACTCTGAAAAATCTGTTATTTCTTCCAAGAATAGTAACCCTTCTTTACCTTTCTTCTGTGAGGGTCATTGACGTTAGCCCTCAAATTTCATTTAAAAGAAGTGAGGGTAGACAATAATCACCTCAAGGTGACGGTCTTTAGTTACGTGTCAGGAACCTGGCGCAGCAGAAGGGGAATATTCCATGAAAGTTTCAAGGAAAATTGTTTCACTCGGATTAGGACTTGCAACGCTCATAGCTTTGCCAACCGTTACGGCGCAGGCTCAGGATTTGGTAGCGGAAGCGCCCGCCCCCAGCACAAATCTAACAGATAGTCCCGCCCTTCAGGGATTGAAGGCTCCGGTTTTCGATACCCAACCCCGCGAACTTCTCTTTAAGGGTTTGACCAATATTAAGCGCCAAACCGAGACAGCCCGCACAGATGGCTGCTCGCGGATTCAAAAAGGCCTCACGCTTAGCGGCGGATTTCTTTTGATCGCTTGCGAAAAACTAAAGGCCGAGCTTCCGATTGGTCTGCACGATATCGCCGCCAGAAAATATATGGCCGAAATGGAAACTCTTGGATGGAAAAAAGATCCAACGCACCGCAAGAAAGGCGAAACGAAATATTTGAAAACTGACGCGACGGGCTGCAACCGCACAATGTCTGTTGGCGTTTGGACAGACCGAGCGCTAAACGAACCGCGCCTGCCTAGCCTGACCCGTAAAGATTATCGCCAAATTGTTTTCATTATGGGCTTTGACGGAAAAACATGTGAACATCATTACGAGGGTGTGAAACAGGCCGCTCGATAAGCAAATTGCTCATGAAGCATGAGGGTAGCTGAACCTCCACCCCGAAAATTAATTTTTCCAAAGGCTCCTACTTGAGGAGCCTTTTTCTTTGGCTAGACATTACTTTCCCAATAATACCAAAAACAATCTTAGACTGTAATATATTTTTAAGGTTTTCCTTAAATGCTACCTTATGTTGTCTGCTTCCGCAACGATGGGGGCGTGAAAATCGGGAGGGCTATATGAAGCCGTTAAAATTTATAATTCTGGCTGGAGCCGCCTCGGCCATGCTATCGGTACCCGCATCAGCGGTGGATCAAAATGTCAATTTTCGAGGCGTTGTTAATGATAGCTGTTCGCTTGTCGTCTTAAATGATGGACTTCTCGGCGTCTCTTCGGATCAAACAGTCTTATCCTCAAAAGAGGCGGGCGGGCTACGGGGCCGCGTATCAGTCGTCACGAATGGACCCGGCAACACGATCGAAATCATCAGTCCGAGCGGATTTTCCGTTGGACCTCCTTCCGCAGATTTAAATACTGTCTTCGAGGCCGAATATTCAGCCTCCGGCGGCACGATCCTATCTAACTTGTTAGGGGTGGTGGTATCCATCCTTGGCATCGGTACAACGACTATAGAGATTGATGCGACAGCAACAAAAACATCTGGCGCCTTTGAAAGCGGCGCATACGAACTTATTACGGTGGTCCGATGCGTCGCTCCGTAAGCCATCTCCTTTCGGCAGCGACCCTCAGCTTTCTTGGCGGTTTGGCTATCTCGGCGGCAGCGCAAAGTGTTGCCCCGATGACTCAGGAAGTCCGTGGATTTAATTCACAATTTGTCGCCCAGATCGAAATCAGCAACCCTTATGACAGCCCTCAAAAGGCCAATGTCAGAGTTTACTCGTCTGATTGGCACCTCATCGAACCTATCTATCTGTCCAACGCGAATCGCATTCTTGCTCCCAATCAAAAGGTCATCGTAACGGCGCTTATCCCGTTCAGGCACGAGAGCCACCGCGTTGTTTATATTTGCAATACCATCACACCACGTCTCGGCGGAATCGGACAAAGCTATAGGGGGGAAGTATGCGGAAAAGTCTCAGCACAGCGATTAAGCTAATTCTATTAAGCGGGGCGGTCTGTGCCGGTAATGCCGCAGCGCAAGTCATTCCAGACAATGCCAACAACCCCATAATCCTGCCAAGCACCTCTAGTTCTTACAATCAGAACGGTTTTAACCTTCCAACCATTCCGAACGTGACGGGCCAGGACATTGTCCGCGGATCGGGCGGGATTTCTTGCCAGTCCTCTGTAGGATCGGGCGGGCCGAATTTCGACCTCGGCGTAATTGGTTCAAATGATATGTTCGACCGTGATTCTATGTCGGTCTATGGACGCATTACGGTTCCGCTCGGTAAGCGGCCCAAACGCGTGGATTGCACCCGGCTTTATGACTTGGAAATCAGCCGTTTGCAGATGGAGCTGCAGCTCATGCGGGCCGGCGCCTCCTCTAATATGCTGGACGCCAATGCCGCGCGGCAGGTTATTTCTCAGGCGCCGCCGCATGCCGCGCCCCGCCAGGCTGCTCAACCCTTTCATTTAGCGGCTAATTCCTCTCAGTCTCAAAATTCACAAGTTCAAAAAATGCGGATCTCTACGCCTCCCCAATCCCAACCCCGGCGAGAGGTCCGCGCCTCCTCGGCGCCCCAAAACCCCTATTACGGGGGGTCACAACCCGGCCAAACCAAACCGCAAGCTACTTCAGCGCGTCCGATAGTGGGGTGTTGTGGGCCACAAAACATTCCTACCCATTATCAGCCTACAAATGGCCCAGCCTATCAACCCTATCATAATGATGCACAACGTAGGCCGCAGCACGTCTACCCGGGGCAGCCGGCCCAAAGACAACCAGTAAGGTCTTTGCAAAACACGCAAAATCTTCTGCGAAGATAGGCTTATCGCGGAAACTAAGGTCTGGTCAGTCGGGATAAAAACTTTTAGGTCACCTCCCATGACCTTACGCATTGACCAGACCTTTTCCGACCTGAAAGCCCAAAACAAGGCGGCTTTCGTCGCCTATATTATGGGCGGCGATCCGGATCGTGAAACCTCGCAAAAAATGCTAAACGCCCTGCCCGAACACGGCGTCGATATTATTGAACTCGGCATTCCTTTTACCGATCCCATGGCCGATGGTCCCGTCATCGAAGACGCGGGGATTCGCGCCCGGAAATCCGGCACAACTCTCAAATCCGTTCTCGAAATGGCAAAAGAGTTTCGAACGCAGAACACGACGACGCCTATCATTGTCATGGGCTATTGTAATCCCATCCACCAAATGGGTTACGAGGCGTTTTCAGAGGCCGCCAAAGACGCGGGTGTGGATGGCGCCATTATTGTTGACCTCCCGCCTGAAGAAGACGCAGAGCTCCGCGCCGCGTTTGACGCCCATGACTTGGCCCTCATCCGACTCGCCACGCCGACAACCAACGCACAGCGCCTCCCCAAAGTCGTCGAAGGGACAAAAGGCTTTGTTTATTATGTGTCGATGACCGGCGTGACCGGCGCAAATAATGTCGCCAATAAAGAAAAAGGGACATCCATCAAAGAACAAGTCGCTTGTGTGAAAGAGGCGGCCAAACTTCCCGTTGTGGTCGGCTTTGGCGTCAAGACGCCTGAGCGCGCCCGCGTTGTCGCCGAGGATGCCGACGGCGTTGTGGTCGGAACCGCGATTGTCAGAACACTGTTTGAAGACGGCCCTGACGCGACTCTGGCTCTTGTGAAATCACTGGCTGACGCCACTCATGGAGAGACTTAAATGGCTTGGGAAAGACGCCGTCATCCGGAACTCGAAGCGGATTTAGATATACTCTTGTCCGACATGTGTACGGAATGGAATATGTGCGCGGGTGTCACGGCGAAGGACTTGTTGAAAGACGGCAAGCCGCTGACGTCCAAACGGTTCACCGAAGCCTTGATAATTGCCGAAGGCCTCAAACCTGAAAATGAAACCAATATGGTGCGCCGCATCAAACGAAAATTTGTGCAGCGCTATGGCCATGTCGTGACGAAAAAAGAATATTCGATTTAATCTTGGATATTTTTACGAAGCTTTGGGGTGAAACCCGTCGCAAGTTAACATGAGTTATGGAATTTTTTCCTAGCCGCAGGAACTCTATTCGAACCCAGGTATTCTCTTCTTATCACACGCCTCATCAATTGCCAGAGACGTGCATTAATCACAAAGGAGAAAAATCCATGAGTAAACGCGACATTAAAGTCCTGAATTCAATCACCAAAACTCTGATCGATAGTTGCCAAGGCTATGAGACATGCTGTGAAGTCTCAGATGACGATTACAGTCTACAGCAGGAGTTCAAGAGACGCGAACAGGAGCGCCGTGATTTGGTGGCAGAAATTCAAATGCATGTCCGCAAAATTGGCGGTGACCCAGAAGAAGATGGCAGTATGGCAGGGGCCGTGCATCGCGGTTTCACACGTTTCTCTTCTCTTTTCAGAGACGACGAGAAAGCCGCAATTTCAGCTTTGGACGACGGCGAAGAGCATCTAGCAGAGAAAATTGAAGATAAGTTAGAGGATGACGAATTACTTCCTCAGACTAGAGAGCTGTTACAAAAAGCGCATAGCTCGGCTAAATCAGGCGAAAGCTTCGCGGAAATGTTAGACTAGTTTAGATTGAGCTTAACTCTGGGTTCGCTCAGAATGAAAATTTAGCGGATAAGCTTTTGCTTATCCGTTTTTTTATTACGTGAAACAAATAAACTCGACGACGACTCATTCTTTTGCTTCGTTGCGGCGGGTGCTCACCCCTCTTCAGAAGGGCTTCCCTTTCCCATCGCGGGTCTTATAAGCCATCTGTAGATGCCCACGAGGTTAATTATCGTCAAAACGACATTCTGTATTGTGAGCGGCGGTTCGCCAGCCAAAATGCCGAATGTCACCCAGGCAATTGAAGAGCCAGTAAAGATAATAAATCCGTAACCCGAAACTTTGGCCGAGATATTCGAGGCAACCATAATAGCCGCGGCGACTCCCGTGATTGTGGCGAACCACTGAATAATATCTTCCATAAAATTCCAATACCATAAACTTTGAATAACCACATGCTGATCTTCTAATTCATGAAGGGAACGTTTGTTGCGTAGAAAAGTGACTTAGGCGTGGCGATTCTAAATAACTCCTTTCAAGGCATTCGACTTAGCCTCACTCGAAGGACGCTTATCAATTTAAGAGGTCAGCCCGCCGCGATACTCTGAAGGCTTTCCACCTCGTAATCGCCCTTCGACAAATCCTTGATCGCTTCAACGCTGGCGCGCGCGGCGGCGGCTGTGGTGAAGTAAGGGATTTTCTGGGTCAGGGCTGTGCGCCGAAGAGAGAAACTGTCCTTTAGAGATTGTTTCCCGCTCGTGGTATTAAACACCAGCTGCACATGGCCGTTTTTCATTTCATCGACAATATGCGGGCGGCCTTCATGAACCTTTTTAACATAGTCCACTTCAATGCCTTGCTCGCGGAGATATTTCGTCGTGCCGCCTGTCGCCATGATTTTGAAGCCAAGCTCAATCAGCTCGCGGGCAAGCTCCGCCATTTTTGGCTTATGCTCTTCGCGCACGGAGATGAAGACCGTGCCTGATTTCGGTAAGACAACGCCGCCGCCGAGCTGGCTCTTGGCAAAGGCCATACCGAAAGTCTCGGAAAGTCCCATCACTTCACCAGTCGAACGCATCTCCGGGCCAAGCACCGTGTCCACACCCGGGAAGCGGGCAAAGGGGAAGACCGCTTCCTTGACCGCAATATATTTTTGCGGACGAACCGAGAAATCAAATTCAGAGAGTTTGTGTCCGGCCATGACTTTTGCCGCGATGGACGCAATCGGAAGATTGATAGCTTTCGCCACAAATGGCACGGTACGAGAGGCCCGCGGGTTGACTTCGATGAGATAAACTGTTCCGTCCTTGACCGCGAATTGCGTATTCATAAACCCGACGACGCCAAGCTCTAGAGCGAGCGCTTTGGCTTGACGGCCAAGCTCTGCCACGACATCGCCGGACAGTGTGTAAGGCGGAAGCGAACAGGCCGAGTCACCGGAATGAACCCCGGCTTCTTCGATATGCTCCATAATTCCGGCGACATAGACGTCTTCGCCGTCGCAAATGACGTCCACATCGACTTCAACGGCATCGCGCAAATACTGGTCAATCAATAAGGGGGATTTGCCGGACACTTTTACCGCTTCCGTGATGTAGCGGTTCAGCTCTGCATCATTATCGACGATCTCCATGCCGCGCCCGCCAAGGACATTGGACGGACGAAGGACAAGCGGATAACCAACGATATCTGCCGCAGACTGGGCTTCCTTGGCGTTGCGCGCAATCATGTTATTGGGCTGTTTCAAGCCAAGCGTATCGACGAGATCCTTGAACCGCTCTCTGTCTTCGGCGCGATCGAGCGCGTCGCGCTTCGTGCCAAGTAACGGAACACCGTTTTCTTCCAAAGCCTCCGCCAATTTCAACGGGGTCTGCCCGCCAAATTGCACAATCACGCCGAGAAGCTCGCCGCTCTCTTGTTCAGTCATAATTAATTCGAGAACATCTTCTTCCGTAAGCGGTTCGAAATAGAGCCGGTCAGAGGTATCATAATCCGTCGAAACCGTTTCCGGATTGCAATTGACCATAATAGATTCGACATCAACATCCGCCATCGCATAGGCGGCGTGGCAACAACAATAATCAAATTCAATGCCTTGGCCAATTCTGTTGGGGCCGCCGCCAAGGATGATAACTTTCTTGCGGTCCGAGACGCGCGCTTCGTCTTCGACGACGCCGTCAAAGCTCGGGTTTTCATAGGTCGAATACATATAAGGCGTCTTGGCTTCGAACTCGGCCGCACACGTATCCACCCGTTTATAGACGGGCCGAACGCCGGCTTTCCGCCGAGCCTTACGCACCGCCTCTTCGGATTTCCCTGTCAGCTCTGCCAAGCGCGCATCTGAGAATCCTTCGGACTTAATGGCGCGCCATGTTTCGGCGTCTTTCGGCAAGCCTGTTTGCCTGATCCACTCTTCGGCTTTGACGAGGGCTTCAATCTGGCGGAGGAACCATGGATTGATTTTGGTATATTGAAACACCTTCTCGACCGTAAATCCGTGGCGGAACGCCTGCGCAACGACGAGAAGGCGATCCGGCGCAAGTATTGATAGACGGGCTTTTATAGCGCTTTTGAGCTCTTCCGCATCCATCTCGCCCGTTGGATCGATCTCGACTTCATTCAGTCCGGTCAGATCCGTTTCCAAAGACCTAAGAGCTTTCTGGAAACTCTCGGAGAAAGTCCGGCCAATCGCCATGGCTTCGCCGACCGATTTCATAGCTGTCGTCAAAATGGGCTCAGAGCCCGGGAATTTCTCAAACGCAAAACGCGGAATCTTGGTTACGACATAATCAATTGTCGGCTCGAACGCCGCCGGGGTCGCGCCCGTAATATCATTATCCAGCTCATCCAGCGTATAGCCGACGGCCAGCTTCGCCGCGATCTTTGCGATAGGGAAACCAGTCGCTTTGGAGGCGAGAGCAGAGGAGCGGGAAACGCGTGGATTCATTTCAATCACCACCATGCGCCCGTCTTCCGGGTTGACGCCAAACTGAACGTTTGAGCCGCCGGTCTCGACGCCGATTTCGCGAAGCACAGCAATCGAGGCGTCGCGCATGCGCTGATATTCTTTATCCGTCAGCGTGAGCGCCGGGGCGACCGTGATGGAATCACCCGTATGGACGCCCATCGGGTCGATGTTTTCGATAGCGCAGATGATAATGCAGTTATCCGCTTTGTCGCGAACAACCTCCATCTCATATTCCTTCCAGCCCAGCAGGCTTTCATCGACCAAAACTTGATGGGTCGGAGACGCCATCAGGCCGGAGCGGATAATCTCTTCATATTCTTCGACGTTATAAGCCACGCCGCCGCCCGTTCCGCCCATGGTAAAAGCGGGCCGGATAATCGCCGGAAGCCCTGTAAAGTCGAGAGCCTCCATGGCTTTCGCGATGCCGGCTTGAATATCTCCGTCAGGCGCGGTCACGATTGTCGCGCGGGGGTTTTCGAGACCGATTTTTGTCATCGCCTCGGCAAAGCGTTCGCGGTTTTCCGCCTTATCGATAACATCGGCTTTCGCGCCGATCATCTCGACGCCGTGTTTTTTAAGCGCGCCGCTGGCTTCCAGCGCGAGCGCCGTATTCAGCGCGGTCTGTCCGCCCATCGTCGGAAGCAGCGCATCGGGTTTTTCAATCGCGATAATCTTTTCGACAATTTCGGGGGTGATGGGCTCGACATAGGTGGCGTCAGCCATGCCGGGGTCCGTCATAATAGTGGCTGGGTTGGAGTTCACCAGTATAACGCGGTAACCTTCCTCTTTCAGAGCTTTACAGGCCTGAACGCCCGAGTAATCAAACTCACACGCTTGGCCAATAATAATGGGGCCTGCCCCAATAATCAGAATGGAAGAAATATCAGTACGTTTAGGCATGAACGAAGACCCGCTTTCGGCGTTGAACGTCTAGAATCCGGCGTAAGAATCCAAATTGCCCCCCTTTAGAGAAATGAACTCGTCGATACAAGTATTACCAAAGCCAAAATATGTGATAGAATGTGAACGAACTGAGGACAAACACATGGTTTTTAGAAATCAATTCGGGGGGCGACGGACGTCTCGGCGCGGCGGCGGATTTCGCTGGCAAATTATGGTCCTGTTCGCGATTGGCGCGGGCATTTATTATTTTACGAACCAAGAAGAAGTGCCGTTTACAGGCCGACAGCAACTTCGGACGATGGAACCGGAACAGGAAATGCAACTCGGCCTTCAATCTTACGAGCAGATTCTCGCAGATAATCGCCAAAATTTAGTGATGTCAGGCGAGATATATGACGCGACTCAGGAAATCGGCAGGCGAATAGCAGAAGCGGCCGCCAACGAAGATCCCGGATTTGATTGGGCGTTTAATGTCATCCAGAGCGATCAAGCCAATGCCTTCGCCCTGCCCGGCGGATATACCGCCGTTTACACCGGACTCATTCCAATTGCAGAGAATGAAAACGGCTTGGCGGTGGTTATGGGGCACGAAGTCGGCCACGCCCTCGCCCATCACGGCGCGGAACGTATGGCCCAACAAAATATGCAGCGAATTGTCGGCTCCGGCGTCGCAGTGAGCGCCGGCGGAATGGATTATCAGGCCCAGCAAGCCGTCATGGGTGTGTTTGGCGGTATCAGTCAATATGGTTACGCCCTACCCTTTTCCCGCAAGCATGAATCGGAAGCCGACTATATCGGATTAATCCTGATGAGCCGCGCCTGTTATGACCCAAGAGAGGCCCCTCGCCTCTGGGAACGCATGGGCGCGCAGAGCGGAGCCACGCCGCCCGAGTTTCAGAGCACCCACCCCAGTCCGGAAACCCGAGTAAACGATTTTGAAACCTGGATGCCTGAAGCCGTAGATATCTATAATCAAAACTGCCCCAATAAAATTTCACTCTAGAGCTTATTTATGACAGACACCGTCCTCGTTACCGGCGTATCCGGTTTTATTGGCTCTCACGTCGCCGCCAAGCTTTTGGAAAAAGGCTTTGCCGTTCGGGGCACTGTTCGGAACAAAAATAAAGGCCAGAAAATCGTCGATGCGCTAGAAGCCAATGGATCCGATACGTCTCGGCTGGAATTGGTCGAAGCCGATCTAGAAAAAAACGCCGGGTGGGAGGACGCGGTACAAGGCTGCCGGTTTATCCAACACATCGCCTCTCCTTTTCCTCTTGAATCCCCGCCCGACCGCGAAGCCTTGGTTCCCGCAGCAAGAGCCGGGGCGCAACGTGTTTTGGAACATGGGTTCTCCTCAGGCGCAGAGCGTATCGTCATGACCTCCTCGCTCGTTTCCATGATGGGCCAGCCTGGACGCGGAAAGAAAATGGTTATCACTGAAGATGATTGGTCGGATCCTGACTGGAAACCGCTAACCGCCTACCCTGTTTCTAAAACCCGCGCCGAGCTTTCGGCTTGGTCCTATGTCAAAGCCCAAGGCGTAGAAGAAAAGCTTACGACGGTTTGTCCGGGTTTAGTTTTGGGGCCGGACAATTATAATAATAGCGGCGCGTCATTGGGTTTACTTAAGGCCATGTTCAACGGAGATTTTCCGATGACCCCAAAGGTCGCCTACCCGATTATAGACATTCGCGATTGCGCCTCCATTCACGTCGCCGCGATGACGGCAAAGGGCGCAGGCCACCGCAGGCTCATGGCGGCGGGGAAAACATACTGGCTCAGCGAAATTTCTGAAATTTTGAGAGAGGCCTATCCTGACGCTAAGAAGCTACCGAAATCAGACATGCCAAATTTTGTCGTGAAATTGGTCGGGCTTTTTGACGACCGCGTCAAAAGCGTTATTCCCGATTTGGGTATTTTTCACGAGGCCGACGCGGCTTACGTGACCTCTTTAACAGGTGTCGTGCCGAGACCATCCAAGGAAGCCATTCTCGCAGCGGCGGAGAGCCTCATTCAGAATGGTGATGTGTCGCTTAGATAGACTTACGCGGCTACAAAGCTTCGGCAAATCTTTCGAACAGATAAAAACTATCCTGAGGGCCGGGACTCGCTTCGGGATGGTGCTGCACGGAGAAGACGGGTTTTCCGCGAAGGCGGATACCGCAATTTGACCCATCGAACAGGCTGACATGGGTTTCTTCGACTGTGTCCGGCAAGCTATCCCGATCCACGGCAAAACCATGATTCATGGAGACGATTTCGACTTTGGATGTCGTATAATCTTTTACAGGGTGATTGGCGCCGTGATGGCCTTGCGGCATTTTCATGGTTTTTCCGCCTAAAGCCGCAGCCAGAAGCTGATGTCCCAAACAAATGCCGAGAATGGGCATATCGGCATCGACAAGGTCTTTGATAACGGGGATCGCATACTCTCCTGTCGCAGCCGGGTCGCCCGGACCATTGGAAAGAACCACTCCGTCCGGTTTCATCGCCAAAATGTCTTCCGCAGAGGTCGTTCCTGGTACAACGGAAACAGAAAGACCGGAAGAAACGAGGTTCCGCAAAATGTTTCTCTTCACGCCATAATCAATCAGCACTATTTTTTTAGTGCCGTCTTTGTCCTCATGCCCTTTTGGCCAGACCCAACGGGCTTCCCGCCAATCAAACGTCTCTTCATCAATCATGTCTCTAGCGAGATCCGCGCCGACCAATCCGCCCCATTGCTTTGCCTTATCCGTTAAATCCTCAATATCGAACTCGCCGGTCTCAGAATGGGCAATAACGCCCTTTGGCATACCTTGAACCCGAATGAAATTTGTTAGGGCGCGAGTATCGACTCCGCATATGCCAATTATCCCGCGGGCCTCCAGCCAATCGCCCAACTCCCCTTCAGAACGCCAATTCGACGCTCGGGTGACATTGGCTTTGAAAATAGCTCCGCGAGCGGCGCGGCGGGACGCCGGCGTTGTCGCTTCTTCGTCCTCATCTGTTGTACCGGTATTTCCGACATGTGGGAAAGTGAAACAAACAATTTGGGCGGCATAAGATGGGTCAGTCAGGATTTCCTGATAGCCGGTCATCGCCGTATTAAAGCAAACCTCTCCGACAGCTTCTCCTTGGGTCCCGATGCCCTGTCCGTAAAAAACGTCTCCGGTTTCAAATACCAAAACGGCTGTGGCTTTCGGTTTTAAAATATCAGCCATATAGCGAATCCTATTCGGTCCCAGTGTTTTGCCTAGTTGGCCTGCCTGACAAGCAGCCAAACTTCAAAGGCTTTTAAGGATGGACTTCTTCTTTTCAAGCCACAATGTTCAGCTACCTTCTGGATAACCCAAATTATCCACAGTGGTCGGGCGGGTTGGCATTTGCGCGTAAAGCAGTATAAGGCTCTGCGGCAAAAATGGAACTGACCGCCAGACTTGAACTAGAATTTTACTTCGAATTGATATGTGAAAGCCTATATGCCCGTTGCAGCCACTCCCCTTCGTGACAAAATCGGCGAAGAAACCAAAACAGCCATGCGCGCCAAAGATACGGTGCGCCTCTCGACCCTTCGATTAATCAGCGCCGCTATAAAAGACCGCGATATCGCGGCGCGTGCTGAAGACAGATGCGAGGGGATATCCGACTCAGAAATCCTGTCCATACTTTCCAAAATGGTGAAGCAGCGCGAAGAAAGCGCAAAAACCTATGAGGATAATGGACGCCCGGAACTCGCAGAGCGAGAAAAGACAGAGATTTCCATCATCCGGGATTTCATGCCGAAACCCCTCTCAGAGGACGAAATGAAAGACGTTGTGGCCCAACTTGTCGAGGACAGCGGCGCAACCTGCTTAAAAGACATGGGTAAGATTATGGGGCAGCTTAAATCTCAATATGCAGGGCGTATTGATATGGGCAAAGCCGGAGCTATTGTAAAAAGCCATTTGTGTCGCTAGCTGAGCGAATTGATTCCATAAGCCGACTTGTGCCGAATCTAGACTCTCCTTAAATATGCCCTTCACACTTCACAGGTTCTCCAGTTATGTCATTTCTTGACTCACTTATAGTCTTCTTCATCTCGCCGGCCATTTCGATCCTGTTGATCATCTTGTTTGCTTACATGATCTTTAGCTGGTTGATCGCCTTCAACGTGGTGAATCTGCGAAATCCTGTCATGGGGACGATTTACGGCATCATTAGCTCTATTGTTGAACCAATATTGATGCCGCTTCGCCGGGTTATCCCGCCTCTCGGTGGATTCGATATGGCTTTCCTCGTTCTGGCCCTTGGCTTGTACTGGATCCAAGGTTGGGTGCTTCCGACTCTGATGACGATAGTCTAAGCTGTATTTGTCGCACGGCAAAGCCGCCTAAAATCTCTATAAGGCAGATATGATTGCCGAGATCGGACATTTCTGCCTCATTCTGGCGCTTATAGTCGCCGCCTTGCAGGTGGCTCTTCCCCTATATGGGGCGAAGGCTGAAAAACCTGGTTTGATGGGCTTTGCCGACCAGGCCGCGCGGATTCAATTTGCGCTTCTCGCCGCGAGCTTTGCATGTCTGACATATACGTTTCTGATCTCAGACTTTTCCGTCAAACTGGCAGCAAGCCATTCCCATACAACAAAGCCCTTCCTCTATAAAATCAGCGGCGTCTGGGGAAATCACGAGGGCTCCATCCTCCTCTGGACCCTGATGTTGGGCCTGTATGGATTTCTTTTCTCAGTTTTCACGAAATCCTTGCCAGCGGCCTTACGAGCGCGAACCTTGGCCATCCAAGCTATGTTGGCTGTCGGATTTATCGGCTTTATCTTGTTCACCTCCAATCCATTTGAACGCCTCTTTCCAACGCCTATGGACGGCCTTGGCCTGAACCCGATATTACAGGACCCCGGCCTCGCTATACATCCGCCGCTTCTTTACATGGGCTATGTCGGCTATTCTCTGGCCTTTTCGATGGCGGTTGCCGCCCTCCTCTCCGGTAAGATTGACAAAGCTTGGGCCAAAGCTCTCAAGCCTTGGTCTCTACTGTCCTGGAGCTTTCTCACCCTCGGCATCGCGATGGGTTCACTTTGGGCCTATTACGAACTCGGCTGGGGCGGCTGGTGGATGTGGGATCCGGTTGAAAACGTGTCCTTCATGCCATGGTTGATTGGTACAGCTCTTCTGCATTCGATTATGGTGATGGAACGGCGCCAGAACCTGGCGCATTGGACGGTCCTTTTGGCAATTACCGCCTTCTCTCTTAGCCTAATCGGAACGTTCATTGTTCGCTCGGGCGTTTTGGTCAGCGTCCACGCCTTTGCCGTCGATCCGGAACGCGGCGTCTTCATTCTCGCTTTGCTCCTCTTGGCGACAGGCGGCGCACTGTCGCTTTATGCGATGCGCGCCAAAACCCTTGTCCAGCGGGCCGAGTTTGATCAAGTGTCTCGCGAAGGCGGCCTGGTCCTGAATAACCTTCTTCTTGCGACGGCCACGGCGACGGTTTTTCTCGGCACGTTCTACCCGCTGATAATGGACGCTGTGACCGGAGATAAGATCAGCGTCGGCAAGCCTTATTTTGATCTGACGTTTGCGCCCATCATGGCGGTTCTGATTATTTTCATGGGCGCCGCGCCTTTATTGAGATGGCAAAAAGATTCGCTTTCTACCTTGAAAAAATTCCTCCTGTTGAGCGGTCTCGGCGCGCTGGCAATCATGGCCCTCACCTATATTTTTGGACGCTCCATTCTAGGCGGATTTGGCTTGGCCTTAGCGGCCTACCTCGCTTATGGCGCACTCAAAGCCTTCCGAAAAAAGGGCCCTCTTTCATCGCTGCCCAGACAGGCCAAATACCACCTGATGAGTTTCACTCTCGCCCATCTCGGCGTTGCCGTTTTGACCGCCGGTGCGGTCACAATGAGCGTCTGGGCCGATGATACGATAGGCCGAGTCAAACCGGGCGAGTCGCTAGAGGTCGCCGGTTACACCTTCACCTTGACGGACGTGACAGGAGGGGAAACCCGCAATTACTCCTTCCGCCGGGGCGAAGTCAGCGTGTCTAAAGGGGGCCGAGAGATAAAAACCCTTCAAACGGAACAGCGCTTCTATCCAGTGCGCGAAATGATCACCACGGAAGCGGGTTTTCGGTTCAGCCCGACTGCCACCTTATTTGCCGGTCTCGGCGAAGGCACACCGGAAGACGGATATATCTTGCGGGCTAATTATCATCCCGCCGTTATCTGGATTTGGATCGGCGCGCTTCTCATGTCTATTGCAGGGTTTCTGTCTTTGATAGGTATGCGCTCGCCCGCAAAACGCCCTGTAAGGGAGTCTGAATTGGTGACAAGTACATGATGCGCGGCTTTCTTCCCATAATCATCTTTATCGGCCTTGGGATCGCGCTGGCTATCAGCCTGACCAAAGACCCGCGGCGTCTCGAAGCGGCACTGATTGATCAACCCTTTCCTGAGTTTTCTCTGAGTTCACTTGACGACCCGGACGCGATTTTGACGGAACAAACCGTTAAAGGTCAAATTAGTGTGGTCAATGTGTTCGGGTCCTGGTGCGTCACCTGCAATGTCGAACACCCCATTTTGATGGACATCACCAAAGACGAAAGCATCCGCTTAGTCGGTTTGAACTGGCGCGACGGCCGCGAGAAAGCGAGAGATTGGCTCGACAAGCGCGGCGACCCTTATGATGTGATTGTCTTTGACCCTGATAGCGAGCTGGCCATTCCCCTCGGCGTCAGCGGCGCGCCCGAAACTTTCGTGACCGACGAAACCGGGCGCATCCGCTATAAACATTCCGGCGCGATTAGTTTCGAAGATTGGGAGAAGACTTTTCTTCCGCTACTGAAAAAATTAGAGGCTGAGTGATGCGCGCCATTCTTCTCCTTTTTTTCTTTTGGGCGATGCCCGCTATGGCTCAAGTGGCCGCGCCCGCCGCAAGCACGGACCCCGTCCTAGAAGACCGCGCCCGTGAAATCGCCCAATCTCTGCGATGCGTCGTGTGTCAAAACCAGTCCATTGATGAGAGCGACGCACCCCTTGCTCAAGACATGAGAAAGCTCGTCCGCAGCCGACTCGAAGCCGGGGATAGCAATGAGGACGTCATCAATTTTATGCGGGATAAATACGGAGATTATGTTCTCCTTAAGCCGCCTGTACAGACCAATACTTACATATTGTGGGCCGTGCCGTTTCTTCTGTTGCTCGGCGGCTTAGTCTGGTTTCTACGCGTCGGAAGGCGGCCGTCATGATTTGGCTCATCCTGCTTATACTGGCCTTGGGAACGGCCCTCGCTTTGATTGGTCCGCTCACCAGCTCAAACAAAAAGCCTGTATTGATATTACTCTTGATGGGAGGCGTTATAGCTTCTTCGCTTGGCCTCTATGCCTTGCTGGGAACGCCGTCGCCTCCTCCGCCGCAGCCGCAAGCCACCACGCAGATGCCGGACATCAACGCCATGGTCGAAGGTCTCGCAGAGCGTTTAAAGTCTGATCCTGACAATCCGCAAGGCTGGGCCCGTTTGATCCGGTCACGAATTGTATTGGGCGACATGGATGCGCTTATTCGGGATCACAAGGCCATGAGCGCCCATTACGCAGATCAGCCGAACATCATTGCCGAGATAAACCGCCAAAGTGGCTTTGACGAATTTACGGCTTCTTTAGCCGAATAAACATTCAGCTGCCAATTAGGCGTAACGTATTTGCGCTATTCCTTTGGCTTATCCAAAAGTTTGTCCAGGCGTTGGGATAAATCTTTTTTGGTCGACTCTCCCGGCGGTGTCTCCGGCATCGTTCGCGGCGGCGTTTGAGTAACATCCTCAAAATCGCGTTTCACGACGGCTTCAGATTCCAACGGGAGAGGCTCGGGCAGGCCGGGCCTACGTCGAGGGGCGCCTGCTTCGTGGCGAGGATGAATAAGCGCTCCGGTTTCGCCGAAGCTAAAGGTCAGACGACGCCAATCCGCATCAGAATAATCAAAGCTGTCGCTTTGGGGATCCAGATCAGACCAATCTGCCTCAAGCGGCGCCGTCGCTGCGCGCTCATACCATAGGCGCGCATCCGACATATTTCCAAGACGCTCTTCAATCTGCCCGGCTAATTGGCACAATCTTGCTGTTGGCGGCTCGGCTTCGGAATCAAGATTCAAATAGGGCGCAAGGACAGAGAGAGCCGCAACGCCGTCCCCCGCTTTCAATTTTTCCTCGGCATCCAACATATGCGACTCACGATGAGAAGGATTGGCCTTGATTAACGCGTCAATTCGCTTGCGCCGTGATTTCGGTGCCTCTGTTTCAATTAAGTCCAAAAGCGCAATCGCCAATGCCGGGTGAGGTCGTTTCGCCCAGGCTTTTTCAATCAGAGAGATCGCCTTCTTCTTCTCACCCGTCAGGTTGAGGAGATTTGCGGCAAGCGCCACGCCCGGCGCAAATTCCGGCGTTTCACTGGCGGCGCGGCTGGCGAGATTTGTGGCGAGTTGAGTTTGCCCGGTATCGCTTATGCGGTCGGCTTCTGCACTAAGCAGAACAGCGCGGCGGCGGCGCGCCGCTTCTTTATCGATATGCTTGCGGCGCTCGCCCATTTCCAAGGTTTTGGCCGCTTCGTTCCATTGATAGTCCGCCATCTGCGCCTGAAACAACACATCGAAAGCCCATCGAGCATTTTTGTTATCGGCATAGGCGATTTCGGCCTGCTCTATTGCGCGGGATAAATCGCCTATTGCGAGGAGATTTCTCGCGAGTCCGTGCTGCCCTGTCGCCCGGGTTTTATCCGACTCGAGCATAGCGGTATATTGCGCCACGGCCTCTGACTGATCGCCGCAAGCTTCTGCCGCCTGCGCGCTCACAATGCGGCCCAAATCTTCTGAGCCAATTAAGTTACGAGCCTTTTCAGCCTTTTTCCGAGCCTTGTCGCAGTCCCCGTCTGCCCCAGCCAAAAGCGCGTCTTCCATCGCGTCCAAAGCCTGATTACGGCGTCGCAGGCCAACGCCTGAGCGAATACGGGACGGCAAACGCCAAAGCCATGTCAGGAGAGTCCAAGTCAGAAGGGTGAAGACAATTATCGCCGTCGTGAAAACAATCACGGCCTGCCATGTCAAGGTAATCGGACTAAACTGGAATAGACCGGCCTCTGCACTAGAGGTCAGTGTCAAAGCGGCGTTGTCGCCGACATAGAGTAAAAACCCAGCCAAAAGCGCGATAAATAAGAGAATGGCGATTACATATTTTGTCATAAAGTCTGTATCCGTTTATATCACTGTAAACGTTCTGCGGCGTCGCGCCAGTCCTGACCCGCTGAGCGAATGTCGGAAGGCAAATGGTCAAAAGTCTTGATTGCCGTATAAATATCGCCTTTATCATAGGCGGTATCAATTTTTTCGATAAGGCTTTTCGGGCTGTCCGGACTGTCGACGCTCACATGTTTGTTAAGTGTTCGGCTTAAAAACCCTTGCGAGTCCACTCTTAATTTTGCTGCGTTTAAGAGCGCTTGTTTTGGAAATTCGGGGCCGGCGGGCGTGACAGTTTCGGTCTCGGTTTGCGGCACTTGTGGACGGGACGCTTGTGCGTTGAGCTCTGTTTGAAGCGAGTTAATCTGAGCTTTCAAACGGTCTATTTGAGCTTCCAAACTCTCGGTTTTCGAGGTTAGGTCTAATACATCATTTTCTACCGCGTCCGTTTCTGGCCAGTTAAATCCATCCCTTTGAGCGGCCTTTAGAGCGCTAAGCGTTTCGGGGGCAATCTCCGGCAGATTTGGCTCAGGGGCATTTTCGAGCGTCTGCAGACGTTCATTTATCGCGTTCAGAGTCTCCTCAATGTTAGTATCTGAGCTGGCATCAGAGACCTGGCCTTCCAAGCTCGCCACCATTTGGCGAAGGTCTTCCACAGCAGCTTGGGTCTCGGCCTGAATTCGGGATACATCTTGCTGAACGCTGGCGCGTAGATCCTCCATATTGGCAGGAGGGAAGAGATAGTGCGTCCCGTAAGCGCCTCCCACGGCTCCCAAAAGGGCGGCCACCAATGATAGTCCGAGAACCGGGATCAAACCCAAGCCTCGTCTATCGGTGGCCGGTTTTTCTTCAAAGGGTGAAGGGGTCTCCTCTTTATCATCGGAAGCCTCCTGCACGCTCGTTAATTCCGATGTCTCAGACTCTGTCATCTTTGCGCCTCTTTTCGTATCGTCTGAAAATGGGATCGTAACGTCTTGATTATAGCGGTCTGATCCGGTGTTTCTGCAATTAAACGGTTGGCCAAACCCAACGGTTCCAATACCGAGTCGGTAGCCGCACTAATGGAAAGAGTGGTTAGGTGCGCCGCGCATTTTGTCTTTAGCAAATCAATAAAGGCCGACGCCCCGCGAGGGGAGTACAGAGCGACATAATCCACGCGTTCTATATTAACGTCCGCTTTTCCCACCGGATACGCTTCATAATATATAACCCGCTCAATTTTATAGCCCGCCTCAGAAAGCTGCTCGGCAATGCCGCCTTGCACATGCTTACCGCAGCAATGCCGAAGGGTTTGAGAGCGAGGCACTGTTTTCAGGACTAATTTCACTACGTCTTGAGCGTCGCCTTCTGCTGACTTCACATGGACAAAGCCGACCGACCTTGCCAGCTCCGCCGTGGCGGCGCCGACGCAGATAACCGAATTTGCGCGCTCGCTACAGATATCCGCAAAGGCGCGGACGCCATTTCGCGAGGTGAAAATCAATAAATCGCTTTTGTTGGGGGGCGCAGGCGTAGGCGTGACGGAGGAAATCTGCAAAACCGGGGAGATAATCGGCTCTAACCCTAAATCAGCATAGTCTTTCGCCGTGTCCCTCGCGCGCGGTAGGCTTTGCGTGATCCATATTTTGGGGCCGCTATTCATCCCAGTCTATGTGCTGACCCGCAGCCTTACGCACGGTTTGCCCTAAGCCGTAGCCAAGATCATAAGCTTCTATGGAATTGGACACGGCGGCGGTATCCTCATTGCCAAATCGGGCGGAGCCGTCTTTGGCGACAACTTCACCTTTGAAATTCATGAGTTTTCCGTCCCAGACCGCGAGCGCAGCAATGGGGGTCCGGCAAGAGCCGTCCAGCGCGCGGAGGAAAGCCCGCTCGGCCGTGATACATAGCTCAGACGCTTTGCAATTAAGCGGTCTTATCAGCCCTTTGGCGGCTTCATCCGATTTACGGATCTCAATACCGATCGCGCCCTGCGCCGGAGCGGGGAGCATGCGTTCAGTGGAAATGGCCTCGGTAATGGCATCTTCTTGTTCCAGTCGTTTCAGACCTGCACACGCCAGGAATGTCGCGTCACACACTTCATCCGAGAGCTTCTGCAGACGCGTCCCCACATTGCCTCGCAAGAGACAATATTGAATATCCGGGCGCATGGCCGAGAGCTGCGCGCGGCGGCGGATAGAAGCCGACCCAACCAAAGCGCCCTCTGGCAAATCGTCGAGCTTGGCATATTTTTTAGAAATAAAGGCATCGCGGGGGTCTTCGCGCGGGAGGATGGCGGAAATTTCCAAACTTTCCTGTCCCACTGTCGGCACGTCTTTCATGGAATGAACCGCGATGTCGATGTCCCCAGACATCAGCGCCTCTTCCAATTCCTTGGTGAATAGACCTTTGCCGCCGAAATCGCGCAAATGACCCTTCAGGCGATCGCCGGAGGTTTTAAGAATCCGCACCGGAAAGTCCTGCGCCGGTCGTCCCGACGTCTCCGCCAAAAGGCGCTGAACCAAATGCGCTTGATACAGCGCCAGCGGAGATCCCCGCGTTCCAATTGTTAGTCCATGTTGCATCCAGGCACGACTAACCTTATCCAGCGTGTGTGACCACTAATTTTTCAGATGAAACGCTTCCCAGCGGCCAAGACCTCCTCGTTTTGGGTATTGAATCGAGCTGTGACGAAACGGCGGCGTCGGTCCTGCGCTATCGCGGCGAAGACGATGTCGAAATCCTCAGCTCTATCATCGCCAGCCAGGACGAAGCCCACGCGCCCTTTGGCGGCGTGGTGCCCGAAATCGCCGCCAGAGCGCATATGCAGAAAATCGACGGCATCGTTGAACAGGCCATGGACGTTTCGGGAATGAGTTACGAGTCACTCTCCGGCGTCGCCGCTACCTCAGGGCCCGGCCTGATTGGCGGCGTGATTTCGGGCTTACTCGCGGCCAAGGGTCTCGCCCTTGCGCTTGATAAGCCCCTCTTGGCGGTGAACCATTTGGAAGGTCACGCCCTCTCGCCCCGTTTGGCGGAGCCCTGCCCCTTCCCCTACCTTCTCTTGCTCGTCTCAGGCGGCCATACGCAGCTCCTCTCGGTCAACGGACTTGGCGATTATACTCGCCTCGGCAGCACGGTGGACGACGCGGCGGGCGAAGCTTTCGACAAATCCGCCAAGGTGATGGGGCTCGGTTTTCCTGGCGGGCCGAATGTGGAAAAATGGGCCGCGAAAGGCGATCCGAAATCTGTCAAACTCCCACGCCCGTTTAAGGGCCGCGACCATGCCGATTTCTCTTTTGCAGGGCTTAAAACAGCCGTCGCCCGCGCTTGGGAGGCAAGCGAGCAAACGGATAAAGCCAAAGCTGATATTTCCGCCAGTTTCCAACGGGCTGTCTCTGACGTTCTGGCCGAGCGCACGGGCAAAGCCATGGCCATGTTCAAAGACATGCACGGTGAGGACGCGAAACGCTTTGTCGTCGCCGGAGGCGTCGCCGCCAATAAAGCGTTACGGGAACGATTAACCCAGCTGGCGATTTCTAATGGTATGAGCTTTTTCGCCCCGCCCCTGAAATTCTGCACGGATAATGCCGCAATGATTGCTTTGGCAGGCGCGGCCAAACTCGCCGCCGGTCAGACAGACGAGCTTGGCGTGAAAGCGCGCCCGCGCTGGCCTCTCGACAATGCGGCCGCGAAAGCAAATCCTGCCAGCGGATATGGTAAGAAAGGCCCTAAATCATGACGGAATATCAGAATTTCGGCGTTATCGGCGCCGGGGCCTGGGGGACGGCGCTCGCGCAGAGCCTCGCCACGGGCGGACGCGACGTCACGCTTTGGGCTTTCGAAAAAGAATGCGTCGACTCAATCAATGACGAAAATGTCAATAAACTGTATTTGCCGGATGCCCGGCTTTCCCCCAAAATCAAGGCAACCCAAGACCTAAAGTCTTTGACCGATTGTGATGCTTTGCTCTCGGTTGTTCCGGCCCAGCACACAAGACGCACTTTAGACGAGCTAAAGGGAATTGACGCCCTCTCCGGCAAGCCCGTTGTTCTCTGCTCCAAGGGCATCGAAATTAGCACGCGTGAATTTATGTCCGATGTTTTGCGGGAAACCTTGCCGAATGTCGTTCCCGCGGTCCTCTCAGGCCCGAGCTTTGCGATTGATGTGGCCAAAGGCTTGCCAACCGCCGTCACCTTAGCTTGTGAGGACAAAAAGATTGGCGAAGCCTTAATTGAATCCGTCGCTGCCCCAACATTCCGCCCCTACCTTTCTACGGATGTGCTCGGCGCAGAAATTGGCGGCGCCGTCAAGAACGTCCTCGCCATCGCCTGCGGCATGGTGCTCGGCATGGAACTGGGCCGCTCGGCCCACGCCGCCATTATCGCGCGGGGCTTCGCGGAGATGCGGCGCTTAGGCGTCGCTCTGGGATGCGAACCTGAAACGCTTACGGGCCTTTGCGGACTCGGCGATTTGGTCCTGACCTGTTCGTCGGAGCAATCGCGAAACATGTCCTGCGGCCTGGCCCTGGGACGGGGCGAGTCGCTCGATGACATTCTGGGCGCCCGCAACAGCGTGACCGAAGGCGTCGCCTCAGCGCCTGCCTTGAAAGAAATGGCGACTAAGCTCAATGTCGATATGCCGATTAGCGCTGTCGTTGCCGATATTCTCTCGGGCGATATGGATATTCAAAACGCGCTCATCACTCTGCTGTCCCGCGTTCACAAAACGGAAGTTCTATGACCTATTTTCTTGTCTATACCGCTGACCGCCCCAATAGCGTCCCGCTCCGGCAGGATAACCGAGATGCTCATATTAAATGGCTCCGCTCTGACCCAGAGGTCACATTACATATTGCCGGGCCATGGCTAGATGAAGACGGCGAAATGCGTGGCAGTCTTTTGATTGTCGAGGCAGAAGAAAAAGAAACTGTCGAAGATTGGCTCGCGAAGGATCCATACCGTAAGGCCGGATTAACGGCGAGCGTAACGGTCCAACCCTATAATTGGGTTATTGGCGGTCCGGACCAAAAGGGTTAATCCTCACTAAAGCTAAAGAGCGACATGCCTCTGGCGCGCTCGTCAAAATTGAGCGTTTTATTGAGCGGGGCATGGGCACGTTGGCGGCAATGCGGCCGTTCACACAAATAGCAATTAATTCCAATCGGCGTCGGCTTGGGCGTTTCCAGATTATATTTCTGCGCGTAAACAAGTCTGGGCGCATAGGCGATATCGCACCCTAAACCGATGGCAAGCTTCTGCGCCGGTTCATCAAAACTGCCGTCTGATCGGCTGACCATTTTTGCGACAGAGAAATAAGTTGTCTCATCCGGAAGCTGTATCATTTGTGTCAGCGTTTTACCGGGCGTCTGAAAACATTCATGAATATTCCAGAGCGGACACGCCCCGCCGAACTGGCTGAAATGAAACCGCCCGGCGGAAAATCGCTTGGACACATTCCCCGCCACATCAATTCGGACAAAGAAAAACGGGATGCCGCGTGCATCTGGCTTTTGCAGGGTGGTCAGGCGATGCGCGGTCTGCTCAAAACTCGTCCCGAAACGATGAGAAAGCAGATCCACATCATATCTCGTATTTTCGGCTTCTTTTAAAAACCGCGAATACGGCATAATCGTCGCCGCCGCGAAGTAATTCGCCAATGAGGTGCGCATCAGCCCTTCAGCCTCTCTCCCACCTAGAGAAGCGGTTTTCACCATCTCGTCGATGAGCTCTCTTTGCTCCAGCATGCCGATTTGAAAGGCGAGCTGAAAGCGCCGGCCCGATTGCCGGAGAAGTTCAGAGAGGTTTATACGCTTTGAGTGGCGATCAAAATAGCGCAGCATCTTCGGCATAATATCCACGGGCACAATGCGGACTGAGAGGTCATGTTTTTCTTTGAGCCTGTCTGTCAAAGCCGCGTGAGGTTCGCGTTTGGTCAAACCCAGTTCTTGCGACAACTCTTCCGCCGCTTCATCAAGTCGGGGAAAGTAATTTCGCTGCTCATGGATGAAACGGCGCACCGCTTCGACGGCTTCGCCCGATTGCTCGAGCAACTCAACCTTATCCCGATCCATACTTAGATTGGCGGCGCGGCGAGTCGAATCCCGGTGTTTTCCATAGAGTTTTAAAAAGGCTTTGGCGGCAGACGGGCTCACATTGACCAAGTCTTCTGCTTCATTTTTAGAAATGCTGTCCCCTTTAAACAGAGGATCACGCATCGTTTCGTAAATTTCGGCGACCAGATGTGCGTCCCCCGCCCCCGTAAATCCGGCAATATCAAAATCGTAGATCTCCGCCATTTTCAAGAGGACTTTAGCCGAAAGCGCGCGTTGGTTTCGTTCCATCAAATTCAAGTAAGACGTTGATATGCCAAGGTCTTCCGCCATGCGCGTTTGCGTAAGGCCCAGCGTTTGCCGGAAGCGGCGAAGCCTCGGACCAACCATTAATTTCTCGTCTTTTGCAACCGCCATGACGCCGCCTTATTTTTACAACTTTTACAGATATTACATCTGTGTATTTACAGTTATTACAAAAATACCTCTAATTTACAAACACTTATAGACTCGCAGGACATTTTGTAAATATCGTAAGGTCAATAACTCATACAAAGGAGATCGTCAGATGAACGCCCCTGCTAAAAATACAGACCAACCCATTCCCCGCCACCGGGTTCTGGCCAAAGTCAACGCCGCCGCAGCCGAGACCTATTCGGATATCCTCACACCGGATGCGTTATTGTTTCTTGCGGATCTTGAACGTCGTTTCGGCCCGCAGCGTAAAATCCTTCTGCAAAACCGTCAGCTTCAACAGGAACGCTATGACGACGGCGAAATGCCGACGCAGCCGCTCGAGACAAAGCATATGCGCAATTCTGCCTGGGAAGTCGCGCCCTGCCCGCCTGCCCTTCAGGATCGCCGTGTTGAGATTACAGGTCCTGTAGACCGTAAAATGATGATCAACGCTCTGAACTCCGGCGCGAAGATGTTCATGGCGGATTTTGAAGATGCGAGCTCGCCGACCTTTGACAATATGATGTCAGGCCAGATGAACATGCGCGATTATGCCCGTGGGAACTTGTCTCTGAAGACCGACAAGAAATCTTACACACTCGGCGAAGAGACCGCGACCATGCTAGTTCGTCCGCGCGGTTGGCATTTGGAAGAAAAGCATATCACGGTCGACGGCAAACCGATGAGCGCGAGCCTGTGCGATTTCGGTCTGCACTTCTTCCATAATGGCAAATTATTAGCCGAACAGGAAAAAGGTCCGTTCTACTACCTGCCGAAAATGGAAAGCTATCAGGAGGCCCGCCTCTGGAATGATGTTTTCAATTTCTCGCAAGCGGTTCTGGACATTCCGAACGGCACCATCAAAGCGACGGTTTTGATCGAAACGCTTCCGGCGGCCTTCCAGATGGAAGAGATCCTCTATGTTCTGCGCAACCATATCACGGGTCTGAATTGCGGACGTTGGGATTATATCTTCTCTTACATCAAGACCTTGCGAAACCATTCGCAATTCGTTCTGCCCGACCGGGCGCAAGTCGGCATGGATCGGGCCTTTTTGTCCGCCTATGCCACGCGCCTCGTCGAAGTCTGTCATAAGCGCCGTGCCCACGCTATGGGCGGCATGGCCGCGCAAATTCCGGTTAAGAATAATCCGGAGGCCAATGAAGCGGCGTTCGAGAAAGTTCGTAAAGATAAAAAGCACGAAGCCAGCATCGGTCATGACGGCACTTGGGTCGCGCATCCGGATCTCGTTCCTGTCGCCATGGATATCTTTGACGATATCATGCCCGGCAAGCATCAGATCCATAAGAAGCGCCAATCAGCCCGCGTTACTGATGAGGCCATGATTGCGCCCCACACCGGGAAAATCACCGAAGCCGGCGTCCGCACGAATATCGAAGTCGGCATCCGCTATATCGCGGCTTGGCTTTGCGGCCGAGGCGCAGTGCCCATCCATAACCTGATGGAAGATGCGGCGACAGCTGAAATCTCTCGCGCTCAGATTTGGCAGTGGCTCCACCACGGCGCCAGCGTCGAGATGGAAGGCGGCTTTCGCGAAACCTTGAGCAAGCGCCTCTATGACCGGCTGTTCGCCGAAGAAGTTTCGGGTTTGCAAAGTGAACTCGGCGAAACCGATTTCGACAAAGGCCGCTTCCCAGAAGCCGCGGAGCTATTCAACGCGACGGCGTCCGGCGACGATCTACCTGAATTCCTTACAATTCCAGCTTACGAAATATTGGAGAAATAAATATGACCTACTCACAAACACTTGCAAATTTGCAGTCCCGTTACCCTAACGGCGTTCCGGGAGGCATTTCCATCGAGGATTTGGCCCAGTTGAAAACTCAGAACACGTTTGAAACCCATCTGGATATCGCCAAAGCCATGGCCAAAGTCATGCGCGCCGATATGGCCGCATATGACAATGACAGCTCAGCCTTCACCCAGTCTCTGGGTTGCTGGTCCGGTTTCCACGCTCAGCAAATGCTGCGCGCCATTAAGCGCCAGAAGGGCACACTGGATAAAGCCTATGTCTATCTGTCCGGTTGGATGGTTGCAGGGATGCGTAACCGTTTCGGTCATTTGCCGGACCAGTCCATGCATGAAAAAACAGCCGTGGTTGACCTGATTCAGGAAATCTACACGAGCCTCCGCCAAGCCGATGAAGTGGATCTGAACGATCTGTTTGCCGAGCTGAAAACAACCGACGACCGCGAGGCCGTTCTGGCAAAAATCGACGGGTTCGAAACCTATGTTCGTCCGATCATTGCCGATATCGATGCAGGCTTTGGGAATGTTCACGCCACTTACCTCTTGGCGAAAGAGATGGTCAAGGCGGGTGCCTGCTGCATCCAGATCGAAAACCAAGTCTCCGACGCCAAGCAATGCGGGCACCAGGACGGTAAAGTCACCGTGCCGCGCGAGGATTTCGTTGAAAAACTCCGCGCCGTTCGCATGGCGTTTGAAGAACTCGGCGTTGAAGACGGCGTTATTGTGGCGCGGACCGATTCCCTTGGCGCTGGCCTGACACAGAAAATCCCCGTCAGCCGCGAAGCCGGGGACGAGGCCGCCGAGTATACGAAATGGCTTGAAACCGAGCCTGTGTCTGATCTGCATCAGTTGAAAGACGGCGAGATGGCCATTCAGCTCGACGGCAAGCTCGTCAAGCCTGTGCGCCTGCCCAATGGTCTTTACAAATTCCGGGAAGACACGGGTGAAGACCGCGTGGTCGAAGACTGTATTTCAAGCCTGAATGACGGCGGCGCCGATCTCCTCTGGATCGAAACCGCGACACCGAATGTGGGCCAGATCGCGAATATGGTCCGCCGTATTCGCGAGAAGGCGCCACACGCCAAGCTCACCTATAATAACAGCCCGTCCTTCAACTGGACGCTGAATCTGCGCAAGCAAGTCAGGGAAGACTGGATTGCCGAAGGCAAAATCACGGCTGGAGAATATCCTGATAATAACCAGCTTATGTCAGCGGCGTATGACGAAGACGAACTGGGGCTTGAAGCGGACCGCCGCTTACAAAGCTTCCAGACGGACATTGCCCGTGAAGCCGGTGTTTTCCACAACCTGATCACCCTGCCGACCTTCCACGGCACAGCCAAGGTGATGAACGATCTGTCCGAAGGATATTTCGGAGAGCAGAAAATGCTCGCTTATGTCAAAGAGATCCAACGCGAAGAAATTCGCCGCAATGTCTCTGCCGTGAAACATCAACATGAAGTCGGCTCCAACCTCGGCGATGACTTCAAAGAGATGACCGGCGGTGACCGGGCCTTAAAAGCGGGCGGGGTTCACAATACAATGAACCAATTCGAAAGCGCTGCGTAGTCACTTAGGAGAGTCTGCGAAACTTCCTCCCTTCGCGGGCTCTCTACTTTTTCAGTCCAAAAATTAGAGAAGGTTTAGGCCTTCTTCTCCCAACTTCCCCGAGCATTTTGCTGATAATAAGCAAGCTCTGCGCCGGCTGCTTTAAGCTGCTTCCAACGACCTCGCTCTCGCGTCACATCCGTTTCGGATCGGCCGTTTATCATCACCATAGCGCGCTCGACGCCAGTCATGTCAGAGACGCTCTCGCCTCCAATCACAAACACAGCTTCAAAACCTTCCGCTTTGTCTGCGGTCGAGCTTAAAAGGATGGGTTGCCAATCCGCCATTGGCTCGTCATCTCGGCCATGCGGTAGGAAACTGTCGTCGCGGAACGTCCAGAGAAGGTCGTCCATCTCGGATAACATCTCTTTTGGAAGCTTCACGAGCGCGCGCCAGCCTTTGGCCAGCGTTTTTTCAAGCAGTTCAGGCAGCACGTTTTCAATTGTGCTGCCTTCAAGGTGGTAAAACCAATGCGTTGGAACGGGGCTCATTAGCCTTCGTGATTATCCGCAACCCAACGGTTCAAGAGACGCGCACCGAAACCGGTCCCGAATGTCGTTTCGCGGGGGTCGTTGCGCGTGTTCTTCATGCCCACACCGGCGATATCAATATGCGCCCAAGGTGTGTCTTTGCCGACAAAACGTTTCAAGAATTGAGCCGCCGTAATAGATCCCGCCGTCGGGCCGCCGATATTTTTCATATCTGCAAAAGGACTATCGAGAAGCTTGTCATATTCTTTGGCCAAAGGCAGGCGCCATGTTTTTTCGCTCGACGTCTCAGAGGCTGACATGATTTGCCCAGCAAGGTCGTCATCATTTGAAAACAGCCCGGCATGTTCGTGACCAAGAGACGTAATGATCGCCCCTGTCAGAGTCGCCAAATCAATCATCGCAACAGGTTTAATTTTGGTCACAGCGTAATGAAGCACATCACATAATACCAAACGCCCTTCCGCATCCGTGTTTTGAACATCAATTGTCTGGCCAGACATAGACGTGACAATATCGCCGGGGTTCTGAGCTTTGCCGTCCGGCATATTCTCAACTAGGCCAACCATGCCAACCACATTTGCTTTTGCTTTACGCTTTGCAAGGCCAATCATAGCGCCGACAACGGCCGCTGATCCGCCCATATCGCCTTTCATGTCCCACATATTATTGCCGGGTTTTAGCGAAATACCGCCTGAGTCAAACGTAACACCTTTGCCGATGAGCGCTGTCGGCTGAGCGTCTTTTTCGCCGCCGTCCCAACGCATGATAACGAATTGTGATTCCCGCTCTGACCCCACGCCGACACCGAGAAACGCGTTCATGCCGAGCGCTTTCATTTTCTTCTCGCCCAGGATCTCAACCTTCAAACCAATTTCCTCAAGGGCCTTTAATTTCTCTGCATAGGCTACAGGGAAAAGGATGTTGGAAGGGGTATTTACAAGGTCGCGCGCATAGAGCTGACCATCACACACAGGGCCGTGGTAATTTTCATAAGATTGCTTCGCTCCATCTGCATCATCTGATGCAATCTTGAGGGTTTCAATCTGTTTTGTTTTGGTCAGAGTCGCTTCGGTTTTATGAGCGTCAAATCGGTAAGTGGCGAGGCGCGCTCCGACCGCCGCATTGGCGGCGTCTTCTGGCGTGCTTTCGGACGGCATATGCACGGTCAAAAGCGTTTCGCCATAAGGCAAAAGGCGTTTCACAGCCTTCGCGACAAGCCTTTCATAGTCCGGCTTTTCGTCTTTTCCGGTTCCGATGACAATTAGGCGGACAGCCTCATCTCCCATCATGATGAAGCTTTCAAACAACTTGCCTGATTCGGCTTTAAACGCCGCGGCTTTGGCCGCAGCATCAAAATTGGTAGAAGCGCTGTCACGATAAGCCCTTCCTGATGAATCCAGAACTAAATTATGTTTTGCAAATATTATAGACGCGCCATATTCGGCGGGTTTATTGTCGATAAAGCTGACTTTCACGGGAACTCCTTCTGACGATACACGTCAAAAATGTATTACGGATATTATAGTTGTTGAGTGCTAGTAACTTACGCATCATCAGATTAGAAGGGCAAAGCAGCGCAAATGACATATTCATACGAAATTTAACGAGCCAAAATTGAATCGACAAGACCAAGCATGACACTGCTGCAACGCTATTTTTGGACACAGGCGCTTTGGCCGCTTCTGCTCTCCCTTGCCGCATTGGCGGGACTGGCCTTGCTCACTCAAAGCCTGCAAACCCTCGACTTGGTTGTTGAAAACCGTCAGTCTGCTGTGACTTTTCTCAAGATTACCTTTCTAGCTCTCCCCCAGCTCATTTCTATTATCATGCCGCTCTCGGTTTTTATGGCGGCCCTTTACGCTCTTAATAGATTGAACTCTGACTCGGAATTAATTGTCGCCAAAGCCTCTGGATTCTCGCCCTGGCAGATTGCATCTCCGGTCATCAGGCTGGGGGCCTACGCTCTGATCGCGCATTTGATTATCAATTTGGTGGTCCAGCCCCTCTCCTTTCGCCAGATGCGCGCAGAGATATTGAAAGTCAGAACGGATATAGCGTCGCAAATGGTCCAAGCCGGGGATTTTGTAACCCCGTCTCCGGGTTTAACAGTCTATGCCCGCGAGATCGGGGCAGACAGCACTCTCAAAGATGTCATGATTTATGACGCGCGAAACCCAGACAGTATCACGACTCACATGGCCAAAACCGGAGAGGTTCAACGTAATCCGTCACAAGTCACTCTCTCCTTGAGAAATGGAAGCGTTCAGCAAAAACTCGAAGACGGTTCCTTGGACATTATAGAGTTTGAAAATTATGTCGTTGATCTGTCAGACGTGATGGCCATGGATAATGTGTTGCGCCTGAAAACCTCTGACCGTTTCCTACATGAACTCCTTCGTCCAGACCCCCGGGAATTTGCCGACCGAAAATTTAAACGTGAACTCGCCGCCGAAGGGCATGCCCGATTATCCGCTCCCCTTTATAATATTGCTCTGGTTTTGCTGGCCTTGTGCTTCATGGTTAGGGGTGAACATTTACGATTAGGCTATGGCCGGCGTATCGCCGTCTGTGCGTCTCTAGGGTTTGTAATTCGCCTGACAGGTTTTGGTGTTGCGTCGGCGGCGGAGTCGGATCGGTGGCTAAACATTATCCAATATTGTCTGCCATTGATCGTCATCGCCTATTGCACCTTTTACCTGATCAAGCGCAAACGTGTCCGTTCTTTTGGCCGGGCCAAGCGCGCGCGCGAATATGCCGTTCAGGCCGCCCAGGCACCAGATGTTGCTCCGGACATTCCTGTTGGAGCGACCGGATGAATACCCTTCTCACGCGCGCCACATTGAACCGCTATATTGCAATACGGGTCCTACGCTCCCTCGCTATCACATTTATGGTCGTGACCGGCATTATCATGCTCGTAGACTTCGTAGAAGGCAGCCGGAACATCGGCAGCGACACAGACATTTCCTCCTTTCAGCTTGCCTATCTGACCCTTTTAAAAATCCCGTATTTGATTGAGCAAACCATACCTTTTGTCGTGCTCTTCGGCGTGATGGGCGCCCTATACGGGCTAAACCGGCGAAGTGAGTTGATTGTCATGCGCGCCTCGGGTGTATCGGCTTGGCGGTTTCTCCTCCCGGTTATTTTTGTGACGGGTACGCTCGGCTTAATTTGGTCTCTTCTGTTTAACCCGCTCGCCTCTCAAATGATGTCCCAACATGACCTACTCAGTGATAATATGGGCGGACAAACTCAATCAGACGGAGGCCCCGTCTGGCTTCGCGAGGGCGACGATTTCATGCAAACCGTCATCCGCGCCGATAAAATCGAGGATGACACCAAGATTTTGATAAATCCGAGCTTCTTTCAGCTGACGCTGGACGAAACCGGAGGCGCGGTTTTCAGCCGCCGCTTTGACGCTCAGAAAGCCCGGTTGATTACCCAAGGGTATTGGGAATTGACGGATGTCACGGAAAACGCTCCGGGTGAGATAAAACAGGCCCGAACCACAATTTCTCTGCCGACTAAAATAACCTCCAAACAACTGGAAGACATAGGCGAGAAACAGACAGCGCCGCCTTTCTGGGCGCTACCGTCCGCTATTAAGGCCAATGAACGCGCAGGGTTTTCCGCTTTGGCTTTACGGATGCAGTTTAATAAACTTCTGGCCTTGCCGATTATGCTGATTGCTATGACCTTTATTGCCGCCAGCGTGTCCATGCATCTGACGCGTCAAGGCGGCACGCTACGACTTTTGATTACAGGGGCCGCCATGGGGTTTGGGGTCTATTTCGCCGATTCTATGGTTAGCGCTTTTGGCGAAGTGGCCTTGGTACCCGTTGCTTTAGCGGCATGGTCTGTCCCTTTATTTGTCCTATTATCTGGTATAAGCTATCTCTCGAAAGTGGAAGATGGCTGAGCTCAACATAGCTCTGCAATCTGACCGAAATTTAACGCGCTCCAAGCCATAGAGAGGCTAGAGTCTCCCTGTAAGAAAACAGCGTGAGAATTGCCTTTAATGCGGAAAGTCGTATAAGCGCGAAAACCCAAGCTGGAAAACTCTATGACGGCCAATATGACGAAATCTCTTAAAAATCTGATGCTCGGCGCGGCTCTGCTCATTGGCTCTGCTGCCACTGCGCAGGCACAAGTCCCCAATCACGGCATCGCCGCTGTAGTCAATAGTGATATCGTGACCACTCATGACCTGCGCCAGCGCGTCATGTTCATGCTCGCGACAACAGGGGCGCAGCGGGATGAAGAGACGCTCAGCCGCCTTCAGCAACAGGCTTTGCGGAATTTGGTCGATGAGCATTTGCAAATGCAGGAATCTCAAAAATACGAACAGACGATTTCCGATGAAGAGGTCAATCAATCCGTTGCCCGTCTGATTGGACGTAATGGTTTGGACCCGAATGAAGTCGTTGCCAAACTCGCGGCCGCTGGGGTTTCAATTGAAACCTTGCGCGATCAGGTGAGATCCGAAATTGCGTGGCAGCGTATCGTTAATGGTCTTTATGGCTCCCGCATCCGGATTTCCGATGCTCAGATTAACGAAACTCTCAACCGCTTAACCGCCAATGCGGATAAGCCAAGTTTCCGCGTTGCAGAAATTTATATCGAAGCCACGCCGGAAATCGGCGGGATGGACGGCGCCATGGAAGGCGCCAACGCCATGATCGAACAAGTCCAAGGCGGCGCGCCTTTCCCGTTACTTGCTCAACAATTTTCTTCCGCGCCAAGCGCCGCTAAAGGCGGCGATGTCGGTTGGGTTCACGAAGGTGAATTGCGCCCTGAGATTGACGAAGTAATCCAGGAAATGGAACCTGGCGCTGTATCGCAACCCATTCAGGTTCCGGGCGGCGTTTACGTTGTGGCCTTGATCGAAACAAAAATTTCCAAAGCGGACACGCTCTATAATCTCAAGCAAGTCAACATCTCCGATGTGGAAACCGAAGATGCAAAAACGCGTTTATTTGCCCTCAAAGACACACTGACGTCTTGTGAAACCCTGAAAGACGATGTGGACGCTGTTGACGGCGTTAATCAGGCCGATATGGGCGAACTAAAAGCCAGCGAACTCGCGCCAGAACTCATCGACATTCTAGCCGCAACGGACGTCGGAAGCTTGTCCGATCCGATCGCGCGTCCCAATGGCGCGGCGTCAATCATGGTATGCTCCCGCTCTGCGACAGGCGAAGATATTCCAACAAGAGACGATGTTGAGAACCGCCTTATGGAGCAGCAATTGGCTCAGGCGTCGCGCCGGGCTTTGCGTGACATTCGGCGGAAGTCCACCGTCGTCGTTCGCTAGCTGTTATGGGCGCCCCTCTCTTATTGAGCATGGGCGATCCGGCGGGAATTGGGCCTGAGATTACGTTAAAGGCTTGGGCCGCTTTACGGCACGATCCTGAATTTGCCTTTGCCGTCATGGCGACTCCGCGCGTTATCGAGCGGGCCAATGAAAGCTATGATCATAATCTTATAGAGATTGAAGACTGCGATGAGGCGATAGACGCTTTCCGCGAAGGGCTTCCTATTCTACCCATCGAAGGCCGCGTCCCTGAGCCCGGAGAGCCAGATCCAGACCACGCCCTTGCGACAACGGAAAGCATCGAACGCGCCGTCTCCCGCTGCTTGTCCGGCAAAGCCGACGGCCTCGTAACCAATCCAATTTCCAAGAATGTTCTTTACAAAGCCGGGTTTAAATTCCCGGGACACACCGAATATCTGGGGCAATTAACCGAACGCCATAAGGCGCCCTATACCAGGGGCCCTGTCATGATGCTCTCCGGCGGCGGTTTACGGGTCGGATTGGCGACCATTCATTTGGCCTTGAAAGACGCCGCTGAGCAACTCTCCTCTGAAAAAATCCTCCGTAATGCCCGCGTCATGAACGGGGCGCTTAAATGCGATTTCGGCATCGCCAAACCCCGCCTCAGCCTAACGGGCCTGAACCCTCATGCGGGGGAAAACGGCGCCTTGGGCCGGGAAGAAATAGACATCATCAACCCGGCCGCACGGGCGCTGCGGGCCGAGGGCATAAACGCCACCAACGCTCAACCTGCCGACACGCTCTTCCACGCAGAAGCGCGCGAAGACTATGATGCCGTTCTGGCCATGTATCATGATCAGGGCCTCATCCCTGTCAAAACATTGGATTTCCACGGCGGCGTCAATATTACGCTTGGACTTCCCATCGTCCGGACTTCGCCCGATCACGGCACAGCTTTCGGCATTGCGGGGCAAAATAGCGCCAGAGCGGACAGCCTCATCGCCGCCATTCGCAGCGCGAGAGAAATCGCCAATAACCGCAAGGCCTTTTTAAATGGATAATCTGCCAAGCCTCACGGAGGTCGTGAAGGATTATGACCTCGGCGCGAATAAAAAGCTCGGTCAGCATTTCCTGCTGGATATGAATCTCACCGACAAAATTGCGCGGCTGGCCACCCCCCTGGATGGAGTAAACGTCGTTGAAATCGGCCCTGGGCCGGGTGGATTGACCCGTGCCTTATTGCTACGCGAAACCGCTTCTGTCACCGTTATTGAAATGGACGAACGTTTCCTTCCGGCTCTGGCGGATATTGGCCGCGCTAGCGGTGATCGGCTCTCGATTATCAAGGGCGACGCGCTTAAATTCGACATCGCTACAAACGTTCCCGCCCCGCGGAAGATCGTTGCGAACCTTCCCTATAATGTCGGGACGAAAATGCTCATAAACTGGGTGACAGAGACGCCTCGATTCTGGGACCAAATGGTTCTTATGTTCCAAAAAGAAGTCGCAGAGAGGGTCTGCGCTGCGCCGGGCGAGAGCGCCTATGGACGGCTCGCCGTCTTATGTCAGAGCGTTGCCCAATGCCATATGGCGTTCGATATTCCGGCTCGCGCCTTCACCCCGCCGCCCAAAGTCGATAGCGCCGTCGTCGTTATGCACCCCCTGCCGGAGGGAAAATGCTACCCGAACCTGAAACTACTCGGTCAGGTCACCCAAGCGGCGTTTGGGCAAAGACGAAAAATGCTTAGAGGTTCGCTCAAAAGTTTCGCGAAGAAACACGGCATGACCGCCACGGAATGGTTAGAAAAAGCCGGTATAGATCCGCAACTCAGACCAGAAACCCTCCCCGTTTCTGATTTCCAGAAACTCGCGGATTGCCTGTCTCAAAAATAGAGACAGAGGTCACCCGCCGCTAATCAGCGTTTTTACAAATCCAGAAAGCCAGAATTGACGGCGTCTTTGCATTCTTTCCGCAGCCACAATCGCGCGAAGCTCGCTCATCGCCGTTTCGACATCCTCATTGACGATAACATAATCATATTCGGGCCAATGGCTGATTTCTGTCTCGGCCTTGCTCATGCGTTTGGCAATGACGGTGTCGCTATCCTGAGCGCGAGAACGAAGACGGCTTTCCAGTTCTTGCATATTGGGCGGTAAAATAAAGATTTTCACCAAGTCATTCGCCGCCGCTTCGGCAAGCTGCTGGGCGCCCTGCCAGTCAATATCAAAGACAACATCGCCGCCATTTTCCAGCGCTGTTTCGACAGGCCCCCGGGGGGTGCCGTAAAAATTATCGAATACTTTGGCGTGTTCTAGAAAGTCATCCTTGGCGACCATGTCGGAAAACTGTGTCTTCGACATGAAATAATAATCTTTCCCATCCGTTTCGCCGGGGCGCGGCGCGCGAGTCGTTGCCGACACGGACATGGTCATGTTCTCGTTCTCGGCCAGTAATCTCCGCGTCAAAGTCGTTTTTCCGGCCCCGGATGGAGAGGACAGAACGATCATTAGGCCGCGTCGGTTTTCTTTTAGCGCGTTCAGCTTTTCACTCATTATCGTTCCCCTCTTTGCCGCTGAATTTGCCGCCACTTGGCCACATTGAGTTGATGCTGCGAGAGGGATGTTGCGAACACATGCCCGCCCGTCCCGTCCGCGACGAAATAAATATTATCTGTCTTCGCGGGATTGAGTACCGCGGCCAGAGCCTCTTTTCCAGGATTACAAATAGGGGTCTTGGGCAGGCCGGTCATTTGATAGGTATTCCAATCCGTCCGCGCGTTGATTTCGCTGCGGCGAATGCGGCGCCCAATAGGCAAGCCTTTGGTTATGCCGTAGATTATGGTCGGGTCGGATTGAAGCATCATGCCGCGATTGAGGCGGTTCACAAAGACCCCGGCAACTTCATCGCGTTCGCTACCGATGCCCGTTTCTTTTTCAACAACGGACGCCAAAGTAATGGCCTCGGCTTTTGTTGTAACCGGCAAATCCGCTGCCCGGTTCTCCCAGAGCGTGTCCAGAACGTCCTTTTGCGCGGCCTGCATTTTCGCAATCAGTTCGGACTGCTTCATATCGCGCGGGGTCAGATACGTTTCGGGCAAAAGCGTCCCTTCCGCCGGCACTGGAGGGTTATCATCTATGAGCGTTGGAATGAGATCGAGTGTCGCCATAACCTGTCGACTGGAAAGCCCTTCGGCAATCGTCACAGGATAGAGAATAGCCTGCCCCTCAGCCAAATCTGTATAGATTTTCGCCATCGGATCGCCGGGCGTCAAGAGGAATTCTCCGGCTTTAAAATTCGCTTCATTGCCGCGCATTTTCGTTACGAGTTTGAAGATGAAGGCACTCTCAACCAGCTCCTGGCCTTCGAGCCGGGTTGCAATGGACGATAAACCGCTGCCCTTAGGCACTTCGAAAACGACCGGGTCCCGGGGCGCGTCAAGAGACATGCGCGTTTCATATTTATAATTCACCGCCGCATAGGCCGCGAGAACCAAACCGCCAAAAAAGGTGATGAGCGCGACCACGGCGATTAGCCCCAAAACACGCTTATCACGCTTTGCTAAAGTACTCGGTTTTTTAGAAGTTCGGGCCATTTGCCCTGTCTAATCAGATTCGGGCGCTTGCGCGAAGATAACAGCCGCATTTGTACCGCCAAATCCAAATGAATTGGACATCACGGCTTTGGCTTTAATCGGCTTGGCCTTATGCGGGACGAGATCGAGCTCCGTATCGACGGATGGATTGTCCAGATTGAGCGTGGGCGGGGCCATTTGATCCCGAAGCGCCAAGATAGAGAAAATAGCTTCTACAGCGCCAGCGGCGCCTAAAAGATGCCCTGTCGCTGATTTCGTCGAAGACATAGACGCATTCTTTGCGTGATCACCCAATAGTTTTTCAACGGCGCGAACTTCAAGCTCATCCCCCATCGGCGTGGAGGTGCCATGTGCGTTTACATAGCCAATGTCTTCAGCTTTCAAGCCGGATCCGGCGAGAGCCGCCTTCATGGCGCGATGTCCGCCTTCGCCTTCCGGCGCTGGGCTTGTAATATGATAGGCATCACCGGAGAGGCCGTAACCCACCAATTCCGCATAAATCTTGGCGCCGCGCGCTTTGGCATGTTCATATTCTTCGAGAACAACGGCACCTGCGCCTTCGCCCATCAAAAATCCGTCGCGGTCTTTATCATAAGGGCGGGACGCTTTTTCAGGCGTGTCATTAAATCCGGTGGTCATGGCGCGACAGGCCACGAAAGAGGCAATTCCCAAACGGTTGATAGAGCTTTCTCCGCCGCCGGCCACCATGACATCAGCGTCGCCATGGGCAATCATACGCCCGGCATCGCCGATAGCGTGCGCCCCTGTGGCACAGGCGGTGACAACTGAGTGGTTTGGCCCTTTTAGGCCATGACGGATCGAAACCTGACCAGAGGCCAGATTGATCAACATCGCGGGAATAACGAAAGGAGAGAGCCGTCTCGGGCCCTTTTCGTGAAGGGTAATTGACGCATCGTAAGTCGTTTGCAGTCCGCCAATACCGGAGCCAAACATAACGCCAGTGCGTTCCTGCGCTTCTTGACCTTCCTCGACAGGGTTCCAACCGGAATCCTTCAAGGCTTCATCAGAGGCAGCAATGGAGTAGAGAATAAAATCATCGATGCGTTTGGCGTCACGCGCACTCATCACATCGTCGGGGTTAAAAACCCCTTCTTGATCGGGGCTTCCCCCTGCCCGGCCATCGGCGCGGGGAATGACGGCAGCGATTTTGCAAGCAATGTCGCTGACGTCGAAATGTTCTATTTTAGAAGCGCCGGACTTTCCGTCCAGAATCGCTTTCCATGCAGTCTCAACACCGCATCCGACGGGCGTAATTAGGCCCAGGCCTGTAACAACAACCCGTCTCATGCGATATATCTACCTTTAGTCTAGTCGACTTTTTCAGAGATGAATTTAACAGCATCGCCGACAGTTTGGATGTGCTCGGCGGCATCATCAGGGATCTCGATATCGAATTCTTCTTCAAACGCCATGACAAGCTCAACATTGTCGAGGCTGTCTGCGCCAAGATCATCGATGAAGTGGGCGTTTTCCGTGACTTTCGATTCTTCAACGTCAAGATGCTCTACGACCATCTTTTTTACACGGGCTAATACGTCTGACATAGACTTTCCTTTTACTGTAGCCGGGTTTTCTTCCGGCGGTTACGGCTAGCAAATAAGGTGAGTTACCTAAATTACAAGCAACGATCCTATATTGGAGACCTTCCAATATTAAGTGCTGCGGCGGGTTAGCACACCCCAAAACAAGTGACCAGAGCCTTATTACCGTGAAAATGTGGGTAAAAACACCCCCAAATTCTGATTAAATCATCGCCATTCCGCCATTTACGTGCAGGGTCTGACCCGTGACGTAATTGGCTTCTTGAGACGCAAGATATAGCGCAGCGGCGGCAATATCTTCGCCTGTGCCTAGCTCTCCGGCCGGAATTTTTGCCAGAGTCGCCTCTCTTTGAGCGTCATTTAACTCATCCGTCATCGGCGAAGTAATGAATCCGGGCGCAATAGTGTTCACGGTGATTCCCCGGCTTGCCACTTCTTGTGCCAGAGATTTTGAAAACCCAATCATACCGGCTTTGGAGGCCGCGTAATTCGTCTGTCCGGGGTTTCCGGTGACGCCCACGATGGATGTAATTCCGATAATGCGGCCCCAACGGGACTTCATCATAGGACGCAGACAGGCTTTGGAGAGACGAAAATACGCTTCGAGGTTTACTTTTTGAACCAAATCCCAATCGTCTTGCTTCATGCGCATCAACAAGCCGTCGCGGGTAATGCCCGCATTCGCGACAAGAATATCCACTGGACCGCCAAGGGCTTCCGCCGCTTGACCCGGCAGCGCGTCTACCGCGTCGCCGTCTGACAGGTTACACGGCGTGACGAAAGCGCCGTCGCCGAGCTCTGAGGCCAGTCCTTCGAGTTTTTCCGCTCTCGTGCCTGAAAGGGCAACATGCGCGCCTTGCGCGTGGAGCATTTTAGCAATGGAGCCGCCAAGGCCTCCGGTTGCGCCTGTCACAAGCGCGCGTTTTCCGCTGAGATCAAACATAACTTATCCTATTTTTGGCTTTATTTTATTTTTTGGGCGAAGGCTTCGAGCGATTCGGGAGAATTGAGCGCCACCCCTTCGACATCTTTGACAATACGTTTGAGCATAACCGTGAGCACTTTGCCGGTTCCGGGCTCGGCAAACAATTCGACACCATTTGCGGTCATCCATTCAATGGATTCCCGCCACCGGACGCGGCCTGTGACTTGTGTGATCAGGTCTTCGCGAATTTGGTCCGGATCTGTGACCGGGCGCGCCGTGACATTATTCACGACAGGCACTGACGGCTCTAATATCGTCTGGTGCGCCAGAGCTTCGCGCATTTTCGCCGCCGCAGGCATCATCATGTCGCAATGAAAAGGCGCGGATACGTTAAGCATCATCGCTTTTTTAATCCCCAAATCAGAACACGCATCGACCGCGGCCTGAACCGCGTCTTTTTCGCCTGACAGGACAATCTGGCCGGTCGCGTTATCATTGGCGATTTGGCAAATGCCGTGTTTGGATCCGGCTTCGGCCGCCGCCTCGGCTTGCTTAACGCTCGCGCCCAGAAGTGCTGCCATGGCGCCTGCATCGACAGGGACAGCCGCTTGCATCGCGTCGCCGCGAATCCGCAAAAGCTTTGCTGTGTCTGCCAAGGTGATAGACCCGGCCGCACAAAGCGCTGAATACTCACCGAGGGAATGCCCTGCCAGAAATGCCTGATCTTTGGCCTTGAACCCAAACTCTTCGGCCAAGACGGCCATCGCCGCCATGGAGCAGGCCATCAAAGCCGGCTGCGTATTTGTCGTAAGCGTCAAATCTTCCATCGGGCCGTTAAACATAAGGTCGGATAGTTTTTGATCGAGCGCGTCGTCCACCTCTTCAAAAACGCGGCGGGCCGCTGGAAAAGCGTCTGCCAAGTCCTTGCCCATGCCAACGGACTGGCTGCCTTGTCCCGGAAAAATAAATGCGAATGTCATATATTCATCTACCTATTCGTGTTGAACCCATAGCCTAGAAAAGCGGGCGACAAGGTCAACTGCCAATCCCTTTGTTTTAAAGGGGTCTTTTAACGGATATTTTCTTGCAAGCCACTCCTCAAGGCGTAGTTTGTCAAAATTATTCGGGGCGGGAGACCTTATGTTGAGTATATTTGAAATCGCGGCGCTATTGCTCGTGCTGTCGGCCATTCTATCCTGGGTTAATCACGCCTATATAAGACTCCCTCACACCATCGGCCTTTTGATCATGGCGCTGGTCGCGTCCTTCCTGCTTTTAGCTTCCGAGGCCATGTTCCCACAGCTTTCCATGACGGATACGCTGCAAGCGGCCCTAGGGCAGATAGATTTCAATGAAACCCTGATGAAGGGTATGCTCGGCTTTCTTCTCTTTGCCGGAGCCCTGCATGTCGATTTCTCCAAACTCCGAAGCGCCAAGCTGGAGATCGGGAGCATGGCGACCTTCGGCGTTATTCTCTCGACCTTCATCGTCGGGACGGGATTTTATTACCTTGCCCAGCTCTTTGGAGTGAACCTTCCTTATATCTGGGCCTTGGTCTTTGGCTCTCTGATTTCCCCAACAGACCCGGTCGCCGTTCTCTCTATCCTGAAAACCGTCAAAATGCCGAAAACGCTGGAGACGAAAATTGCCGGCGAAAGCCTGTTTAATGACGGCGTCGGGGTTGTTGTCTTTACTATCCTTCTCGCCATCGCGGTCGGATCTACAGGCAATGCGGACGCCGCTCACGCCGCGATAGGTATATGGGATATTATCGAGCTGTTTGTTGTGGACGCGATTGGCGGCGCAGCGCTCGGTCTCCTAGCTGGGTGGATTGGCTATCGTATGATGCGCCGCATTGATGAACACGCGATCGAAGTCCTCATCAGTCTCGCCCTGGTTGCCGGCACTTACGCCTTGGCGCAGCGAATCAACATCCTCGGACATCATCTCTCCGGCCCCATCGCCGTCGTCGTGGCAGGTCTGATGATCGGCAATAAGGGCGCGGCCTTCGCTATGTCCGAACATACAAAATCCGCCCTGTTCGGGTTTTGGGAGATGGTCGACGAGATTTTAAACTCGGTGCTTTTCCTGCTCATCGGCTTGGAAATTCTGGTGCTTGGCCTCGCGCCGAAATTTGCAATTATCACATTGATAGCGATTCCGCTGGTTCTGCTGGCCCGTCTCTGCGCCGTTTATGTGCCGATGAAAGTCATCGGAACGTTTAAGGATTTCGCCAAAGGCGCGGTTCCCGTCCTGACTTGGGGCGGCGTGCGCGGCGGCATTTCCGTCGCCCTCGCCCTCGCTCTGCCGGATAATGAGTATAAACCACTCATTCTGACGGCGACCTACGGCATCGTGATTTTCTCTATCATTGTGCAGGGCCTGACCGTGAAGACGGTTGTCCGGCGCAATGTCGATCCGACGCTTTTATAGGAAGCCCGCTCCGAGCCCACCCGCCTGGGCCGTCTATGTCATTTATATGAAATTTGATGTGGAGACATGACTTCATATAATGTCTCTGTATAACGACCAGATAGGAATAGATAACCGGAGAGAAGAATGAAAATCGCAGTCTTAGGTGGAGATGGATTTGTCGGATGGCCGACCGTATTGCATTTGTCGGATTTGGGCCACGAGGTTCACATCATCGACAATTTGTCCCGACGCTGGATCGACACAGAGCTTGGCGTCCAGTCCCTCACCCCGATGGATTCCATCCAAGAACGTTGCCGGATCTGGTATGAACTTACCGGACGCCGCCTGCATTTTCACCTGATAGACATTGCCCGGGATTACCAGATTCTCCGTCAATGGCTCGCCGACCACAAGCCTGACTCCATCATCCATTTCGCCGAGCAGCGCGCCGCGCCTTACTCCATGAAGTCCGACCGACATAAGGTCTACACGGTCAATAATAACGTCAACGCCACGCACAACCTCCTCACAGCGATGGTCGAAACCGGAATTGACGCGCATTTGGTGCATCTGGGCACGATGGGCGTTTACGGCTATTCTAGCGTCGGCGCCGCCATCCCGGAAGGTTATCTCGACGTCGAGATTGAAAATCTGGAAGGCGAGAAAAAAGGGCTGGAAGTGCTTTACCCGACCAAGCCGGGCTCCGTCTATCACATGACCAAAAGCATGGATCAGATCCTGTTCCAATTCTACGCGCAGAATGACGGCCTCCGCATTACAGATCTCCATCAAGGCATTGTCTGGGGCACGCATACCGAACAGACGCAGCGCCATGAACAGCTTATCAACCGGTTCGATTATGACGGCGATTACGGCACGGTCCTCAACCGTTTCCTCATCCAGGCGGCCATTGATTACCCGCTGACGGTGCACGGCACAGGCGGCCAGACCCGCGCCTTCATCCATATTAAGGACAGCGTGAAATGTATCGAGCTGGCCCTCGACACGCCGCCCGCCGCCGGCGACCGCGTCAAAATCTATAACCAGATGACGGAGACGCACCGCATCCGGGATTTGGCAAAGCTCATTTCCGACATGACGGGCGCCAAAATTGCCAATATCGCCAACCCGCGAAAGGAAGCGCCGGAAAACGATCTCATCGTGAAAAATGATCAATTCCTCGCACTTGGCTTAGAGCCGACCACCTTGGCCGAAGGTCTTCTCGATGAAGTCGTGGAAGTGGCAAAGAAATACGCCCACCGCGTGGATCGCAGCCGCGTTCGCGCCCTCTCCGCTTGGACCAAGGATATTGCGAACCGCGTCGAAACAGACCCTGAAGGAAAACGCCTCAAGTCTGTGTCATAGCAAATGACCGCCGCTCCTATTGCTAACCACGCCTATGTGACTCTTGTCACCAATGCCGACTATGCCGACGGGGCAGAGGCGCTTATGCGCTCCATCGCCCTGACCGGCACAGAGGCGGATAAGGTGGTGATGCATACGGGCGGTGTTTCTGAAAACGATTTGAAAACACTCCAAGGGATGGGCGTGCGTCTGGTGGAGATAGAGCTTTTACCGATGAGTGACGCGTTTAACGCGCGCCACTCCCGCAAGGCGCAACATGACGCCGCCCCCTTCACCAAGGGCGAGAAACCGAAATTCCACACGCCGCTCGATAATTTCGCCAAATTACGTCTCTGGGAAATGACGGAATACAGGTCAGTCGTCTTCATCGACGCTGACGCCTTGATGCTCAAAAATTGCGATGTTTTATTTAATTACCCGGAATTTTGCGCCGCGCCCAATGTCTATGAAAGCGTCGTCGATTTCCACCGCCTAAACTCCGGCGTATTCACCGCCCGCCCGTCAAAGGACACTTACGCGAAAATGCTTGAGGCTTTAGGCGCCGAAGACACCTTCTGGCGACGAACAGACCAAACTTTTCTAGAGCATTATTTCCCGAACTGGCACGGCCTCCCCGTTTTCTACAATATGCTTCAATATGTGTGGTTCAATTTACCCGCTCTCTGGGACTGGAACTCCATCCACATCCTGCATTATCAATATGAAAAGCCGTGGCAGGCCGAACACCCCAAGGCCGAAAAACTCAAACCGCTCATTGATTTGTGGTGGCAGTTTAAAAATGGCGAAACCCCCGATTTGGCCGCGCTGACAAATCCGAAATGAAACTGCTCGTCACGGGAAGCAGCGGCTATATTGGGCGTTTCATCATCGCAGATGCCAAAAGGCGCGGAGATAAAGTCATTCATCTCACCCGCTCCGAGCCCGATGAGGGCGAATGGCTTCCCTTTGACTTGGAAAATCCCCCAACACGCCTTCCAACGGCCGACGCCCTGATACACTGCGCCTTTGACCATATTCCCGGACGGTATCGGGGCGGCGAAGGCGACGACCCGAACAGATTCCTAAAACGTAATTTGGAAGGCTCAGTTAAGTTATTTGAGGCCGCTAAAGATGCGGGCGTCCCGCGTATCCTCTTTTTGTCCTCCCGAGCGGTCTATGACGGATACCCAGCGACGACGCGTTTGACCGAAGATCTCCCGCTCAATCCCACTTCTCTTTACGGACAAATGAAATGGGAAGTCGAGCAAGCGCTCAATAATCTTGACGTAATCGGTACCAGTCTGCGGGCTACTGGAATATACGGCCATCCCACGCCAAATTCCGATCACAAATGGTCAAAACTCTTTGCTGATTTCGAAGCCGGAAAAACCATAGAGCCCCGCGCCGGAACCGAACTTCACGGCAACGATCTGGTCGCGGCAATCCGTCTAATCTTGTCCTTACCCAAAGAGCAGGTGGCCAATCAGGCTTTCAATGTCTCAGACATAGTCGTCGATCGCCATGACCTGCTTAAAGCCTATGGAGAGCACAAAGGGTTAGACAGATCACTTCCAAGCGCTGTTTCGAAATCCGAGAAAGCCGAAATGGATTGCACGAAGTTAAACAACCTCGGTTGGAATCCGGGCGGGTGGCCAGGATTGAATAAATTTGTTCGGGCTATTTAAATCTGTTGGAAAGAACGATCCTCGTTTACCAATTTTAAAAACCCACTCCTTGCAGTCTCTTAGAAGAAATTCATGGAGATAGATCCTCACTTTGCGTTTTCGGGGTATGTTTAAGATGTTCTCTTGAACACGGACAGGAACGCGTCAGGTTTTGGTTCAGGGGACGGCGAGGTTGAGCGACCCTTTCGTGACAGGAGGGTGTGTGCCGGGCCTGCTATGAGTGTGAGCCTGCCGTACCGTGCAGTGTCGGGCTGAGATAAACCCGGTGAGTGCGACTGTCGGAGAAACAAGAGGCCGCTCGGGTATAAAATCGCTGCTGCAGAGCGTGACGCTTTGTGAAAATTACTTTTTGACGTCTTTATCGGTTGTTCCGACAAGGCGTCACGCTCTGCGGGCTGTCCACTTTATTTGGAAACCGTGAGAAAGGCTTGGCCCTCGATGGCAAGCGGGAAGGAACGCTTGGTCGATACACAATTCAATTTTTTCCTGTCATTCCGCATCTGCGGCCTATCGGCCTTGTGCGGAATGACAGGAAAAAAGCCACTAAAGTTTGTTTCAAGACATTAAAGCCGGGTCGGGCTTCCTGGCTTCCGACGGGGCGTCCTTCGTAATGGCGGGCCTCTTCACGATATGCGCGCCGAAGCGTTTACGAAGCGCCATGAAGGGTTTTTCGACGAGAAAGAAAGAGAAAATAGATATGCCCAAACTGCCGATAACGGCAACGCTGAGCTGCGCCACTCCCGGCTCCATAAATCTGTGAGATAGATCCAGAACGGGGAAATGCCAGAGATAAAGTGGATAAGAGAGCCGTCCTATCCAGACGAGCGGCCAGAGCTCCAAAACGCCAAGGCTCCACCGAACCGGCCTGAAGAAATAGAGGTTTAACACGAGGATAAAAAGCGCCGCGCCTTGGAGACTGTAACGCCAAATATAACGAAAGCTTTCATCCCGCAGAGCAAAACAAAGGAGCAAGATCGCCCCTGCGCCGACAATCGGAAGCCAGCCTGTAAGTTTCTGAACTAGTCCTTCGCGAATATCCTTATCAAGCAGGACAGAGAGGAAGCAGCCCCAAACGATGGAGTCAATTCGGGCGTCCGTCATCATGTAGTTATAATCAACGACCGGAAGGGTTTCGAAAGTGGAATAGGTAAATAAACGCCATAAAGGCACAAGCGCGAGAAGCCCCATTAAGGCCCAGATCAAGCGCCGTTTGAAGACCCCGAAAATCACCATGAGGAGCGGGAATATGAGGTAAAAATGCTCTTCCACCGCCAGCGACCACAAATGTGTCCACGGCATAAAGGGCAGCTCCCCCCCGGCCCTAACGGCGACTTGATAGATATTGGTGAAATAACCAAGCGCGGCCGTAAATTCGAGAGGTTTCGGGCCGCCCTGCCCTAAAAGCAAATAGAGCGCCGTGCTCCCGACCACCATGAAAATAAGCGCCGGATAGAGCCTGACTATTCGCCGGATATAAAAATCTTTGAGGTGGATTTTTCCTTTTATCCGAGCCTCCGCCAAGAGGAGCCGCGTAATCAGAAAGCCTGAAATGAAAAAGAATACCGTCACGCCAAACCCGCCCGGAATGAGGTTCGTCAGACCAAAATGCGCGATGATGACGATCAAAACCGCAATCGCCCGGATGCCGTCGAGCCCCGGAATATAACCATATTGGGCTTTTGCCGTGAGCGGAGCCTGGGATGTCAGTCGCTTAAACATGGCGGAGCCATAAACCAAAATGTTTAAGATTGTTTTCCTGCCCATCAATCTCGTGAGCAAAGAATTTCGACGCGCCAAACGTAAATCTTCATTAACTATAATTGACTACCCCCTCCCTATGGTCACTGTTCCCTATTCCGAACTGCAACTTCGCACGCGTAACCGCGCGCTGAGCGACCTTGGTCATTTTCTGGTTATTTCGATCTTTATTCTACTGGTCGTATTTGCGAGCGGCGCCGGCGTCGGCATTCTCTTTCCTGATCTTTTTGCAAGCGCAGACCAGTTGGCCGCGGAGAGCCCGATGGCGCGCTTTGTCTGGTATCCGGTTTATCTTTTGGTGCTAATTCTCAGCCTACCGAAGCTGATGGAGATTGTCCGTCTCGCGACCTTTTCGCCGTTAATCATTCTCTGCGTTTTATTCTGCGGGCTGTCCATGTTCTGGTCGATTGACCCGTCGACGACTTTGCGCCGCTCTATCGCGCTTTTGCTCACAAGCTATATCGGCCTGACCTTGGCGGCCTGGTTTAGCTGGGGCCGATTGGTTCAAATCATCGCGATCGCTTTTCTGTTTATCGGTATCATTACGATTGCGCTGGTGGTGATGGATCCGGGGCGGGCCATTATGCAGGAGGTCAATGCCGGAGCCTGGCGCGGACCTTTTGCCGAGAAAAACCAGCTTGGCGGAATGATGACAAAGGGATTGATTGCCGCCATTTGCGCCTTCGCGCTGCGCCCTAAACGCGGATGGCTTTACATCCCCATCGCTCTTTTATGCTTCGGACTTGTAATTGCCTCGACGTCGAAAACCGCTCTTTTGATATCCATGCTTTGTATCGGGACGTATATTTTCTTGAAACTTTACCGGACTAACCCCGTCACCCGCATTCCCCTCATCTTCACTCTGGTTATGACAATTGGATTTTTCTCGACCGCCTTGGCAATGTTTCCTGAGGTGATGTTCGGCCTCATTGGCAAAGACCCTTCCCTGACAGGGCGGACAGATATTTGGGCGCTTCTAAGCGAGGCTATTCAGCAAAAATTCTGGCTCGGTTACGGATATGGTATATTCTGGGATGACCCTCTGGGACCGTCCTATATTGTTCGGCAGGTTCTGGAATGGGGCGTGCCAACCGCGCATAATGGATGGATTGAAATTTGGCTTTCCGCTGGAGTCGGAATTGTCATTCTTTTCGCGCTGCAAATTCTCGTCACCCTAGGCTTCGCCGTTTACAACATCAGAAACGGCGGGCGAGAAACCTACTGGGTCGTGCTGATGCTCTTGTCCTATATCGGGTTTTCCATGTCAGAGAGCGCTATCTTGCAGCAGAACAGCCTGTCCTGGATATTATTTGTTGCCACCTGCGCGAAGCTCTTTACACTTCAACACGACTTCCGTCCCCTCAGGGACGAAAATAAATTAGAGCCTAATCAATCGTTTCAATCTTAAGCGTGTTCGTTGTGCCTGGACGGCCAAACGGTACTCCGGCGGTAATCATAATGCGGTCCCCCTTAGCCAGACCCACTTTTTCTTTGGCCACTTTATTGACGCTGCCCACCATCGCATCGAAATTTTTGGGATCTTCCGTGACGATAGGCAGGACGCCCCAGGACAGAGCCAATCGGCTCGCCGTGCGCGGCTGCGGGGTCAATCCGACAATGCGGCAGGGCGGGCGTTCGCGGCTGATCCGCTGCACGGTAGATCCCGTAAAGGTGAAACCGAGCACAGCTTTGCATCCCAATGTACGGGCAATTCCGCCTATGGATTGGCCTATCGCGTCTTCGGCAGTCGGCTCATGCGGCAAAGCAATTTGCTCAAAATACTGCCAATATTCCGGGTCGTTTTCGGCGGCCACGATGATGCGGTCCATAATCGCCACAGCGGTGGCAGGATGTCGTCCCACAGCCGTCTCGGCGGACAACATCACGGCGTCCGCCCCTTGATAAATAGCCGTTGCAACATCTGACGCTTCGGCCCGTGTCGGGGTCGGCGCGTCAATCATAGATTCGAGCATGTGAGTTGCAACGATAACCGGCTTTCCAAGCGCGCGGCATTTCCGGATAATCTGCCGCTGAACCACGGGAACCTGCTCCAGCGGCAGCTCAACCCCGAGATCCCCGCGGGCGACCATGGCGGCATCCGCCATCATTAAAATAGAATCTAAATCCTCGACAGCGGAAGGTTTTTCGATCTTCACAATGATTCCGGGTTTAATATCACCTGGATGGTCTTGAATAATTTTTCGGGCGTCGATGACGTCTTGGGCGGTTTGCACAAATGACAGAGCAATATAATCCACACTTTGGGTCAAGGCGAAGGCCATGTCTTCTCTGTCTTTGTCCGTCATCGCGCTCATCGGCAAAACGGCGTTGATAACATTGATGCCCTTTCGGTCAGATAGCGTTCCCGGAACGTCGACCCGGGCATGAAGGCGGCCCTCTTTCTTTTCTAAAATTGTGACCTGCAATTTGCCGTCATCAAATTTCAGAATGTGACCTTCGTTGAGGGCTTCGATAAGTTCGGCATGCGGCATACGGATCAGGCCCGCTTCCCCAAGCTCTACCGATTTTTCAATGATAACCGTCTCGCCGTAACGCAGCTCAATCGACCCGCCTTTAAATGGACCGCAGCGAAGCTTTGGTCCTTGCATGTCCGCGACAATCGTTATGGGGTTTCCGGTGGACGCTTCGACTTCTCGAATATTTTTAACCGACTGAGCATGATCCTCATGAGACCCGTGAGAAAAGTTTAACCGAAACGCATCTACGCCCACTTCATGCAGGAGCCGCATTGTATCTGGCGCGCGGCTAGCCGGGCCAAGTGTGGCTAAGATTTTGGCAAAACGATTTCGCATAGAAGATCCGCTAAAAATATTCTTAAACGCGCATAGTCTGATACAGACAAGAATGCACCTTTAAACTTCCACGATAGCTAGATCTCCGTAGAGTATGGAACGCAAAGGCTCATAATTATGACCTGCAGACTTTCTCGCGGTCAACAGCGTGACGGCGGCAAATAGAGCGGTTGTCCGATATTAATTGCAAAATCATTTCCGAGCGCATTCGGCGCTTGAACGTCTTCGACGTCCACGCAGAGACGACGCGAGATATTGTAGACCGTATCTCCGCTCCCGACGACGTAATTTGCGGAAGGGCGAGCTTCGAATGATCTGATTTCCGCCGGATCGGTTTGCACAGAAATTTGGCTGTTCGTAGAAACAATATTTTCCGAATAGTCGTAATTTTCAACATTTTCCGGGATATAGGCGCCGTAACCCGGCGTCCCAATTTGGCTCGACGTGACCACGCTCACACGTTCGGGATAGCTGTTTTGCTCAGTTGTTGAGTTTGCATAACTCACTTGAGGCTGCGATGTGGCTTGAGTGGTAGTTTGCTCTGTCGTTCCGTTAAGCTCAGCCGCTCTGGCTTCTGGGCTCACATAGACCACATTAGAGCTAGAAGAATTTGAGGCCATTTGAGTGGCAGACGCTTCTCCTTCATATTTAGAAGAAAATTGATAATTCGGATTTTCCTGAGCCGTCGCGCAGGCGGTTAAGGCTAGGACAGCGCTGATAGCGCAGAATTTTTGTACAATCATGAGTTCCCTCCACATTTTCGCGTTCAGACTCTCATTTTATGACTAATGTTTCGTTAATCTCATGCAGTTCGGGGCCAGAGCAGTTGACGAAAGCTGTCTGAAAGATAAAACTCCGTCCATAATTTTATAAGGAGTATTGTATGACGATCACGACACGCCCGATTGAGTATGAAGACGGCGAGACAAGCTGTATTGGATATTTGGCTTGGGATGAGAGTTATGCAGATCCGAAACCTTGTGTTTTGGTTAATCACGCTTGGGGCGGGTTAGACACATTTGCGCAGGACAAGGCCATTCAAATGGCAGCTCTTGGGTATGTAGGGTTTTGTCTCGATAATTACGGCAATGGAGATCAACCGGAGACAACCGAAGACAAAATGGGACGTATGGGGCCTTTAAAGGAAGATCGCGCTAAACTTCTAAAACGACTCAAGGCGGGATATGACGCCGCAGCGGCGCTCGAAGAAGTTGATGAGAATGCGATGGCCGCTATGGGATTTTGCTTTGGCGGATTATGTACACTTGATATGGCCCGGGCGGGACTGGATCTAAAAGCCGCAATTTCCTTCCATGGCCTTTTAGACGCCCCGGACTTACCCAAGAACAAAATCAAATCCAAAGTTCTGATCGCCCATGGCTGGGATGATCCGATGGCTCCGCCGGAGGATGTCGTCAGCGTGGGTAAAGAGATGGCGGAAGCAGGCTGCGACTGGCAGCTTCATGCTTACGGAAACACCTCTCACGCATTTACTGTCCCCGGGGCCAATAACGAGGAACTTGGCCTACATTTCAACCCAGACAGCGAGCGCCGTTCTACCATGGCGGCCCAGGACTTACTCGCAGAAGTCTTTGACAATCACGGAGTTATATCGACCTAAGCGTCGATCTTTATTTTGGAAATTATTACAACTACAGAAAACCTCGCTGAATTTTGCGAACATGCGGAGGCGCAGGAATTTGTCTGCGTCGATACTGAGTTCATGCGCGAAAGCACATTTTATTCCGAGCTTTGTCTCATTCAAATGTCGACAAAAGACCGGGAGGTCATTGTCGACCCCCTGGCAGACGACATTGACTTGGCCCCCTTTTGCAAAATGCTGATGGCCAAGAGCGTGACAAAAGTGCTCCATGCCGCCCGCCAAGATATGGAAATCTTTTATCAACTCTGCGAAACAGTACCCGGCCCGATTTTCGACACACAAATTGCCGCAATGGCATTAGGATTTGGAGACAGCGTAGGATATGGCGCTCTTGTAAAAGGACGCCTTAATATAAATCTCGATAAGGGCGCTCGTTTTACCGACTGGTCTCGACGTCCTCTCTCTGAGAAACAACTTTCCTACGCGCTCGCCGATGTCACACATTTACGGGACCTTTATCCGGGCATGATCAAAGAGTTGGAGGAGAGAAAACGTCTAAAATGGGTCAAAGAGGAAATGCTCCCGCAAATGGAAGAAAGCCTCTACACGTTCGAGCCGGAAGAGGCTTGGCAAAGACTCAAAGTTCGTAACCCCAAGAAGCAATACCTCGCTGCCTTGAAAGCCGCCGCCGCGTGGCGGGAACGCGAGGCAATTGCCAAAAATGTCCCGCGCCGCCGCATCCTTAAAGATGATGCCATGTATGATTTAGCTCAGCAGCGACCGCGCGATTTGAAAGCGCTTGAGCGTCTGCGGGGCGTTCCGAGAGGGTTTGAAAAATCCCGTACGGCCCAACCTCTATTGGATGCCATTAGCGCCGCCGTAGACAATGCGGCAGAATACGCCCCGCCCGCCCCGAAAGTTCAGCACATGCCGCCTAATTTGGGCCCACGCGTAGAAATGCTTCGGACTTTATTGCGGCTTCGGACCGAAGTTGTCGGGCTGGCCACGCGCATGGTGGCGAATTCGGCTGACATTAATAAACTTGCCGCTTTCGGAGAAGACGCAGATATTGACGCGTTAAAAGGGTGGCGACGGGAAATTTTTGGAGAGGATGCCTTAGCCCTTTTGGATGGCAAGCTCGCTTTACGTCTGGACGGGGAAGACGTCGTCGTCGAACCTGTCGGATGATGTGATCCTTTAAAGTTTGATCCGCCTCGATGTATGATTTTCCGGTTTACGTCCGGCCCTTTGTTTATACTCCTCCAACAGACTCTCTTTGTCTTATTGCTGAGACAAAGGATTACCTCTTAGTCGATAAGCCTGCGGGCCTTTTGAGCGTTCCCGGAAAGACTGAACCCGATTGCCTCGAAGCGAGAGTTCAGTCCTATTGCCCTGATGCCTTAACTATTCATCGTCTGGATATGGCAACCTCCGGCCTCATGATTTTTGCCAAAACTAAACACGCTCAACGCCATCTCGGCCTGCAATTCGAAAAACGCCAGACCATAAAATCATATTTGGCCGATATCGCCGGAGTGCCTAGGTCCAATAGCGGTCGCATCAACTTACCGATCTGGACGGATTGGCCTCACCGCCCGCGACAAATGATAGATTTCGAAAAAGGACGCCCGGCTATCACGGACTGGATAGTCACTGAGTCTGGAAGGAATAGCACACGAGTTTGCCTCCATCCTTTGACGGGGCGGTCGCACCAATTAAGACTGCATATGCTCTGTTTGGGACACCCCATTATCGGCGATCAACTTTACGCGCCGGACGAGGTATTTCAACAAAGCCAAAGACTTCACCTTCACGCCCACAGTCTGAAGTTTCGAGAGCCAACGGGCGGAGATTGGGTAAAATTTAAATCCCCCTGCCCGTTCTGATTACCTATTCTCTATCTGGGACAAAGGGAGTTCTGTCGTGAACTTCAATTTTTCCATCGCAAAGCTAGCCGACACGTCTGAAAGACTGATACGGCTAATAAGGCGCTGATAAACCGTGTCATAATGTTTCACATTGGCGACCAGCATTTTCATAATATAATCTACATCGCCAGCCAGACGGTAAAATTCGACAATTTCCGGCATGTCACGAACGGCCTTATCAAAAGCTTCAGACCATGCCTTTGAATGATCATCCGTGCGAACGGAGACATATACAGTTAGCGGCAATCCAACTTTTTCATTGTCGACTAGTGCGACCCGGCGCTCTAGCACGCCTGACTCTTCAAGAGCCCTGACCCGGCGCCAACAGGTATTCAGTGACACCCCGATTTCTTCAGCAATCGACTCAAGCGAGCGGGTCGCATCCGATTGTAGAATTTGGAGGATTTTAGCATCTGTATGTGTAATATTTTCTGTCATATAGCAATTATATCAAAATTATTTGCATTATTCTACTGAAATAGCTTTTTCATGTAGAAGTCTTTTGCACCGCACCGCGCTAGTCTTTCCTTAAAGAAGAAAGGCACGATATGACACCGACGTTAGAGAAACCAAAAACGGATTTCGCCCTCCCCACCATGTTTAAAACGCTTGAACGCTTAGTAGGCAATACGCCTATGGTGGCGGTGGATATGCTCTATCGTGACGCGCACGTGACGCTTTACGCCAAGCTGGAATACTTCAACCTCTCAGGGTCAATCAAGGACCGGATGGCATTGGAAGTTCTGCGCTGCGCCTATGAGACCGGTGCGTTGCGTCCGGGTGATATGATCGTTGAGGCGACCAGCGGAAATGCCGGAATCGCCTTTTGTGCCTTGGGTCGGGCGCTGGGCCATCCCGTTCGGATTTATATGCCGAATTGGATGAGCCAAGAACGCATTTCCCTAATGAAAAGCTACGGCGCGGATGTTTGCCTCGTCAGTCACGAAGAAGGCGGATTTGTCGGGTCTATCCAAATGGCTGAAGATCTGGCGCGCTCCCGCAATGATGTGTTCCTGCCCCGTCAGTTTTCCAATGAAGATAATTGTAAGGCTCATTGCGGCACAACCGGGCCAGAAATCGCGAAACAGCTCGGCGAGTGTCCGGAGGCTTTCGTCGCAGGCGTTGGCACAGGCGGCACAGTTATGGGCGTCGGGAAAGCGTTGAAAGCTCTTTGCCCAGACACCAGAATTCACCCGATGGAACCAGCGGAAAGCCCGACTTTATCTACCGGTCACAAGGTCGGAAAACACCGCATTCAAGGCGTCTCCGATGAGTTCATTCCTGACATCGTCTGCCTCGAAACGCTTGATAAAGTGATCTGTGTCAATGACGGCGACGGTATCATCATGGCGCAAAAACTCAGCTCTGATTTGGGGCTGGGAGTTGGCATCTCTTCCGGCGCTAATCTGTTAGCGGCGCTGAAAGTTCAGCAGGAAGTGGGCCCAGACGCAAAAGTCGTTACTGTTTTTTGTGACGACAGCAAAAAATACCTCTCAACCGATTTGACCAAGATCGAGCCGGTGAAAGAGGGGTATCTAAGTTCTGATGTAAAATTACTCGGTTATCGGGTACTTTAAGGCTAGTCCGCTCAACTCTTCCCACTTCGGAAAGAGAGGCAAAATGTGCGGAATACTCTACCTGTAAATCTTTGGTAGGCCCGCATTCGGCGTGAAGCCATAAACGGGCTCCCCTGGCAGGCCTTCGGCGAGGTAGTCTCGGCATTTTATGAGAGCGTCTAGGTCAACGCCTGTCTCCACCCCCATCATTTCAAACATATAGACCATATCTTCGGTGACGATATTTCCGCTCGCACCCGGGGATGCCGGGCAGCCACCGAGGCCGCCTTGTGAGGAGTCAAAAACTTTAATCCCTTCCTCATAGGCCGCGAGCGCGTTGGCGAGACCCAAGCCATATGTATTATGAAGATGAACCGATTTCACTTTGTCGTCTCCGGCCACTTCGCGCGTTTTACGGATGAGAGAACGCACCGATTTCGGATTGCCGTAGCCCACTGTGTCGGACAGGCCAAGTTCGTCCACGCCCGCCTCTATTAGACGTTCTGCCAAGCGCAGGACCTGATCCTCCCGTATTTCACCCTCTATCGTGCAACCGAACGCCGTACTGAGCGCACCTTCAAATTCCGGGCGTTTCTCTTTGGGCTGGTCCGCAATTAACGAAGCTATGGCGGCAACATTTTCAATCGCTTGGTCATGAGTTTGACGCAGGTTTTTCTCACTATGAGTTTCCGACACCGACAGGGGAAAGCCCATCGAAGTGACCCCGGCCTCAATGGCCGCTTTTGCGCCTCTCAAGTTCGGAACGAGTGCCAAGACCCGCAAATCAGCAAATGTTTTCGCATATTCCACAAGCTCGGCTGTATCGGCGAGTTGTGGGAAGAGTTTGGGCGGCACAAAAGAACCCACTTCAATCTCTCTTACTCCCGCCTCATAAAGGCCCTTTATCCAACGTTTCTTAACTTCGGTCGGCATGACGCCTTTGCAGTTTTGCAGTCCGTCACGTGGGCCAACCTCGGATATTAGAATTTTTTTGTGCATGAAGGTCTCTTAACGCGTTAAATAGGTTTCGAGTTGAGGTGCATCAACTCGCAAGGCCATAAATTATTGGAAGATATGATTATGACAAAAATATCCTCTGCCTCTACATCTTTAGATTCAACTATGGAGCTCTCCGACAAAACAGCGCGAGAAATATTTAAAGAAATACGCGCCAATCCGTCTCGAAAACGTTTTGGGTTTGGCGAGCGCCTCGCGATTGTGAATGTCGATCCACAAAAATCTTATACCCGTCCCGATCTATTCAAAACAGGCTATGTGACTGACCCGGATCAGATGAAACATATCAATACGTTATCTCAAATGGCGCGGGACAAAGACCTTCCCGTTATCTGGACCCATGTTGCCTATATGAACAATGCGGCGGATTGCGGCGTTTGGGGCACGCGCACCGACACACCGGATAGCCTGCAAAACATCAAATTCGGGAGCAAGCGCACAGAGTTTGATGACCGCCTCGATATCAATCCTGATGTCGATGCCGTTTATACAAAGCGTATGCCAAGTGCTTTCTTTGAAACGCCCCTCAACAGTTTTTTACGGTTTCACAAAATAGATACGGTTGTCGTGACCGGCGGGTCCACATCGGGTTGCGTCCGCGCGACAGCCGTGGATAGCCTGTCTTACGGGTTCCGCACTATCGTCCCAATTGAAACCACCGCAGATAAGCATGAGAGTTATCATTTTGCCAATCTCACCGATTTGCTTATTAAATACGCCGACGTCGTTGACGTTCAGGAGGTCTATGATTGGCTCGAAGCGTTTGAGGCGAAATAATGCGCGCCACACCGAACCTTTATGATTATTGGCCATACGCTGGGCGGCCCAAAATAGAATGGCCGGGCGGCAAGAAGCTGGCGTTCTGGATTGCGCCCAACATCGAATTTTACGAATTTATGCCGCCGGGCAATCCTCAGCGCTCCCCGTGGCCAAATGCCATTCCGAATGTGCAGCAATACAGCCAACGTGATTTCGGCAATCGGGTCGGGCATCTTCGCCTGATGGAACTCCTCGATAAATTCAACCTGCGGGGCTCTGTTAGTTTGAACGTTGCCCTATGCGACCATCACCCTGAAATCATCGAAGACTGCGTCAAACGTGATTGGGAGTTTTTTAGCCACGGCATTTATAATACTCGCTATTCTTACGGCCTAAAACCGGAGCAGGAGCAGGCGGTTTTGGATGATTCTATTCGGACGGTGGAAAAGGCCAGCGGGCAGCGTATACGCGGCTATCTCGCCCCCGCCCTGACCCATACGGAAAGCACGCTTGACCTAATTGCTGAAAATGACTTTTGGTATAGTTGTGACTTGTTTCAGGATGATCAGCCGCAACCGTTAAAAACTAAAACGGGCAATCTCGTCTCTATGCCTTACTCGCTCGAAGTCAATGACGTGATCACCTATTCCGTTATGGGCTTTGATCCGCAGCGTTACACAGATATTCTTAAACGCCATTTTGATCAGCTTTTGAAAGAAGGCGAGCGGTCCGGCACGGTCATGTGTATCCCGCTTCACGCTTATCTCGTCAGCCAACCGCATCGCATCCGCCCATTTGAAGAAGCGTTAAAACATATCTGCGCCCATTCGGATGATGTCTGGTTTGCGACAGGTAAAGAAATTGCGAAATATTACATCGATAATTACTGGGATCAGACGGTCGCCGATATCAAATCCCGCGGTGTGACGACCCTCGGAACGGGATTTGCGTCATGAGTTTACCGGACAACTATCTCATCTATCCTAAACGCGGATATGGTCAAGATCATGAACTATATGATTGGCGGCAAGCGAAAGATCGCACTCCTCTGGCATGGGATGGTGGCGCAAAATTAGCCGTTCAGCTTATCGTTCCTTTGGAGTTTTTCCCGCTTAATCCGAGTGGAAGTCCGTTTAAACATCCCGGCGCCATGGCAACGCCTTATCCTGATTTGCGGCATTTTACGGTGCGCGATTACGGGAATCGAGTCGGAGTATTCCGACTTTTGGAAAGCTTGAACGAATGCGGGTTAAAAGCGAGCTTTACCATAAATGGCGAGGTCGCAAAACGATACCCTCCCCTGCTAGAGGCCGTCCAAACCGCAGGCCACGAAGTCGTGGCACATGGTCTCTCAACAAATCATATACATCACGAAGGACTTAGTCTTGAAGAGGAGCTAGAGTTAGTTAAAGAGACTCTGGCCTGTTTTGAAGAGCCCCCAAAAGGATGGATGAGCCCGGCCCGGAATCAATCTTCCCGCACGCTTGGTCTGCTGGCCAAAGCCGGAGTTGAATATTGTCTCGATTGGGAAATGGAAAATGCCCCTGTCGCGGCAAAGACACCTGACGGGCCAATGACGCTCCTGCCAAATAATTATGAACTTTCAGATTTCACGCTTTTGCACACACGACGCCAAACTGAAGAAAGCTGGCTGACACAGATGAAAGAGGCTTGTGACTTTCTGATAACAGAGCATGAAAGGTTTGGCGGACAATGTCTCGGCCTGACGCTCACGCCTTATATTCTAGGGCAGCCTTTCCGCATCTGGGCCTTACGCGAGTTTTTGACATATATCGCAGACCACGCTGATATCGCCGTTATGACAGGCTCTGAACTCACTCAGAACTTTAGAGAACAGATAAAATGAAAAAGCCTCTTTCCGGCCTCCGGGTCGTTGAATTCTCACATATGGTCATGGGGCCAGCTGCAGGATTGATGCTGGCCGATATGGGCGCAGAAGTTATCAAAGTTGAACCTTTGGGAGGCGACAAGACAAGACGCCTGCGCGGCGCGGGCGCCGGGTACTTCCCTATGTATAACCGCAATAAGAAATCTATCTGTATAGATCTAAAATCTGCGGACGGGAAAGCGGCCATTCTGGAATTAATCGCCAAAGCCGATGTCTTTATTGAAAACTTCCGGCCAGGGGCTCTGGAGAAATTAGGGTTCGGGTTTGACGCTTTGAAAAACCTAAATCCGTCTTTGATCTATTGCTCTGAAAAGGGGTTTCTCGACGGGCCATATTCGCATCGTACGGCTTTGGATGAAGTGACACAAATGATGGGGGGACTTGCCTATATGACCGGCCCTCCGGGACAGCCTTTACGGGCAGGGTCTTCCGTTATTGATGTCACTGGCGGGATGTTCGGGGCGATGGCTGTGCTCGGCGCACTTTATGAGAGAGCCACAACGGGCCTAGGCAAACATGTATCCGCATCATTGTTCGAAACAACCGTCTTTCTCGTTGGACAGCATATGGCGCAAAAAGCCGTGACAGGCGAAGCGGCGGCGCCCATGCCGGCACGCGTTTCAAGCTGGGCAATTTATCAGCTCTTTGACACCAAAGACGACGAGCAGGTGTTCATTGGGGTCGTCTCTGACGGACAATGGAAGATTCTTTGCGAAGCATTCGGGCTAGAGCATCTTTTAGATGATCCAGAATTGGCCGAAAACCGAGACCGCGTCATTCATAAAGACAAATTCCTCCCGGAAATAATCGAAAAGTTCCGCTCTTTGACCAAAGCCGAGCTTATGGAAAAAATTGAAAATCTCGGTCTTCCATTTGCCCCAATCGGGAAACCGGAAGAGATGTTTGACGATCCGCACCTTAATGCGGGCGGAGGACTCTTGGATATGGAGATGGAAGATGGCGACCGGTGTAAACTCCCGGCTTTGCCAATCAGTCTAAACGGAGAACGACTAGGGCTTGAACTTGATCCACCGAAAGCAGGGGAACATACTGAAAACGTTCTGGCGTCGATTGGTCGGTCTGCCGAAGAAATTAGAAAGCTGAAATCAGCAGGCGTTATTTAGCGTTTAAGGATACACCCACGGGCGATTTGATTTATCCTGTTTGAGATAGTTAGAAATCTCTTCTGCAAATTTCTCTGTCAATGCGATGGCGTCGAGACCTTCAACGAGCATACGTTTATCATTTTCTGCAATCTGAAAATGTTGTCCGTCTACTGTCTGCTCTGGAAGGTTAAGCGTCACTTTTTGCCCCAATGATTTGATAATTTCTTTGGGCAGAATAATCGCAGCGATACCGTTCACGATACAATTTTTATAAAATATATCACCGAAACTTTCTGCGATAACCGCTCGGATACCAAAGTCCTTTAACGCCCAGACGGCATGTTCCCGAGAGGACCCACATCCAAAATTCTCGCCTGATAAAATAATCGTCGCCTTATTAAACGGAGGTTTATTGAGAATGAAACTCGGGTCTTCGTCGCGGTCTTTTACATAGCGCTGCCCGGCAAATAAGGCATCCCCCAAACCAAGTTTTGAAACTGTTTTCATTTCCCGCGACGGAATAATTTGATCCGTATCTATATTATCCCGTAAAATCGGGGCCGCAAATCCAGTGTGGAGTGTAAGTGGCTGGTTCATGTCTGAGTCTCCGGCGCCGTAATCCTCCCGGCAATGGCTGACGCGGCAACAACTGCCGGACTGGCTAAATGCGTTCTAACCCCTGGCCCCTGCCGTCCTTCAAAATTTCTATTTGTAGAGGAAATAACTCTTGTCCCCGGTTTGAACGTCTCGCCTCCGGCATAAAAACAAAATGCGCAACCTGCCTCGCCCCACTCAAATCCGGCGTCTTTAAAGACCTTGTCCAATCCTTCATTTTCAGCAGCGCGGCGCACAGCGGTGGAGCCTGGTACACAGATGGCGCGTATTCCACTTGCTACTTTGTTTCCTTTTATTATGTCAGCAGCAGCCCGTAAGTCAGAAAGCCTTGCATTGGTGCACGAGCCGATAAAAGCTCCTCCAATCTCAATATTTTCAACAGACTGCCCCTTTTTGAGCCCCATATAAGAGAGGGCTTTTTCGTCTGCATCCTCCGGAATAATTGTTCCGAGAGCGCCGGACTGAGACGGGCTTGTGCCCCATGTGACCGTTGGCCGAACCTCTTCTGCGTTTATCTCTATCTCGAAATCAAAATCTGCGTCGACATCAGATTTCAACGTCTCCCAATAAGCCTGCGCCTCTTGCCAATTTTTCTCGTCTGGAGAAAATCGCTTGTCTTTTAAATAATCAAACGTCGTCTCATCCGGCGCAATTATCGCTGTAAAAGCGGCAAATTCGACCGCCATGTTACAAAGTGTCAAACGCGCTTCGATGGGCAAAGCTTTAACTGTCTCGCCGCAATATTCAATTGCGCAGCGTTTCGCGCCGGCCGCTCCCTCCAAGGCAATAATATGCAGCGCTAAGTCTTTCGCCGTAACACCTATCGGCAGTTTCCCGTTTATTTGAATTCTCATTTGAGGCGGCTTTTGCAACCGAAGCGTTCCGGTCGCCATGGCATGTTCTGCATCTGTCGACCCAATCCCCCAGGCCAGCGCCCCCAAAGCGCCTTGAGAACAGGTATGACTATCCGGGCAAACCAAAGTCAGTCCGGGTTGCGCAATGCCAAGTTCCGGTGAAATAACATGCACAATACCTTGCTCGGGACTGTCTATGTCTATTAGATTTATGCCAGCCTTTTTGGCCGCAGAGCGGGTCGCCGTGATAAAAACGCCGCCGCCTGGCGTGCGGGCATCATTGCGCCCTCGTCCAGCCTGCGTCGAGACGATATGATCCATAGTGCAAAAAACACGTTTCGGAGCGAGAGGTTTTCGTCCACTTTCGAGCAAGCTTTCTAAAGCGACGCTACCAGTGCGTTCGTGCAGAAAAACACGGTCTATCGCGATCAAATCTTCACCTGTCGGTAAAGTTTTCACCCGGTGGGCATCCCATAATTTATCAAAAACGGTCTTAGTCATGCAGAAAGTATAAAGGCAGCCGCACAAAATGCGACTGCCTTAAATCAAGCGAGTGTGATTGATTTAAAAATCAAATCCAACATCGACTCCGTAAGTTATCGGATCAGCGGCATAAGCGGTTAATTGATTAGCAGCTGCCGCTCGGTAATAATTAGCATCCGTCAGATTTTTACCCCAAAGGGCGATATTCCAATTTCCATTGTCCGGACGGTAAGCAATCCGGGCATTAGCAATCGTCGGAGGGCTGATTTCTGTATGAGGGGGGTTATTAGCCACGAGGCTCCAAGATTTACCTTCAAACCCGACATCACCGCTTAAGGTCACATCACCCCCAAATGCAGATTTTGTGTAAACAGCGCCAATATTAGCTTTGTAATTCGCTGCATTTTTAAGCTCTAACCCTAAGGCACAATCAAGCGTTGGAATTCCATTTTGGCAACTAGCCCCATTGTTCGTCAAGCCTGAGACCTGAAAGGGTGTAGCAGATTGATATTCTGCATCCAGAAATCCGAGGTTTGCGTTGAGCTGAAAATCTTGTGTTGGTCTAAACGCCAATTCAAATTCCAAGCCTTGAATTTCAGTTTCATCCACGTTGAACCGAGTAAATCCAATACTCGTGGTCGCTCCGATCTGGAGGTTGTCATATTGATTGTTAAAATATGTCGCATTGAACCTCAAACGATCGTTCCAGATTTGGGACTTGATGCCCGCTTCAAATGTGCCGACTTTTTCTTCATCCACTGGACGAAAACAAGCGGCTCCCGGAGAAAAGCAATCCGCTGACCATCCACCAGATTTAAATCCGGTCGCATATGAAACATAACCGAGGAAATCATCTGTGATTTGGTAGTCTGCTTTCAGAGTATAGCTAACATTATTGAAATCGGCATCGTCTGTACGTCCAAATCCTCCAGCTCTGTTGATGCCTTCATAGGTTTTGTTCTCGTCGGTATAACGAACACCCGCTGTCAAGGTTAGGCGATCTGTTACATCATAATTGCCTTGCCCAAAAACTCCGATTGAACTCGTATCTGTAATAAGAGAGGTCGGCACAACAAATGTTGCGTCCAATTTTGTATTTTCTTCGTAGACGAATACGCCTGTTACGAAGTTAAACGGGCCAGAGAAATTAGATGAGGCCGTGACTTCCTGACTGAACTGTTGGGCATTCGTTTCTTGGAAATACGGGAACCCAATCCGGGAACTTAGGTCATCGTCCAATTCACGATAAGAAGTGATGGAAGATAAATCGAAATTTGCAAAGCTACCGGTCAAAGTGGCACTCAAACCTTGGGAGATAGACTCACTATCATAGTTCACAAAGCAACCGAGCGGTTGGAACGTTGCCGGAGTAAGATTGCTACAAGTTGTTCCCGGTAAAGGCTCAATTGTGAACTGATCGTTATCCCGGTCATTTGGCGGCGCCACAGTGTCCGGAACCGGATCTGAATCGTCTTTCGTGTAGTCAGCCGCGAGGAGGAGATTCCAATTTGAACCGAAATCCTGACTTAACTGTCCCCGAAGCGAAAACATGTCTTGAATACCAATGTTTGTGCCCGCAAATTCCGCGCGGTCACCGTTCGGATTTAAAGTATGAAACCCATCTCTTGAACGGTACAATCCAGATAAGCGAACGGACGTACTATCCGTGACAGGAACATTCAGCATCGCTTTTGTGTCGACGCGGTCATAATTTCCGTAAGTTCCTTTGACGCTCGCTAGAAATTCATCTTGAGGCTTTACGCTGGTGAGCTTGATCGCCCCTCCATTCGTTGATCGGCCATAAAGCGTACCTTGGGGACCACGGAGTACTTCGATCTGCTCTAAGTCGACGATATCGAACAATGCTCCTACAGATTTACCAATAAAGACGCCGTCAATATAAATACCGACCGCAGGGTCAACCGCCCCGCGGGACTCATCTTCGCCGACGCCGCGAAGGAAGATACGCGCCGCATTGGACGTACCGGTATTCGTTCCAATATTTATATTGGGCACTAGGTATTGCAGGTCGAGAATGTCCTGCACCTGACGGTTTTCTAACTCCTCCGTGGATAATGACGTCACTGAAACCGGAACTTCTTGAAGGTTTTCCGACGCTCTCTGAGCCGTAGTGATAACTTCATCAATCTGAGCCAACGCCGTTGTAGGGGACGCCAGAAGAGCCAAAGCTCCAAAAGCCATGCCAAACTGGCCGAGCGCGGTATTATTTTTAAGTGACGGTTTCATATTGTCCTCCCGTTCAATTTAATTTCACGAGCCTCATTTGATTTAAGGCAATTGATATAATGATATATCTTTTATGGAATTACTCTGTAGCGGGGCCGCCTAATGCACTTTGATTTGTGACAAAGGACTGCGCCATCGACAAAAAAAATCGCCTTCTGTGGCAGAATGGCCACGGTTTAACGGCAATAAAACAGGGGAAAACAAGTGAGTCAGGCAAATCGTTTCAGGGAAGAAATGCCGGCCATGATGAAACATGAAGGCGTTTGGGAGGGGGTTTACACGCATCTCGACCCGAACGCTAAAATCCTAGATAAACATAAAGTCCGCATAGGTTGTGAGTTTCCTGATTCTGGAGAGTTTGTTTATATCCAGCATAATCATTTCATTTGGGATGACGGTCGAGAGTATAAAGTCGACCTGCCGGGAATATACCGTGACGGACGACTTTGGTGGGATACGGAGACCTTTCATGGGTCGGCTTGGCAAACCAAAGATAACCTCATTTTGTTGAATCTGAACCGAAAGGACGACCCCGGAGCTCATTTCTTTGAACTAATCGCCCTAGGCGACACCGGAGAACACAGAGCCAGAACGTGGCACTGGTTTAAAGACGGAAAGCTTTACAAACGCACTTTATGTGACGAGTGGAGGGTTAATTAAATGTCCTGCTTAGAAAATGACTTAACCATTGGACCACTCAACCCCGACAAACCGGAACCGCTTTATCATCAGCTTTACACGGCTCTAAAAAATAAAATTCAGACAGGCGCTTTGCCCACCGGGGCAAAGGTACCGAGTGAAAAAGAATTATCTGACAATCTGGATGTATCCAGAATAACAGTGAAAAGAGCCCTGAATGACTTGGCAGAGTCCGGCTTAGTTAGCCGATCGAGAGGACGCGGAACGATTGTTACAGCGTCAACCGATCTAAAATTCAGCGATCCGATGCACAATTATGTCAAGAATGTTACGCGGCTACGAAAATCAACCACGGCGCAAATTTTGTCCCGTGACGTGCTCTCTGCATCGCCTGAAACGGCAAGAAACCTAAAGCGCGCAGAAGGTATAGAGGTAGAGAAAATATGCCATACTCTATCGCTGGAGAAAAAAGTTTTATCCTATGTCGAAACTTTTGTTCCAGATGGCTTAGCTAAAAATTTTCACGATGACGAACTTTGTCATGAACCACTAATGACTTTGCTAAGTAAATCCGGTGTTTTGATTGAACGGGCAGAACAAACACTATTTCCAGTGAGTTCTGACTCCCATATCGCCGAAATTCTCGGGACCGAAGTCAATCGACCCCTCTTGAAAATTCATTGCATTATGATTGAGGAAAGCGGCCGATCCGTCGAAGATATACATGCCTGGTACCACCCAGATCATTATAAATATCAGATGACCTTGACCGCACTTAATCTACCGAAAAATTAAATGTCACTTCTCCGTCAAACATTAAACTTGACGAAAAACAAAGTCGCTTTCGTAAGTCGGCCCTAAGAAAACGAAAAAGGGAAAAATATGAGTCAGTCATTGGATACAGCTTCACTCGACACACTAAAACAAATTGTAGGGGCCGAAAACTTTTCACAGGATGAAGGCATCCGCGCCCTGTTTTCTCAGGACATTTGGGCAAAAGGCGAGACAGCAGACTTTGTTGTTAGTCCAGAGAACACGGAACAATTAGCCCACATTATTGGCATCGGCGCGAGAAAGAAAATGGCCTTTAACCCGCGCGGGGCAGGCATGTCCTACACTAAGGGGTACATCCCAAACCAGAAGCATACAGCCATCATAGACTTTTCCAAAATGGATAAAATCCTAGAGATTAACGAAGACGATATGTATGTCACGGTACAGGCTGGGTGTTCTTGGAAGACCCTCTACGAAGCTTTAAAGCCATTAGGTCTTCGCACCCCGTTCTGGGGGCCGTTATCAGGCTATTGTTCAACAATAGGCGGCGGTGTCAGTCAGAATAATGCTTTCTTCGGCGCAAGCACTCACGGCTCTTCTATTGACAGCGTCACTTCAATGACTGTGGTATTGGCAGACGGGTCGGTTATCAAAACGGGTACGGCATCGAGCCCAAAGGGCAAACCCTTCTTTCGTCAATACGGCCCTGATTTAACCGGTCTGTTTCTTTCTGATGCAGGCGCATTAGGGTATAAAGCAGAGATCACTCTCCGGCTCATCCCCCTACCGGAAGCTGAAAGCTGGGCAAGTTTTGAATATGACAATCGGGATGGCTGGGCTCAGTCACTCGCAGAAGCCGGACGTCTTGGCCTTGCCTGTGAACTATTCGGGTTTGACCCCAACCTTCAAGCGGTACGAATGAAACGCGCCAGTTTGGCTGCGGATTTCAAAACTCTGGGTAATGTCGTCAAAGGTCAAAAAGGCGGCCTTCTAAAAGGACTCAAGGAGGGCGCAAAAATCGCCATGGCGGGACGGTCTTACATGGATGACGTCGCCTACTCCCTTCACTGGACGATTGAAGGTCACAGCGATGAAGAAATTCGCGCAAAAATGAAAACTTTGAAGGATATCGCGAAGAAAAATGGGGGACGGGAAATAGAAAACTCGATTCCAAAGATTATGCGGTCAAATCCGTTTACCCCCCTAAACAATATACTTGGTCCTCAAGGGGAACGTTGGGTTCCTATTCACGGCGTCGTTCCGATGGGCGATGGAAAAGCCTGCATTGCAAAACTCGACGCCCTTTTCGAAAGTCTAAAAGAGGAAATCGAAAAATATGAAATCATGACAGGTTACCTTATGACGACTTTGTCCAATAATGGTTATTTAATTGAACCCGTCTTCATTTGGCCGGAAGAGATTTTCCAGATTCACAAAAATACAGTTGAACCAAGCGTACGCAAGCGCATCAAGCAATTTGAAAAGAACCCTGACGCCACCGCTATTGTTGAAAAAGCCCGTCAGGGAATCCTTGATATCTTCACAGAATTCGGGGCGGCCCATCTCCAAATTGGTCGAACCTATCCCTATCGCGACAATATGGATGACGCCACAAAAGCCTTGCTTGACGGGGTGAAACATCTCGTCGATCCGGCCAATTCGGTCAATTCAGGCTCACTCGGCTTTCCGGGAAAGATTTAAATTATGAAAATTATGCACGCCGCAACGCTGGTTGTGACTGACCTGAAACGCTCTTGTGAGCTTTATACAGAATGGTTGGAATATTCTGTTATTGAAAAGGGAGAAATACCCTCTGACCTGGCCGAAAGTTGGGGAACACCCAAGACCGCTGGGCGTCCTTTTGCTGTCCTCCAACCCGCCTCGGGAGCTGAAGTTTTTTTACGGTTTATCGAACAACCTGCTGTGCCAGAATATAAAGCGCTCAGCACCTATGGATGGAACGCCGTTGAAATCTGCACACAAGATACGCCTAAAGTTGCTGAGCGTATGGAGAAGTCTCCTTTTGAGATCATTGGCCCTCCAGCTGAGATTGCGGGCCTGCCGACGATTTTTCCTATGCAGGTTAAAGGCCCGGATGAAGAGATTGTTTATCTAACGCAAATCAGAGGCGACCTACCCAATTACAACCTGCCCCGAGCCGGGAGTTTCATCGATAAATTATTCATTCTGGTCATGGGGTGTTCCGATTTCCGAAACTCTAAAGACTGGCTCGTAAATCACCTAGACCTCTCTGCTGGTCGGGATATGAGTATTGATTACACCATGATAAATAAGGCCTTTGGCCTTCCGGAAGGGACGCAACACGAAATTGCTACGCTCATCCACGAAAAAGACGTTTTCCTGGAAGTGGATCAATATCCAGAGCAGGCAACACAACGGCCCCGGCATAAAGGGATGCTCCCGCCCTGTGCGGCAATCGGTACATTCCTGCATCCGGATTTTGACCGGATAGATGACCTTAACAAAAACAATTGGATCACACCGCCCATAAAGCGCAGCGGGCCGTTTTATAACAATAAACGTAGCGGAACTCTCGCCGCCCCTGACGGCACACTCATCGAAATAGTCGAGGCATAGAATGAAACAAGTTGTACTGAAACAAGAATTAGACGCGAAACCCAAAGCCGCTGATTTTGAGCTCATAGACGTTGAGACGCCTGAATGTCCAAAGGACGGACTTCTTGTCAAAGTCAGATATATATCCTTGGACCCTTATGTCGGTACCCGTCTACGCGGCAAACATATGGGCGAAGCGGCCCCCGCTCCAAGAACGGGATTAATACCAGGCGCTATTGTTGGAGAGATCCTTGAAAGCCAAGCCCCCGGTTTCAAGCCGGGCCAATTCATACACTCCATGGAAGGCGGATGGGCAGAGTTTATTGCCTTAAAGGCTGAGGACGTTCAAATCGTCGATCCAGAAGCCGCGCCCCTTGAGAGTTATATAGGGGTTCTGGGAATGCCGGGATTAACCGCCTGGGCCGGAGTAACCCAGCTTGCAAAAGTTCGGGACGGAGACGTATTCCTGGTTAATGCCGCTGCCGGCCCTGTGGGCGGGACAGCAGGACAAATTGCCCGCATGAAAGGCGCTAAAACGCTTATCGGCATAGCTGGAGGCCAAGAAAAATGCCGTGAAGTCGAAGAAAGCTACGGGTTCGATTTCTGCCTTGATTATAAACAGGCAGATTGGAAGGATGGACTCAAAAAAGCCGCTCCTGACGGCATTTCCGTCCATTTTGAAAATGTCGGCTCAGACATGCTCAGTCTTGCAATGTCCTCCATGCAACTTTATGGCCGCGCCGTACTTTGTGGTTTGGCCGCACATTATCATGAAGATGGACCGCCAGCCATGACCTCCATAGGAATGGTTATCGGCAAACGTGCAAGCTTACACGGCTTAGTCGTTTATGATTATTACTCCCGTTGGGATGAGTTCAGAAACGAAGTCGCCCCTTGGGTAAAATCAGGCAAGGTCGCTTATATCCATGATGAAGTCTCTGGGTTGGAAAAGGCTCCCGCTTTGATGGAAAAACTCATGAACGGTAAAAATGTTGGGAAATGCGTGGTGGCACTGTGAAAACCCATAATACATGGCGTGGGGTAATTGCTTATACATCTAAAAAAGCAGACCGGATGAATGAAAACAGAGGCCGCGAAACTTTCACTCTGCATGAGCAAACAAATGGCACTTCTGTTTTACATGCTCACACGGAAATTGATGACGCTCCGGATGTGCTGCGGGATGTCACGGCCAGTTTTGAAACAAAAACCCTCAACCCGATTGATGGATTTTCACGTCTCTCCGTTGGCGGCCAATTTGAAGGATGCGGATGGTTTCAATTCGATGAGACATACGCGCGGTTTAGCGGGATTAACTCAACCCATGGTCCAAACGAGGCAGAAATACCGCTGACGTCCCGCACGCCCTGGTTTGGTCACCATGCCATCATCAATGACGGGTTTTTAGGTCGTCTTTTCCCATTGGGTTCAAAGCCTGGGAAAGTCCGTCTTGAGACGGCGATGATGAGTTCCCCTGATCACAGAGGCGCAACCGGTCCGGAGCTTTTCCCCCTCTCCTTTGGTCTAGTCTATACAGGAGATGAAAAGGTATCGGTTGGAGCTGGAACATTCGAAGCCCGGAAGTTCCAAATCGTTGATACCGCAGAGGGCCTGCCAGAAGAACATCCGCCTTATGAAATGTGGTGCTCTAACGATGAGCAAGGTTTTTTCCTTCAAGGCGGCGTCGGGGGATACATGGAAACCTGGTATGAACTCGTCTCCCTAGAGAAACTTTAAATTCGGAGAAATTTTCAATGCTGACGCTTTATTCCTGTCTCGTTTTTTTCCACATTCTGCTTTTTGTATTTTGGCTGGGAGGAGATTTGGGCGTAGCCATACTCGGAGATAACTTTCGTAAGAAAGATACCTATTCCGTTCAGGAAAGGCTGACGATTTTAAAACTTTTGGTTCTTAACGATTTGGGCCCCAGATATGCTTGGGCCCTCATGATCGCGAGTACAATTTCACTTGTCACGGTCGGAGGCTATTGGGCCGTACCGGCTTGGGGCGTAATTCTTGCTTGGGTCATTAGCTTTTTTTGGCTCTGGTTGGTCTTATCTGCTCATAAAGCCGGGCAAACAGAAAAAGGGACAAAACTGCGTAAGATAGAAGTTATTTTAAAGTGGGTATTAGCCGCCTTCTATCTGGGACTGGGCTCATTGTCTTTGACGACAAATGCGCCTTTGGAGCCGAATTGGCTGGCGTCTAAAGCTCTCTTGTTTGGTCTGATCTTTGTCGCGGCCATCTTAATTGATGTCATGTTCAAACCTGTTGGGCCTCTACTAATGGCTCTGATTGAAAAAGGGTCTTCTGATGAAACCGAAGTGCCTCTTCTTCGCACAATGAATAAGTCACGTTTTTGGGTTAGGATGACGTACCTCCTCTTGGTCATTACAGCCTTTATTGGAACCACCAAGTTTTTCTAATTCTTTCCTAATTAATTATAGGCGAAAAGCAAAAAAGCCCGGTCGGTGACCGGGCTTTTTCATTTCGGGCAGTTGCCCTTAAATACCCTCTAGAAGTCCACAGCGAAGCGGGCGCCGACTTGTCTTCCACGGCGATAGGAAAGAAACGTTGCTCGTGGTCCGGTCGGATTACGATCAATTTGACCTGCTCCAGGAATACTTGCACTTATAGTGTTGAAACCTTCCAGAAGATCAAACCAACGCGTCCCTATCGGAGGAGTTTTCTCATTGAACAGGTTGCGACCGAAAATTTCAAACCGAACATTGTTATACGAAACACCGACTTTACCGCCGAAGATACTCGTTCCTCCGGTTTCTTGACTATTATGCACTTGGATGAATTTGGAACTTTCATAAGTATAATTTGCGTTTACGAAAAGATCGAGCTTTTCGTTCAGCGGCACCCTCACATCTCCAAAAATTGCGGCTTGGTGTTCTGATGTCATTGGTATCTTCTTGCCCGCGATTGAACAGGAAAGGTTGCCTGTAAACAACCCGTCAGGATCATATATGGGAGCGCTTAAGCCTGCTCCGACACTCAAGTCAGCTGGATTACGGATAAAACCTTGTGTGCTCGGATCGTCCAAATCAAATGGTTGCAAAAGATAACCACCGGAATTTAGGGTAAACTGAAAGTCGTCACAGCCTGACGTAAACTCTGCATCAGTATAAGCGTATGTGGCCCCGATTGTCAGATAGTCAGTCAGGTTATAGTTTCCCTCAAACTCTATGCCTTTAATTTCGGCATCACCTTGGTTTGTAGCTACGGAATTGAGCGCTGTGCCGACTTGTACCGGGGTCGTGAGTTGATATTTTGAGATGTCGTTGAAGAAAGCAGACAGTGTAACCTGTCCTTTGCCATTAGCCGTGCGAGCTTTGTAGCCAATTTCAAAGTTATCAGATTCTTCCGGCTCATAAAACTCGAATGATGGCTGACCGATAGGACCGTTAATTCCGCCTGGTTTCACACCGCGGGCATAACTTGCATAAAAGTTGCCGAAAGAATTAGAGTCATACGACAAGATAGCTTTTGGAATGAAATCTTTGAACGTAACTGAATTTTGATAGCCGGTGTCTTCTTGGAGGCCTTTTTCTTCTGACTGATAACGGGCTTCTAAGGAAAGCTCGACCTGATCCGTGACATCAAAATCTAACGTACCGAAGACAGCTTGGTTTTTAACAAAGCGCGTGTCGGTTGGAGGCCCGCTTATAAAGTCATTGTCTGGGTCGTTGGAAAAACTAACAGAACGCTGTTCTTCATTAAAGTCATATGCAAACGCACCAAAAGAAAAGCGAATGCGTTTATCGACCGGAGATGAGAAACGAAGCTCGCCAGAGTAATCAAATGAATCGTTCTTAGAACCATTATAAAAGAGTCCGTCAGCTTGGGGGATCGAAAAGAATGGGCTGATAGGGAAAAAGAAAGTCGTGCCCGATTGATGAGTAGAGTCAGATCCTGTCTGTAATTCCTGGTCTCTTAACCCAAACTGGGCAGAAAGCTGATATCCGCTGTCGAAACTGTAATCAGCCTTTAGAGTGCCGAAAGTCATTTCCCTATCGACACCTTGGAACGGACCAGAATCTAACGACTGTGCGGGAGCCAAATCCTCGAACTCTTGCAAGCTTCCACAGTAATACTGAAAATTATTATCCGTTGTCGGTGAGGCTGGGAAGATACCGCCAAAGGGAGGGTTTAAAAAGCTCAGGTAATTCGGGTCATAATACGCGCCGGAACGATAGCCTGGAAAACAATTATTCGCCTCAGCCCCATTGATCCGGAAAGGACGCGGCCCGTCATTATCTTCAACAACTCCCAAACGGGCTAGAACCGTCAATTTATCAGTCAGATCTGCGTCCAAAACAGCATTAAAAGATATGGTCTCCTCTGACCCCAATTGAGACCCGTCTTCTTCGTTAATGAAGGCGCTGTCTCCGTCATAAGTGTAGTAGCGACCTGAAAGAGCCAGCCCAATCCGTTCGTCCGCAAAGGAATTGGAAACACGACCGTAAACTTCGTATTCACCGTCCTCGGCCGCCAAAGTTTCAAATGAACCGCCAAACCCTTCTTTACTTGGGCGCTTGGTTACAAAGTTAATCGCGCCAGCATAGCTGTTCCGACCATATAGAGCAGATTGAGCCCCTTTGGTAACTTCGACACGCTCCAGCCCTCGTGTATCCAGAGCCTGGAGATCCCCGGAATAATATACGCCATCAATATAGTAAGCCGTGCCTGACTCGACACCGAACTGAACGCCAGCAAGAATGTTTGCCGCCCCTCGGATAACCGGACGTTCGGTTGTTCGGCCATAGGCTTGCGAAAAGGATAATCCCGCTGTGAATCTGGCTACATCGTCCACACTCCGAAGCCCCAACTCTTCAATTGCGTTTTCATCAAAGGCAGAAACGGCCACAGGCACTTCAATGAGAGTCTCCGCTTGGCGACGGGCTGTCACAACAATTTCATCTGCCGTTTGGGCAAAAGCGCTCGGCGTCGCTATCATGGCCGCAATAGCTAAAGTGGAAGCAGATAGTCCTATTACGGATTTACGAGTCAAATATGTCATTGAGGTCCCCTTCATTTTTGTGAGCATATTGTAACAATAAATATGCGCGCTATCCTGAAGACCCTTTTGATAAAAATCATTTGTATGTCTTTGAGACGAAAATCCTTTCGTCTGAGGGCAATTAAACGGCATTTCCAGGAAAAAACTTCAATTTTTGTTCAACTCGCCTGAAATTTTCCCATGAAAGATTATTTCTCAGTCTAAAAACAGAAACCCAGCGAGAATACTCGCTGGGTTTTATTTCAAGGATTGCAAACTTTGTTAGAAGTTTGCAGAAACCGTGGCCCCAAACTGGCGTCTAGATCCAGGCGTAATTCCGAAGGCACGTTGGCGATCACCATTTAGCTCCGGCGCAGCGAAATCAACGTACCGTATAATTCCGGCAACATCCTCATTTTGGAAAGCATTCTTCACCCAGAGGCGGATTGTGTAATTATCATTCTTCACACCCGTCGAGAAATTGAAGCGAGAGGAATCACCAGACTCTGCCAAATTATGAACTTGCGCGAAAAATGAGGAGCGATAAATGAAGTCTCCTCTAGCGAACCAATCCATTCCCGTATTTCCGAGATCATTCTGATAGTCCGCGCTCAAGGTAAGTTGGTGTTTGGAAACAAGCGGAGCCTGCTGCCCTCCAATATCTCCAAATTCTGCGCAAGATGTAGCAACATTTAACGCAGACCCGTCTCCAATAATGGTCCCGACTGGAAGGGTCACATCATTATTGACCAAGTCAACGCCTTGGCATCCAACGCCGCCAAACAAATAAGCTTGGTCAGCGCTCAAACCTTCTTTGAACTGTGCGTCTGTGAGCGCGTAGGTTCCGAGCAGAGAAAAGGAATCCGACAAGTCGATTTGGGTATCCAACTCAAGACCAAAAATTTCGGTGTCTCCGACATTATCACTGAAAGAGTTTACGCCGCCCGGCCCGGTCGTAAACGTCGAGGACAGAACTTGGTCACTGTAATCAATATAATATCCGGTCAAATTGAATCTAAGATTATTGACCTGTGACTTCATTCCAACTTCATAGTTCCATAAAGTTTCTTCATCATATGTTGTCGCTGGCGCATCTACACCATTGAACCCTCCAGGGGAGTTTCCTTTTGAAACAACACCATAGAACAATAAGTCATTATTGGCCTGATAATCCAATGTAAATCGCGGTAAAACAGACTCAAATGTGGCTGAGCGATCCGTACCCTCACCCGCAATAACCCGGCTTGGGTTCGCCGCATCTGGAAAAAAGTCTCCCAAGACATAGGACGCGCCCTGACGCGTTTGAATCTTATCACTGGCATATCTCAATTCGACACCCCCAGTGAGTTTTTCTGTTACGTCATATTCTACTCCCCCAAAGACAGCATAGTTATTGGTCTCGTCAGTTTCAGAGATCAGATCATAGCCGAATTCAGTTTGGGTCAGAGCATAATCTGTCCCTTTACGTTCATCATTAAAAACAAATCCACCGAACTGCCAGCGAAAACGTTGGTCCTGAGCGGAACTTAGGCGCAATTCACCAGACAAAGCCTGCCTGTCACTCCCACTGTCGCCGTAGAATCCACTGGCACCAAATAAGCAATCCGGAATGAAAGCATTGCAAACAAACGGAGACGTGATGAATAGTGGAGCGCTTGCATTATAAGATTGATCAACGCCTGATCTTTCGTTCAGGTCTGTAAATCCAAATAGGCCTGACAATGTCATACCATTTTCGAAATTATAGTCAGCCGTACCAATCAGACGGTGGGTTTTTCTTTGTAGGCCGGCGTCAACAAGTTCTGGAGTGGCCAGAGTATAGACATCCGGCACGTCGACTGTACCGCAGAAATATCCACGGGACCCCCCTTGCAGACAATTATTGAAACTAGAATCCTGAAGCGCAATTGGGAAATGATCATCATCATCTTCGGAATAAATATAACGTAGCCCAAAATCCAGATTATCAGTTGGCGTAAAATTAAATCCCGCGTTTAGACTGATAGTCTCCTGTCCAAGGGAATCACCCGTGACGCTGTTCTCGCGATCTCCGCCTAATGTGTAATATTTCCCACTAACAAAACCTTTGAGATTGTCGGTGATAGGACCGCTTAAACTGCCGTAAATCTCGTATTGATCATGTTCAGCTGCAGTCAGCTTAATTCGGCCTCCTCTTTCATCTGAAGGCGGTCGCGTCGCATAGTTGATCGCGCCAGAGAGCGTTCCACGTCCATAAATGGCACTTTGTGGTCCCCGAATAACTTCAATGCGTTGAAAACCATCAAAATCCAGCGCAGAAGAATCTCCTATGAAAGGGACTCCATCGATGAAAATCCCCACTTTACCTTCAGAAATTAAGATATTTGACGTGCCCCGGATAATGGGTCTGTCACCGTCCCGCCCAAAAGATTGTTGCTGTTGAAAACCTGGCGTAAAGTCCGAAAGTTCACTGGAATCGAAGATATTCGCCTCTTGAATTAGTTCATCTGAAAAGCTCGAAACAGAGAGCGGAACATCTTGAAGACTTTCAGCCTTCTTTCGAGCGGTGACTATTACTTCATCCTTGTTTTCATTTTCATTTGCATTCAAATTTTCTTGCGCAAAAGCAAAATTATTTCCCAGCAAAGTCGTTAAAATAAAGCTTGAAGCCGTGAACTTTAAAACTGAAGTCCGATTAAAACACATTATAGATATCCCCTTCATATTGTGTCAGTTTAAATAACTGCTTCAATATGCTTCGACGGGCCGGCGTCTATTTGACAAATATCATTTAACTGTTGTCAGCTGAGGATTGCGTCCCAAAAGCGGCGCCCAAATCAGATTTCAGTAATTTCTGTGATATAAATGACACAAATTTTTGGATTTACTCACTTCTGAAAATCCAAAAAAGACTCCGTGAAAATTTATCCGGTCCGGCCAGTGATATAATCCTGAGTACGGCTGTCTCCCGGATTAGTGAAAATCTTCTCTGTCGCGTCATATTCGATTAACTCGCCCATATAGAAGAAGGCAGTCTTGTCCGAAACGCGAGCCGCTTGCGCCATCGAATGGGTGACGATTATAATGCAATAACGCTCTTTCAACTCCTGAATTAACGCTTCGAGTTTGGCCGTCGCAATCGGGTCCAGAGCAGAGGCGGGTTCATCCATCAATATGACTTCGGGATTTACCGCAATAGCGCGCGCAATAACCAATCTCTGTTGCTGCCCCCCTGACAGGCCAGTACCCGCGATTTTCAATCGGTCTTTGACTTCATCCCAGAGTCCGGCGCGGCGAAGTGACCTCTCAACCAAAGCGTCCATCTCGGCTTTGCTTGTGGTCATACCATGAATTTTGGGACCATAAGCGACATTGTCATAAATGGATTTCGGAAACGGATTTGGCTTTTGAAACACCATACCCACGCGGGCCCGTAGTAAGACCGGGTCAAGGCCTTTGTCGTAAATATCCTGACCATCCATTGTGACAGTGCCGCTGACACGGGCGCCGTCAATCGTATCGTTCATCCGGTTAAATGTTCGAAGAAAAGTGGATTTGCCACATCCTGACGGCCCAATAAAAGCTGTTACGCCGCGGTCAGCAATATCAATATCAATGCCGTGGAGCGCTTCGAAGTCACCATAGTGAACGCGTACATCACGGCAGATAAATTTCGGGTTTTGAATATCCATAGTCGAAATTTTCTCTACATGCGTTTTTCTAAACGGTTTCTGAGCCAAATTGCCAGACCGTTCATAAGAACCAATATAACCAAAAGGATGATAATTGCGGCCGCTGTTCTCTCCGACCACGCCCGTTCTGCACTATCAGACCATAAGAAGATTTGCACGGGCAGAGCGGTCGAGGGGTCTGTTACGCTATTTGGCACTTCGGTGACAAATGCGACCATACCGATCATCAAAAGCGGAGCTGTCTCGCCCAGTACCTGAGCCATTGCAATGATTGACCCGGTCAAAATGCCAGGGGCCGCCAAGGGAAGTTTCTGCTGGAAGACCGATTGTGTATGCGAGGCGCCTAATGACAAAGCGCCGTTTACAATCCCCGGCCCGACGGACCGAAGAGCCGCTCGGGTTGCAACCACGATGGTTGGGAAAGCCCGGAGAGCTAAGACCATACCGCCTACCAAGGGAATCGATCGGGACAACCCCATGAAGTTGATAAAAATGGCCAGTCCTAAGAGACCAAAAACAATAGACGGCACCGCCGCAAGGTTATTAATGTTTATTTCGATCAAGTCAGTCCATTTATTTTTAGGAGCAAACTCATCCAGATAAAGCGCGGAGCCAACCCCTATGGGGAGCGCCAAAAGGAAAGCAATGACAACAATCATGATAGATCCCACCACTGCCCCGGCAATACCTGCCAGTTCCGGATCTCGGCTATCTGGATGCGTAAACAAAATTGTGTTGAACTTCTTCTTGATGATTCCGCGCTCTTTCAGAGAGTCGATCCAGGCAATCTGTTCGTTCGAAACTTGACGAAGGGATTCTGGTAAATCCCGGTCAATATACCCTTTGAGAAGTTGATCTACCATATCAGAGGTTGGCACCGTCATCGTCACAGTTTGTCCGATCAAAGAGGGGTCATTATATACCAATACGCGAATTTGGTGCGTCGCACCCGAGGCAGATGTGAGAGCAAAGAGGTCGCGCCGTTCCCGCCGCTCGGTCACCTCTGGAAAGAGGTCATACATTGTTTCTTGCAACACGCGGCGGTAATTCGCGCCTCTAAGTTCTTGTGGGTCACGCGTGCCGTCAGGAGATATAACCGATTCGGTCAATTCGACATCCAGAGTCATAAAGTTCTGCTGGAAAGCCGTAAAACCCGTTCCGGCGAGACTGAAAAGCAACCAGGTCAACGCCGCTAAAGCGAACAGGACAGCTGCCCGTCCCCAGATTTTAAAACGCCATTCCCGCGCCCGGCGGGACTTTAAGTGCTTTTGCGCCCTATCAGCTGCCAGCTGGGATTCGCGCTTTGTCTCCGTCACGCCAGACTCAGAGTTTTGAATGTCAGGAGAGGTCGCCATCAATCATACCTCTCGCGATAGCGCCTGACGACGGAAAGAGCGATCATGTTTAGGATCAGTGTAATCACAAATAAGACCAATCCTAAAGCAAAAGCGGCTAACGTTTTGGGACTATCAAATTCTTGGTCTCCCGTTAGCAACGCCACGATTTGGACCGTCACCGTTGTGACCGCCTCAAAGGGATTGCCTGTCAAATTTGCGGCTCGCCCCGCCGCCATTACAACGATCATGGTCTCGCCGATTGCGCGCGATACCGCCAAGAGAAACGCCCCGATAATACCGGGGAGCGCGCCTTTGAACACGACCTGTTTCATAGTTTCAGATTTGGTAGCTCCCAGAGCATAGGATCCATCCCGCAAAGATTGCGGAACTGCATTAATAACATCATCTGACAAAGAGGAGATTAGGGGAATAATCATAACCCCCATGACAACGCCCGCCGCCAAGGCGCTTTGTGTTGGAACAGAAAACCCCAGTGTCTCGGCAAAGTTTCTGATTGTCGGGCCCACAGTCAAAAGCGCAAAAAAACCGTAGACCACTGTCGGGATACCCGCCAGAATTTCAATCAAAGGCTTCACAATTTTTCGAGTCCCAGCAGATGCATATTCCGATAGGTAAATCGCAATCATGAGGCCGACCGGGCCGGAAATCGCCATCGCAACGAGCATGATTAAAAATGTACCCGCAAAGATTGGAACGGCGCCAAAACTCCCTGATTGGCCGGCCTGATCTGCTCGCAAGGCTGTTTGCGGCGACCACTGCAACCCAAAAAGAAAGTCTAAAAATGAAACTTTAGAGAAGAACCGTAAACTCTCAAACAAGAGCGAGAGGACAATGCCAAATGTTGTCAGGACTGCGATGAAAGAGAGAATGATAAGGCAGAAATGGATGAAGCGCTCCACCCAGGTTCTAGCGGCAAATTCCGGGCTGATTTTTCGGTTTAGCAGAAAGACTATAGACACCCCGGAAGCGAGCACCAAAGCAAGCCATGTCAAATCATAGATGTCACTGCCATTGCGGAAATATAGTCCCGCGACGAAAAGTAGGAAAGAAGAGAAACCAACAACCCACGCCGTGAAATACCCATGGTAACTGGCTTGGGAATGCCATCCTGACCCCTTTAAAAGCGTCGTCCCCATCGCTTCATTGGCCCGGCTGGACAAATAGCGATCCAATGCGAGGTTCTTATTATAAAGAAACCCGCCAACCGTCAGAACGACCATCAGAATCAGAATATAGAGTATTATCTGATCCACTGGGGTTTCCTCTTATCTAAAGGTTTATTTAACGTTCGGCGCCCGCATAAGACGATTGTGCAATAGTTTTGTGACATTCCGTCACTCAATCACAGGGTAACAACGATTCTATCAGAGCCTATTGGCTATAAGCTCTAAGCTGCTTAACATCCTCACGTATTTCTGTCCGCTCTGGGCCTCGCAAAGGCACGAGGCCGATTTCCGCAAGATAGCCTCCCTCCCCGACTGCTTGGTCTGATGTGAATTCCAACGCATACTCTTTTAGTCCAGGTGTAAATTCTACATTGTCCTTTTTCAGATAAAAATAGAGTGACCTTGAGACTTTATAATCTCCCGCGACAATATTTTCAAATTGCGGCTCGATGCCTTCAATCCGAGCACCTTTGATTTTGTCGATATTTTGATCAAGGAATGAATAGCCGAAAACCCCTATAGCGCTCGGGGTGTTCACAAGCGTCTGAACGAGGGCATTATCATTTTCGCCGCCGTCGATCCAAAAACCATCTTCCCGCAAAGTATGCGCCGCAACCTCGAATGCATCTTCATCCGTTTCAGCTAAATCGGCGAGACAGCTGATTTCTTTAGCCCCGCCTTCCATAGCAATTTCAACGAACGCATCTCGCGTTCCTGACGTTGGCGGCGGCCCGTAAGCTTCGATCTTGATGGCAGGTAACTCTGAATTTACCTCAGACCATTTTGTATGTGGGTTTGGACGCAGAGTACAATCTGTATCGGATATCGGAACATTTTTGGCAAAGGCCATATAAATGTCTCTCAACGACATATCCATATTCGGGGCGTTACGCGCATTTGCGAGAACAATTCCGTCGTAACCAATCTTGACCTCGACAATTTCTTCGACACCGTTTTTCTTGCAAAGCTCATATTCAGACTTTTTTTGTCGCCGCGAAGAGTTTGTGACGTCAGGCGTTCCCGGGCCTGACCCATTACAAAACAGTTTGTGCCCGCCGCCAGAGCCTGTCGCTTCGACGACAACATTATGACCGGTTATATTTTTAAATTCCTGCGCGACCTTAGTGGAGAAGGGATAGACAGTGGAAGATCCCACCACGCGTATTTCGCTAGATTCAGCGGGCTTGGGCAGAGAATTCGGCTGCTGACAGGCTGTTAAAGCCGCGATTGCTGTAAGCGCTAGAATTTTTGCTTTCATGGTCATCTTTATTACCTCTTCACATCTTGTGCAGCATTCTGCTCGGAGGCCGCGGCTCACACGCACAAAAGACCTGGGACCTGGCTAAAGAATTATATTGAATATTCAGCCGTTCTCCAACGGACATCGCCAAACGCGGAATGTCAAAAATTTGTATCACTTTCGTCATATTTTAATGACACTTTGATGACAGCCACAGCTTTGGACGGGAATTTTAAAGCGCCTGCAGCCTCAGCATATGCCGCTAAAATCAGGATTTTGCGATTCCACAGATTTGGGCAGTTACAAGCCCGAGAACAGCGGGCGGCTTCTCTGTGTATAACCTTATCTAGCATTCCTCTTGGGCTTAGGTATAGCGAGCGGCAAGGTCTGTGTTCAAGGCTGACATTTTATGACTTTGTCATAAAACTGTTTAATCTTTGTAATACGGCTGTAACAACTCGTAAGAAAAAGGCGCGACCTTAGAATAATGAAGTCGCAACCTTAGAATCAGGTGAGACTTAGGGAGATCTGAATGTCTGTATTAGGCATAGAAATTCTAGCTATTGCTGGCTTTTTGATTGCGGCTTATTCCGTTGTCGCGAATGACGCTATTCAAACATTGGGGACTTTCTTATCCTCAAACTCAAAACGCCCTTGGTGGGTTTTGTGGATTTTTGCTGCCGCTGTTCTCGTGATCGTTATGGCATTTGGCTTTTATACACAATCCGGGGATATCGCCTTTGGACGACTTAATCGACTCCCTTACCCTGATGGCGGCGTTCAATGGTATCATGTCCTCCCCCCCATCGTGCTGTTATTTCTGACACGGTATGGCATTCCCGTCTCGACGACTTTCTTGGTTCTAACGGTCTTTGCTTTAACAGGCGGGGCGGAAACCGAAGGCGTTCTGGGTAAAATGCTTATTAAATCAGGTATGGGTTATGTCGTCGCCTTTGGCGCCGGCGTCGTCATTTACACAGTTATTTCTCGGATGTGGTCGCGTTGGATACATAATACCCGAGACCAGCCCCTCCCGTTTTACTGGACTCTTATACAGTGGTCATCAACCGCCTTTTTGTGGTGGCAATGGCTAGCGCAGGATTTTGCCAATATCTTCATCTTCCTTCCGCGTACGACAACTGAAATTGACGGCGTCACCCAGGTCACGTTCAACACACCGACGCTCGTATTCGCAACCATAGTGATGGTCGTCTTACTTGGCTGGGTTTTCAAAACGCGCGGCGGTAAAATTCAGGAAATCGTCCTATCCAAGACGAATACAACCGATGTTCGGGCGGCCACAGTCATCGATTTGATGTTCGCTATTATTCTTTACTACTTCAAAGAAATGAACGACGTGCCGATGTCGACAACATGGGTCTTCTTGGGACTGATAGCGGGTCGCGAGTTAGCCATCAGTTTTGTCGCTAACCTACGCCCTATGAAGAAAGCCGTCAGAGACGTCTTACTTGACATGGGCCGGTTATTCTTCGGCTTGATCATCAGTATTCTTCTGGCTGTCCTCGTGCCTTGGGTAGCTACCGGAAACATGATCACGCTCTAATATCGGCGCGAGTCGTTACCATGGTCAGAGATTCGTTCACTGGCCTTTAGCATTCCATAACTTACGAGAATAAACGCCGGCCCTTCAATGTGCCTAATTGAGCCGGCAAGAGGCCAATCCGCCATGATGCGATAGGCAGCGAGGCTCATAGGAGCCAATCCTGAAACGACTTGATTGAAAATGGTACGGGTGAAAGGACTTGAACCTTCACATCTCTCGATACCAGAACCTAAATCTGGCGCGTCTACCAATTCCGCCACACCCGCACGATGCTCTCACCTCTAGGAGGTGGTAAGTAGGCGCGCGGATTAGCGCCCTGTCTCGCCTTCGTCAACCGTCTTTTGCCGCCATAGGTGCTTTATACATTGACCAGTAATACGCGATGCCGCCGCTAATAATATTAGCAGCCGCAATTCCAAAGAACGCACCTCGCAAGCCATCGAAATATACCCCCACACCAATTAAAGGCGCAAACAGAAGGAGCGAGCGCATAATTGTGTAAACCAACCCGAACAAAGGACGACCCAAAGCATTAAACCCGGCTGCACTAACAAAAACAAAGCCATATCCTGAGATCGTAATAGGTACGATCCAGAAGTAAGTTGTTGCCAGATCCAGAACGACGGGATCATTGGTAAAGACATCTGCAATCGGACGGGCAAGCAGAGCGAGAATCGCCGCGGCTATACTTGTCCAAATCAGGCAGATTTTATAACTCACCTTAAACGCTTCCCGAACTCTATCCGTTTTGCCTGCGCCGCCATTTTGCCCCGTCACGGCGCCGATACAGGCCGACAGAGCGTATAGCAGGCCGACAGAAAGAAGTTCCGCGCGGCTGGTCAGAGTAAAAGCGGCCACGTCTTCAACGGTAAGACTGTTCCCGATAATCGAAACCGCCACAGCTGTACCTATCGGCACAATTATATTGGTCACAGCCGCTGGGAGCCCAACCTTTCCGACGGTCCACCATGCATGACGAATGGAAGAAAATGTCATCTCGACAAATGACACCGCTTTGCGGCGGAACTGGACGATGTAGAATCCGAATAACGCCGCCACTGTATTCCCGATGACCGTCGCCAAAGCGGCTCCGGGGACTTCGAGCCTGGGGAATGGCCCCCAGCCGAAAATCAGAAAAGGGTCGATTATAATATTCAAAACCGCCCCTAATATCATGATGGAGGACGGCAAAGCCGCTTCGCCTCCGGCCCTTAAAATATTGTTGGAGATCATTGCGACCGAAACAATCACGAGGCCTGGAAGAGAAATCGCCAAATATTGAGAGGCCATGACGCCGACCTCTCCTTTTGCCCCCATCATGGGTAAAAGGGACGGGATGAACAACCACATCAAAGAAACCAGAATCGTCATAACAAAGAGAGCAAAAAGAATAGCCGCCGCGGCGTGACGGGCGGCTTTTGCATGGTCCCCTTTTCCTATAGCCCGGCTAATGGCGCTCATCGTGCCTGCGCCTAAACCGATATTTGCGCTGTTCCCCAGAAAGGTCAGCGGATAAGCAAAACCAACGGCCGCCAAGGCCATCACACCCAAGTCGGGGCGGGCGTCGTCGGTCAAATTGCCGAGATAAATGGTATCGATCAAACCGGCTGAAAGTAGTGCCAATACAGCTAAGGCGAATGGCCCCAACATACGAAGAATATGCCCCTGAATAGGGCCCTCTGTCAGATCGATTCTACCCTTGCCCGTTCCAACCGGAGGCGTAATAGCGTCCGGCAGGGATTCGGAAAGCTGGGCATCAAGCGTGTCCTTGGGCGCAGATCTCTGATCGTCGGTCAATCGTTACTCATCTCGGTGAGACGGAGCAAACGCCGCGAGCGTCGCCATTTGGGCAATCTCGGATGCGGTGGCCCCCAGCGAACAAATCTGCACGGGTTTTTCTAATCCGGTCAGGAAAGGCCCCAAAACAGTGGCCCCGCCGACGGCGTCTAATAACTTTGTTGAAATAGACGCTGAGTGAATGGCCGGCATGACCAAGACATTGGCAGCATCCGTCAATCGAGAAAACGGATACGTCAAAACATGAAGTTGATCGAGCGCCACATCGGCCGCCATATCCCCCTCATATTCAAAATCGACATCGCGTCCGTCCAGAATTTCTACGGCCCTGCGAACTTTTTGCATCCGCTCTCCAATCGGGTTGCCGAATGTAGAGTAAGATAAGAAAGCCACACGGGGTTCAAATCCAAATTGTCGCGCAAAATGCGCTGTCGTTTCGGCGATATCTGCCAGGTCTTCGGCTTCGGGTAATTCAGTAATGTTTGTATCCGCAATAAATAAAGTGCGGTTTTTATTGACGACCACACTCACACCCATGGTGCGCTCATGTTCGACATGGTTCAGCACAAGCTGCACATCGTTCAACGCAATATCATAGCTTCGCGTCACACCGGTCACCATGCCGTCCGCCAAGTCATGATGCAGCATCAAAGCAGAGAAGACGTTTCGGTCATTATTGACGAGGCGCTGGGCATCGCGGCGAAGGAAACCTTTGCGCTGCAAACGGGAGTAAAGATAATCCGTAAACTCTGCATTCCGGTCAAAAAGACGGGCGTTTAGCACCATCAGACTGTCTGGCTTTTCAATGCCAAGCAGTTTCATATTATCATAAATCGGTTTTTCGCGGCCGATGAGAATCGCTTTGCCAAGACCGCGTTGTTGAAACGCTTGCGCGGCGCGGATTACAGCAGGTTCTTCGCCTTCGGCAAAAATGATTGTTTTTGGATCTTGTTGGACAGTGGCTGTAATGCCCTGCAAAATTGCGGCCGTCGGATCCTGACGTCGGGCCAGAGACTTTTTGTAAGCCTCCATATCCTCAATAGGCTTGCGCGCGACGCCTGTGTCCATCGCGGCCTGAGCGACATAAGGCGGGATTTCGGAAATAAGGCGCGGGTCAAACGGCGCGGGAATAATATATTCCGGACCGTATGACGGCCGTTTGCCGTGATATGCCGCTGCGACCTCTTCGGGCACGTCTTGGCGAGCCAGATCAGCCAGAGCCCGCGCGCAGGCAAGTTTCATTTCTTCGTTTACATTTCGTGCTCGTACGTCAAGCGCGCCTCGGAAGATATAGGGGAAACCAAGAACGTTATTGACCTGATTAGGGTAATCGGAACGGCCTGTCGCAATAATAGCGTCGTCACGTACGTCTTTAATATCTTCTGGCGAAATTTCCGGATCAGGGTTGGCCATCGCAAAAATAATCGGTTTTGGCGCCATAGACGCGACCATCTCTTTCGACACAATCCCGGCGACAGAAAGTCCGAAAAAGACATCGGCGCCCTCAATAGCTTCCGCCAGTGTGCGTTTATCAGTTTCAACCGCATGCGGCGCTTTCCACTGATCCATATATTCCTGGCGGCCCTGATAGATAACGCCGCGACTATCGACGACGATCGCGTTCTCATCCTTAACGCCAAGCGCTTTCACCAGGTTCAGAACAGACAATCCCGCGGCGCCGGCTCCAGAGAGCACAAGTTTCAAATCTTCGAATTTGCGGCCCGTCAGATGACAGGCATTGATCAGGCCAGCAGTTGCGATAATCGCTGTCCCGTGCTGGTCATCATGGAAAACAGGAATATCGAGCTTGTCACGGAGCTCTTGCTCAATGATGAAGCATTCCGGAGACCCGATGTCTTCCAGATTGATGCCGCCAAATGTATTGCCAAAGCGCTGAACGCATTCGATAAACTTCTCGGCGTCTTCTTCCTCGACTTCGATGTCGAAACTATCGATATCCGCAAATCTTTTAAAAAGAACAGACTTCCCTTCCATTACAGGTTTGGACGCCATCGCTCCTAAATTTCCGAGTCCCAGAATAGCCGTCCCATTAGAGATTACAGCCACCATATTGCCCTTGGACGTGTAATCGTAAACCGTGTCCTTATCCGCCGCGATCGCTTCGACCGGAACAGCCACACCCGGAGAATAGGCCAGACTCAGGTCGCGTTGCGTCGCCATAGGCTTTGTCGGCTGAAGCGAAAGCTTCCCGGGAATAGGCTTTGAATGAAAATCCAAAGCCTGTTGGTCAGTGATATAAGCCCGTTTAGGCGGACGTGGTTCGAGTTTAGCCATGTTTCTCTCTCGCTCTATCCCAATAGACACAACGGAGAGAATTTGCCGACTGGCCTACTCCCTCCCCGCATCGAATAATTTTCTGGCTCATAACGCTGTTTGTGTTTCAATCCTACCCATAATTGCTTTTATCTTCGAGGGCGTTGATTAAAAATAAGGCGCGACCAGTTGTTGTCGCCCAATAGAAGTGCAATAATTCAATTGTCAGTAAATCTGTGAAACTGGCCCGTTAGCGTGACTCGACTCTGATGCGTTCAGATTTCAGAAGTGAGTTGATTTTCAACCGTCCCGACGATCTGCGAGGCGGTACTTAGGAGGAACCCATGAAAAAAATCGAAGCCATCATCAAGCCTTTCAAACTGGATGAAGTCAAAGAGGCCCTACAAGGCGTTGGACTGCAAGGTATGACCGTTGTGGAAGCCAAAGGGTTTGGCCGCCAGAAAGGGCATACTGAACTTTACCGCGGAGCCGAATACGTGGTGGACTTCCTTCCCAAGCTGAAACTCGAGCTGGTTGTCGCAGACGATCAAGTCGAATCCGCGCTTGAAGCTATTCAAACTGCTGCCAAAACCGGGAAAATTGGTGATGGCAAAATTTTCGTCTCAGACGTTAGTCAGGCGATCCGTATCCGGACGGGTGAATCCGGCGACGCGGCACTTTAAACCAGCCACACACTATAATAATTTTAAAGGCCTTTAGGGAAAGGAATACAGGACTATGTCCGATACAGAAAAATTACTGAAAAAAATCAAAGACGAGGATATCAAATTCGTCGACTTGCGATTCACAGATCCACGCGGGAAAATGCAGCATGTGACCTTCCACACAGATCTTGTTGATGAAGATCTCTTTACGGACGGAACGATGTTTGACGGTTCCTCCATTAGCGGCTGGAAGTCCATCAACGAATCCGACATGGTTCTCTTACCGGATGCGTCAACGGCAAAAATGGATCCGTTTTACCAGCAAGATACACTCGCCGTTTTCTGTGACATTCTGGAACCTGACACAGGTGAAGCCTATAACCGTGACCCACGGGGCACAGCCAAGGCGGCTGAAGAATACATGCGCGCGGCCAATGTGGGCGACGATGTCTTTTTCGGGCCAGAAGCGGAATTCTTTGTCTTTGACGATGTTCGCTGGAATACAGACAAAAACGTTACAGGCTACGCAATTGACTCAGCTGAACTACCTGAGAATACAGGCACGCAGTATCAAGGCGGCAATATGGGCCACCGTCCTGGTCCTAAGGGTGGTTACTTCCCGGTTCCCCCTGTCGACTCCGCGCAGGATATGCGCTCTGAAATGATTTCCGTCATGGAAGAGCTTGGCCTTCGCCCAGAAAAGCATCACCATGAAGTGGCGCCAGCTCAACACGAACTCGGAATGCAGTTCGATACTCTACTGACCATGGCTGACAATATGCAGCTTTATAAGTATCTCGTGCATAATGTGGCTCATGCTTACGGCAAAACCGCCACGTTTATGCCAAAACCAATGTACGCCGATAACGGCACAGGCATGCATGTTCATATGTCTATCTGGAAGGACAAAAAACCACTCTTTGCCGGTGATGAATATGCGGGCTTATCCGATTCCTGCCTTCACTACATTGGCGGCGTCATTAAACACGCCAAAGCTATCAACGCTTTCTCTAATGCCTCAACCAATTCTTATAAGCGCCTGGTTCCGGGCTATGAAGCGCCTGTGATGCTGGCATATTCCAGCCGCAATCGCTCGGCCTCTATCCGTATTCCTTGGACAGCCTCTCCGAAAGGTAAACGTCTGGAAGCCCGCTTCCCGGATCCGGCCGGTAACCCTTATTTGACGTATACAGCGTTGCTCATGGCTGGCCTCGACGGCATTAAAAACAAAATCCATCCAGGCGATCCAATGGATCAGGACTTGTATGAATTGTCTCCGGCGGAAGCGTCCAAGATTCCTCAAGTTTGTGGGTCTCTTCGCGAAGCCTTGGAAGCCCTTGATGCTGACCGTGACTTCTTGAAAGCGGGCAATGTCTTCGATGACGACCAAATCGACGCTTATATCGACTTAAAAATGGAAGAAGTTGAGCGTCTCGCCTTACATCCGCATCCGGTTGAATTCGATATGTATTACAAGTGCTAAGTCACTCGCAAGTTTGAACAAGAAAAGCCGCCTCATAGGCGGCTTTTCTATTTAGTGGGTTTTGGTCCCGCTAATTGACGGCCTCTTACTTTACCGTCAAAGTCACTTTGACTTCAGCATTTAGGGCGTTGGAGACTGGGCATCCGTCTTCAGCGGCTTTAAAAGCCTTATCAATCACACTGCGGTCTGCGCCGGGCGCGTCCAGCGTCACATCAATATCGGACCGGGTAATTTTAAATCCGCCGTCAATTTCTTCCAACTGCACCGTAGCTTTGGTTGAGACATCGTTTGGAACGACGTCGAGACTGCTAAGCTCATTTGCGAACGCCATTGCAAAACACCCGGCATGAGCAGCGCCGATGAGCTCTTCCGGGTTCGTACCGTTCTTATCTTCAAATCGCGTGTTAAAACCGAAAGGCTGGTCCGACAATGCACCGCTATCACTTGATATCGTTCCTTTGCCCTCTTTCAAATTTCCTGACCAATGAGCGGAGGCGTGACGTTTAATAGACATAAAGTTTTCCTTTCCAAAAATGGAGTTGCCTTTGCTATCCGCAGATTTCAGAAAAGTTCCGACCTTGTAAATTCGGGACAATGGATTAGTTTTAAACCATGCCTATCACCCGTCTAAATCGCACCCTCCTCCGCATTACAGGGGAGACAGCCAAGGATTGGCTCGCCGGGCTCATTACCAATACTCTCAATCAGGATATGACCTTTGCCGCCTTGCTCACGCCGCAAGGCAAAATCATCGCTGATTTTTTTGTGACAGAAACTGAAGACGGCTTGATTATTGATACGCCGTCCAAATTTGGCAATGATCTGATCAAACGCCTGACTCTTTATAAAATGCGCGCCGCCATTCAGATTGAAGATATATCCGAGGATTATGACGTTTATGCTCTCTGGGGCGAAGAAGGCACGCAAGGACATGCTGACCCCAGACATGCGTCCCTTGGGAATCGCTTAGTTTCTCAAACTGAACTGACTGGAGACGGAGATTACAACGCCCATCGCCTCTCGCTTGGCGTAGTAGACAGCGAGTGGGATTTTGAGACCGCGACAACTTTTCCCGCTGACGCCAATATGGATTTAGTGAACGGCGTGGATTTCAAGAAGGGATGCTTTATCGGTCAGGAAGTCGTGAGCCGCATGAAACGCATGACGATTGTCAAAAAACGTATGAGGGGCGTTATTCTGCAAGGATCAGCTCAAGCAGGCGACAAAATAATGGCTGGGGAGCGGGTTATTGGAGAGTTGCTCTCGGTTCACGAACAAATGGGTATGGCCATGATCCGGCTTAATCGCTGGAAAGAAGCAGAAGTCGACCCCACAGTGAATGAAATGAATATTGAAATTATGGATTCGGTCAATGGTCACACCGGGTGAAATAGACATAAGGCGAAATGACGTTAGCGCCCTTCCCCGCTTTGCCGCTTTGAATGCGCAGTGGATTGAACAACTTCATCACATGGAAGAGTCCGACAGATTAATGGTCGCACGTCCTCAAATTTATATTGAGAATGGTAGTCACGTTTTTTCAGCTCATATTGCGGGGGTTGTCGCCGGTGTCGTAGCTCTAAAGCGTCATGAACAAGGCAAATATGAACTGACGAAGATGGCTGTCGATGAACAGTTTCGGGGCCAGGGAATTGGTCAAATACTGATGACAGCAGTAGAAGACTTCGCAAGAAACGGCCTGAATTTGGACTCCATTTTTCTGCTCTCCAACACCAAAAATGCGGCAGCCTTACGCCTCTATGCACGCAATGGCTGGACTGTAAATCATGAAGGTCCGCATCCGGTCTACGCCCGCGCCAATATCGGTATGGAGAAAATTTTGTGAGCCGGATGTCTCTGGACAACCGCGTTTTCGTACCCGTCAAGAACACAGATAACGGAGTCATCAGCGGCAAGACGCGATTTCACTTTTGGCAAGAAGGCGTCGTCTTTTTTGCTGATTATTTCGGCGGAGATGTACGCGAAGGCCATATCATTGGGCAGTTCGACGAGACGGGCCGCGGCCATATGCTTTATCATTGCCTGACAACCGAGCGCGACTTGAAGGCAGGAAAAGCCGTCGCAGAATTCACTAAGTTTGAAGATGGCCGTATGGCGATGGATCTGAATTGGGAATGGATAACAGAAAACGACAAACCGGATGAACCCTTTACGGGTCAGTCTCGCTACGAAGAACTTAGCGAACATGAATTGATGAGATGACGGATTTTCCAAATCATAATCCGGACTTACCACGATGCGGATGGGTGCCGCCCGACGATGCGCTTTATTGCGCGTATCACGATGAGGAATGGGGCCGGCCGCTCTACGATTCGAAATCGTTATTCTCTAAATTGATACAAGATGGGCAGCAGGCAGGGCTGGCCTGGATTACTATCCTACGAAAACGAGATAATTTACTCAAAGCCTATGATGGGTTTGACCCTGATATTATCGCGCATTACACAGATGCAGATCGAGCAAGATTGCTCGATAACCCCGGCATCATCCGGTCTCGCCTGAAAATAAATGCAGCCATCACTAACGCGCAAATCTACGTTAAAATGCGCGATGAGGAAGGAATAGACTTTTCAAAATATTTATGGGGCTATGTTGACGGCAAACCCGCTCAAAATGACTGGCAGGAATTTAAAGACGCCCCAGTTGAAACGCCGGAATCCAACGCTCTCTCAAAAGATTTGAAAAAACGCGGCTTTAAATTCGTCGGCCCGGTCATTCTTTACGCCTTTATGCAGGCCGTGGGGATGGTCAACGATCACAGCATCGATTGTCACGTTAACGAATCCTGTAAAACAACCAGGCGGGTATGAAATGATCAAGTCAGCTAAAGGAACCCAGTTTTCAACAATCATGGTTGTCACATTATCAGCCATTATATTGAGCAGCTGCGCATCTCTATTCGAACCAAAACCCGATGAGCCTCCGACCCAAACTGAGGATGAGACCTCGCGAATGGAAGGCTATGTGGATTGCCTGAGAGATAAAGACCGCAAAGTTGAAGACCCGCCCTGCCTGATGAAGTGAGGACATCCAGCCAAAACGCCCTTTCTCTACAAGAATCTTCTGCCTCTTAGGCCTTGAATTCCATGCGCGGAACGTTGCATAGCTGTTTGATAAATAAAAACCTATGAAGGGTTCGGGTATGAAAGCCGTTATCAGTTCCACAGGTCTCTGGACACCGGAAGACTCAATTTCAAATGAAGAACTCGTCGAGAGCTTTAATGCTTATGTCGATAAGTGGAATACAGAGAACGCCGACGCGATTGAGGCAGGTGAACTCGATGCTCTCACTTACTCAAACGCTGAATTTATTGAAAAAGCGTCGGGCGTAAAAGCGCGTTATGTCATTTCGAAAGATCCCATTCTTGATCCCAATATTATGGCGCCGCGTATTCCGGCCCGCCCGGATGAAGAGCCCTCTATTCTGGCTGAAATTGCCGCCAAAGCCGCGCAGCAGGCTCTCGATGCGGTGGGACGTCGCGCCGCGGATGTCGGCGCTGTCATTGTCGCCTGTTCCAACTTACAACGCGGATATCCAGCTATCGCCGTCGAAGTACAATCTATTTTGGGAACGTCCGGATTTGCGTTCGATATGAATGTGGCTTGCTCTTCTGCCACTTTCGGACTTGAAACGGCGCGCGGCCTGATTTTCGGGGGACAGGCAAAATCCGTTTTGGTTGTCAATCCAGAGATCTGCACGGCCCATCTGAATTTCAAAGACCGCGACGCGCATTTCATTTTCGGCGATGTGGCTACCGCGCTTTTAGTTGAATCTGATGACATGGCCCCAGCGGAACATTGGGAAATTATCGGGTCAAAATTAGTAACGCAGTTTTCAAACAACATTCGAAACAATTTCGGCTTTCTAAATAAGGCCGACCCGGAAGATGACGGACTGCACGGCCCCAGAGGACGCAAAGGCCTCACAGATAAGCTCTTCGTTCAGAACGGGCGCAGCGTGTTTAAAGAAGTCGTGCCTTTGGTCGCAAAGATGATTACGCAAGAATGTGAGGTCAACGGGATTGACCCGCACGAGTTGAAACGGATGTGGCTGCATCAGGCAAACCTGAATATGAATGTTTTAATCGCGAAGAAAGTCCTCGGCAAGGATGTCGAGATTGAGCAAGCACCCGTCGTTTTGGATGAATACGCCAATACGAGTTCCGCCGGGTCTATCATTGCTTTTCATAAGTACAGCGATGATTTCGAAGCGGGCGAAACGGGACTAATATGTAGCTTCGGGGCAGGTTATTCCGCCGGCGCCATTTTTGTGCGGAAGGTGGCGTGACGAGAACGCCTCAACCCAAACGCGCTTGGCAAAGAATGCTCTCGGGTCGGCGCCTTGACCTGCTCAACCCCTCTCCTTTTGATATCGAGATCGAAGACATTGCTCGGGGATTAGCGCGGGTTGCGAGGTGGAACGGACAAACTACGGGCTATAACGCCTTTTCCGTGGCCGAACACAGCGTAATTGTCGAAGACCTACTGACAGAGGTTTACCCGGAATCTACGCCGGAGCAGCGCTTAACGGCTCTCCTTCATGACGCCGCTGAATATGTCATTGGAGACATGATAAGCCCGTTCAAAAATGCGCTAGGACTGGATTACAAATCTTTCGAAGCCCGTTTGGAAGAGGCTATACATCTTCGATTCGGTCTTCCGGCAAAAATGCCTCCTCGCCTCAAGAAACGGATCAAACAGTGTGATATTTACTGCGCCTGGTTTGAGGCGACTCAGATTGCAGGTTTTGAAAAAAGCGAAGCCAACGCACTTTTCAAGCAACCTCCAAAAGGTCTAAGCTTGACGCTTTCGCCCTTACCCGTCAGAGAGGCGGAACACGCGTTTCTCGAGCGTTTTGAGGAACTCTCAAACAAGATAGCACGTTAGATCCCTATGCGCAGACTTATCAATACACTCACTATTATCGGCATGGCCCTAGCCATTTTCGCAATTTGCTACCTGCTCTTTGGCCAAACAACAGGGGTTTTCGTCGATAATTCAACCAGCAAGATGACACTGCAGATATTAGCGATGATTGGCGCTTTAATCGCCCTCGTGTTCGGATTTATTGGGCGGGTGATGGACCGCAGAGCGCCGCTTCCGGTTTCCCGTATCAGTAATCTCGGTATTTTTCTTGGTATTATCGGCGGCCTTCTCGTGCTCGCCGTTCCCTATCTCTAAAGACTTAAATACCAGGATTTCAATAGCATCGCTGGTGCCGCGTCCTTATATACGTCATAGGACATTTCTAGGAGGTCAGCAGGACTATGGGTAAAGAACTCATCAATTGGGAAAACGGACGTTGGATCGGCCAAACGCTTGAGGTCGAAAATGGCGTCTGCGCGGTGCCGGATATTCCCGGTAAAGATCTGCCTTATGATGATGATGTCAAAGCCACCACAGATCATCTATACGAACAAGTCAGCGACTTCATCCCTGAATTTGAATGGCCGGCTTACGCCCCGCTCGTTCACGCCATTAACACCCTGAAAAAAGAAAAGAACGCGGTGATCCTCGCGCATAATTACATGACTCCGGATATTTTTGGCCTTGTTGGTGATTATCGCGGCGACAGTCTCGGACTCGCGATCGAGGCCACAAAAACAGATGCCGACATGATTATTCAGGGCGGCGTCCATTTCATGGCCGAAACCTCTAAAATCCTTTGTCCAGACAAACGCGTCTTAATCCCGTCCATGCGGGCCGGGTGCTCTCTTGCCTCTTCCATCACAGGCGATGACGTTAAACTTATCAAACAGCGCTATCCCGGCATTCCGGTTGTCACTTATGTGAACACCTCCGCCGATGTGAAAGCGGAGAGTGATATCTGCTGCACATCATCTAATGCCGTCGCGATAGTCGAGCACATCGCAGCGGAAATGGGCGTAAATAAAGTCATCATGATTCCGGATGAATTTTTGGCCAAAAATGTAGCCAAGCAAACCAATATCGAAGTTATCGCCTGGCATGGCCGCTGCGAAGTTCACGCCCGCTTTTCGGCTCAAGACGTTCGAGAAATGCGCGAATCCAACCCCGGCGTAACGGTTCTGGCCCATCCAGAATGTCCGCCAGAAGTCGTCGCCGAATCCGACTTTACAGGCTCTACGAAAGCGATGAGCGATTACGTGTCTGACAATCGCCCGAAAAATGTGATCCTCCTGACCGAATGTTCCATGTCGGATAATGTCGCCATGGCGAACCCTGACACAGATTTTGTCCGCCCGTGTAACCTCTGTCCGCATATGAAGCGTATCACGCTGGAAAATATGTATCAGTGTCTACGCGACGAGACCAATGAAGTGCTGGTCCCCGAAGACATGCGCGTCAAAGCCTATGACGCTGTCATGCGGATGATTAATGTCACCTTTGATCCAATCAAAGGCCACTTTGACCCTACCCTGCCCCAAGAAGACGTGAAGGTTATCTAAGGCTTTGTCGTTTCCCCTCGACACAAAACGCCTGCCGCCAGGCGCTGTCCTTGTCGTGGGCGCAGGTTTGGCCGGACTTTATTTGGCCTTGAAACTTGCACCGCGTCCGGTTTTCGTACTGACCTCTCGCCGCTCCACCATCGGGGCCGCGTCAGCTTGGGCCCAAGGCGGCATCGCGGCGGCCCTTTCGCCGGATGACTCACCGGAAAGCCACGCCGCCGACACGATTGCGGCTGGGGATGGTCTGGTGGATCCCGCGATTGCCAAAATATTGTCCGAAGAAGGGCCGGCACGGGTCCATGATCTTGCCGAAATGGGCGTGCCGTTTGACCGGGATGATCAAGGGCGTCTCTACCTCTCTTTGGAAGCGGCGCATTCCATGCCGCGCGTTGCTCGCGTGAAAGGCGATACCGCCGGGCGTGAAATTATCAATATTATGGTCAAAAAGGCCCAATCGTCCGAGCATATAACCGGCCTTATCGGCTGGCGTGCAGAGAGCCTACTGACGGATGGATATGGCGGCATTGCGGGCGCGTTGGCACGGCGCGATGACGGAGCCTTACTCGGTATCGAAGCTGATATTACCGTGATGGCGACAGGCGGAATTGGCGGATTATTTTCTGTCACAACAAACCCCAGAACAGCCCGGGGCGACGCGCTCGGCATGGCCGCCGTTGTCGGGGCGAAAATGCGCGATATGGAATTTGTCCAATTCCACCCTACCGCCATTGACGTGGGCCGCGACCCGGCCCCGCTGGCAACAGAAGCCCTACGCGGCGAAGGTGCAACCCTTACCAACTCGGACGGCGTGCGATTTATGCACCGCTATCACGAACAGGGCGAACTTGCGCCGAGAGACGATGTCGCCCGCGCTATTTTTGCGGAAATCCAAGCAGGGCGTCAGCCTTTTCTGGATTGCCGGGAGGCTATAGGCGAACATTTTGACACGGAATTCCCGACCGTTTTCGAGAGCTGTATGAGAGCCGGAATTGATCCACGCACGCAGCTCATTCCGGTTTCTCCGGCGGTGCACTATCATATGGGCGGTTTGGCGACCAATAGTGTCGGACAAACCAATCTCGACGGTCTTTTTGCCGTGGGCGAGTGTAGTGTCACGGGCGTTCACGGGGCAAATCGCTTGGCAAGCAACTCTTTACTCGAAGCAATTGTCTTTGGCGGACGAGCGGCCGCTCATATCAACAATATGGAGATAGCGCCAAAGCGCGCGACAACGATCCGGTCTCAGCCTTGGCTGTCTATGGCCAAAGGGGTGAGTGAGGGGCTTCGCCGGGCTATGACGGATAAATGCGGCGTGCGGCGCAATGCCAAAGACCTGAACGAACTCATTAGTTATATAGATTCGCTCATAAATCAGGTTGGTCGCGCTAATCCGCTCGTAACGTCCCGCATTATTGCTTCTGCCGCCCTTGCCCGCGAAGAAAGCCGCGGCGGACATTTCCGCGACGACTTCCCGGACACGAAAGAGCAGGCGCGCTCTTCCTATCTAACCTATGATTTTCTGTATTAGTGAATATCGACAGAGGACATAAAGCCTTTGTCTTTTTTCACTTTTTTGGGTTTTCCGTAAACATCAATACTGCCCATACCGGACATATCGGCGTCCACGCTTTCCGACGCATAAACACTTGCCGACCCCATTCCAGACATATCAATCGTTACATCTTCGCACTCCAGTCCCCTGGCGTCCATGTCGCCCATCCCGGCATAGTCGACGTCGAGTTTGCCGCAGCGGCCAGAAAGCTCCATTGCGCCTAATCCGGCGAATTCGACCTCAAATTCATTGCTATCAATTCCGTAAATTTCGCCGTTGCCGATCCCTGTAACCTCAAGTCCATTCAGAGACGGCAGCGTGATCGTAATGTCGATTCCCTTATTTTTTTTACCCCTCCAGGACCGCTTCTTCTCATCTTCGTCATTATCCAAATACAAGGTTCCATCATCAACATAAACATTGAGATGAGACATATAGCGCTCTTCCCCGGAGGTCTTGATTGAGAAATTTGAACCCCCGACCTCCACATCCATATTAAAAACTCCAACCACGGAAATTTTATCAAAGTCTTGATAGTCATAGCTCTGCTCGACGCGGGTTTTGCTGTCAGAGTTTTCATCGTGATCGGGGTGGGCTTGAGCGCTAAACGTTGTTCCCATGGCACCGGCAACAACGATTATAGATGCAAAAGCAATTTTAATTTGTTTCTTAGTTTCTAAGTGGGTCATAACAATCTCCTTTTATTGTTATTCGATAATACTTCGCGGTCAGCAAGTCAATTTCTTATTGAAAAACAATAAATATTGTTCTCATTAACAATCGCTCACATTTAATCCTGACAGTATTTCGGCATTGATTTGCCATGAGGGCGGGACATAATAGTCGAAAATATAGGAGATTTTATGCGTTTAATTGCCCTCACCTCACTCGTCGTTTTAGGACTTGCCGCCTGCGCTCCCGCCTCGGCGCCTCATATCAGCCCGGCTGAAACTCGAACCTCCAGCCTAGATGTTAGTGCAACCGGAAAAGTTTCTGCCGCGCCCGATCGCGCAACTGTAAGCGCAGGTGTTGTGACTGAAGGGAAAACTGCACAGCAAGCTATGATTGCCAATGCGACGAAGATGAATTCCGTTTTCGAGGAATTAAAAGCCGCTGGAATTCCTGAAAGCAACATTCAGACGAGCCAGCTTTCTCTACAACCCCGATACAATTACCAAGACCGCCAAACACCAACAATTGACGGTTACGAAGCGCGAAATACCGTTACTGCAAAGAGTGAGGATTTACAATCCGTGGGCGCAATGCTGGACGCCCTTGTTAAAGCAGGTGTGAATAATATTGGCGGCATTAATTTCTCAATCGACAATCCAGATAACGCCATGAACGAAGCTCGTGCTAAAGCTATTAGTGCAGCAAAATTAAAAGCCGAAACAATGGCAGACGCCGCAGGCGTAAAACTCGGCAAGTTATTGAATATGAGCGAAGCTAACAGCAGTGGGCAGCCCCGGCCGATGATGATGCAGGCGGGTTTCCGAAGTGATTCTATGGAAAGCGCACCGACGCCAATTGCAAGTGGTGAGCAATCCCTCGAGGTCACGGTCAACCTTAGCTACGCGATTGAACAATAAAAAAACGGGGCCTCAAGCCCCGTTACATTTTATTTTAGTTGAAATCAGAACTGTCTGATGTCCCGCCTTAATGAACAGGCGGGATAATTACATCATTGTTCTCATCGAGGAGAACGACATCTGGGGCGTAATTACGGGCTTTTTCGGCTTCCATCTGACAATAGGAGATAATGATAATCTTGTCTCCGATCTGAACGCGCCGCGCCGCGGCGCCGTTAAGGCCAAATGTCTTTGAACCGCGAGGCGCAGTAATCGCATAGGTCGTAAATCGCTCGCCATTTGTGATGTTGAGAATATCTACTTGCTCGTTCGGCAAGATACCGGAGCGCTCCAAAAGGTCCTGATCAATTGAGATCGACCCCTCATAATGTAGATCGGCTTGTGTCACCGTGGCCCGGTGAATTTTACCTTTCATCATAGTCAGAAGCATATTGCTCTCCTTTCGTCTTCACGCCCTATATAGGCATGGCAGGGTCATTACAAAAGGTGAAGGCACAAAAATGCAGGGCTGTTCTGTGTTTCAGGCACACTCCGTCTTCTCCTTGGGGTTTTGAGAAAATTGGACTAGAGACCGCTCATGACTGATAATATTGCGATATTCATTACCGGGGGTACATTGGACAAAGTCCATGATACCAAGACAGAGGGGCTTATCTTTGACCCCAAGAGGAAGTCTAGAGTGTCTGCAATCCTGCGGCAGGGCAGAAGTCGGGCTGTTCGTCAGGAGGTTTTGTTTCAAATTGACAGCCTCGACATGACTGACGACCACCGCGAGGAAATATATCAAGCCGTCATAAACGCGCCGGAAGACCATATTATTATCACTCATGGAACCGGTACAATGGAACTCAGCGCCCAATATCTGGATGGAAAAGTGGAAAATAAGACCGTTATCCTGACCGGAGCCATGCGGCCGCAATCTCTCGGCCGTTCGGATGCCGGCTTTAATTTGGGCGGAGCCATGATCGCCGTACAAACCCTCCCCGCTGGAGTTTACGGCATTATGAATGGTCAGGTTTTTGAGGCGCAAACTCTGCATAAAAACACAGAGACGGGACGTTTTGACGACTAATGCAGCGCCGAACCCTGTTAAGACGGCGCGCCCCCAGCCTTAGTTATCGACATTCATAGTGCCTTGGCGTAATTAACCTCAACGTTTCGTTTTTGGGGAAATTCTGCCGTGACACTTTGTTTTAAAAATGCTGCCATTTTGATAGCACCTTTGGCGCTCATCGCCTGTAATGCGGCCGAGACGGCCCAAGCACAGGCAACCCCTCCTGAAACTGAAACGGCGAGCAATACAAAGACCGGTGCTCTTCCGACCTTAGAGTATGAGAAGATAACACTGGAAAATGGTCTGGACGTTATTTTCCATGTCGATAGATCAGATCCGGTCGTTGCAATTGACCTGGCCGCCCATGTCGGATCAGGACGCGAAGTTCCCGGAAAAACCGGGTTTGCCCATTTGTTCGAACACTTGCTTTTCCTTGATTCTGAAAATCTGGGCTATGGCGGCTTGGATGAAATGAACACACGCATTGGCGGCGAAGGTACGAACGGATTTACCACCAACGACATGACCCAATATTTTCAAGCTGTCCCCAAGGATGGACTAGAGAAAATTATCTGGGCCGAAGCTGACAAGCTCGGATGGTTCATTAATACGGTCAACCAGAACGTTATTGACCGTGAAAAACAAGTCGTAAAGAACGAGAAACGACAACGCGTAGACAACCAACCTTATGGGCATAATCTGTATGTCATTGGCAAAGCAATTTATCCCGAAGGCCACCCCTATAACCACCAAGTCATCGGATCATTAGAAGATCTCGAAAACGCGACCTTGGAAGATACCAAAGAATTTTTCGCGAAATGGTATAAACCGGACAATGTAACCGTCACGATTGCGGGTGACTTTGACATGGATGAAGCCCAATCTCTCGTGAAAAAGTATTTCGGAGAAATTCCGGCCGGTGACCCGACACCAAAAATCACGGCCCAGCCGGTTAAATTGGAAGAGACTAAAATCTTCTTCCACGAAGATAATTTCGCCACGGTACCACAACTTACCATGGCTTGGCCTGCTGTACCCGAATACCATCCCGATTCCTACGCTCTGAATATCCTTCTGGATTACCTGACCGAAGGGAAACAGGCGCCAATGAACGAAGTTCTTATTGACGAAGAGCAACTGACGACTGGCGTGGGAGGGTTCAATTACACAAAAGAAATAGCTGGGGAGTTATATATCTTTATCTCACCCAAAGCCGGAGAAGATACAGACGATCTCCTCCCGGCAATCCAATCGGCCTTTGCCCGTTTCGAAGAAAACGGTATCCCTGAAAAAGCGCTGCAGCGTATCAAGACCGAAGCCGAAGTCGCCGTATATGACGAAGTTCAAAGCGCTCTCGGCAAAGCCATTGCTCTTGGTGAGTATAACGTATTCAAAGGCGACCCCGGCTTTTTCACCACAGACGTCGAACGTCTTCGCGAAGTCTCTGCCGAAGACGTCATGGATGTTTATAACCGCTACATCAAAGACCAACCCTATGTCGCAACGAGCTTTGTACCGATGGGACAATTGGATCTGGCTCTCGAAGGCGCACAAAAAGCGGAAGTAGTTGAAGAGGTTGTCGTTCAAGGCGCTGAAAAGGACGTCGCATACGATCCTGACGCTCGCATATTCGAGCCCTCCCCGTCTTCCTTTGACCGCACGGTCGAACCGCCTTTCGGAGATAGCTACACCCTACCGTCGCCACAAATCTGGCACGCGGACGGTGAAAACGGTCTGACAATGTTCGGCATTCAGTCCGACGAAGTTCCGCTTATTGAGTTTTCTCTTGATTTTGACGCCGGTAAAAACCGCGCGCCGCTCAGCACGCCGGGTCTTGCGGCCTTTACCGGGGATATGCTCCTTAAAGGCGCTGGTGATTACGATACAGCCGCGTTCGAAGAGGCTCTCGGGGAACTTGGCTCAGAGTTCTCCGTTTCAACAGGAGATCAATTTACAACGATTAGTGGCAAGACCTTGGCTCGTAACCTACCAGAAACAGTCGCGCTTTTGTCCAATATCATCAACGCGCCCGCCTTTGATGAAACGGAGTTCGAAACCCTCCGCGAGAATTACGCTCAAAACGCCGTCGCGTCTCTGGCCAATCCCAATTTTGTGGCCCTTCGAGAATCTGATAAACTGGCCTATGCCGAAGAAACGCCTTTGGCGACGGCAGGATCGGGGTCAGAAGATCAGGTTCGCGCTATTACGCTTGACGCTGTGAAGGTATTTCATTCGAAATATTATGACGTTTCAACCGCGAAGTTAAATATCGTTGGGGATTTCGAAGCCGGCCAGGCTGAGACGCTGTTTGGGAATATCGCAGACCCTGTTGAAGTCTCCGCCGAGCCAAAGCCTCTGCCAAAACTGAAACCCGTCGATGAGACGACAGTTTATTTTTATAATATTCCAGAGGCAAAACAATCTGTCATCCGGATGGAACGTCCGGCCCTACCAGTAACGGATCCGGATTATGCCAAGCTTGAGGCTTTAAACTTCCCTCTCGGCGGCATTTATACATCAAAGCTGAATACAACCCTACGGGTAGATAAAGGCTATACTTATGGCATCCGCTCCTACGCAAACGGCAATGCGACTGACGGAACCTTCGGCGTACAAACTTCCGTCCGAACAAATGCGACCAAAGAAAGTCTAGAGCTTATCCGCGACATCCTCAAAGACCATGCCGAAGGTATGGAAAGTGAAGAACTGTCGGAGACAAAAGATGCTCTCCTTCGTGGTCAGGCTCTAAAGAATGAAACGCTTGGCGACAAATTGCGTCTAGTACAAGAGATCAGCCGGAACGGCCTGCCAGATGACATCAACGCTCAGAATATGGAACGTGTTAAAGCTATGCCGCTAACTGACGCCAAAGCCTTAATGAGCGACTATATCCGCCCTGACGCTATGCGGGTCGTCGTGGTTGGAGATGCGTCCTCGCAAGCTGAGCGATTAAATGACCTTGGATTCGGCGACGCCGTTCTACTGAACGGCGAGACTGAATAAATGCGCTTACTGCTTTTGCCATTCAGCCTTTTACTATTGGCTGGCTGCAATGAAAGCAGCAGCGATTCCTTCCATGGCAGTAGATCTGCTGCCCCGCCGCCAGTCGCCATGGAAAGCGATATGGCCTATAGCAAGGCGGCCTCGGAGCCTGCGCCGACTGCGTCAAATAATCCGACGTCTCAATCTTATCTCGCTTATCGGTATAATTACGGTTTCGACTTGCCCGCAAAATCTGTGGCGGCAACGGCGAAATCCCACGCAAAGATTTGTCAGGATGCAGGACCGGGCAAATGCCAGCTCCTGTCTTCATCAACCAATGACACTAATAACGATTATGTCAGCGCTAATCTAAGCCTTCGCGCTGAACCCGCTTGGCTTGAGACCTTCATAGGGCAAATACAGACTTCTGTGTCCGAGCAGGATGGGCGCATGACGTCTAATTCAGTTTCAGCTGAGGATCTGACCCGTTCGATTTTGGATACGGATGCGCGGCTAAAGGCGCAGACAACTTTGCGGGACCGCCTCCAAGGACTGCTCGCCACACGTGACGCCGAACTTCCCGACCTTCTGGCACTTGAACGGGAACTCGCCCGCGTTCAAAGCGAGATAGAGAGCGCCACGACGACGCTTGCCGTTTTGCGGCAACGCGTGACCATGTCTCAGGTGGACATTAATTACCGGTCGCAAAGCGTCGCCGTAAGCCGGAGCGCTTTTGCCCCTATCGCCGCCGCGTTGAAAAGCTTTTTTGGTGAGCTTTCCCAAGGATTAGCGGGCGTCATTCGCTTTTTGGCGTTCATACTCCCGTGGGTAATTTTCGTAATCCTACCCGGACTCTTTTTACTGCGTTGGATTTGGCGTCGCCGAAAAAAGAAATCTGTCTAATTTATGTTTTTAAGTATTGTTTTTGTCTTGGTCGGCTTCGGCCTGTTGATGGGCGGCGGTGAGTGCCTTGTCCGAGGCTCTGTCGTCATTGCAAACCGTATGGGACTTTCCAAAGCCCTGATTGGCGCGACTTTTGTTGGGTTTGGAACATCCATGCCGGAATTTGTGGCCAGCTTTGGCGCCGCCGCAAGCGGCGAAGACGCCATAGCCCTTGGCAATGTTGTCGGCTCGGATACGGTCAACTTGCTTTTAATACTGGGCGTGTGTTCGCTAATCTATCCCATGGCAGCCCCGAGAGGGCGCCTAGGCCTCGATTTCTTTTTCGTGATGCTGGCGTCACTCATCTGCCTGCTCATTATTTATTTTGGCGCCCTTCCCGTTTGGGCCGCTGGCGTTTTATTGGCCATTTTTGTTACTTATATGGTGCAACTTTTTCGCTCGGATAAAGGCGGGTTCGAAAGCGAAGTGTCGATCATTTCACTCTCGATGCCCACCGCTCTTATTATGAGTATTTTTGGAATTGCTCTACTTGTCGCTGGCGCAGAGATTTTAATCAAAGGCGCAACCGGTATTGCGACTTTCTTCAACGTGCCGGAAGCTATAATCGGAATTACGATTGTCGGCGTCGGCACATCTGCGCCGGAACTTTTTGCCTCCATCATGGCAAGCTTCAAAAAAGAAAATGCCATCGCTTTCGGTAATATTATTGGATCGAATATTTTTAACGTCTTCGCCGTCTTAGGAATTACAGGCTTGGTCTTCCCATTGAATGATCTAGCAGGGTTTTCAATTTGGGACGGTATCGTTCTTGTCGGCGCCACATTCGCCATGTTTGTTTTCGCTGCGACGCGCGAGCGAATTTCACGTTGGGAAGGCGGCCTGATGACGGCCGCCTATATTGCTTACTTGGTATGGCTCGTGATGCGAGCCACTACCTGAGGTTCGACCTAATTTGCCGCTTCGGCTTCGACGGCTTCAAGAACCCGCAAGAGATTACCACCCCAGATTTTGCCGATCTCTTCGGTAGAGTACCCCCGGCGGATCAGTTCAGCCGTTACATTTTCTGTTTCCGACGCATCTTTCCAGCCAATAATACCGCCGCCGCCGTCAAAGTCTGACGCGATTCCGACATGGTCGATACCGGCCACACTGACGGCGTGGTCAATGTGATCGACAAAATTGGATACATTTGCCTCTGGAGACATTGCCGTTATTTCGGCGCGTCTCTCGCTATACACGTCACGCTTAGCTTGGTCCCAAGCACTGCGATCGCCGAACTCTGCATCCAGGGCGTCCCGTGCCGCTTTCTGCTCTGGTGTCGGGAGTTTCACATAGCTTCCCAAGGCCACCATCTGAGCCACGCCATTTACGTCGCGAATTTTCCGAAGCTGTTCATCGTCGAGATTACGTTCTGTATCCGCAATGGCTTTTACGCCCGAATGAGACGCAATAATCGGGGTGGTGGATAGATCCGCGGCCTGCATCATTGTGGCTTTGCCGGTGTGGCTGACATCAACCATGATCCCGTTCTCATTCAAAGCCCGAACCAAATCTTCACCGAGCGGTGAAAGCCCATTCCATTTCGGGCCTGTATCGCGCTCAGGGTTAGGGTTGGAACTGTCTCCGAACTGGTTGTGGCCGAAGTGAGTCAGGCCCACATATCGAACCCCCCGTTCCGCCCAAAGAGGTATGGACTCCACGCTCTCCCCTAACGGATAAGCATTTTCCATTCCGATCAAAACAGCATGTTTTCCGTCGCCAACAATGCGGCGTACATCCTCTGCCGTTCTGGCCATCTCTATACTCTCTGGATAGGCTTGAGACATCTGCGTGATCGCTTTGACGCGGGTTTCCGCAATCTCGAGGCCCTCGGCATAGCCTTCAGCCGTCAGGTCGCCTTGCGGCGTGTAAACAATCCAAAACCCGCTATCGAGCTTTCCGGAAACAAGTTTGGGAAGGTCGACTTGAAGGTCTGTTGCCAGCCCAGGGTCAATTTCGCTCATATAAGTCAGAGGGATATCGATATGCGTATCAAGAGTGAGAGCCGCGTCATGAACCTCCGCAACGCTCATTTCTGGCGCCGAAGTCGTTGTTTGGCAGGCTGCCAATGTCAGAGCCGATAGGCCTAAAAGTGTGTATTGTTTGAATGTCATAATCGTCCTCGCTTCAAATTTATTATGAAATATATTTATAATGGCATTCGCCGATTATAGACAGCGTGAAGCGAAACCCATACAAAATCAATGCGTGAAATTCGACGTGTCTTGCACATTAAAAAAACCGCCCGAAGGCGGTTTGTTTAAACTTTACTGATCCAAGAAAGATCGTAACTTCCGGCTTCGACTTGGATGTTTGAGTTTGCGTAGAGCCTTAGCTTCGATCTGGCGGATACGTTCGCGTGTGACAGAGAATTGCTGTCCGACTTCCTCTAGCGTGTGGTCTGTGTTCATACCGATCCCGAAGCGCATCCGCAGGACACGTTCTTCACGCGGCGTCAGAGACGCCAGAACGCGAGTCGTTGTTTCGCGCAGATTGGACTGAATAGCAGATTCAATCGGCAGGATCGCATTATTATCCTCAATGAAGTCACCGAGTTGGCTATCTTCCTCGTCGCCAATTGGCGTTTCAAGGGAGATAGGCTCTTTGGCGATCTTCATAACCTTGCGGACTTTTTCAAGCGGCATGGAGAGCTTAGCGGAAAGCTCCTCGGGAGTCGGTTCGCGGCCAATTTCGTGCAAAATCTGGCGCGAAGTCCGAACGATTTTGTTAATCGTCTCGATCATATGAACCGGAATCCGAATAGTCCGGGCCTGATCCGCAATAGAGCGCGTAATCGCCTGACGGATCCACCACGTCGCATAAGTCGAGAATTTATAACCCCGGCGATATTCAAATTTATCAACCGCCTTCATCAGGCCGATATTGCCTTCTTGGATCAGGTCGAGGAATTGCAAACCGCGATTGGTGTATTTCTTGGCGATCGAAATCACGAGACGAAGGTTGGCCTCGACCATTTCTTTTTTCGCCTGACGGGCTTCGCGTTCGCCCTTTTGGACGGTCTGAACGATGCGTCTGAACTCATCGACAGGAACGCCTGTCTCTTGAGCCAAGCCGCCAATTTCATTGCGGAGTTTATCGATAGAGACTTTTTCGCGTTTCAAGAAACGGTCCCAAGCCTCTGACTGCCCGGCCATGTCTTCCATCCAGTTCGGGTTCAGTTCTGACCCCAAATAAGCTTGCAGAAATTCATGACGCGGCACGCCGTTGCCGTCAGCCAGACGCATAAGGCGTCCTTCGAGGCTGATGAAGCGTTTGTTAATTGCATAAAGCTGATCGATTAGGGCATCAATACGAGCATTATTGAGCTGAAGCGATTTGATCTCTTCAATGATTGTTTCTTGAATCTGGTCATATTCTTCGGCTTGCGGCTTGCGTAGTTTTTTCCCAGACAAACGTGCCTTGATGAGCATTTGCTGGAGCTTTTGAAAGCGATTAAAGTCCTCGGAAATGCGGTCCAGCTTGTCCATGATTGTATCACGGAGAGCGGCTTCCATAGAGGCCATGGAGAGGTTAGTTTTATCTTCCTCATCCTCGTCATCATCTTCAATTGGTTTTTCGCCGGGTTTATAATTGCGTTCCGGCATTTTATTGCGCGGCGGATGAACCGGTTTGGACAGGTCATCTTCTTCGGTCGCTTCGATCTCGCCTTTTTCGATTTTTTCACGGCGTACGGCTGCCTGAGACCGGTCTTCCTGAATATTCCCGATAGATTGGTTATAGGTGCCGTCCAGATCGATAATATCTCTAAGGAGAATGTGACCTTCTTCGAGTTCTTCGCGCCAGATCATGATCGCTTCGAAAGTTAGGGCCGATTCGCACAGCCCTTTGATCATTGTATCCCGGCCCGCCTCGATGCGTTTGGCAATCGCAATTTCGCCTTCACGGGACAGAAGCTCAACCACGCCCATCTCGCGCAGATACATCCGCACAGGGTCATCCGTGCGGTCTAGCTCTTCCTTGGAGTTCCCGCCTTTGACAGCTGTCGTCGCGGTCCGCGCCAGAGTTTTAGAGCCAATCGTCGGTTCTTCGGTATCATCATAGACAGAAATACCGATTTCGGACAATGCCGCCAAAACGACTTCGATCTCGTCCGCCGAGATGCCGTCCATGTCGATATGCTTGCGAAGTTCATCAATCGGTAAGAGGCCGGAGTTTTTCTTGGCCTTAGCCAACATCCGTTTGACCTCGATACTATCCATATCAAGGCGCTTGCCTGGGACGATCGCGGCTGCATTCGCTTCTGTTGTGACTTCTGTTGTTTCAGAGTCTTTTTTTGTAGAGGTGGCTGTGCCGGCCATAGAGGCACCTTTCCAATGTCAAAGACTGTAGGATAAACCTCAGGCTTTAATATAGTCTTAGCCGCATGTTGAGCCCAACATACGGCCATATGTTTCCTTCGCGTGCCGCCTAACTGTCATCCAGCTTGGCCGCCCGCATCAAGCGCCTAAGCGCTTCCGAATTATCTTCACGAATGGTGTCTGCCATTCGCAGTCTTGTGCCACGCGTTTCGTCGCTTGTCTGGTTTTGCTCTAGTAGAGCGGTAGCCTCTGCTTCCCAGAAGGCTGTTCGTGTATCCAAATCCGAAGACGCACCACCCATGGCCGCTATTATCAATAATCGGTCCCGGAGAATATCCTTACGCAAGGATTCCAGTCCCTCCTCAGATATATGCGTATTAAGTGCGTTGATTTCAACCGCTTTTGTGACTCGCCAGTATGACAAAAGGCTGCGCTGAAGTCGGGCGCAATCAGCATTCGCAAATGGAAGCTCGAAAAGGGTCTCATCCACGCGGGAAATTAACTCGGGATAGACGAGGACAGCGCCTATGAGGGCGCGTTCGCGGCGACTATTTTTTGAAAGCGCTGCCGCATCGCGTTTTATTGCCAGCCTATCAGCTTTAGGCTCTTGGGCGCGGTTTTGTCGCCTATTGGGTTTCCATCCATAGGCCTTGTCAAACCGCTCCAAAAGTTCTGTTTTATATAGAGACTTGACGTCCGCATGGTCTATTTCATCCAAGGCAGCATAAAGCCTTGCTTTCAAACCCGCTTTTTGTTCCGGCGTCGTAAGTGGCTCTTTCTCTCTTTCTCGCCGCCAGAGCATATCAATCAGCGGCAGTGCGTTTTCTAAAATGGCCTTCATCGCAGGAGGACCATCTGCCCTAATAAGATCGTCAGGGTCTTGCCCTTCCGGCAATAAGGCAAAGCGAAGCGAATAGCCGGGTTTTAGTAAAGGCAGCGCCCGTTCGATGGATCGATAGGCTGCGCGGAGCCCAGCCTTATCCCCATCGAAACACAGAATTGGTTCAGGCCCTGCGCGCCACAGAAGTTCCAGTTGCTCCTCAGTTAAGGCCGTTCCCATAGGCGCGACCGCATGTTCAAACCCTGCACGGGAGAGAGCAATGACATCCATATACCCTTCGGCAACGATCATGCCCCGAGAGCCGTTCTTAGGGGCCGCTAGGGCCTTTCGGGCGCGGTGAAAATTGTAAAGCAGGCGGCTTTTGGAAAACACTGGGGTTTCAGGAGAATTTAGATATTTCGCCTTAGCGTCTTTTTCCATGGCCCGGCCGCCAAACGCCACGAGACGTCCCCGGCTGTCATGAATGGGAAACATGATACGGTTTCTGAACCTATCCCAGCTATCGCGGGACCTATCGTCCGATTCGATAATTAAACCAGCTTCAACGAGCTGGCGTTCTGTCGCTCCTTGTTGGATCAATTCCGACTTAAGCGCCGAGAAATCATTGGGCGCGAAGCCCATACCGAAATATTCTGCGGCCGTTCTTGAGAGCCCGCGATTTGACAAATAGTCCCTCGCCTCTTGGCCCACCTGCCGATAAAGGGACCGTTCGAAAAACTCTTTGGCCCGCTCCATCCAGGAAATAGTTTCCTTGTTTCGCGCTGCGCGCGCTTCGGCCTGCGGATCGGACTTCGGCATTTCCATTCCGGCTAAACCCGCCAGTTTCTCAACAGCTTCTGGAAAAGTAAGCCCCTCTATCTCCATTAAGAAGGATATAGCATCCCCATGTTTCCCCGATGAGAAACAGTGGTAGAATCCTTTTTCGTCGTTCACAAAGAAACTGGGCGTCTTCTCGCTCGTAAAAGGAGATAGACCAGCGAATTCGCGGCCTTGACGTTTAAGCTTCACGTGGCGGCCCACAACGTCAGACGGGCGCACACGCGCCTTTATTTCGTCTAAAAATGTTTCGCCAAACCTCATAGCTTAGAGATAAGCATAAACATCGATATTTGCGAGTCGCGAATGAAGGTCTGCATATGCGCTAAACATATTCATGCCTTTTCCTTCCCGGGCTGAACTATAATCAAGATTAAAAGGGGATTTTTATGACCGAAATAGAAAATAAAGTTGCATTCGTCACCGGAGCCGCCTCCGGCATTGGTTATGCGCTCTGCGAGGCGCTCGTTAAGCGCGGCGCGAAAGTCATGCTGTCCGACATTGACGGGCCGGGACTTGAGCGAGCGGTTGAGACGTTAGGTGCGCCAGACCAAACGGCTTCGGTCCTATGCGATGTCGCGAAGGCCAAAGATCTACATAACGCCGTCAAAGCCACACTAGACGCCTTCGGAAAGGTTCACCTCATATTCAATAATGCCGGCGTCAGCCTTGGCGGAAGGCCTGGCAAGATCGCGTTGGAAGATTGGAAATGGATCGTCGATATCAACGTGATGGGCGTTATTTATGGGTGCGAAGCTTTTATACCCACGCTGATAGAGCAAGGGGAAGGCGGTCATGTCATCAATACGGCGTCCATGGCTGGTCATTCCACCGACATCGGGATGTCGCCTTATTTCACGACCAAATTTGCCGTTGTCGGATATTCCGAGGCTCTTTCGAAAGAACTGGCGGCTGTTGGAATAGGTGTTTCTTGTCTCTGCCCGACTTGGGTGAAGTCTAACATTCACAACACAACGGAAAAAGCCCCGGTCGCTGGGAAATATGTAGAGGTTATCAGAACTTCAAAACACTACCAAGCCGTCAAAGAGCTCATTGAAAACGGTATGGATGCCGAGGTTTATGCAGAGCTTTGCCTCGACGCTGTGGAGAAAAACCGCCTTCACGTTTTCAACGACCCCGACGCGCGGCAAGCCGTGGTCGAGCGAAACAAACAACTCTTAAATGACTATGATGAAAATCTGAAAGTGCTTGGACTCGAATAAGGACAAAAACTTAACCTCTACCATCAGTCATAGAAAACAAAAAAGCCGCCCCGTTTGGAGCGGCTTTTTTAATATTTACTTGGCTTACCCTATTCGGCCGCACCCTCTTCGATTTCCGTTGGAAACTCTTCGAGTTGAGGCGCAGCAGCGGCTTTGTCGGCCAAGAACTTCTCATCACGGTCATTTGCCAGCTTCTGATACTTACGGAGGTTTCCGCCTGTACCTGCCGGGATAAGGCGGCCAACAATAACGTTCTCTTTCAGACCTTCGAGCATGTCTTCTTTGCCGAGGACTGAGGCTTCTGTCAGCACGCGGGTTGTTTCCTGGAAGGACGCCGCGGAGATGAAGGAGCGTGTCTGTAGAGACGCCTTGGTAATACCGAGAAGGACTGGGTCAGCCTGAGCAGGGGTGGCGTTTTTATCGCGCTCCAGCAAGGCCTTGTTGACCTTGTTGAATTCGATTTTGTCCATCTGCTCATTCTTGAGAAGAGTGGTATCGCCTGGATCGGAGATTTCGACCTTTTGCAGCATTTGACGCACGATAACTTCGATATGTTTGTCGTTAATCGGCACGCCCTGCAGACGATATACACCTTGGACTTCGTCCACGAGATATTCCGCCAAGGCTTCAACACCCATAATCGCCAGAATGTCATGCGGCGCAGGATTACCATCAATGATGAAGTCACCTTTCTTCACTTTGTCGCCATCAGAGACAAGCATGTGCTTACCTTTGGCAATCAGGAAGCTGGACGGCTCGATCGTTTCATCTTCAGGGGTAATCTGGATTTTACGCTTATTTTTGTAATCGCGCGTAAACTCAATCTTACCATCCATATCCGCGATAACCGCATCATCTTTTGGACGACGCGCTTCGAACAGTTCCGCAACACGTGGTAGACCACCGGTAATATCCCGTTGCGTCGCACCGCCCTTGGCGATACGCGCCAGGATAGCACCAGGCTTCACTTTCGCGCCGTCCTGAACAGACAGGATCGCGCCGACAGCGAGCATGTAACGCGCAATGTTGCCGTTTGGTAGTTTGATAGGTTCGCCGTTCTCGTCCTCAATAACCGCCACAGGCTGGATATCACCGGATTTCGAAGAGGCGCGCCAGTCAACAATCACCTTGGAAGAAATACCGGTTTCTTCATCGGTTTCTTCTTTGGCAGAAACACCATCAACAATATCAAGTAAACGGACAGTACCGCCGACCTCTGTCAGGATTGGGGTCGCATATGGATCCCATTCGGCCAGACGATCGCCGCGAGCGACTTTCGCGCCTGATTTCTTGGACAGACGTGTACCGTAATCGACCTTATGCGTTTCCAGCTCTTTGCCGTCTTTATCGATGATAGAGAATTCCAGTTTGCGGGATTTCGCAATGAAGACCTTACCGGCTTCAATCGCATCTTCCTTGTCATACTGGAGAATACCTTCATTCGCAGATTCGATGACAGATTTGTCTGAAACAGACGCTGTACCGCCAATATGGAAGGTCCGCATGGTAAGCTGGGTTCCGGGTTCACCAATGGACTGAGCTGCGATAACACCGACAGCTTCGCCCATATTGACTTTCGTACCACGCGCCAGATCGCGGCCATAACAGGTCGCGCAAACCCCCGTGACGGTATCGCAAGTCAGCGGGCTGCGAGAACGAAGGTTTTGCAAACCGGATTCATCAATCGCAGCGGCTATATCTTCGTCGACATATGTATTTGCCGGGAACATAAGTTCGCCTGAACGCGGATCTTGAATGTCTTCTGCCAATGTCCGGCCCAAGCTGCGCTCGCCCAGAGACACAACGACTTCACCGCCATCGACAACAGGCTTAAGCTCAATGCCGTTCTCTGTACCGCAATCTTGCTCGGTCACGATACAATCTTGCGCAACGTCAACAAGGCGACGTGTCAGGTAACCTGAGTTAGCAGTTTTCAAGGCGGTATCGGCCAGACCCTTACGCGCGCCATGGGTCGAGTTAAAGTAATCCATAACGGTCAAACCTTCTTTAAAGTTTGCCGTAATCGGAGTTTCAATAATCTCGCCGGACGGCTTGGCCATCAGACCGCGCATACCCGCAAGTTGTTTCATCTGGTTCTTCGAACCACGAGCGCCGGAGTCCGCCATCATGAAGATAGAGTTGATAACCTTACGCTCGCGCGCGGCCTCTCCCATCATGGCGTCGGCCACTTTGTCGGTACATTTGGACCAGGCATCTACAACCTTGTTGTATTTTTCGCCCTTGGTGATGAGACCATCTGCATATTGCTGTTCGAAGTCAGAAACGAGGTCCTGTGTTTCGTTCACCAATGTATATTTTTCGTCAGGAATGACCATGTCGTCTTTACCGAACGAAATACCGGCTTTCGCCGCTTCGCGGAATCCGAGACCCATCATCTTATCAGCAAAGATAACCGTCGCCTTCTGACCAGCGTGACGATAGACCGTATCGATCAATTTGCCGATTTCCTTTTTCGTCAAGATTTTGTTGATGATGTCATAAGAAATGAGGTGATGATTTGGCAGGAATTCAGCCAATTTCAAACGACCCGGAGACGTTTCAGCAACTTCATAGGTTACATTTCCGTCTTCATCCGTGACAGGGAAACGTCCCTTCACCTTAGAGTGAATACTGACAATACCATTGTCCAGAGCCGCTTCGACTTCTTCGATGGAAGCAAATGTCATGCCTTCACCTTTTTCGCCGTCGCGCATCAGAGACATGTAGTACAGACCCAAAACAATATCCTGAGACGGGACGATAATTGGTTTACCGTTTGCCGGGGACAGGATGTTGTTGGTGGACATCATCAGAACGCGAGCTTCAAGCTGCGCTTCGATAGAAAGCGGCACGTGAACCGCCATTTGGTCACCGTCAAAGTCGGCGTTAAAGGCTGAACAGACAAGCGGGTGAAGACGAATCGCCTTACCTTCTGTCAATTTTGGTTCAAAGGCCTGAATACCTAGTCTGTGAAGCGTTGGTGCGCGATTCAATAGAACCGGATGTTCGCGAATAACTTCGTCGAGAATATCCCAAACCTCGGGACGCTCTTTTTCCACCAATTTCTTGGATTGTTTAACTGTACCAGACAGACCTTTGGCATCAAGACGCGCATAGATAAACGGCTTGAACAGCTCAAGGGCCATTTTCTTCGGCAGGCCGCATTCATGCAGTTTCAGCTCTGGGCCAACCACAATCACAGAACGTCCGGAATAGTCCACACGCTTCCCGAGCAAGTTCTGACGGAAACGACCCTGCTTACCTTTAAGCATGTCGGACATGGATTTCAGCGGACGCTTATTGGCGCCTGTAATCACACGGCCGCGACGGCCATTATCAAACAAGGCATCAACAGACTCCTGCAACATCCGTTTTTCGTTACGGATGATGATGTCAGGAGCGCGAAGTTCAATCAGACGCTTCAAACGGTTGTTCCGGTTGATAACGCGGCGATAAAGATCGTTCAGGTCAGACGTTGCAAAACGGCCGCCATCCAGAGGAACAAGCGGGCGGAGCTCTGGCGGGATAACCGGTACGACAGTCAGAACCATCCACTCTGGACGGTTACCGGACTGAACGAAGGCTTCAAGGAGCTTCAAACGCTTGCGGAATTTCTTCAGTTTAAGAACAGAACCGGTTTCGGTCATGTCAAAACGTGTGCGCTCAATCTCGGCTTCAAGGTCGAGGTTTTGCAGCATATCGCGCACGGCTTCTGCGCCGATACCGGCAGTAAAGCTGTCTTCGCCGAATTCGGCCTGCGCGTCGATATACTCTTCTTCGGACAAGATCTGGCGCTCTTCGAGAGAGGTGAGGCCTGGCTCGGTTACAACGTAGGATTCAAAGTAAAGAACGCGCTCGACTTCTTTCAACGTCATGTTGAGCATGGTTGAAATACGCGATGGAAGCGATTTCAAGAACCAGATATGCGCAACTGGCGCGGCCAGTTCGATATGGCCCATACGCTCACGGCGAACCCGGGTAACAGTAACTTCGACGCCGCATTTTTCGCAGACAACGCCTTTATACTTCATACGCTTATATTTACCGCAAAGGCATTCGTAATCTTTGACAGGGCCAAAGATACGGGCGCAGAACAGGCCGTCTTTTTCCGGTTTGAAAGTCCGGTAGTTAATGGTTTCAGGCTTCCGGATTTCCCCGAATGACCAAGAGAGAATTTTCTCAGGGCTGGCGAGGGATATGCGGATACGGTCGAAGGTCGGGCCTTCTTGCGCGGGGTTGAAAATGTTCATGACCTCTTGGTTCATGGGATTTTCCTTTCAAAGTGAGCGACGGCGTCCCGCCTCTCTAAAAATTCTTTGGTGAATACGTATATAGGAACGATTCACCGACAAGTCAGTGTAACAGGGATGTCAACACCCCTGCCCTGTCTTATGTTCTATCCGTTTGTCAGCTCGACATTCAGTCCGAGAGAGCGGATCTCTTTGACCAGAACGTTGAAGCTCTCCGGAATACCGGCTTCGAAACCGTCATCACCGCGAACGATGGATTCGTACACTTTCGTACGACCCGCAACGTCATCGGATTTGACTGTCAGCATTTCCTGCAGCGTATAAGCCGCGCCGTAAGCTTCCAGAGCCCAGACTTCCATCTCACCGAAGCGCTGGCCACCGAACTGCGCCTTACCACCCAGCGGCTGCTGAGTAACGAGCGAGTATGGGCCGATTGAACGGGCGTGAATTTTGTCGTCAACCAAGTGGTGCAGTTTCAGAAGATACTTATATCCGACTGTTACTTGGCGGGTGAAACGATCCCCAGTCCGGCCGTCATGCAATGTCACCTGACCTGAGCTATGCAGACCTGCTTTTTCCAGCATTTCAACAATGTTCGGCTCACGGGCACCGTCAAAGACAGGCGTCGCAATTGGTACGCCTTTCGTCAGGTTCCCGGCAAGTTCGATAAGCTCGTCATTCTTACGCGGCAGAGTTTCCTCTTCGCCATAAGCATGTTGTAGCGTATCTTTCAGCGCGGACATATCGCCTTCGGCTTTGTAAGTTTCCAAAGCTTCGTTGATCATTTTGCCGACACCGGAACAGGCCCAACCCAAATGGGTTTCAAGGATCTGACCAACGTTCATTCGCGACGGAACGCCTAGAGGGTTCAGCACGATATCAACGGCGGTGCCGTCTTCGAGGAATGGCATGTCTTCGATCGGGTTAATCTTGGAGATAACACCCTTGTTTCCGTGACGACCGGCCATTTTATCACCTGGCTGAAGCTTACGCTTCACAGCAACAAAGACTTTAACCATCTTCATGACGCCTGGCGGAAGCTCGTCGCCGCGCTGTAGCTTGTCGACCTTGTCCTCAAAACGGGCGTCCAGACGTGCTTTAGAAGAATCATACTGCTCTTTCAGAGCTTCCAATTCTCCAATCGCTTGCTCGTCATCGACACCAATACGCCACCAATCGGAGCGCGGAATGTCGTTCAAAGTTTCTTCGGTCACAGGGCCTTTCTTAAAGCCGCGCGGACCGGAGACTGCGTTTTTACCCATCAAAGTGTTCTGAACTGTTCCGTAGATTGAGCGCTCTAGAATAGAAAGCTCGTCATCACGGTCTTTGCCCAAGGCTTCGATTTCTTCGCGTTCAATTTGCATTGCACGCTCATCTTTATCGACGCCGTGACGGTTAAAGACGCGAACTTCGACGACTGTTCCTGACGCCCCGGGAGGGAGTTTCAAGGATGTATCGCGAACGTCAGAGGCTTTTTCACCAAAGATAGCCCGGAGAAGTTTCTCTTCCGGAGTCATTGGGCTTTCGCCTTTCGGCGTTACTTTACCAACCAGGATATCCCCGGCATGAACTTCAGCGCCTACAGCCACAATACCGGCTTCGTCGAGGTTCCGCAGAGCTTCTTCGCCGACATTTGGAATATCGCGAGTAATCTCTTCAGGGCCGAGCTTTGTATCGCGCGACATGATAGAGAATTCTTCGATATGAAGCGATGTATAGACATCATCACGCACAATACGCTCTGAGATCAGGATCGAGTCTTCAAAGTTATAGCCATTCCAAGGCATAAACGCGACGAGCACGTTTTTACCCAAAGCCAATTCACCCAAATCAGTAGACGGGCCGTCTGCAATAATGTCGCCAGCTTTAACTTCGTCGCCAACTGTCACCAATGGACGCTGGTTAATACAAGTTGACTGGTTAGAGCGCTGGAACTTCAAGAGGTTGTAAATATCAACGCCGGAACGTGTCAGGTCAGTTTCCTTAGTAGCGCGGATAACGATACGCTTTGCATCGACCTGCTCGACGATACCTTCGCGTTTCGCGGCAACCGTCGCGCCGGAATCAAGAGCCACAACAGACTCCATGCCGGTTCCGACAAGAGGCGCTTCGGCCTTTAGCAGAGGCACAGCCTGACGCATCATGTTTGATCCCATCAAGGCGCGGTTCGCATCGTCATTTTCTAGGAACGGGATGAGCGCGGCCGCGACAGAGACAAGCTGTTTCGGAGAGACGTCAATAAAATCAACATCTTCTCTGGCAACTAAGGTCACTTCGCCGTTCACCCGACAAGTTACGAAATCAGAGGCAAGCTCTGTTTTATCGTTAATCTCGGCGTTCGCCTGAGCCACGGTGTAACGCGCCTCCTCCATAGCGGAAAGGTAGACAACTTCGTTTGTCAGCTTGCCATTATTGATTTTACGGTATGGGCTTTCGATAAAGCCATATTTGTTCACGCGCGCATGTGTCGCGAGCGAGTTGATCAAACCAATGTTTGGTCCCTCGGGCGTTTCAATCGGGCAGATACGGCCATAATGGGTTGGGTGAACGTCGCGGACTTCGAAGCCTGCGCGTTCGCGTGTCAAACCGCCAGGTCCAAGCGCAGAGAGACGACGCTTATGCGTTATCTCAGAAAGCGGGTTGGTCTGGTCCATAAACTGCGAAAGCTGTGAAGAGCCAAAGAACTCACGAACAACAGCGGCGGCCGGTTTTGCATTGATAAGGTCATGCGGCATGACAGTTTCAATATCGACGGACTGCATACGCTCTTTGATCGCGCGTTCCATACGGAGCAGACCAATACGGTATTGGTTTTGCATCAATTCACCAACAGAACGAACGCGGCGATTACCCAGGTTATCGATATCGTCGATTTGGCCGATGCCGTCTTTCAGTTTCGTCAAAGTATCGACGACAGCAAGGATATCTTCCTTACGCAGAACGCGGATCTCGTCGCCAACATCCTGCATGTCCATACGAAGGTTCATTTTCACCCGGCCAACGGCGGACAGATCATAACGCTCTCCGTCAAAGAACAGAGAGTTGAACAGATCTTCGGCAGCTTCGGCTGTCGGCGGCTCACCCGGACGCATAACGCGGTAAATATCGACAAGCGCGCCCTCACGGGTATCGTTTTTATCAGCAGCCAATGTGTTCCGGATATACGGCCCAACATTTACGTAGTCGATGTTTAGAACGGAAAGCTCGGTAATGCCGGCTTCGTTGATCTGCTCCATAGACTCGATGGAAAGTTCGTCACCGGCTTCAGCGTAAATCTGACCTGTGGACGTATTGACGATATCTTCTGCCGCAAAGCGCTCTGACATTTCCTCATTGGAAATAAGAATGTTTTTCAGACCATCATCGGCAAGCTTTTTCGCGCCGCGTTTCGTCAGTTTGCGGCCTGACGGCGCAACAACCTCGCCGGTCTTGGCATCAACTAGGTCACGCAGCAATTTCGCGCCGCGATAATCCTCAGCATTGAACGGACGAACCCAGCCGTCAGTTTTCTTATCAAATTTAAATGTAAGTGACTCGTAATATTGTTCCAGAATTTCTTCTTTGGACATACCCAGCGCATAAAGAACTGTTGTCGCAGGCAATTTGCGGCGACGGTCAATCCGAGCGTAAAGAATATCTTTCGCGTCAAATTCGAAATCAAGCCAAGACCCGCGATAAGGAATAATCCGCGCAGAGAACAGGAACTTGCCTGAACTATGGCCCTTGCCCTTGTCATGGCTGAAGAAAACGCCCGGCGAACGGTGCATCTGAGACACGATAACACGCTCTGTTCCGTTCACAATAAAGGTGCCTTTATCGGTCATGAGCGGAATATCGCCCATATAGACATCTTGCTCTTTGATGTCCTTAACAGAGCGAGCGCCTGTATCGTCATCTATATCAAAAACCACCAAACGCATTTTGACTTTGAGCGGCGCGGCGAACGTAATATCGCGCTGCTGACACTCTTCTTCGTCAAATTTAGGTGTCTCGAACTCGAAAGACACATATTCCAGAACTGCGCGGTCAGAAAAATCCCGAACAGGAAAGACGGAGTTGAAAACGCCGTTCATTCCTTCATCTTTACCACGATCAGCCCGATCAATGCTTTTTTGCAGGAATTGTTCGTAAGAACTTTTTTGAACTTCGATCAAATTCGGCATCCGGACGACTTCGGGAATGCGCCCAAAGCTTTTGCGGATACGTTTTTTACCTGTGAATGTAAGCGACATCAAAGACACCTTCTTTTTTAAAGCAAAAATCCGCCTCCGGGCTGCAGTCCCAGAGCGCGTTTTACTTTTTATAAATCTGTGAAAGTTTTAACCTGCTTCCGCCAGACGGTCTGTTCGCTCTACAGTCCGAAAGAGTGTGGTCCGGAGCGTGAGCCCCGGACCGAATGAGACTATTTAAGCTCGACAGTCGCACCAGCGGCTTCGAGTTTCTCTTTGATCTCTTCAGCTTCTGCCTTAGGCGCGCCTTCTTTGACGGCTTTAGGAGCAGATTCAACAAGCTCTTTGGCTTCTTTCAGGCCAAGACCTGTGATGCCGCGAACTTCTTTAATGACAGCAATTTTGTTGCCACCGAAAGAAGTCATGACGACGTCAAATTCGTCCTTCTCTTCAGCAGCACCAGCGTCGCCACCACCGGCAGGGCCGGCAACAGCAACAGCTGCAGCGGCTTTAATGCCATTTTCTTCAAGAATATCATTCAATTCTTTTGCTTCGAGGATGGTCAAGCCCATCAGCTCGTCAGCTAGCTTTTTTACATCAGCCATTTTTTAGTTTCCTTTTAGGTTTCAGTTCGAATTTTGCGAGAATGGAAAGTGTTATGCCGCCGCTTTTTCTTCTATCACTTTGATCGCACCAGCGAGGGTTGATCCTTGTGAAGTAAGACGCTGAGCAACCTGAGAAGCTTGACCGATAAGACGTTGAGCCGCCATACCAATAAGCTCTTCGCGACTTGGAAGTTTGGACAGAGTTTCAACACCTGACGTGCCAAAGACATCCTCACCCATGAAGCCACCAATGATCTCAAGACTTTGAGAGTCCTTGGCAAATTCAACAGTCACTTTTGGCGCAGAGATCATGTCCTCAGCCCACGCAATTGCGATAGGCCCAGTGAATTTCTCAGCAGCCGCTTCAAAAGGTTTCCCCTTCATAGCGATTTTCGCCAAACGGTTTTGTACAACACGGAAAGTCGCACCTTGCTCTCTGAGCTTGGCACGCAAATCTTCCATTTCCGCAACGGTCATGCCTGAATAAGCAGCCATAACCACGGAGCCTGCACCATCGAAGATCTCTGTGAGTTCTTTAACGGTGTGTTCTTTTTGAGAACGATCCATTTGCGGTCTCCCTGTTAAATGGGCCTCACACCATGCGGGGCCCGACAAGTGCCGCGGCCGGTTAAGGACGCAGCGGATTTTCTGTCCCTTTTCAGGTCAACAGGGCTCGAACCGAGACGCAGGCATGCATCAAGCACGCAATTATATCGGTCTTGCTCTGTCTGCGCCGGAAATTAAGCCTTGCGTTTGCAAGGCACCGGTGGTCTCGGACAGACCGAACACACAACAAAATGCATCCGGTTTTTTGAGCCGCAGATCCGAAGGCCTGCGACATCAAATTCCTTAATCGCCTAGGTCGAAACCTCAGACGTATCGATTTTCACGCCAGGGCCCATAGAAGAGCTAATTGTGACGCGCTTTACATAAGTACCTTTGGCACCAGATGGACGAGCTTTCTGGATGGCTGTCAAAAATGCATTCACATTCTCTTCCAGCTTATCCTGGGAAAAACTTGCCTTACCTACACCAACATGGACGATACCAGCTTTTTCAGCGCGGAACTCGACAGCTCCGCCTTTGGCGTCGCCAACAGCTTTGGCTACATCCATAGTTACGGTACCGACTTTCGGGTTTGGCATCATGCCCTTAGGGCCCAATACTTTACCCAAACGGCCAACAAGCGGCATCATGTCCGGCGTTGCAATAACGCGGTCAAACGGCATGTCGCCATTTTGAATTTGCTCAGCCAAATCATCAGCGCCAACAACATCAGCGCCAGCTTCGCGAGCCTCGTCTGCTTTTGCATCCTTTGCAAAAACAGCAACACGGACTGATTTACCGGTACCGTTTGGCAACTGACATACGCCGCGAACCATTTGGTCTGCGTGGCGCGGGTCAACACCGAGGTTTAGGGCCAACTCGACTGTTTCGTCAAATTTGGCTTTGGCATTATCTTTAACGAGCTTCACAGCATCCTTGACGCTGTAATCTGTGTCGCGATTAACATTGGCTTTCGCCGCCGCAATTCTTTTACCTGTTTTCGCCATGACCTTACCCCTTGACCTCAAAGCCCATTGACCGGGCTGACCCAGCAATAATCTTTGTCGCCTGATCCAAATCATTTGCGGACAAATCTACCATTTTAGCTTCTGCAATTTCGCGGCACTGCGCCATCGTCACCGTCCCACCAACTTCGGTGCCGGGCGCCGTACTACCTTTTTGAACACTAGCCGCTTTTTTCAGATAATAAGAAGCAGGGGCTGTTTTGGTAACAAACGTAAAGCTCTTATCCTGGTATACCGTAATGATCGTTGGTGTTGGAATACCTTTTTCCAGGTCTTCCGTCTTTGCGTTAAACGCTTTTGCGAATTCCATAATGTTCACACCGCGCTGACCCAATGCAGGGCCGAGGGGCGGTGAGGGATTGGCTGAACCCGCAGGGATTGTCAGCTTGATATAGCCTTGAATCTTCTTTGCCATGTTCCACTCCTTCAAGTGTCTCCCAAATTAATGAGAGGATTGATGCAGGCCGCCTCATGCCGCCCACTTTGTGGTGCCCGTGGTGCGACCCTGCCAGAGCAAGGACAGAAAGGTGTCAACTGGACTTAGCCACACCTCCCACAAGCGGTTATTCCCTAAGTCTGTTTTTCGACCTGGGTATAATTTAGTTCGACAGGTGTCCCCTGCCCAAAAATATTAATCAGCACTTTCAAACGCGCATTCTCTTCATCCACGCTCTCAACTGTTCCATTAAAGCTCTGGAACGGCCCGTCTGTAACCTTGACCGTCTCGCCAAGATCGAACTGGATCATTGGACGCGGGCTATCTACCCCATCCTGAATTTGACCCACGATACGCGCCACTTCCTTTTCGCTCACCGGAAGCGGTTTGGAGGTAGAGCCGAGAAAGCCTGTTACCTTAGGCGTATTCTTGACCATGTTGTGAACCGCGTCCGTCAATTCACACTTTACCAAGACATAGCCCGGAAAAAACTTACGCTCTGACTCGACCTTGCGGCCCTTCCGAACCTCTACGACGCTTTCCGTCGGAACCAAGATCTCCTCAAAAAGATGAGCCAAGCCCTTCTCTTCCGCTTCGCGCTCAATACTACGCTGAACGTGCTTCTCGAAATTCGAATAGGCCTGAACGATATACCATTTAGCTGCCATGGTTTACGCGCCTCCTAAGCCCAAAACTAGTCTAATTATGGTCGCAAGCGCCCAATCAACAACAAAAAAGAACACGCCCATCAATACAACCATTACCATAACGAGAACCGTTGTCGTCAAAGTCTCTCGCCAGGTCGGCCAAACGACCTTCCGCGCCTCCTGACGAACCTGTCCCAAATACTGGACGGGACCGACAGAAGACTTATCGCCTTTTGCATTTCCGGCTTTGGCAGGTACTGGCGGTTTTTTAGCCATTCTTTCCTCAAACTCCAAAACGCGACACTGCATTTTCATGCAGTCCGCGCTATTGATTGCTTAATCGAGACACGCCTTTACGGAGAAATACGCCTCAGTGAGCTGGCAGGGGCGGAGGGACTCGAACCCACGACCCTCGGTTTTGGAGACCGATGCTCTACCAACTGAGCTACACCCCTAAATCTGTCCCGATCGGGCGGCAGGCCGGGTGTTTCCCAACCTGCTATGTATCCTTACGACTTAGTCAGTAATTTTTGACACAACGCCGGCGCCGACTGTGCGTCCGCCTTCACGGATAGCGAAGCGAAGCTTCTCTTCCATAGCGACAGGCACGATAAGCTCGACATCAATGTTCACATTGTCGCCCGGCATAACCATCTCTGTGCCAGACTTCAAAGTTACAACACCGGTCACGTCAGTTGTACGGAAGTAGAACTGCGGGCGGTAATTATTAAAGAACGGCGTGTGACGGCCACCCTCTTCTTTCGTCAAGATGTAAGCTTCCGCTTCAAACTTCTGGTGAGGCGTAACAGACCCTGGCTTACAAAGAACCTGGCCACGCTCAACACCTTCACGGTCAACACCGCGAAGCAAAGCGCCGATGTTGTCGCCGGCCTCTCCTCGGTCGAGGAGCTTACGGAACATTTCAACACCTGTACATGTCGTCTTCTTCGTATCTTTGATACCAACGATTTCAATCTCGTCGCCGACGTTAACCGCACCGCGTTCAACACGGCCCGTTACAACCGTACCACGGCCGGAGATGGAGAACACATCTTCGATAGGCATCAAGAAAGGCTGATCAATCGCGCGCTCAGGCTGCGGAATGTAGGAATCAACCGCTTCCATCAACTTCTTGATAGACTCTTCACCGATTTCAGGCGTTTCGCCGTTCATTGCAGCCAAAGCAGATCCTGCAATCACAGGAATGTCGTCGCCCGGGAAGTCATAAGAGCTCAGAAGTTCACGGATTTCCATTTCGACAAGCTCGAGAAGCTCTTCATCGTCAACCTGGTCAACCTTGTTCATGTAAACAACCAGAGCCGGAACGCCGACCTGACGGGCAAGCAAGATGTGCTCACGTGTCTGAGGCATTGGGCCGTCGGCTGCGTTCACAACCAAGATAGCACCGTCCATTTGAGCCGCGCCGGTGATCATGTTCTTAACATAGTCAGCATGGCCCGGGCAGTCGACGTGAGCGTAGTGACGGTTTTCCGTCTCATACTCAACGTGAGCTGTAGAAATGGTGATACCACGCGCTTTTTCTTCCGGCGCGCCGTCAATCTGATCGTAAGCGCGGAAGTCACCGAAATATTTCGTGATCGCCGCCGTTAGCGTCGTCTTGCCGTGGTCAACGTGACCAATCGTGCCAATATTGGCATGCGGCTTATTACGCTCGAATTTCTCTTTTGCCATGTTTACTCTCACATGTTGTGGGACCAGATAACTTATCCGACCCCGGTTTGATTGCTTGCCCTTAAGTAGGGCTCCGTAACCCCATTTCAAGGGCCCCTGCTCTAGGGGTTATTTGGAGCGGGCGGCGGGAATCGAACCCGCGTCATCAGCTTGGAAGGCTGAGGTCTTACCACTACACAACGCCCGCGGTAAAATATTTTTACCTTCTGCTGAAGGTGGTGGAGAGGGTTGGATTCGAACCAACGTACACATAGTGATCAGATTTACAGTCTGACGCCTTTAACCACTCGGCCACCTCTCCTACCGAAGATTTCGTTCTGGCCGCAGAACAAAATCGAAGTTTCGTTGCCTCCAACAAAAAATACTCTGTCAGTTGGGCGGCAAGCATGTTAGCCGCTTCGTGTACAGAGACCTGTTCAATATCAGCGGACGTATAGAGACCATGACATCATCACGCAATAGCGGATTTCAAAGAAAAACAGGCAAGAAAACACGTCAGGGCCCAAATTCGTCCGCGTCAGACAGTGGTCCTCGCAAAAAAGCCTATGGAATGCGGTCTCACGGCGCAACTTCTAAGCCAAGATCTCCTAAATCCCGAGGAAATGACGACTCACCGCGCTCGGATCAAAAACCCCGACGTTCAGGCGCGGGCCGCGAAGGCGGAGCCGGATGGATTTGGGGCACACATGCCGCGCTCGCAGCGCTCTCCAATCCAAGGCGCACGATTCATGAAGTTCTTATCACTGAAGGCGCTCGAGGCCGCATTCAACTTCCGCAAGGCTCTCCGACGCCAAAGGTTGTAATTCCTTCTGCGCTCAGCAAAATTCTTGGGTCTGATACTGCGCATCAGGGCATTGCCGTTAAAGCCGCCCCCCTGGAATGGCCAAGCTTGGAAATGCTGGCTGAGAGCGATTTTGAAGAGACAAACGGAAACGGTCTCATTCTCGTACTGGATCAGATAACGGACCCTCACAATGTCGGGGCCATGTTACGTCTGGCCTCTGCTTTTGGCGTAACAGCGCTTGTCATGCAAACCCGCAAGTCCCCGCCCCTCTCGGGCGCCCTAGCGAAAGTGGCGGTGGGCTGTCTTGAAACCGTGCCGGTTTGTCAGGAAACCAATATCAGTAACGCCATTCAATCCCTGCAACGAATCGGGTGGATCGTCACCGGACTGGCCGGGGAAACGAATCTTACCTTATCTCAGGCCCTATCCGGCGGCGGCAGACAGGTCATCGTTATGGGCGCCGAAGGTCCGGGCCTTAGAGATCGCGTCAGAAAGAATTGCGATCAACTCGCTAAAATTCCGATGATGAGTCAAGACGTTCCGGGCCAAGCAGAGAGCCTGAATGTCGCCACCGCTGCCGGCATTGCTCTTTATGAGGCGCGGCGAGGTTAGCCGCTAATCAAATGTGTCAGAAAGGAGCGGCTCTTTCGGGTTTTCACCAAACCGGTTCACCCCCGTCTCGCCGTTTCGGATTAAATAAAATAATATCCAGACAAGGTAAATATACATCAAAATAGTGAGAACTCTTTCAGGGCCTCCCGTTTCAAATCCATTGAGAACAAATCCTTCATAACCCGGTAAATATTCAATATATAATATAAAGGCCGGCAATTGCGCCCACCCCGTCAAACCAACATCATGAAGGCGGCGCGCTGTCAGAGATGCCAAAGGAATCAAAAATACGATTTCCACAAGTAATATGACGGGCGTTCCAATTTGCGTTTCTGGATAACCCAAAATAGCCTTTTCTATGCTTGCCGCAACGAGGCCGACAAGAAAATACGCCAGCTGCACCCACCAGAATTCTGACCGACGGGCGCGGGACTCAAAATCGAAGCGCTTGTGGTAAAACGCTAATATGGCCTCAGATGGCCTGATCGGGGGCGTTGACGTCATACACTTATAACGACCTATACGAAGCCTTGGGTCAAGGCTCTTTCAGCCCACAAAAAAACCCGCCTCAAGGGCGGGTTGATCTTCAAAAGATATTTTTGAATTACGCGGCTTCGATTTCAGCGCGGCTCTTCAAAACAGCTTTTTTAATTCTCTTCGCTTTTTCAGTCAGCTTGTGATTCTTTGTGCCAAGAAGAAAGGCATCAAGACCGCCCTTTGTGTCAACAGTACGAAGCGTTTTCGCCGCAATACGTACTTTAAACTTTTGGCCAAGAGAGTCGGACAAGAGCGTGACATTACAAAGATTGACTTCAAAACGACGACGCGTGTGAATCTTCGAGTGAGACACAGTGTTTCCGGACATTGGGCCGGTATCTAACAAATCGCAACGACGGGACATAGTGCACCTAAAAACAATAAAGGCCCGCGCAACCACGAGATTATCGTGCAGCGGGCGGAAGTGGGGGCGAATTAGAGCGATGTTTGCCGAAGGTCAACCCCCCATTCGCGAAGATATCTGTAATATGTATCCGTAATCCAGAGCGCTTAACATAGAGTGTGACTGAATTGTCACGCAGATGAACTGAATACACGTTACCTTGCTCAGCTTATAGCTAAGGTGAGTATGTCATGGCAAGAGCAGAGAGACAGAACGGAGACCCTGACATGCGTGCGATAAGATTTGCGAAACTTGCTTTGACAAGTCTGTTGGCTGGGGTGGTTCTCCCCCTCTCTGCCAGCGCCGTTAATCTGATGGATCACGAACGCAATATTGATGGCTTAAACGAGCGAAATATCAATGAGACCTTCTATCAGGTTCCGGTTCCGGGCCAGGACGCCACGCAATTTCGGTTTAAACTCAAGGGCTATATCTTCGGATTACGTATGATCCGCTCCAACTATTCCGGTTGGTATAACCAAACAGAGTACGCCGTTTATTCAGACATCAAAACGTCTGGCTTGGGCGCCCTATTGAAAAAGCTCGAAATATGGGCGGTTTCCAAAGGCACCCACGATTCGCAAGGGCTGCGCCCCGACTATCACGTCCAGCAAAACCTAGATAAAAAAAGTCGCCGCGTTGAAATGATATATGATGACGAGGCCGAACAAGTCGATGTCAGTATAAAGCCTCCGCTCGGCAGTCAGGGCGTGCCTCCCGCGACTCCAGAAGAAAGGTATCTGGCCGATGATACCCTTTCCGCCATTTTAAATATGATGATGCGGGGCTTCGCGAATAAGGGAGAGGTTTGCAATGGAACGGTTCGCGTTTTTGATTCCAAACAGCATTACGGCCTTCGCATGGAACGGGACGGCACGCGCCGCCTGAAATTTGACGATTACAAGTCAGAGACCATAAGCTGTGACGTCTATTATGAACCAATTTCCGGGTTTGACCCCGAAGACCTCCCTGAAGACGAGGAAAGCAGCCAACCCGTTAATGTCTACTTTAAACACTACCCGGAACTTGGTCTCTACATCCCGATTCGGTTCACCTACAAAATAAGTGCGATTACGGCCGTTTTGAAAGTGGACGAAATGGAATATGTCCTACCCGGCGACGAAGTTATTCATTATGCGAGTGAATAACGTCCTGCCAATTTAGCCTGGCTGATCCAGACTGAGGCGTTGTCATTCCAATTTGAATCAGTCAGACAGGCGTTATGGCCTCCCCTCTCAATCCTGCAACTGTCACAGCGGTGCTGGGCCCGACAAATACGGGCAAAACACATTACGCCGTAGAGCGCATGCTTGGGCGATCAAGTGGCGTTATTGGCCTGCCACTACGTCTTCTGGCGCGGGAAATCTATGACCGTATAATCGCACAAAAAGGCGCGGCTCAGGTTGCTTTAATTACCGGCGAAGAAAAAATTGTGCCGCCCAAAGCGCGATATTTCGTCTGCACGGTCGAAGCTATGCCCATAGATCGGCGCTTTGCCTTCTTGGCAGTCGACGAAGTGCAGTTGATGGCAAACCACGAAAGAGGGCACATTTTTACAGACCGCGTCCTTAACGCCCGCGGACAGGAAGAAACATTGTTTCTGGGAGCGGAAACCGCGCGGCCCGTTTTGAAAACTCTGGTCCCTAAGATCCGATTTGAACGACGAGAGCGATTCTCGACATTACATTATGACGGCGCGAAGAAATTAACGCGCCTGCCAAAGCGCTCTGTTATTGTCGCCTTTTCTGCCGCCGAAGTTTACGCCATTGCCGAACTTATCCGGCGCTATAGAGGCGGAGCGGCGGTTGTCATGGGCGGTTTATCCCCCCGCACCAGAAATGCTCAGGCCGAAATGTTCCAAAACGGCGATGTGGATTTTCTTGTCGCCACCGACGCGGTCGGCATGGGGCTTAATCTGGATACAGATCATGTCGCCTTTGCCGGCCTTACTAAATATGACGGCCGGCGCAGGCGCTATTTAACGCCGATGGAAGCCGGACAAATTGCTGGACGAGCGGGCCGTTTTCGAAATGACGGAACCTTTGGCACAACCGGTGACTGTCCGGTCATGGACGACGAACTCGTCAAACGTATAGAGAATCACGAATTTGAACCTCTTGATTACGCGGAATGGAGAAACTCAAAGCTCGACTTCTCTACTCTAGCCTCATTAGTCGACACGCTCCACGCGCCGCGGCCGACCAAACGTCTCCGCAGAATCAAAGGGGCAGAGGATGAAGCGGCGCTTGAACGCCTCATGGCCATTGATGAAATTTCTCAGCGAATCAAAGTGCCTGCACAAGTCAGGCAGTTATGGGAGGTGTGCCAGATACCGGATTTCCGAAACCTCACAATCGACGCGCATGTCCGGCTCTTGCAGGATATTTATCGCATATTAGTCAAAGGCGGAGGAAGGCTATCCAGTGCCTTCATGATACAAAGGATTGACCGCTTGGATGATACATCCGGAGGCGTTCAGGAACTCTCCGCTCGCCTTGCAAGCATCCGAACCTGGGCATATTGTGCATCAAAATCCAATTGGATGCCAAAAAATAACCTTGATTACGGAAAAACATTAGCAAATCACGCTCGCGAGGTTGAAGACCGCCTATCGGATGCGCTACATGCGAGCTTAATTGCGCGATTTGTAGATAAGCGTACCAGCAAGCTATTAAAAGGCATAGGAGCCGACGCCTATATGAGCGCAACAATAAAAGATAACGGGGATGTGTTCGTAGATGACCACCTCATTGGTCAATTATATGGGCTGACATTCAAACCGGATGTCAGTGGATCGGGACTCGAAGCAAAAGCCTTGGACGCGGCCGCCGCCAAAGCGGTTGCCCCTGAAATAGACAGACGCTTGACAAGTCTCTGCGGCGGCGCCCACAATATTTTCACGCTTTCCGAAAAGGGTGAAATTCTTTGGGGCGGCATGATCGTGGGCCGTATCGCGCCAAGCGGGTCCGTCTTCACGCCGGACGCCGAAGTCATTGCCAGCGACTTCGCCAATGCCAACCTTCAAAACCTTGCTTCAGATCGTATGCGCGAATATTTGCGCGCTGAAGTCACAGCTCATCTTGGGCCGTTAAAAGGACTTCGGGATTTCAAAGATCAAGAAGACGCGCTGCCAGAAGCCAAAGGTTTCGCGTACACCCTTTTGGAAAATAACGGCTCTGTCGAACGTCGCGACCACCTTAAAACCATCCAAAATCTCAATCAGGATGCTCGGCGTCAACTACGCGAGTTAGGGGTCCAGTTTGGATTCTATAATGTCTATATGCCCGAAATGCTTAAGCCTAAACCAGCTCGCCTATTGAGTCTGTTGAACGCTTACGGCGCGGGCGGCGACAAAACCCCCTTCATTCCCTTTGCTGGTGTCACCTCAATTCCTAATGAAGGTGACTTGCAGAGTGACAAATTCAGCGAAAGCGCCTTGGCTTTGGCGGGCTACCGGGCCGTTGGCACCCGTATCGTGCGTCTCGACATCCTTAACCGATTAAGCCTGATGATACGCCAAGCGCAGGATCAGTTCGGCAAAATACCCGGAGCAGACACAAAGGGACGCCCCTTTCAGATTATGCAGGAAATGCTTTCTCTCTTGGGCGGAACCTATGAGGACACACAAAAAGTTCTGATTGCTTTAGGCTACCAATCCGAAGTTCGGGAAAGCCTTCCTGATTTACCCAAAGCTGAAGAAACGTCTCCAGAAGAGAAAACGCCCGAGTCGCGAGACAACACTTCAGCAGAACCAAATCCCGAAGATAAACCGGCGAAAGGTACTGCGGCAAGCGAAGACGCGGACAAGAAGACGTCTTCTGAATTGCCAAAGCGCACGCCAAAGAAAAGCTCCGGTCGGAATGATTTGAATCTTTATAATAACCGCGTCCATGCGGAAGACGGCACCACGACGGAAGTTGCAAATAAGGAAGTTTGGCTCACAGCCGCCCGCGGACAAAAAGGGTTCAAACCGAAAGGCTCTCAGCAACATCGAAAAAGACCTCATCAAAAAGGCTTTAAAGGGAAACCGAAACCTGCTTATCGCAGTGGTGGAAGCGGCGGCTCTACTCAAAAAGGCAAAGCCTCTCTCAAAAACTCTCCTTTTGCCGCCTTAGCCGCGTTGAACATTGACGGCAGTTCTGAAACAGATAAAAAAACGTCGGGCACTAAATCCGAAAAGAAAAAAGGCGATAAAAAAAGTTGAGCTGTCTGAACGACCGACCTGCAACTGACGTCCCGACAGACACGTCTTGTCGACTTGATATCTGGTTATTTCGAACCCGGTTGTTGAAAACACGCAGCCTCGCCGCCCGCATGATACTGGGCCGAAAGATAAGAGTCTTGAAAAACGGGGAAACGAAAAAAGCAAAAAAGCCTCACACCCTCATTCGACCAGGCGATCACGTGACCTTTATGCGGGGGGCAGAACTGGTCTCAGTGGAAATGCTGGCAGCGGGGACGCGCCGCGGCCCGGCCCAAGAGGCTCAGGGACTTTACAAACGGCTAAGTGAGGCCCAAATCCAGTCCTAAGCAAAAGCGAATATTGACAAAACGGCCTCGCATCGGCATTGGCCTGTCAAACCTGCAACGGAGAGCTCTCGCGTGACCTATATCGTCAAAGACGAATGCGTAAAATGTAAATTCATGGACTGTGTCGAGGTCTGTCCCGTCGACTGTTTCTATGAAGGCGAAAACATGCTCGTCATTCACCCGGATGAATGCATTGATTGCGGCGTTTGTGAGCCTGAATGTCCAGTTGACGCCATCGTGCCTGATACCGAAGACGACCCAGACGGGAAGTGGCTGGAGATCAACTCGAAATATGCAGAGCTTTGGCCTGTTATCACAGTCAAAAAAGAACCTCCGGCAGATCGGGAAGCTTACGAATCCGAGACAGGAAAATTCGAGAAATATTTCTCCGAAAAGCCCGGAACGGGCGACGAATAAGCTTTTCCTGCGCTTTCGGCCGTTAATTCTGGCTTGGCTAGTGGTTTTTTCGATAAATTTGTGTTATAGTTCTTTCACATAAGCGGTGCGGCTTTGAAAAAGGCCGCGCCGTTTGTGCGTATTTCATAAGGGTTTTCGCATTAGTGAGATGCGACACCCATTAAAAAGGGCTCAGCATTCATGGCTACTGAGAAAAAAGCGTCCGGAAAAAAATCCGGGGCGAAGAAATCGACTAAAAAGAAATCCAAATCGTCATTCCGGGTCGGTCAACATGTTGTTTATCCGGCGCACGGCGTCGGTGAGGTAACAGGCGTTGAACAAGAAGTCATCGCCGGATTTGATATCGAAGTTTATGTCGTAAAATTCGAACAAGACAAAATGACTTTGCGTGTCCCAACGGACAAGGCGGCAAATTCCGGAATGCGCGCGCTTTCCAACGAACTCATATTGAAGGACGCCTTCACAACGCTAAAAGGCCGGGCCCGCATCAAACGAACTATGTGGTCGCGACGCGCTCAGGAATATGAAGCCAAAATCAATTCCGGCGACCTTATCCTGGTCTCTGAAGTGGTTCGCGATCTTCACCGCACGGATGAGCAGCCTGAACAGAGCTATTCCGAACGTCAGCTTTATGAATCTGCCATTGACCGTATGGTCCGCGAAGTAGCGGCCATAAACAAAACGTCTCGGGATGTGGCTCTTGGCGACGTGCTCGAAACCCTGACCACTGCCCGTAACCGCCAAGCTGCCAAAGCTGCAAAAGAGGCCGAGGCCAAAGCTGCAGAAGAAGGTGACGACGAAGAAGCCGCTTAACCTGAGTTAAAACTCTATATCTAAAGGGTCAAACCTCCCCGGTTTGACCCTTTTTTTGTGCAATATTCTTCATTTCTCTGCCAATGTGACTTGCAACCTCTCCGATACCTTCGGATATTATTTTTAATAATAAATAAGGGTTAAGCGTTCCATGCAATCTAAAACTATACTCATTTCATTGCTCAGCGCTTCCGCGCTTGCGCTCGCTTCCTGCGGCGGAGGTGGCGGCAGCGGCGGCGGAAATGTCGTCGTAACCC
>NZ_CBCSCO010000003.1:0-479132 GCF_965138505.1 Litorimonas haliclonae | reverse complement strand
TGCCCCCAAAAGGATCCCGGCTCAAGGCCGGGATGACAAAGGCCAAGAAAATGAGGGGAAACCATACGCCTCCCGCGCGCCGCCCCGCATCCGAGGCTCCCCAAATATCACCCTCCGCCAAGCGCCCCTTGGCGGAGCGCTTTCGCGTGCAAACAAAACCCAACGGATTATTTATTTGGCTTTTGCCGCTCGCGCCCCTATCTCTTCTTTGAACCGAAAGGACCCTGCCATGGCGAATATCAATCTGGCCTCCGAAACTGCAGCCGATCAATGTGTCTGGTCTCTGATGAAACAAGAGGCGGCCGCTTACGCTGTAAAAGAGACTGCGCTTTCTTCATTCCTTCATGCCACCATCTTGGACCAAACCAGTCTGGACGGAGCCATGGTCAATCATTTATCGGAAAAGCTTGCGACAGCAGATTTCTCTGCTTTGAAGCTCAGACAGGTTTTATCCGAAGCTATTTCTACAGATTCGACTCTTATTGATTTTGCCGCAAAAGACCTTTTGGCCGTCAAAGAACGTGACCCGGCTTGCCATTCTTACCTCCAGTGCTTCCTGTATTTTAAAGGCTATATGGCCATTCAAACGCACCGTTTTGCCCATGCGCTCTATATTTCGGGACGAGACCTTTTGGCCTTTCATTTACAAAACCGATGCTCCGAACTTTTCAGTGTTGACATTAATCCGGCGGCTGTAATTGGCCACGGGATAATGCTTGATCACGCGACGGGCTTTGTTATGGGCGAGACCGCTCGAATTGGAAATGACTGCTCTGTTCTACAAGGCGTTACTTTAGGCGGAACAGGCAAATCCGACGAAGACCGTCACCCAAAAGTGGGAGACCGCGTTTTGGTCGGTGCCAATGCGAGCATATTGGGTAATATTCGAATTGGACATGGGGCGAAGATTGCTGCCGGGTCGGTCGTTTTAAAACCCGTGGAAGACAATTGTACAGTAGCGGGCGTGCCTGCCAAACCCGTGGGCGGCCCTTGCTGCGGCAACCCCGCCCAGACTATGGATCAAACTCTTGGAGAAGAAAAATGACTCCCGAACAAATTACCTCCGTCCGCAACTATCTTTGTAAACGGCTCGGCACTGAGAATATCACAATCAAGCCTCGCAAAGTCTCTGACAGCGTCGAAGTCTATTTAGATCAAGAAATTCTCGGACTGCTTTATATTGATGACGAAGATAAGGACGATATTTCTTACGATCTGAATATCTCTATTCTGCAACAGGATCTGCAAACCTGATGAGCGTCTATTCACTGGACGATATCACACCTGATCTTGCTGACGATGTCTGGGTGGCTGAGTCGGCCACCGTCGTTGGGAACGTCATTATGGCGTCCGGAAGTTCCGCTTGGTTCGGAACAGTTATCCGCGGCGATAATGACCCCATTAAAATTGGCGCCCGCACCAATATACAGGACAATTCTGTTTTGCATTCTGACCCGGGTTCCCCCTTGGTTATAGGTGAGGATGTTACAGTCGGGCATCAGGCTATGCTGCATGGCTGCACGATTGGCGATAATTCGCTTGTGGGGATTGGGGCGACGATCCTGAACGGAGCCAAAATTGGCAAGAACTGCCTTATCGGGGCGCATGCTCTGGTGACAGAGAACAAAGTCATTCCTGATAATTCGGTGGTAATGGGATCGCCCGGCAAAGTCGTCAAAAACGTGCCGGAGGCTCAAGAAACTATGTTGAAAGCCAGTGCGGAATATTACGTAAAAAACGCGCAGCGGTTTAAAAAAGGCTTGAAGAAGGTTTAGGCGGTTATCGGGAGAGGGGGTTAAGCCCCGTCCGCGGCAGATTTAATATTCTTGCGGCTCTGAGACGTTTCTTTCCACATTGATTTAAGAGTTTCATCAACGCCTTCGCCCAAATTGAACCAGCCGGCGCTATTGGAGAAGCTGTCATGAATGAACAGGCGATCGGCTTCTTTCAAATTCCGGCTAAGACACTCGCGCACAAATCGAATATCCGTCGTCGTCGACAAGACCCAGGCACTCTGGGTAATTTGCTGGCATCGCCCCATTTGGGTCAGAACAATGTTAAATTCGGGCAGAGCTTCGGCCCGGATATCTCCCATAATAAGGTAGACTGTTGGCAGAGGCTGGCCTCCAAAACGCTTGGCTTTTACCGACTGAGACCACATTTCAAATTCCGGCCGTTCGGACGCCAGCTCGTAAGGACCGTCCCATTTATCGGCAATAAGAGTTTGCGGACCGACCCTGTTTTCTTCGACATATTGTTCCATCATTTCGCGCGAGAAGGGGCCGTAAACCGTGTTTTCCACTTTAACGAAATATTTTGCGGGTTTGGCGGTTACGCTGCCGAAAGGCTCGGGGAAAGACTGAAAACCGTCAGACGGAGAATGAACAATGTTTGGCGGGTAAGTCATGAGGCTTTTATGAATCCGATTCTGTCATTTCGCCAAATGAAACTTATATCATTATTGCAGACAGATAAGATGGTTTTGGCCCTGAGAGTGTTTACGGCCCGGCCACACCAACAGGTAAAAGAAAGTGTGATGACGTGACGGAAAATTTCAATCCAAACCGAAAATCGAGAGAGCCGTTTTTCAACTTTACGGAACCGCTCCCCGCTTATACGGCAGGCATATTGATTGCGCTATTTCTGGCGCTGCAATTCATTCCGGCTCTGTGGCGGGTTATGGGACCTTTGGTAATATTGCGGCCCCTTGGGTTTCAAGGCACCTCTTTACCGGAACAGCTTTTCACGCTCTTGGGCCACGGGGCGGCGCATGGGTCATTCACTCATGTTCTGATGAATGCGGGGATGATTTCTGTTTTGGGCGTCGCGACGGTTAAGGGCGCGCGGCTGAAGGCTATCTCTGCAGGGCGGAGCCGTTCGGCCAAGCTGTCTTTCCTTACGATCTTCTTCTTTGGAATTATCACAGGGGGGCTAGCGCAATGGCTGTATTGGTTCGTTGTGAGCGCGCCGCTCGGTATTAACGCCCCGGCGGCCGTGGGCGCATCGGGCGGAGCTTCCGCGCTGCTTGCCGTGGCGGGCTGGGCCATCGGCGGTAAAGATCAAATGATGAAATTTGGATTTGGCTGGGCCGCGATAAATCTCATTATGGTTTTAGTTGGCCCTTACATGGGGTTGTCTCTTGCCTGGGCGGCTCACCTCGGGGGCTTCATTGGCGGAATGATTTTGGCGGCCCCGCTCGTCAAGCCAAGCAGTACGGGGCTAGGACTTTGAAGGCGGGGCAATCCCGGATAGTCCGGTAAGGATTAAAAAGGTGAGGCCAAATACCATTAAGCTCTCAATTGTAAAAATGGAATTTTGGAGGAGAAGAACAGTCTGAGCACCAAGAGCAGAAAAGCCCAAATAAAGAGGTAGGTTTTGGCGTTGCCGCAATCCTTTGAGACTCAGGGATAGGGCCGCAAAGGTGCCAAAGGCGCCCAGGATCAGACCCGTGGTCGGAACCTTAGGCAAGCCAACAGCCGCAAATATATTTTGCAGGCTACCCGGATAAAAAGCCAGAAAGGGAATAACTCCGAATGCGAGTGTAACGAGGGAAATAGAGAGAATATTTTGCCGGTCATGTTTATGGCGAGAGAGACCGCTCGCAAAAATACAGGCGAGCGCGCAGCAGATTCCAACACTCCAGGGCGTGGACGTATAGGCAGACTTTCCAACACCGCTTAGAATATTGGCCTCGGTGTTAAGGTGGAAATTTTGTAAAAACAAAAAGGCAATGAACCCGACTATCCAGCCGCAGACAATAAAAGCTGTCGCTCCGAACGCCTCCTCGTCCAAAGCGGCTTTGCCGAGTTGGTATAGCGCGGCGGCGGTTACAAATACGAAAGAAGATATAGCAAGTGATGAAAGCCCGGAGCCGGAAAGCCAAAGCCCGCCCCAACAGCCAAGTAGAATGAGGGCTAAACCTAACACTCCGCGCGACGACACCCGCCCAGCCAGACCCATATATCCAAACAGGCTTGCGGTCAGCAGCGCTCCCTCTGTGGAGGTGAGCGTCTCGGGTGAAATGGCAGAAAAAGAATGGAGCCAAAAAAGGATGATTAAAGACAGACCTCCCATAAGAGCCGGTAAGCGCGTTATGGTGAAATAAGATAGTGCTAACCCTAAGCCGCCCGCCAGCAACGCCGCGTGACTGAAGCTCTCCAATTCAAGGACGGCGAGAATGCTAATTGCGAGCCAAGGCGCGAGAGCCGTCATCTCTGACACGCGCCAGGATTGTTTGACTTTCAGCACAGCCAATCCGCTAAAAACTAACACGGAAAAGGCGGAACCGAAAATGAAAGTGGGAAAGGCAAAAAGAGAAAGCCCGAAAGTGAAAAGCGATATGATCAAACCCGAATAGGTAATCATTTCGAATCCGGCTATAAAGGTGGCGGATTTAGTTTCTTCGTCATCAGCGAAAGGTTTCGGGCGAGCAAATTCTCTCTTTACAATTCTTGTGGTAGAGGAGGTGAAATAGGGGGTGTTTCTTATAGGACCGGAGCGAAACGAATGAGAATTTAATCTAGCTGCGGCCCCCTTAGCGAAGCCAAAACCCAAGACAGCCCGTGGCTCAGGATTATTGTCATTTGCGATTTCGATTCTATTGTCGAACTTCATGTAAAGGTGGTAGCTAATTAACCATGCTTGTCACAAGTACTCTCTTTTTACGCGAACTAAAAATGAACCACTCAATCAATAAAAAAAGATTAGGCTTTGCTGTCTTGAGGGGCTGCAGCGGAAGGCATTTGCCCAAGCACGTCCATAACCGAGGTGATGAGAGGTATCTCATGCTGCATAGCCCGGTAGCCTCGCTCGATGAGTTCGTCTGCGCGAGTAAATTCCATCATGCCGATATGGCCGATCCGAGGCGCAACAAAAACATCGGGTGGGTCGCCTGATAAACGGGAGCGCGAGATACGGTCCATAACAATGTTCAGAGTGCCCATCATCACCGACCCCATTTTCGGGCTGTTCCCGGGTTTTACATCTCCAAGCATGGATTTGAGTAGCAGCCGGTCTGGGCGTAACTTGTTCAAAGACTGGGTGGCTAACTCTAGAGGATCTGCATCTTCAATATCGGCGTCCTCTTCAAACTGTATTTCATGGCTTGTGCCTATTGGCCCAAAGGCGTCGCCATTCAGACTTACGGCAATCACCATGTGAGCTCCTAAAGCTCGGCAGGTCGATACGGGCACTGGATTAACCAAGGCGCCGTCGATCATAAAACGTTGATCGACTTTGACAGGTTCAAAGGCGCCGGGTAGGGCATAGGAGGCACGGACGGCCGGAACAATCAGCCCTTTTTGAAGCCAAACTTCATAACCCGTTCTCAGGTCACAAGAGACAGTCGCAAATTTCCGGTCAAGATCCTCAATCTTCATATCGCCAAAATAGTGCCTAAGCACGCGAGCGAGTCGTTCCCCGCGCATTAAGCCTGACCCTCCTAAACGAAGATCCATATAGCCCATCATTTTTCGCCTATTCAGGGAGCGGGCCCAGTCTTCCAATACGTCAAGGTTTCCGGCTAAATATGCGGCCCCGACTACGGCCCCGACGGAGGTGCCGGCAATGATGTCTGGCCGTATTCCAGCTTCTATTAGCGCACGGATAGCTCCGATATGAGCCCACCCCCGAGCGACACCTCCGCCGAGAGCCAGACCAAGAGGAGGACGTTTTGCAATACCGTCAGAAGAAGTTTCAAGACGCATAAAGCATCCCTAAGTCTATGCCTTTGTCGGGGCAAGCCCCAGCCAATCGATAATCGCTTTATTAATGCCATCTGGGTTATCCCACATCGCCCAATGTCCGCAATTTGGAATAATCTTTCGAGTCAGGTTCGGGACGATTTCGGGCATATGATCCGTAGAACTCGGGGGCAGCAGGAGGTCGTCTTCCGGGCTCAACATTAGAGCTGGGTGGAACACTTTTTCTGACATAGCTTTCGCCAATTCCCAATTATGTGTTGTATTGCGATAAAGTGACATGCCGCCATGAAAGCCGCTATGTTTGTATGCGCGGGTATAAACATTTCGGTCTTTGTCCGACATAACTGGCCCGGGCAAGTCGGGCGCGCCTTGGAGGAGGTAAGTGGCAAAGTTTTTGGGTATATAGGTGAACTTCTTATCCATTTCCTGGCCGCGCGGGGTTGTCCGAAACATGAGACGGAAGAAAGCGTCAGGGTCGCGGGCGAACAGACTTTCTATTTCTTCAGGACGATGATTGAATTCTATGAAATAATGGTCTTCGCCAAAGCGTTTTCGGAATATTTTTAGAGGGTCGACAGGGGCGTGTTTTACGTGGGGCGTACAAATTGAGACAATGCGCTGAATTCTATCAGCGATCATTCGGGCGGCGTGCCAAAGTATGATCCCGCCCCAATCATGACCAATGAGCGTTACTTTTTCAGAAGTTTGAGAATTTATTACCGCCTCAAGGTCGGCGACCATTTGTTCTATCGCATAATGTTCTACGCCGCGCGGGGTGTCCGAGGCCCCGAAACCGCGAAGATCATAAGTTACGACACGATATCCCGCCTCGACGAGCGGAGGAATGGTAGTCTTCCAGCTATAGGCAAGTTCGGGCCAGCCATGGATCAGAATCACTACGGGACCGCCTAGCGGGCCGTCGACATAGGTCGCAATTCTAAGTCCGTCAGATTTGATAAAAGAGGGGTTTTGAAAGTCCATAGACTTAGTTTGGCGCAGTTTTTGCGCAAAAACGACCTTTTTCTGGCATTTATGGCAAATAACAGTGTGAAATTTTCTTGAATTCGTCCGTTTGGACCGTTAAACAGGCGGAAGATTTATACGAGCCTCGCACTCGCGGCGGGGCTTTTCACTTTTAAACTAGAAATGAGTTGACCTGATATGGTTGAAATCTACGTCCGTCAAAATAATGTGGACCAAGCCCTCCGCGCGTTGAAGAAGAAGCTTCAGAATGAAGGTATCCTTCGTGAAATGAAAGCGCGCAAGCATTACGAAAAGCCGTCCGAAAAACGTGTCCGTGAACAAGCAGAAGCCGTTCGCCGCGCCCGGAAATTGGCCCGTAAACGCGCCCAAATCGAAGGCTTGCTTCCATCCAAAAAACCTCGTCGCCGTTAAGCGTCGCCGCCGAAAGGAATAGGTTTACTGACAAGATTTCTAAGACCGTCCGAAAGGACGGTTTTTTTATGCGGTGAGAGCAAGGTGGTTCGGAACCGAATGAAATTTGCTCACGCCGTTAACTCTTTAAGTTTGATATCCTTCACCTGATTCGTAAGGCTGATAGAGTGAAACGCCAAATATGAGACATCTAAAAAAGTCCGCCGCCTCACTGCTTTTAGGTTTAATCACATCTTTTGCGGCTTACCACAGCTACAAACCTCTACCTGAAGGACTGGCCCATTCCGGTATGAAATTTCCATCCGAGGAAGTTGAGTTTCTCGGGGACAATTCGTGGATTACAGAGACTGGGGCCAGAGAACTTGATCAAGAAATTTTCGATGCAATTTTTGAGCTCATCGACGGCGCGCGAGAGCTTATTGTCATCGACATGTTTTTGTTTAATGATTTCCAAGGGCCAGAGCCAGAGACCCACCGGCTTCTATCTTTTGAGTTAACCTCTGCCTTGATAACGCAGAAATCAGCTTATCCCGATATTGAGATTGTCGTGATTACTGACCCTCTTAACACCGTTTATGGGGGATTTGAGTCAGAGTATTTTCAAAGGTTGCGCCAAGCGGGTATAAAAGTCGTGAAGACAGATCTTACCCGCTTACGTGATAGCAATCCGGCTTACTCATGGTTTTGGCGACTTTTCATTCAACACTTCGGAAATAGTCCGGGAGGTTTTTTTCCAAACCCCTTAGGTGAGGGTAAAGTGACAGCGCGCAGCTACTTTGAAATGGCCAATTTCAAAGCCAATCACCGAAAGACGGTTATCGCTGATACGCAAGACGGATATGCTGGTATTGTCACATCTGCAAATCCTCATGACGGGAGTAGCGCCCACCGAAACATCGCAATACGCTTTAGCGGTAACGCCGTCATAGATTTGCTGAAAACTGAAAACGCAGCTTTATCAATGTCAGGGCAGGCGCCTATTTCGTTGCCGCCATCAATGCCCTCACAAAAAACAAATTTATCCGTTCAAATTCTTACAGAGCGCGCAATTAAAGCGTCTGTCTTAGAACACTTGAATGCGACTGGGGCAGGCGATCAAATCGATCTGATGATGTTCTACTTATCGGACAAAGATATTATTGATGCTTTAGTCGCGGCCAATAATCGCGGAGCGAATGTGCGGATTTTGTTGGACCCCAATAAAGATGCTTTTGGCCATGAAAAGAATGGTGTTCCTAATCGTCCCGTAGCTTCTATCCTTCATAATCACGGATTGAGTATAAGGTGGGCGAATGTGGACGGAGAACAGTCCCACAGCAAAATACTTCTGATTACACGTAAACAGGGAGACGCGGTCATCATTGCCGGGTCTGCCAATTATACGCGCCGGAATTTGAAAAATTTGAATATGGAAACAAATATTGCCGTCACAGGGTCGCCTCAGACTGACTTTATAAGAGAGGCGAAGGCTTATTTTGATACCTCATGGACGAATAAAGAAGGGCGAGCTTATAGCCTGCCTTATAGCGCCTATGCCGACGACAGTCTCTTGCTGCGCCTGAAGTCCAGTTTTATGGAGTTGAGTGGGATCAGTACCTTTTAATACCCGAAAAGAAATACTGGGGCGCTCATTTCCATGATTTGAGAGGCAATATAGCACTATTCACTAATGCATTCCGTTATGGACTTAAAATCTCTAATATTTGAGAGGGCCAGTGAATTACTAATTTCATGTTTAAGATTGTTTTAGGAACACTAGCTTTGTTCAAGAAGAAAGCTCCAAAGTTGTTCTGGTGACTAACTCAATAGCATTTGTGCTAGGAAACAATTGCGTGAAGTTGCCAATACTATATCGCCAACTTACGGAGCAGAGTGCGACCTTACTTAATCAGAAGACAAAAATAAGGGCAGAGAGAAATCTCTGCCCTTTGAGCATTTTAAAGAATAGAGTTCTAATCATTCCGAGGCAATTGTCTGTTCGCAAGTAACTCCGCGATCTGAACCGTATTCAGCGCAGCGCCTTTGCGGAGGTTATCAGAGACAACCCACATGTTCAGGGTGTTTTCCTGAGTGCTGTCTTCTCGGATGCGGGAGACGAAAGTGGCGTATTCGCCGACGCATTCGACAGGCGTGATATAACCGCCATCTTCCTGTTTATCGAAGACCATCATGCCGGGGCTGGTCCGCAGCAGTTCGCGGGCTTCGTCCGCTGTGATTTCGTCTTCAAATTCAATATTGAGTGATTCTGCATGGCCGACAAAGGTCGGGACGCGGACACAGGTGGCTGTCACTTTAACTTTCGGATCAAGAATTTTCTTGGTCTCGGCCTTCATCTTCCATTCTTCTTTGGTGTCGCCGCCGTCCATAAAGACGTCAATATGTGGGATGACGTTGAAGGCGATCTGTTTTGTGAAATTCACCGGGTCAAACTGATCGTTGGAATAGATGCCTTTGGTCTGTAGCCAAAGCTCATCCATATTCTTTTTGCCGCCGCCGGAAACAGATTGATAGGTTGAGACAACAACACGCTTAATTTTTGCGCGGTCATGTAGCGGCTTGAGGGCAACGACCATCTGAATTGTCGAACAATTCGGATTGGCGATAATCATTTTCTTTTTGTATCCGTCAACGGCGTCGGCGTTTACTTCCGGCACGACGAGGGGGACGTCCGGATCCATACGCCAGGCGCTGGAATTGTCGATAACGACGGCTCCGGCCGCGGCAATTTTTGGAGACCATTTTTTGGAAATATCGCCGCCCGCGCTCATTAGAGCCATATCCACTTTTTTGAAATCAAAAGTCTCCAAGTCAACGCATTTAATATAGCCGTCGCCATAGGTCACTTCGCGGCCGACTGAGCGGCGTGAGGCCACGGCATAGACTTTCTCAATATCAAGATCACTCTCGGACAGAATGGCGAGCATTTCGGTGCCTACATTTCCTGTGGCTCCGACGACGGCGATGCGATAACCCATGGCTATTCTCCTATTGAGGGCTTCCAATTTTGAAAGCGGTCTTGAAACAAACGGGTGGTCTCTAGGGTAAGCGCCCTCTTGGGGCAAGTCCTATCCGCGTTTACGCATCCGTAAATAGACGGCGAGCGCAATGAGGGCGACAAACCCTAACCCGACCAGTTCCATCTTTGAGAAGGGACCCAACCAGGGCTCGACCCAATCGGCCATGCCTGCGCCGCCGCCAATCGGCGCGCCGTTTATCGCAATCGCGCCCAGTAAAATGGCGAGGAGGGCGGTAAATCCTGCTATTGCAAATATGCCAGCGTAGAAACGTTGATCGCCCCTTGCTTGTGCCTGTCGGCGCATTTGAGATTTTTGATAGCGAGAGAGGCGACGTTGACGGGGCTCCCGTGAGGCGCGGGCGTCTGGGTCAGCCTGTTTAGGAGAAGAGTCATTTGAAGAAGGAGGCGTCTCGGTCATAACTGCACCTTAACATGGATCTGATTAAATCCTATGGTAAGCCTGAGTCCATGCGCAGATGGTATTTAGCAGCCCTGTTTCCTCTGGTTCCTATGTTTGCTCTAGCGCAGGATAATTACCTTCCCGATCCAGAAACAGATACTCCTATGAACGAAGCCGAAGTTCGGGAGACCTTCTCCGGTAAGACCCACCGCGGAGTTTATAGTGTCATGAGCGAAGGGTTGGACGGACGTAATTTCGAGGAATGGACGTCGGTAACAGGGCAGCTATTACATAGGACGCCAAACCGTCTTGATAAGGGGACTTGGACGCAAAAAGGGCAGCAAATCTGTTACGATTACGTTTCAGAAGATTTTAGTGCGGGGTGTTTTTCGTTTTATCGACGTGGCAATTGCATTTATCATTACCAAGAAACAATAGAAGGCGTGAAGAATAATGCATTTACGGCTGTCAGCGTCATAAAGGGGGAGGAGCCGAGTTGTGAGCCGCCTATGTCATAACTTTGTCGTTTCAATTGAGATTACCTTCTTTCTCTTACTCCTTATTTGGTTCAGTTTTCCTACTATGGCTTCGGCGCAAAGTCAGAAAACAGATGTTCGTCCGCACGCACTACGTCTCAGCGGCGAAGAAATCAGGGCCGAGTTTTCAGGGCGAACGCACGAAGGGGCATATAATTTCAATGCGTTCGGACAGGCGGGAAATAGCTATGTCGAAACACATCTGAAAGACGGTAGCGCGCTTTACAAGGAACAAGACTTTGCCAATCGAGGCGTCTGGTTTGTTAGCGACGAGACCCTGTGTTTTGTCTATGAGGGCGATATGATGGGCGGTGGGTGTTTCCGCGTTTATAAAGTTGAAAATTGCTATTATTTTTACAGCGATCAATTCGAAGAACGCTCGGACGAACTCGACCGCGATTATTGGACCGCGCGGTCAGTTCAGCAAAATGAAACCCCGCAATGCGAGGCTGCAATTAGTTGATGTGGCTTCTAGATATCTGATTCAGTTAGGGCGTTGAGACGTTCAAAGACGCGAATGTCGATTTTCATCTCTTCCAACTCTTCCTCAATTCGTTTTGCTTTTTTACGTAATCGCCGGATGTCACCATCTGAAATGTTTTCTTTCTTCATATTCTGGCGCGTCCCGGTCAAGGCGTTTTGCCTACGGATATATCGATCCACCATCTGATCACGCTCTGCGTATAGCGTGTAAGAAGCGCGGCCTTCCTCATAGCCTGCAAAATACCCATCATCCGGCACGGTGCGGCAGAGGTCTGCTTCGGACAGGGCTGAAACTCCGTGATTATAACCGGTGTCAAAACTACAATAACCCGTCAGACCCTGTTCATAGCCGATGAAATAATCGCTCTCAGGAAAAGCTTGGCATTTTGACTGCACGCTGTTCCCCTCAGAGCCTCGCCCAAAACCTCTGTCATAACTGCAATAGAGTTGAAGACCTTGGTCATACCCTCTCAAATAGGCTGACCTATCCGGGCTGACGGAAAACTTTGAGCAGGTTGTGTTGTAGTCAGCGAGGCGAGCTTGCGATTTGCCATTTTCGCCGTCGCGAAAGCCTATATCTTCCCATCCTCCGGCGAGGCATTCGTCTTCGGAAATTGTCGCGCAAGACGACAAGGCCAAAGCACTTACTGCCAGACAAGATGCGTAAAGAATCTTTTTCATACTACCCTCCATTTTTAAAGCGTTTTAACGGAGGAATTTTGAACGGGCAATGTGTAGCCCGTTCAAATCAGGTTCATGTCGGCTGTAACGATGCAGCCGTGACCTTGTTTAGACATGCTAGGCCTGAAAGTTATAATCAGGCCTAATAACTATTTTTCCCACCAGTAGGGTTGGCGTTTTTTATCCCCGGTCACAACCTCATTCATGGTGTCAGCTTCGTATAACCGTCCACCAATCATGACGTGCTCAATTCCGTCCGTATGACGAATATCTTCGAGCGGGTCGTTTTCTAATATGACGAGGTCTGCGAGCTTACCCGTTTCAAGGGAGCCTATGTCGTCGGAGAAACCGAGATGTTCGGCAGGCTGCGTCGTGGCCGTGGAGAGCGCTTCTAACGGGCTCATACCGCCTCTAGCAAAGCTCCACATCTCCCAATGCGCGGCCAAGCCTTCACGCTGTCCGTGAGCGCCGATCCCGACGAGTACGCCGGCGTCAGAAAGTTGCTTTGCCGTCGAGGCGGATGAAGCATCCGCATAATCTTCCACCGGCGCCGTCACGACGCGCTTGGACCGCGCTTGAAGGGCCGCAGGCGGTACGTGTTCTGACAGAATAGGGTGCTCAGAAACATCACCTTCCTGATAGAAGAACCGCTCACCACTTGGTCCGCCATACGTCACGACGAGTGTTGGAACATAGGCCACATTGGTCTGACCGAACATCTGAATGACATCATCATACAAAAATTCTTGCGGCAAATTATGTTCAAGCGAGGTATTCCCGTCTTGAACAATCGCCATATCCATATGGAAGAGCGAGCCGCCCTCAGCGACAACGATCATATCGTTTTCCCGGGCGGCATCAACGACTTGCTGGCGTTGTTCCCGGCGGGGCTGGTTATAGTTTTTCACACCATGCGCGCCTTGTTTCTTCAAGCGGGACACGTGCTCAAGAGCATCCTCTTCAGATTCAATATTCGCAAAGAAACCAGGAGCTTTTGCGCCGTAAATTACTTCTCCGGTTGAATAAATGCGCGGGGCAAGCAATTTGCCTGCTCGTTGCAACTCAGAGGCCGGGAAAATCGTGTCCGCACTGCTGGACGGATCGAAAATGGTAGTGACACCTAATGCCAAAGTCGCAATCGTCTCCCAGTTTTGCTGCGGGACGAGGTCTCCGACGCCTTGAGGGCCATGCGCGTGGGCATCAATAAAGCCAGGCACAATTGTTTTCCCTTGCAGATCTACAGAAGTGACGCCGTCGGGGATTGTAATATCTTGGCCGATTTGCTTGATCCGGTCGCCTTCAATCAGGATGGTACCATTTTCAATAATGCCGCCGTCTTTATCAGACATCGTAATAATCTTGGCCCCAGTCAAAGCCACGCTACCTTGAGGAACATCCTTGCTGACTTTGCGAGCCAGAGTGGTAACGGCCTTTGGCCGTTCAGGTTGTTCGTCGGCTTGTGGGTCGGCGCTGTAAAGCGTTGGGCCAACTGTCCAATAAATTTTACCAGAGTTTGTCCAGCTCGGGTAAGTCGCGCCGCTATAGCTAAGTTTAGTGACGGGAAGGGCCGTAGCACTGATGCCGCCATCAACATTTTGCGGGCCTGTCAGGAGCGGCATCGTATAAAGGTTATAGTTCTCGCGGAAGGCCACTGTCTCTCCATCAAAAGAAACGTGAAAGCTTTGCGCCATTGTCGAGCTGGTATGTGTGCGGGCGTCGTGGCCAAGCAAGTTGACGCTGACGAGGGCGTTTTTATCCCCCTCATTTTTAGTCATGAAGAGGCGCAGATCGTCTGAGCCGAAATGAGGCATGGAGCCGGATTTGGAGACTCGAACCGCTTCGCCGCCGTCTAAATCCTGCACGTAAATGCCTTGGCCAACAGACCATTCAGGCGCCGTTAAATTGCCGCCGCCCTGCTTCTCATAGGTCAGATAATCGCCTTGGGGTGAGAGAGCAGGGTTGGCGTAATGGCCTGGCTTGCTTGTGTGCGTCGCGACATTTCCACTGGCAAGATCAACCGTATGGATCGCGCCAAGGTCAGCGTCGTCCCATGTAGCGAACACGACTGTTTTGCCATCGCGAGAAAAGCGCGGGTGTAGTTCTTTTAAGTCGTCCGGAAGCTTTGTTAGCCGTTCTTCTTTTCCGCCAGAAGCTGATTTTTTATATAATTTTCCAAGGCTCTCGAAAATAACCGTTCTACCATTTGGTGAGACTTGAACGAAACGCGGCATGTGCGTCGTGAAAGTATCAGGGGCAACTTCGACTTTGGGCCGGTGGGCCGTACGAATTTCGCGCGTGTCTTTAACGCTGAAATCAATGTGCTCAATATCGCCCGTTTCGACAGTCAGTTTGTGAATTTGACCGCGTGCCCAAAAAAAGAGGTCTTTGGAATCAGGGCTCCAATCCATATTTGGATAAACCCCGTGAACGGCCCAAGTTTCCTGCATATCGCGATCTAGGTGATCAAAGATTTCTCGTTCCTCGCCGCTTTCCAAATCTTTGACGAAGAGGCGTGTTTCAGCGTTGACGCGTTTAACAAAGGCCAAATGTTTTCCATCAGGGGACGGCGTTGGACGCACGGCTCCGCCATATCCGCCTGCGGCGACAGACGTTTCTCCGCTTTCCATGTCATACTCTTTTATCTGAAAAAGCTCAGTGTGGGAGTCTTGGGCGTATTCAAAGATTGGCCCGGGAGTGACATTCTGACTATAATAAAGGCCGCTTCCATCAGGGGTGAACATAGGTTCGCCCAATTCTTTTTGATGAGCTTCAGACGGTCGTTCGACAAGCTGCACGCCGGAGCCGCCTTTCGTGCTGTAAAGCCAGATTTCGCCGACACCGAGGGAGCGTGAAGTTGTGAAATGTTTGCGCCCGGCGATGAAATTTCCGCTCGGGTGCCAAGTGGGATTGTTCAGCAAACGAAAGCTTTCATCCGTCACCTGCTCCATGTCAGAGCCGTCAATATCCATCGTCCAGATATTATCTCCGCCCGCGCGGTCAGAGATGAAAGCCAGGCGTTGACCATCCGGGGAGAAACGAGGCTGCATTTCCCACGCCATGCCCGAGGCGATATTGGTCGCTTTCCCGCCGGTGACTGGCATAGTGTAAATGTCGCCGAGTAGGTCAAAGGCGATAGTTTTGCCGTCGGGCGAGACATCAAGGCTCATCCAAGTGCCTTCTGTCACATCAATGTCGATTGTCTTTTTGGGCCCTGGAGGGTTCATGACGTCCCATTTCGGCTTGTCTTCTTTTGTCTGCGCGTCCTCAGAGTGCGCATAGGCAAGAGAGGATAGTGAAAGCGCGGCAATGGAGACGAGGAGGGATGTTTTGAACGACATAAAAGGCCTTTTTCTGAATTGGATTGTAGCTAACGATATTTGAGACGAAAAATCATACCTTTTCGCCCTTGAGGGAATAATAAAACGAAACTTTTTGGCCCTCCCGCGCGAACTTTGGTTTTCAGTTAGGCGCGCGGAATGACAATGTTAGTTTTGGCGCGCTTAAAACCTACCAGCAGCACCCGGAAAGACGACAGGGGTTTCGCTACCGTCTTTGGCAACCGCGCTGACGCCGAAAAAGTAATTGTCGATGACGAGATTTTCGAACGTCCATTCATTGACTTTCCCGACGAAGCGGGAATGTGTCCATTCCGGTTCTGTTGTCAGGCGCCAGTGAACGCGATAGCCAGCCAAGTTCGACGCTTTGGGCGGCGTTTCCCATTCGAGCTTGGCAGAAGGTTCCACTGCGCCAGAGGCTTCGACATTGGCAGGGAAGGGAGGAGCGCCCGCCATTCCCGCCATCGTAATAGCGTTTAGCGCTGTGAGCTTTGCCGCATAGGTTTCGTCCACGCCGTCCATGGTATCGCCATAGGTGACGCCATCTTCTGTCCGAAGGTCCTGATGCTGACGGTCATAATGCTCGTGCGTTTCCATGATACGGACACCGGGAATGCCAACCATGTTGAAGGGGCGGTGGTGGCCGCCGCGGCCAAAACGATCCAGACGATATATCATCATGACGTTTAGGTTCGTCATATATTGGTCGGCTTGAGACTTGACGTAACGCGCTAGGTTCCTTGACGGGCTATCGACTTCGCCGCCTGTGAAGCGGCGCGTGCGGGCCTCTTCCTCGGTTTCATTGGCACGTGTGCCTTCGGAGAAAACGCGGGCCGTGGAGTTGTCGGTAACGCCATCAACGCCTGTAATGTTTGAGATCATATCATTGTTGAGAACGCCTTTGATTTCCCAGCCTTGATTAAGTGCATGCTGGGCGACAATTTTTCCGCCGAACAACCCCTGTTCCTCTCCGGATAGTCCGGCATAAATGATAGAGCCTGCAAATTTTTGTTTTGATAGAACTCGGGCGGCTTCGAGGGTTCCGGCCATACCCGATGCGTTATCATTGGCGCCGGGACTGTCGGAGGTGCCGTTTAGTGGGTCAGTCACGCGGCTGTCTATATCCCCGCTCATCATGACGTAACGGTTTGGGTCTATTGTGCCTTTTTGTATGGCGAGGACGCTGACGACTTCGGTTGGTTCGGGAATGCGGGTTTCGCCTTCAATTGTGTCGGAGACATACATCACCTCCAGGCATCCGCCGCAGTTAGCGGAGATTTTCTCGAACTCTTCAAAAATCCAGCGCCGCGCCGCGCCGATGCCGCGTGTATCGCTTTCTGTTTCTGACAGAGTATGACGGGTTCCAAAATCGACCAGAGTCTGAATATCCGAGCGAATCCGCTCCGGTGACGGCGCCGTCGCAATCTCGTAAATACCCTCTACTGCTGAAGGCGGCGCTTTGGCGGCGTCGTCATGGGCCTGTGCAGGCCAAGCAAGCATAAGGGCAGATGCCCCGAAAAGGAGGGATTTAATAGCTGTCATAAATTATCCAGTAGAAGCGAGTTTAAGAACGTTCGTGTAAGACGTTTCATATTCCATTTTAGACAGATATCCTGCCTCTTGCATGGCGTTATGAAGCATCGGCAAGCGGTAACATGGCACATACATATAGGCGTGGTGCTCAAGATGATAATTCACCCAATAGGGCGCGAGAAATATTCGGGCCAACAGAGAGGCTTTGGTGGTGCGGGCATACCGAAACGGATTTCCGTCCGTTGCCGTCATAGCGTGTTCAGCAATGTTGCGAATACGTAGGACAGCCATGAACCATGTCATCAGAGGAAAGAGCCAAAGAGCGAAATAAGCCCACCAGACGCCTAATGCGGCCAAGCCGGCAAAAAGAATAATGTTTGTGACTAAAATTGGTATTCGCGAACTCTTGGCGAAGGCATCGGAGCCCTCTAACTCTACGCCTTTGAAGCTGGCTAAACGCAAGCGCCAGAAAGTCTGACCTGTCAGATCGCGGATAAGTTTCCGCTTTAAGCTTGCCTTGCTTGTCGGAAATTTCGCCGATAAAGGGAGGTCCGGATCAAGTTCTGTTTGCGTGTGCTTGTGATGTTTGAGGTGGTAATGGCGGTAGGCCTGCATGTTTCCGCCATAAGGCGCGGCTAAAAACCAAGTGCCGACAAATTCATTTAAAGCTTTGGACTTGAACAATACGCCGTGGGCGGCGTCATGCATGAGGATGGCCATACCGTGTTGTCTGGATCCGATGAGCAGGAAGGCAAGAATGAAGGTGAGGGGATTCGGGAATAAGACAAAGAGAGCGCCAGCTCCGAAGCTGACCGCCCATACGTGAAATGTAAGCCAAGCCCCCCAGAAATCCGAGCGTTCTGCAATCGGTCTTATAATATCTTTTGATAAAATTGGCGCAGTAGCTCCCATGCTTTATTTTTGCGCGGCTACGCAATTAAGTCAATTGCAGGGTCGCTATGCAAACTCTTACATTTCGGGGCATTATTTTATAAAAACGCCGTATGGCGCAAAATACTCCCTTTGAATTTTAAAGGCAGGCAATGAACTCAGAGCTAAAGCCTTTTGCCTGTTCTCTACATTGCAAAAGGACTAAGCGGCGGCAATGAGGCCGTAAGGGTCAATGTTATTTGATCTTAGCGCCTCGTGAACTTCAAAATAACGTGTCGGGGTTCCGACGTTCAATCGCTTACGGGCTGAGTCTAAATCTTCTTCCATCAGAGCCAGGATGTCTTGGGTGTAAATTTTTACTGCCGCGCGACCCAATTTTTCGCCTTGTCTAATAGCGGCAAAGACGGGAGCGCCTCTTGGAACAGATTTCTTGATTTCAAGTCCGGCCATATAGGCAATGAAACGGGCTCCGATATTTTTGTCCTGAGAATAGGTGAAACCGAGAACGCAAGCCTCTCCGAGTGCGTCACGGCTATATCCCGTGAAGACATGGAGCAGGTCATGCGTGTCGCGAAGCCGGTTCGCAAACCACATGAAATCTTCAGAGGCTTCAAATTTATTTGTGGATTCAAACTTGGCGTATTCGTCCACCAAGCCTTGGGCCGTTAGCCCTTGGCTTTGCATGAAATGCAGATATGCGCGCCCAACCGTATTTTCAGGCAGCTTTGCTAGCTCCGCGTGATTATCAAGAAGAGGGGGGAGATACCGTCTTTCCTGAAAGCGGGCTTGTCCTTCGGGCGTTTCTAAAAACCTCTCAAACACCTTAAAAGGCCGCGCCCCGTTCAAAGCCTTTATGATATGAAAGACCTGAGTCGTGTCTTCCTTGTTCGCCATAAGATTCCGAAAATGTCGAAGCGCCTTTACCGGTTTCATACGATATTTTAGTCGATTTTTAAGAGAGAGACTTTTCATACTAACAAATTTATCAATAAGGGGTGTGAAAGGCAAGTTCTCTTATTGCATAGCGTCTATGCTTTTAGCCGTTACGCGGTAATTGCTTGATTATGCCTGTGCTGACGGGCGCTTCGATACCTTGTTATGCCAGCTATGCAGGGCTTTAAATTCTTCCGCGGGGGAGGCTTTTACCCAGCGTGCAAAGTCGACGCATACCATGGCCGTGATATCCGCGAGGGAATAATCATCCCCGGTTACGAAAGGCATGGTCTGTAAACGTTTATCCAAATCCTCCCAAAACGTTTCGATCCGAACGCGTCCACGGTCGGCCAATTCCTCAATTTGCGAAATGTTCTTCCGCCCTGTCATAGCTCTGTCTTTCATATGTGGGGAGGTATTCCGTAAAATGTCGGCAATCGCATGAAGACCTTCAAATTCGATTCGAGCGTTCCACTCCAGAACGGTCGCGCGTGAGAAGGCGTCGGTTCCCATCAAAGGCGGCTCTGGATGGAGCTGATCTATGTAATAGGCAATGGCAAGGTTTTCCGTCAAAGACTTCCCGTCGTCTGTTACCAAGACAGGAACCGTTCGGCGGGGATTAATCGCGGCAAACTCATCCTTCATTTGTTCCCCTTTGCCGAGATCGACTTGTAGGCATTCATATTTGACGCCTTTCTCTGCGAGAAAAATGCGTGTCCGTCGTGGACTTGGAGCGCTTGAGCAATCATACAATGTCAGCATATCTATTCCTTTTCTTTAGGTTTTTATGGCAGGCGAGCCTTCAATTCTCAAATCAATTTCTCCCCATGTAAAAGATTTGGGTGGGTTTTCGGTGAGGCGATCTATTCCGCGGGTCGGCACAAAATCGATTGGGCCTTGGGTATTTTTTGATCATTTTGGCCCGGCTGAGTTTTCTTCGGGCGAAGGCATAAATGTTCGTCCTCACCCCCATATTGGACTGGCAACCGTGTCATATTTGTTTGATGGCGAAATTCACCACCGTGACAGCTTGGGGAGCGATATTCTGATTCACCCTGGGGCAATAAATCTGATGGTGGCGGGACGGGGGATAACGCACTCTGAACGCACTCGTAAGGAATTGAGAGCTAAAGGATATAAACTTCACGGCCTTCAACTCTGGCACGCACTGCCGGAGGAGGACGAAGAAATAGACCCGGCCTTTTATCACACGCCCGCCAGAGACATTCCGGAAAAACAGATCGGTCAGGCCAAAGTCCGCGTAATGATGGGCCATGCGTTTGGGCTTTCTTCTCCCGTAAAAACATTTTCTCCGATACTTTACGCCGAAGTCGATATGGAGTCCGGAGCGGAGCTTAGGATACCGAATGCAGAAGAGATCGGCGTTTATGTTGTTAAAGGGCAGGCCCTGATTGACGGCGAAGATAGCCCTCTTTTTACTATGAGCGTGCTCTCCCCGGACGCTAAGAGCCTTTCGGCAAAAACGAACGTGCGCCTCGCAATTATCGGTGGGGCGCCGTTGGGAAAACGCTACATTGACTGGAACTTCGTGTCCTCCCGCAGAGACCGAATTGAAAAAGCCAAAGAAGACTGGAAAGCAGGGCGATTTGACCTTGTGCCCGGCGATAGCGAAGAATTCATTCCACTCCCGAATGACACTAACCCCGAAAACCAAGGAAGACCAATCTATGACCAAATATAAACAAATGCTTTCAACGATAACGGACGACGCCACGTTGACGATGGAACTCGTTGAAAAAGAAATGCCGAAACCCGGGGCCGACGAAATTGTCGTTCGAGTCGACGCAACGCCGATTAATCCGTCAGATCACGGGGTCATGTTCGGCGCGGCGGATGTGAGCGCTTCGGAAACCAAAGACGGTAAATTGACCGCCCCAATTCCGAAACAAGCCATGGGCCGCATGAAGGGCCGCTTAGGGCAGGCGCTTCCGGTTGGTAATGAAGGCGCCGGAGAGGTAGTCGCGGCCGGCGAAAGTGACTACGCTCAGTCTCTGCTTGGCAAGACAGTCGCTGTTATGGGCGGCGGTATGTACGCTCAATATAGATGTTTGAAAGCCGCTATGGCGCTGCCTTTGAATCCTGGCAACACAGCCAAACAAGGGGCTTCCAGCTTCGTGAACCCACTTACAGCGCTCAGCATGGTCGAGACTATGCGTATGGAAGAACATTCTGCTCTCGTTCATACAGCGGCAGCGTCGAATTTAGGGCAAATGCTAAATCGTATCTGTAAGGCAGACGGCGTAGATGTGGTCAATATTGTTCGCCGTGAAGAACAAGCGCAAATGCTTAAAGACATGGGCGCTAAATATGTGGTCAACAGTAGCTCTGACAGCTTCATGAAAGATCTAACAGATGCCGTAGACGAGACCGGCGCGACCTTGGCATTTGATGCCACAGGGGGAGGGACATTGGCGTCAGATATTCTAACGGCTATGGAAATGGCGGCGGCTCGCACGCCCGGCGCTTACAGCATTTATGGCTCTATCCATCACAAACAGGTTTATCTCTATGGTAGCCTGGATATGAGCGTTACGACCCTGACGCGGGGCTATGGTATGGCTTGGGGGGTTGGAGGCTGGCTCCTGCCGAATTTCCTCGCTAAAGCCGGTAAAGAGGTCGGTGCGCGATTGCGCAAACGTGTTGCTGATGAGCTAACAACGACCTTTGCCAGTCATTATAGCCATGAGATTTCTCTGGAAGAGGCTTTACAGTCAGATGTGGTCAAATCCTACAATGCCAAGAAAACCGGTGAGAAATATCTTATCCTGCCTCAAAAATAAGAAGTTCAAGTGAAATTAGGGAGTTGAGGGTACTTATGAGGCGCCCTTAACTGCCTAGTTATGTAGGATTAGTAATTGTACATGGATTTTATAACTCTTTGATATAATTGTTAAAAACCTTCAGCCTAAATCGCTGCAAACATTAATGTTACATTTTTGCAATGATGGGTGGGAACAAAATATCCCTTTCAAGCGTCTATCTTCTAGTTGGAATATGCAACGGGAGCTGGGAATGAAAAAATTAGTAAAAAATGATGCCTCTTATACCTCTCAGGTAAATGAGCTAGCCATTGCGGCAAACGATTTAGAGCCGGCTTATAATAAGACGGCTAAGGTCAATGAATTTTCAGAGAGCGTGAAACAACGCGTCGCTGATTTGGAATGGCAAATCCGGTTTACGCAAATTCAGCTGAACCGCTGGCACGCTTTAGAGAATGGTAGTTGGACGTCATTAAAAGCCTTGCAAAAGGCCGCTAAATCAGAACTAAACTCACTCATGTTGCAGTAAAGATTTTACGACGCAAAAACCTGTGAGGGGTCTTTGAAGCTTTTGAACTCGAGGGCGTTGCCGCTTGGGTCTAGTAAAAACATAGTTGCCTGTTCGCCGACTTGTCCGGCAAAACGGATATAGGGTTTAATGATAAAGTCCGCCCCGGACTTTACCAGACGATCTCGTAAATCATGCCATACTTGCCACTCTAACACCGCCCCGAAATGCCGAACAGGCACATCTTTCCCATCAACCTTATTCGTCGGCTCTTCTGCTCGAAAGGCCTCTTCCCGCACATGGAAGGATACCTGATGGCCAAAAAAGTCAAAATCAATCCAGGTGTCGGCTTCGCGCCCTTGCTTACACTCTAAAACGTCTCGGTAGAAATGACGCGTGATTTCTTTATCTTTAACCGGATAAGCGAGGTGAAAAATGGCGGCCGACATCAGGCGCCCTTCGGTCCGTAAGCGTAGTCTCCGCCTTTTTTAAGAGCCCGCAAATAGGCCGGACGCTTATGAATCTTATCAACGTAATCATTGCAAGCTTCATATTCGATTAAGCGGCCTCGTGCCTTGGCGGCTTCAAGGGGGAAAATCATTTGAATGTCTGCGCCCGTTAGGTGGTCTCCGGCAAAATATTCATTGCGGGTGAGGGCGTATTCGCAATAATCGAGGATGCCTTTAATTTCGCCGACAATCAAAGGCTGAAGAGGCGCCGCGCCGTCTCCGAGATAGCTCGTGTAAAGCGCGAGCAAGAATGGCAGCATGGCTGAACCTTCTGCAAAATGCAGGAAATGGACATAGTCAACATATTCCGCAGACTCCTTGCCTGGACGCAGCGACCCATCACTATATTTATCAAGCAGGTAGACGATGATCGCGCCGGTTTCGGCAATGACTTGGTCGCCATCTTCTATGACTGGGCTTTTGCCCAATTGATGCACGGCTTTGAGTTCATCGGGCGCGCGATTAGTCTCAGGATTGCGCTCATAATGTTTAATTTCATATTCAACTTCCAGCTCCTCTAATAGCCAGAGAATACGCTGAGAGCGGGAATGGTTGAGATGGTGTACAACAATCATGCCCCTATATGCTCATTGAAACGGGGGTTAGGCAAGCACCTTTTTAATGCCGTCCGAGCCTCGAAACTGTAAAGAGGTGACTTTGCCATTAACGACCACATCCACATTATTGATCTGGTTGTGAACGAATTTGCGCATCATTTCTGCTTTAATAGAGAGCTCTCCAATGGGCAGGCTTAGTTTGCCTTGTTGGTAGGCCAGAACATTGCCGCGGTCGAGCTCAGCTCCGACGACCTCTAAAGGAACGATCTTCTCATTCTGATAAAGCGAGAACGTCTCTTGGGTGTAAAGAGCGAGCTGAGCGCGTTCCTTCAAAGCGGAGAGGTTTGGGGAATCTATGAGACCCTCCGTTGCCAGTGCCGTCTCTGTATCATGGACATGAAAGCTATGAATCACTTCCACCAGCCCTGTTCCAGAATCGATATCTACATGAGTGGTTGTTGTCGTTAAGCGGTGCGCTAAAACAGGGGAGGCCCCGCCCATGACACCCAGGGCGGCCGCGCCCAAAAGGGCGTGTCTACGATTAAGCCAATTGTCCATATTAAAAGCTTACTTTCCGCCCAACATTCTTTCGAGGGTTTTGCGCAGTGTCGATTTTTGCTCTTCAGTTCGGTCCTTGGTTTGAACGTCTTCGTCAGAGTCTCCCAGATTTTCGGCGGAGGTTTTGTCCTCTGCCTCATCGGTGGGTTCAACTGTCTCCATAGGGAGGTCTTTGTCCTCGCCGTCGTCGGACTTTGCTTCATCCGGATTACCTTTTAGCTCGACGAGCATGTCGGCCATCATAGAGGAGGCTTTATAATCCGACTTATACATTTCGATACGGCTTTGTGTGACTGATTGCGGGAAGCTATTGTTACCATAATCGGCATCTGCCGTCTGGTGATGCGCGTCCAGCTCAATCGAAGTAATTTTGCGGTCACGCACGATGAGCTTCGTTACGCTCTCCGTGTCACGTCTCCAGATTTCAGCCGGAATCATGATTTCTTCCGTGTTGCCGTCCTCATAAGTCAGCGTCAAAGGCAGGGGAGAAATCAGACCGCCGATATTTTTGAAATCGACAAAGTAGTAATAATCATTGTCTTCAAGAGCGCGGTCATAAACCTCTCTTTCCCAATCTTTCAACCCTTCGAGGAAAGATTTGAAAGTGTTCCGGTCTTTGTTTGTAACTTCGAAACGGTCGTTTTCATTATAGAAGTCTTCAAGCTCTTGATACCGGCTGACGCGGGTTTCAATACCTTCATCCCGATTGCGGCGCTGCGTAATCGTTTCCGGGGTGTTGGCGTTATATTCGTCCCGTTCCATATCATTTTCGATTTCAGGGTCCTGAGAGGAAATTTGATATTGGCGAACATCTGTCAGAGCAATGTCAACATGGTCGGTTCCAAAGAACCAACCGCGCCAAAACCAATCCAAATCAACGGCAGAGGCATCTTCCATAGTGCGGAAGAAATCCGCCGGAGTGGGACGCTTGAACTTCCAACGGGTCGCATATTCGCGGAAAGCAAAATCAAACAGCTCGCGCCCCATAACGGTTTCGCGTAATACCATAAGCGCCGTGGCGGGTTTAGAGTAAGCGTTCGGCCCAAACTGCAAGACAGAATCCGACTGTGTCATGATCGGCACTTGATTTGAACTGGTCATATAGCGGGAAATGTCATCCATTGGATTGTTGGACCCATAGCGGCTGATCGGGAAGTTTTCTTCCCACTCATATTCTGCCTGATATTCAAGGAACGTGTTGATCCCTTCATCCATCCATGTCCATCGACGCTCATCTGAATTGACGGTCATAGGAAAATAGATATGGCCGATTTCGTGAATGATAACACCGATAAGGCCGTATTTGATGTTTCGGGAATATGTGACTTCACCCGTTTCTTCATCCTCTGACGGACGATATCCGTTAAAGGTAATCATCGGATATTCCATGCCGCCGCGTTCCCAGGAGTTTACAGATTGGGCGACAGGGTAGGGGTAATTAAAAGCGAACTTGTTATAGACATCCATTGTGTGGACGACGGCTTGTGTTGAATATTTTGACCAAACCGGGTCGGCTTCTTTGGGGAAAAAGCTCATGGCGGTGACAGTTGGGTTGGCTTCGTCGTCCTGCTCAAACAGCATCGCGTCCCAAATATATTTACGGGAACTGGACCAGGCAAAGTCGCGTACATTTTCGGCTCTGAACTTCCAGGTCTTGGTTCCTTCGGCTTTGGTCTTTTCGTTTTCTTCAGCCTCTTCCGGTGTCACGATATAGATGGGTTCTTCCGTGCCTGCGTCTGCAAGACGGCGGCGCTGTTCTGCACTCAAAACGTCGCGTGGGTTTTGCAAAACGCCTGTGGAAGCAACGATGTGGTCTGAGGGTACGGTCAGATTGACGTCGTAATCGCCGAATTCGAGCGTGAATTCGCCGCGGCCTAAGAACTGTTTGTTCTGCCACCCGGTATAATCCGTATAAGCGGCGAGGCGAGGGAACCATTGCGCCATGCCGAAAATATAGTTTTCGTCCTCTTCGAAATATTCATAACCGCCTCGGCCGCCCACAGCGACTTCATCGATAATATTGTGATCCCAATCGATATTAATGATTCTGCGCTCTTCGGGTTGAAGCGGCTTTTCGAGATCAATCCGCATCATGGAGTCGTTGATTGTATAGTTTAGGTCATTGCCATTTTCGTCTGTAACAGCCTTAAACTCAAACCCGTATTCCCGGTCTTCATTCGCCTGGCTATAACGTAGGCTAGAGAAGCTAACCCGGTCTTGTTTGGAGGATCCGTCGCCGCGGCTTGAGCCGGCTGCGGCGGCTGTGGCGCTCTCGCGCGCCAAACTTCCATCCTTGAAACGATTTTGATCCAGAGCGACCCAAATGTAATTTAAAGGGTCAGGAGAGTTATTAATGTAATCAATCGTCGATTCTGCACTGATACGGCGCTCTTCTTCATCGAGCACGACGTCGATTGTGTAATTAGCTTGTTGTTGCCAATAGGCAGGTCCAGGAGCGCCGGCGGCGTTTCGGAAAATATTCGGCGTCGGTAATTCTGTCCCGAGTTGACGGAATTTACACACTTGGTCTTCTGAATTGCAAGCGGGTCCGTCTGCGAGCACTTCGCTTCCGAGTACCAGAGCGCCCATGGCTCCGCTTACTGAAATTAGACTGAAGCGAAAAGCTTGACTGAATTTTGGCATTGAGTACGTCCGTTATCGAAATTTGTTGGATGTTAGACCATAACATTAGGAGAGTTCTACTAAATTCTCGTAAACAGAGAAAAGTTGGTTCTAAACTAAATTGGAAAGCGTCAAATCTATGAGTTTGAAAGGAAGTGTCTTGTTTTAAGACCGTGAATAGCATCCGACAAAGCAAAGAAGGGGTGCTTTTTCCGGAAAACATGACGGCCCAATATCTCGCCTCCGTATGAAGAACTAGGGACTGCCAGCGGGTCCAGCCTCTCCACGGTTTTGGCAATGACGGCGATTAAATTGTATTTTTTGAGAATGAGAGTTCTTGCCTCCCAAATCGCAGGGAGCCTTTTCTCGTATTCACCCCTTGCGATTGAATGTCTGATCGTAGCCTCAGCTTCATCCATTTTAAAAATATCGATTGGTATGGCCGCCTCCACAGGAAAGAACGAGGCGTATTCGGGATCGCCATAATAAAAGGGCAGGCAGTTGGCGAGCCAAGCATCAGAAAGTTTTTCGGTCCAATGTCCCGCAGCGTGATGATTTTCAATCGCTAGCGTATAGCGATAGTCATCCATCGCCTCGTCTTTGCGGTCTATGGGGTTTATGCCGCGCCCATATACATCAAACATATCGCCCAGGCGGTCTTTCATCTCCATGGTGAAGTTGTAACGCTGGGAATGCACAGTGTGGGACATCTGTTTATTACTGCACACTGTTGAAAGCGTTTTGGTTTTGGGGAGAGGAGCGCGAGCTAGAAACTCATCATAATTGATATATTCCCCAGGCTGCCCTCCTAACGGACGCCCGTAAAACCAACGGAGGGGCGGGGTTTCGAAAATTTGATTAGGGTGTTTCATCACGCTAGCAGGCTTTGCGCTTAGAACATGTCCATACTGCCTCAGATAATGCGGGCCTTCCACCCGTATGGAAGCGGGTTCAGTGGTAATGAAAAGGGTTTTTTCCCTGGGGCAAGCCAGGGGCTCGATGCGGTTTACCTGCCTATCATTGGGGAGCATAGGCAAGCCTTCATAGACGACGAGCCAGTCATAGTCCCGGGCATCCATATCAAAGGTGAAAACGCAATCTCCCCAGCGCTGGTCTGTGCCGGGGAGGAGAGAGGTCCAAAGCTGCGGATCTTGCTCCGCATGGGTTTTGGCCATAAATTTAATGTTTATCGTCATGATCTTAGCGACGAATCTTCTTGGGTTTAAGGGGGCTTGATTTAGTTCTTTCTCATCTCGTCCCGTAAAGCCCGGAACTCTGTTCCTTCATACCAATTCGGCCATTCATCTGAATTTGCAATGTCCAAGCCGAGTTCATAGAAAATTTCTGTGGCTTGAGTAATGCCTGAGAGATCCCAGCTATTGTCATATTCGTCGCCCGGCTTGTGATAACGGGCCTTATTGTATTCCGATGCAAAATCTTCCCCATAGGTTAGACCCTTGGTCACATGATCATTCCCTGGATCCGCATAAAGCATTGGCACACCTTTTTTTGCCAGACTTATATGGTCTGACCGATAATAGGATCCGGCTTCCGGCTTGTCGTCTGGCACAATATACATATCGCGTGTGTCTAGTTCAGCTTTGAGCAAATCTTCCAATTCAGACGCACCATAACCTTTGACCATAATGTCTTTGGTTCGGCCTGTCGGAAGCATGGCATCGATGTTAATGCCTGCCACCGTTTGATTTAGTGGAATGAGCGGGCTCTCTGCATAGTAAGCGGACCCTAATAATCCGGATTCTTCCGCTGTGACAGCCACAAAGATGACCGAACGTTCTGGCGCCGGGCCTTGGGCCATGGCTTCGCCGATTTCAATAATGGCCGCTGTGCCTGTCGCGTTGTCGACGGCGCCGTTGTAAATTTTGTCATCGCCTGGGAGTTCGTCATTTTTTCCTAAATGATCCCAATGAGCCATATAAAGGACATACTCGTCGGGGTGAGTGGCCCCGGTTACGCCCCCAGCGACGTTTCGGGACGTCGTTGTTTTGACGTCTTGTTTAATGGTGGCGTCAAGACTGATGCCTTCAAGCGGAACTGGCTTGAAGCCCTTAATGGAAGCTTGATTTTTAAGAGATTGATAATCAAGTCCAGCAGAAGCAAATAAATCCTCTGCTGCGTCTAAATGGAGCCAGCCTTCGAGAGCTGTGCGTGAGGCGCCTCTGTCTGGACGAACAAGGTCGTATTGCGCCCCTGTCCAAGAGCCGGAGACAACATCCCAACCATAGCTGGCCGGTGCCGTTTCATGCACAATAAGCGCAGCTGCCGCGCCCTGCCGAGCAGCTTCTTCGTATTTATATGTCCAACGACCATAATAAGTCATGGCATTACCATTAAACAGCGCGTCATCCTGAGTGGCAAACCCTGGGTCATTGACCAAAATAACGACGGTTTTGCCTTCAACGTCGAGGTCAGCATAATCGTCCCAGCCATATTCCGGAGCTGTGACGCCGTACCCGACAAAGACAAGATCTGAATCTTCCACACTGACTGTTTCGTCCAGACGCTTAGTCCAATAGACGGAGTTGGACTTTAAATCTGAAGTAAGAAGAGGGGCTTCCTCACCGTCCTTATGAATGGACATAGAGGAATCATTTTTTCGAACGGTAGCTTCGCTCAATTCCACATTTTGGAAATATGTTCCATTATCGCCCATAGGGGAGAGGCCGGCGCGCTCCATTTCGTCAGCTATATATTGTGAGGCTTTCTGCCCGCCCTCTGTTCCCGGGGCCCGGCCTTCAAAGTCGTCCGAGGACAATGTTTCAATTCGGCGTCCAAGGTCGGCGGCGGAAATAGAGGCGTCCACTTTTTCGACGGGCGGTGCTTCAGAGCTACAAGCCGTAAGGAAAGCGGCGGCGGCCGCAGTGGCCACGAGAGATTTACTTGGTATCATTCTACACTCCTGAGGCGGCGATATTCAAAAATAATTGAGTCCGCAGCTTGAAAAAGACTTGAAACTGTTCAACCACATCCTGCACATCAGATAAAGATGATATTTATTCTCTCCGAAAAGGAATTTTCACATGCCCTTTACTCAACTGCCGTTTAAAAAAACCGTCTCCACAGTAACGCTGGCGTTTGTATTGTCAGGAAGTCCTTTCAACGCCGTGAGTTTTGCGCAGTCCGCAGACGCGCCCACAGCTGATGTGTCCTCAGCAAATAATGCGAGCGTCTCTGAGACGGTTCAAGGCTTAATCGATTCGGCGATGGCAGGCTCGTATGGATACGATATCACACGGGATCTGACGACCGAAATCGGAGCCCGAATGGCGGGTACAGAAGCCGAGGCGAGGGCACGCGAATGGACGGTCGAGAAGTTCAAAGAAATCGGTTTGCAGAATGTTCGCATTGAACCGTTTACGGTTCCAGGGTGGGAGCGCGGCGTGGAAACGGCAGAAGTCGTGTCTCCGTTCCCTCAGACCTTATTTATCACGGCTTTAGGAGGCTCTGTAGCGACGCCGGAAGAAGGTATCACAGCGGACGTCGTGTATTTCCCGACCTTTGAAGATTTGGAAAGCGCTCCTGAGGGCGGACTGGACGGTAAAATTGTCTTTATTTCAGGGCGTATGGAAAAGGCTCCGGATGGGGCGGGGTACGGGCCGGCAAATCGCAAGCGTCGATCCGGCGCAACAGAAGCCGGTAAACGCGGCGCGGCCGCCGTAGTCATTCGCTCAGTCGGTACTGACAGCCACCGTTTCCCTCATACTGGTCAGATGCGCTATGCGCCTGATGTCGAGCCAATTCCTATCGGAGCGCTCTCTGGTCCCGATGCGGATCAATTAGAGCGGATGCTGAAAAATCAAGAGGAGGTAGAGCTGAAATTGGTTCTTACGCCTAAATCTGTCGGCGACCTTCCTTCCGGAAATGTCATCGGTGAAATTGTTGGAACGGAACGACCGGACGAAATTGTTCTGATTAGTGGCCATTTAGATAGCTGGGATCTAGGGACAGGTGCAATTGATGATGGAGCCGGCATTGGAATCTCCGCCGGGGCCGCTCAAGTCATTCTTGAGGCTGGGTTAAAACCAAAACGCACGATCCGTGTCGTTGCTTTCGGGGCAGAGGAAATTGGTCTGAAGGGCGGCTTTGCTTATGTTGAGGCCCATAAGGACGAGCTGGCTAATCACGTTCTGGCGACCGAATCCGATTTCGGGGCTGGTCTGGTGTACGAAGTTCAATCCGGCGTGACAGAAGGCGAAGGTGTTTTGAAAGCGATGGCCAGCGCGATGAGTATTCCTTTTGCCGAAGGAAAAACTACGAATGGGGGACCTGATATTGGCCCTATGGCGAATGAAGGCGTACCGACCATGCGTTTCCAACAAGACGGCACTGATTATTTCGATTTGCATCACACGCCGGACGACACATTCGACAAGATTGACCCGAAAGAGATGGCCCAAAATGTGGCTGCTTTTGCCACAATGGCCTGGATGGCTTCCGAAGCGGAAACAGATTTCCGCGCTGATAAATAGTATTTGAAAGATATACTCTCATGACCCTACCTGCGATTTTGGAAGATTTGGATTTTCCCGTAATTGCCGCGCCCATGTTTATCGTGAGCGGGCCTGAATTGGTGATAGCGCAATGCAAAGCCGGAATTGTCGGATCCTTTCCTGCGCTTAACGCGCGCCCGGCAGAGATGCTGGAGAAGTGGATTGTTCAAATAAAATTGGAACTTGAAAAATTCCAGAAAGACAATCCAGACAAGAAAGTTGCTCCTTTCGCGGTGAACCAGATTTGTCACAAGTCGAATAATCGTCTTGAGCACGATATGGAAATTTGTCGCAAGCATGAAGTACCGATTATTATTACGAGCCTTCAGGCCTCAAAGATGGTTTATGATACGACACATAGTTACGGCGGAATTATCCTTCATGACGTGGTCAATATTCGTCATTCTAAGAAGGCGCTTGAAATGGGCGCCGATGGTTTAATTGCGGTTTGCGCCGGAGCAGGCGGGCATGCAGGACTTCTATCTCCTTTCGCTCTTATCCCTGAAATCCGCCAATTCCATGATGGCCCACTTCTGTTGTCGGGTTCTATTGCTACGGGCGGATCCGTCGCGGGGGCCCAAGCCATTGGTGCGGATTTTGCCTATATTGGAACACGTTTCATTGCTTCGGAAGAAGCCAATGCTGAACAAGCCTATAAGCAAGAGATCGTCGATTCGGCTGGGGAGGATATAATTTACTCCTCTCTCTTCACAGGAGTTCACGGAAACTATTTAAAAGGTTCAATAGAGAAAGCCGGACTGGATCCAAATAATTTGCCAACGGCAGATAAGAAGTCCATGAATTTTGGCTCCGGCGGAAATACGGATGCCAAAGCCTGGAAAGATATCTGGGGCGCCGGCCAAGGTGTCGGGAGCGTTTCCTCCGCTCCGCCCGTCGCCGAAATTGTGGCGCAGATGAAAGAGGAATATGCGGCGGCAAAATCCCGTTTGTCATTCTGAGCCTAATCCCGATTAATTGCTGTTTTCATTTCCGCTTTCCCGAGATTGAGGGAGGCTAAATTAAAAACCTTGCAAATCCTTCATCCTTATTGCAACGGCTTCACCCATGCTCTAAAGGATATTTATTAGTTTGGCTCCAAAGTTATTTAATTGGGCCATGGACTAATATTGATGCCTAGACCTTCGGAGGACTTATGGGGAAGTGGTTGTTAGGGATATTACTTTTAGTCATCGGCGCAGCGGCCTATGCGCTGATTATGGGGCCGAAAATATCTGAGAATATGGGGGACGATATTCGCGCCGCTCTTCAAAATCAAAATTATGATTGGGCCGGTGTAGAGATGAACGGCCATATTGCGACAGTAACAGGCAATGCGCCTTCTAATGATGCAGCTCGCGGCGCTGTGGAAACCGCACAAAACACTGTTTGTTCGGATTGTCAGACGGACAGTCCTTGGCATCGTGTTCTAAGTGACGTGACCGTGACAACCTCTCAGCAGGTTCAAGCCGTTGAGCCGCCTGCGGCTACTGTCGAATCTCCCTACACATTTAGTGTTACCAAATTGGAGGACGGGAATGTCACTCTTGATGGGTATGTCGGCAATGCTCAAGAGCGCGACTCGGTTCTAGCAAAGGCCAATACAGCCTTTTCTGAATCAGTTCAGAGCGCCAGTGTTGAGATTGCCAGCGGGGCGCCGGATGAAAACTGGGTAAGCGTTATCGAACAAGGTATCGAAGAATTAGCCCTTATGGATAGCGGACGATTTCAATTAGAGAATAATAACTTTTTAATTCACGGCCAAGCCAGTTCGGCAGAAATACGGGAGCGTATCAACAACTTCGCATCTGATGTACCAGCTGCCTATAATGGAGCGTCAAACATCAACGTCCCTAATTTGGCTTCTGATGTTATTGGACAGGTTGAGTCCCAGGCAATCTGTCAAACTCTATTCGATGATTTAAACGAAGGTACGAAAATCGAATTTCCGTCAGGACAGTCTGATATCACCGGAGATTCTAGTTTTGACCTCTTGGCAGAAATTTCCGCCGCCGCGAATCAGTGCCAAAATTTCCGTATTCAGATTGACGGTTATACGGATAACACTGGTGATACGGAGGCGAATCAGCAATTATCTGAACGACGGGCCAACCGTGTTCTGGCGTATTTGACCCAGCAAGGTGTCGAGCGTAACCGTATGACGGCAACAGGACATGGGGAGTCAAATCCGATCGGCGATAATGCCACGGCGCAAGGCCAAGAAATGAATCGCCGGACTACCTTCACGCTAACACAGGCCCAGTAGACACGCCTGATCCATTCTTATAGGAGACATTTAAATGAACTTAAGTTATATAATTGGATACCTAATCGTTCCCATGGTGATTGCAGCTCTGATCGGGCTTTTTCTAGGGTGGCTTTTATTCCGAGGTAAGAAGCAAGAAGGCGATTTATCTGTCGAAGGCGAAAAAGCTCTCCGGGCAGAAGCCGATAAACTGCGCACAGAGAACCAAGCTCTCAAAGGCAGACTATCTGCAAATGAAACGGAAGTCAGTGATCTTAAAGGTAAGCTCGCTTCTGCTGGCACTGGCGCGAGCGTTGCGTCGGCGGCCCCAGCGGCTCAAGGCGGCGATGATGATGAAACTTACGCGCTGGAATGGCGTAACCGTTATTTAGCGGCGCGGGTGAAATACCTTGAGGGCCGTTTATCGGAAGCGCCGAAAGCCAAGGCTAAAAAGGCGCCTGCGAAAAAGGCAGCAACCAAAAAACCTGCTAGCAAGAAGAAGGCGACGGCAAAAACTGCAGCTTCGGCAACAGCTAAAACCAAAACAGCTAAGAAGCCTGCTCCTAAAAAAGCGGCAGCTAAAAAGACGACAAAGCCTAAAGCCGTTGCAAAAACGGCCGCTGCGACAAAAACTAAGCGTAAACCTGGACCGAAACCGGGAACTAAACGCGGTGAACTGACAGCAGCTGGAAAGCCCCGCAAGAAGCCTGGACCTAAGCCAGGGTCAACGCGTGCCAAGAAACCAAAGGTAAGCAAAGAAGAAGCGGCGTTTGAAAAATACTACACCAATGTCAAAAAGTATGATTCAAAAGCAAAACGCAAGACCGTTGAAAACATCGTGAAATATTGTGGTGTGGCTCTACGTTCGCGCGACAGTTCTCTTGTTGCCTGTTCCGACGAAGCCGAGCTGAAACGGGTCGCAGATGGATTTGTCACTAAAAAACTAGAAAAAGATTCCGGTCAGATGGAACTTGTGAAAAAGGTTTGTCAGGAAATGAAAGGCGACCGGTTTAAGTCCCGCGTAACCTTCTATTACTTGGCGGCAAAGAAAGCCCGCAAGATGAGCTTGTTTAACTAGGGTTGCTCACAGGCTGGATTTAGATCCACGTTTATTTTACTCTAAAGGCCCGCTTTTAAAGCGGGTTTTTTATTGCGTCCTCACTCTGTGATGCTGAGCTATATTCAGATCATGATGAGACACACAAATAATTGTCAAAGGCGTACGGGTACATTCGTCCCGAGTGAAGAAAACAACAACCTATCTATCTCTGACGCTTGGCAGCCTAGGCGTTGGCCAAATTTTTCCTTCGCTGAAATGGCGTGCCGTCACTGCGGGGAGGGGTACATCTGGCCAGAGTTTCTGGATAGGTTGCAAAACCTTCGAAGCGATATGAAGGCCCCTCTGCATATTCTGTCTGGCCATCGCTGCGCGCTTCATAATGCGCATGTTGGCGGGGCGCCATTATCTCAACACCTGAAACTTGCCGCAGACATCAATCTACGGGACTTGAACCGGTTTCGATTACGAGACGCCGCAGAGCGAAACGGTTTTACGGGATTTGGTTTTTACTCAACATTTTTACACATTGACTTAGGACGCCCCCGTCACTGGATCGGCTCAGAGAAAGCGAGGAAATTATGGCAACTGCATTAACGCTTGGATTGGACGCTGCAGCGGGAGGATTATTTGGTATCGTGGGAACGGCTTTGGGCCGCATTGCTGGGTATTTCGAACAAAAGCAACAACACGTCCAAGAGCGCGCCCGGTGGGGGCATGAATATAAACTGCATGAACTCAATATGGCAGCGCGGCATCAGGAAACTGAGTTGGAGTTGGCTCTATCTGCACAACAAGGCTCCTGGGCGGGGCTGGAGGCTTCTATCAAAGCCGAAGCGGCTTTAGGCAAAGCCAGCCAATGGGTCATTAATATACTTCGGCTCGTCCGGCCGGCCATTACGCTTATCCTGTGGTGCATTACGGCAGCTATATTTCTGATCACAAAAGAGAGCGCGATTACGGAAGCCGCTGTATTCGCGGCAACGGCGGCGACGCTTTGGTGGTTTGGGGATCGGGCGCCGAAATCCCCCATCAGCATTTCTTGAGGTATACCGAAACTATCTTGCAATCAGATAATTCTGCATTCCCATTACCGAAAGATAGATCAAAATTGAAAACATAACCGTTAAGTAAATTCCGGCGATGCAGTACGTGGCCCAAACCGTTTTTATGGGGCCTCTTTTAAACATGTGTTTCAAACTGAGCGGCAGGTAAAAAAACAGGTAGGTGGTGAAAACAAGGAAAATCAATCCTCCGGGCAGAAACGAAAAACGGGCCAAAATCAAACCTGCGAGTAATAGGAAAAAGACAATGGCGTGGATATAGGCGGCATGGACCAAATGGTCATAGAGAAAAGCATTGCCTCTGCCTCTGATAAAAAGGGCGCCGAGAAACATCGTGAAGGGCATCATGACAAACATAATGCGCGGGATGTATTTTGAAAAAGTTTCACTGAAATCTGATGGATCCCGCATGAACCGAATGACGCCGTCTCGAAATGACGCTCCGGTCAAATCAACTTCCTGATTGTTTAACATCACTCGATTGGGTCTATTTCCCTGAGTAACAGCCGAACGAAACGTCTCTTCGATAGTTTGTTCAGAAACGGGCGCGCTCTCAGTATCACTAACATCGGCCTTTTCGCTCTCGTCTGTAGATTGGGTTGTTTCAGGGGGCTCCTTTTCAAAAACCAAACCGCCGTCGGAAATTTTCATATCATAGCCAGAGCTATCAAAAACCATCCCAATATATTCAAAATTTCGTTCAGAATTTCTTTTTTCAATTTGGGCTTTGGTCTCAAACATTGTCATGGCGAGAGTCATTTTAAGATCTTCAAGCGTCACTTCATCTGCCGGTTTTTCTACAGTCGCCTTGGGTTGGACGTTTATATCCAAGCTCACAATTTGAGTTTGTGTGATTGCCAGATATCCGAAGAGCAGTAAGCTCATAGCCAGATAAATTCTAACTGGACTACTCCATTTTGTACGTTTGCCATTGGCGAATTCGCGCGCAACTCGGCCGGGTTTCAGCAGAAGCGCAAACCAGGTTTGCCACATACGAGAATCAAGGGAGAAAACAGAGGCAACTCCGTCTTTCGCTAAGGAAAATATAGAACGCCTATAGTCGTCGTTTTTTTGACCGCAGTCTTTGCAATATAGACCCGTAATTTTACTGCCGCAGGAGAAGCAGGTCTCACTCTGATTTTGGTTTGGCACTTTGTCACGATCAAGGACACTCGTCGCGAGCAAGGCTTCAAATTCTATCGTTTCTGATGAGTTGCTATTCACAGTTTTTCCCCCGCTCCCTGTTTGAACAGTATAAGCTGATTTCGTAATCCGTGAACCCGCAAATAAGAACAAATCGGGCAGGGGAAAATACTTGCTCGTTATTTTGCGTTCCGTAAGGTGAGACTATGTTTGAAAATCAGATTATTGCTATCACAGGTGCAACAGGTGGAATAGGTCGCGGCATTGCCGAAATGTATATTGCTAACGGGGCCAAGGTGGCGATTAGCGATTATAAAGACTGCCAAGAAACAGCTAAAGAAATCGGAGCGAAAGCCTATATCTGTGATGTGAGCGATGAAGCGTCTGTCAAAAACTTTATCGCCTCCGTTGAAGCCGACCTTGGGCCAATTGACACCTATATCTCAAACGCAGGGGTCGGTTCCGGAAATGGCCGCTATGTTGCCAAAGCTAGTAATGAAAGCTGGGAGCAGGCGTGGCAGGTCAATGTGATGGGGTCCGTTTATGCCGCGCGAGCCCTGATGCCGTCCTGGGTGGAGAGAGGCTCCGGCCGCTTTGTTGTCACGGCGTCAGCGGCGGGTCTTTTAAATCAAATCGGAAGTGCTTCTTATACCGCAACGAAGCACGCGGCAGTCGCGTTTGCGGAATCGGTGGCAATTGAACACGGGGCAGACGGTATAAAAGCCAATTGTATTTGTCCGCAATATGTTCGCTCTGAAATGACAAAAGGCATGGCCATGGCTGAGAATAGTCAGGACGGATATCTTGAGCCGTCCGACGTCGCCAACGCTTTGAAAGCGGCTATAGAAAAAGACCAATTCTATGTTTTTCCGCATGAGGTTGTTCAGGAGTATTTTGTCAATCGGGCAAAATATCCGGACGCCTATCTGGACGGAATGGGCAAGCTAAAACAAAAAGTCGGCGACGCCTTTGCTGCGGCAAAAAAATAACAGGCACAATACCAACTAACGGGAAGAGTTATGACGAAGAGATTTGATTTATCCGGCAAGGTTGCTTTGGTCGCGGGCGCGTCTCGCGGTATTGGCGAAGCTGTCGCGCACGGCTTAGCGGAACACGGCGCGACAGTTATATGTTCAAGCCGGAAGCAAGCTGACTGCGAGAAAGTCGCGGAGGCTATTCGGGAGAAGGGCGGTAAAGCTATCTCTGCGGAGCTTCATCTGGGCGAACTAGATCATCACGACAAGGTCTTGTCCATGATCGAAAAGGAGTTTGGTCGTCTTGATATCTTAATCAATAACGGCGCTACGAGCCCGCATTTCGGCCCTGCCCACGAGGCCAGTGAAGGCGCGTTTGATAAGACAATCGAAGTGAATACACGCGGCCCGTATTTCCTGACAACCAAAGCTTATAAAATGCTCAAAGCTGATGGCGGCGGCTCAGTGGTGAATGTTGCGTCAATTGACGGGCTACAGCCAGCTGAGTTCCGCGTTATCTACGGCATGAGTAAAGCGGCCCTGATCGCGATGACAAAGGGTCTGGCCAAGGAGTATTCACAACATGGCGTAAGAGTGAACGCTCTGCTGCCGGGCTTCACGGATACAAAACTCGCCAGTGCTTTGAAAGACAACCCAGCCATGGATTTGTACGTCAAAATGAACTTGGCGATTAAGCGTATGGCTCAACCCGAAGAAATGGTCGGCGCGGTGCTGTACATGGCCTCTGAAGAAGCAAGCTATTATACCGGTCAATGCATGGTGGTCGACGGGGGCGCCGTTATTTAATGGCTGATATCAATCCAACAGTAGAGGTTCGTAAAGGCGAAGAACTGGATATCGACGCTATAGATGCGGTTCTGAAAAAAGAACTGCCTGATTTGAAAGGGAAACCCGAGGTCACTCAATATCCATCGGGCGCGTCCAATTTGACATATGCTCTAGATTATCCGGAGCGTCGTATGGTTTTACGCCGTCCGCCTTTCGGAGATAAGCCAAAATCCGGCCATGATATGAGCCGCGAATACAAAGTGATGAGCGGCTTGAAAGGTGAAGTCCCGGTTCCGAACACGCTTTATTACACGGATGATTCTTCCATTATTGGATCAGAATTTTATGTCATGGATCGTTCCGAAGGGCCGTTGATACACAACAAAATTCCGACAGAGTGGAATTGGACTGAGAAAGATACGCGAGAGCTTTGCGAGAATTTCTTTCAAACTCTGGTTGATCTTCATAGTGTTGATTATGAGGCCGTCGGACTTGGAGGTTTCGGAAAGCCCCAAGGATATGTGAAGCGCCAAATCACGGGCTGGAACCGCCGTTTCGAGGCTGCTTGGACGGACGATATTGAAAAATTTGAAGATGTTCAAAACTGGCTCGTTGACAATATGCCCGCCAAGGAACGCGGCGCGGCTGTTATTCACGGCGATTACCGCATTGATAATTGCATTTTGAAGGCAAGCGACCCGACCCGGATAGAGGCGGTCCTGGATTGGGAAATATCCGCACTCGGCGACCCCATGATGGATTTAGGCAATACGCTTGCGTACTGGATTCACGCGGACGACCCGCCCTTCATGCAAATGATGGTGCGGCAGCCCTCCGGCGCGCCCGGCATGATGACGCGGCAGGAAATTTTGGATTTTTACGCAGAAAAAACCGGAGCGGATGTCTCGGGCTTTCAGTTCTATTACGTTTACGGCATTTGGCGTTTGGCGGTTATCATCCAGCAAATTTATGCAAGATTTTATCGCGGGCAAAACGACAATCCGAGATTCAAAGACTACGGACAAATGACAAGTGCTCTCGGGCAACTTGCCAGACTGAAAATCAAAACAGGCGAATTATAAGGGAAAGATTATGGCAGTCATGGATTTAGGTATGAGCGAGCGCGTCAAGCCGCTCGTCGAAAAAGTACGGGATATGGTTCAGAATGAAATTCTGGACGCAGATGCAGAGTATCACGCCGAGGTCGGAAAAGCCGGGGATCGATTTAAATTTACGGATCGCCAAAATGAAATTCGTGAGGGTTTGAAAGCGAAAGCGAAGGAGCAGGGGCTTTGGAACTTCTGGCTCACAGACTCAAAACGCGGTTATGGTCTTTCTACTGTAGAATACGCTTATCTTGCCGAGCAAATGGGGTGGTGCACACTTGCCCCGGAAGTTTTCAACTGCTCCGCCCCTGACACGGGGAATATGGAAGTCTTGGAGCGCTACGGTACGGACGAGCATAAGGAAAAATGGCTTAAACCGCTTCTGGAAGGTGAAATTCGTTCCGCGTTTCTCATGACAGAACCTGATGTGGCGTCCTCTGATGCGACGAATCTGGACTTCAAGGCTGAGAAAGACGGCGATGAGTGGGTTTTTAACGGCGAGAAGTATTGGTCTTCCGGCGCAGGCGATCCGCGTTGCGAAGTCTATATTTTAATGGCCAGGACGGCCGCGCGTGATAGCGGCGTTCCGCGTCATGGGCAGCATTCTATGTTTGCGATTGAGGCTGATTTGCCGGGCGTTGAAATTCTTCGCCCGATGACCGTCTTCGGTCATGATGATGCCCCGCACGGACATATGCATATTAAATTCACGAATGTACGCGTTCCGGCTGATGCACTTTTGATCGGCGAAGGTCGCGGATTTGAAGTCAGTCAAGGCCGCCTCGGCCCCGGCCGCATCCACCATTGCATGCGCGCTGTGGGCCAAGCTGAACGGGCTTTAAAGCTTATGTGCGAACGCTCTTTGAGCCGGACAGCGTTCGGCCGTCCTTTGGCAAAACTGGGCGCTAATTACGACATCATCGCGGAATGCCGTATTGCGATAGAGCAGGCGCGCTTGCTTTGCCTGAAAGCCGCTTGGATGATGGACCAAGGCGACTCCCGGGCGGCGGCGCCTTATATTTCCCAGATTAAAGTGGCCGCGCCAAATATGGCTTTGAAAGTGATAGACGAGGCCATGCAGATGTTTGGCGGAACAGGTGTCTCGCAAGATACGCCTCTAGCCAATATGTATGCCGGAATGCGGACGCTTCGATTCGCCGACGGCCCTGATGCGGTTCACCGTATGCAGGTCGCCCGAAAAGAGCTAAAGCCATATACCAACACAAAGGTCTGATATATGCCAAGCTTTGACATCGTTTCAGAGGCCGATATGGCCGAGGTCGATAACGCCATCCAAAACGTAACGCGCGAAATTACCGTGCGTTATGATTTTAAGGGGTCGAAATCGACGGTTGAAAGTACAGACGGAGCGATAAAGGTCTTCGCTGATGACGAATTGAAACTCAAACAGATGCACGAAATACTGCGCGGCAATCTGCAAAAGCGCGGCATTGAACCGGGCCAACTCGACTATCAAAAAGTAGAGCCTGCTGCTGGGCAGTCTGTCCGGCAAAACATTCTCGTGAAAGACGGGATTGATAAGGAGATGGCGAAAAAAATCGTCAAGGAAATCAAAGGCTCAAAGATAAAGGTTCAGGTATCTATTCAAGGTGATACCCTGCGCGTCACTGGAAAAAAACGAGACGACCTTCAAGCGGCCATTCAGTTTGTAAAAGATATGGGACTTGAACAACCCGTTCAGTTCAAAAACTTCCGGGATTAAAAGCGCCGTCTTACGATAAGGACGGGAATTATTCTTCCCGTCCGTCAAATGCCATTTTACCGTTGACCATGGTAAACAGGGGTTCGCTCGTCAGTATTTCTGGGCCTGGCGCTGTCATTAAATCTGTTTTGAAGGCGCTAAAATCAGCGCGTTTGCCGACTTCAATTGTTCCAAGTTTATCTTCTTCAAATGACGCGTAAGCGGGCCAGATCGTAAACATTTTCAAGGCTTCCTGACGGCTGACCTTTTCCTCTGGGTACCAATTTTCATCGCTGTACCCTTCCATATCTTTACGCTGCGTGGCAGCATAAAATTCAATGCGAGGGTCGCCGACCTCAACTGGTGCGTCAGATCCACCGACTATGATAGAGCCGGAATCAATGAGGCTCCGCCATGCATACCCGCCTTCGAGGCGCTTCTTTCCCAGTCGATCAACCGCGAAGTGAAGGTCGCCAATCGCGTGGCTAGGCTGCATGGACGGAATTATTCCATATTCGGCAAAAAGAGGAATATCCTCGACATCAACGATTTGAGCGTGTTCCACTCGCCAGCGAGGGTCCTCCACTTTCCAGCTAGATTTAGGAACGGTTTCAAACGCGTCCTTATACCATTGCAGAACGTATCGGTTTGCCCGGTCGCCGATGGCATGAGTGTTTACCTGAATTCCGTTGCGTAGCGCTGTTTCGAGAAAAGCTTCGACTTGAACTTCTTTAAGAGTCATCAGTCCATCATTGTCCGGGTCGTCCGAATAAGGCGCGAGGAGGGCGGCGCCCCGCGAACCTAAAGCGCCGTCCGCATAAAGCTTGATCGCGCGCGTTGTAATAAGGTCGTTTTCTGCTGTATCCGTCTCCATGGTTGGTATGGCGCGGTTATTCTGAAGGTCAATAGAATTATAGACTCGGATTTTAATATCTTCTGAATTGGCAAGTTCCTGCATAAGAGCAATATCATTAGGCTCAACAGACATAGAATGGAGATTGGCCCATCCCCTCGAGGCATAAAGTTCCGCTCCTTGAATATATGCCTCCCGACGACGCTCGGGCGTTAGGGATGGCATGAGGTCAGAAACCAAATCCTGGGCTTTATCGATTAACATTCCTGTGGGTTCACCGTCTGAGCTCAGATTAATCGCGCCGCCAAAGGGAGCTTCCGTTGCTTTATCAATGCCGGACTTTTCCAGAGCAAGCGAGTTTACAACGGAGGCGTGACCGTCGGCCCGCGTCAGAATTACGGGATTATCCGGCGCGACTTCATCCAAATCTTGGCGAGTTGGAAATCGTTTTTCTGGCCAATGGGTTTCGATCCAACCCCGTCCATATACAGTCTGCCCATCTTCAGCCTTTTCCACCTCTTCTGCGAGTTGGGATTTTAAATCCGCTATAGAGTCTGTGCCTTCAAGATTGAGGGTCATTTCGCGCAGGCCGATACCGATAAGGTGAGCATGGCCGTCTGTGAGACCGGGATAGAGAGCGGCCCCGTTTAAATTAATACGCTGCGACGTTTCACTCTGGCACCACTGGTCTGTTTCAGGGCCCGCATAGGTGATTTCGCCAGACGTGACTGCTACAGCTTCAACAGTGGGTTGCAAGTCAAGCGCCGTGTAAATTGGGCCGCCCGAAATGCACCAACTTTTTTCAATGTGTGCGTTTGCCTGCCCGCGATTTTCAGCAACCTTTTCGGGCCCGCAGGCCGCAAAGGAAAAAGCGATTCCGGATAGCAGAAAAGTTTTGTAAAGTGTCATATCTTATTTCGGTCTGGGTTAAGTCCCAATCAAGATAAGGATTTTGAGACAAGAAACTAGCCCGTCTGTTGAATAACATTCTGAGTTTCGGAATTTGCCGATAGTTTTGGACTGATCGTCTCAAAAGCATTTAAGAGTTCTGTGAGTTTAACAGGTTTCGCTAGAGCTTCATCCATTCCGATGTTCCGGCAGAGGCGCTTTTGCTGATATTGGGGGTCCGCTGTTAAAGCAATGATTGGAATATCAGCATAGGGTTTCTTACTGCCGCGTATAGACAGAGTAGCTTCAATTCCGTCCATTACCGGCATATGAATATCCATGAGGACAACATCAAAAGCCTGACTGTCGAGCTGATCAATGGCTTCCTGACCATCGCTTGCAGTTACGATAGAGCCAACCACGCTTCCAAGCAAAGACGACACCACCATGTGATTGGTTGCATTGTCGTCGACGACCAACAGACGCAGATTGGAATAGGGCGTATTATCTTCTGTGTTGCCCTGTTTCTGAGGCGATGCCGCGAGCATATCGCTTATCAGGCTGCCTGATGTGGCCGGAGAAGTTTGCTCCGGCATTATGTCTGGCGCGACTGAAGTGTTTTGTTCTTGAGGTTCAACAGCTTTAACTGTCTCTGGCTCTTTGGGGGCCTGCGGCGTTGCTGCAGGTGCCTTAGGGCGGGGCAAATCAACTTGTCTTTGTGAGTTTTCCACGTTCGAAGCTTTCTTCGTTCCCGAAGGTTTGGGGGCCGAGGCGGAACACTCTTTAAACGGTATAGCAATGATGAAAACAGTGCCTTCGCCTTCAGCTGACTTTACCTTGATAGAGCCGCCCATGAGTTCTGCAATTTGCTTCGTAATCGTCATGCCGAGCCCCGTACCGCCAAAACGACTTGAAATGGATTCATCCGCCTGTGTGTAGGGTTCGAAAATTTGTGACTGTTGTTTCGGTGTCATGCCGATGCCGTTATCTTTGACGGCCAAGACTAGTCGTGCGGGGGCGCCAGGTTTCGAAATAGTGGTCAGGACAACGTGAACTTGTCCGCCTTGAGTGAACTTCACAGCATTGGAAAGCAGGTTGTTCAAACATTGCTCGTAACGAAAGCCATCCATCATAATTGTGGAGGGAAGGGACGGGTCAAAACTATAGGTTAGTTTTGTATTGTTCTTTTTGGCCTGATCCTCCCAAAGCCTGCACACCATTTCCACGCAAGCTTTTGGATCGGTCGGCACTGGAACTAGTGAAACTTTCTCTTCTTCCATTTTACTGTGATCCAGAGTGCCATCGACAATTCTGATGATTTTTTCAGCGGAGTTCTGAATAAGCTCCAGCTTGGGTTTTGTCACAGGGTCAGGGTGGTGGTGTAACAAGGCGTCGGAAATGCCGATTACGGCGTTCATTGGCGTCCGGACATCATGGCTCAATCGGGCAAGGATATCGTTCTTCGCCTTTAAAGCTTTTTGAGCTTTATCTAAAATTTGACGTTGTTTTTCTTGCGCTTCAACCTCTTTGGTAACGTTCACGAAATAACAGAACATGCTAGTTATTCGGCCGGTATCCGAAATCTGTGGCACGCCATTGAATTTAAGGTGAAACGCGTTTCCGCTTGCATCCACAATTCGTGTCTGAAGATCCCAGCTTTCTTTAGATTTTATGGCGTCGTTCCAGGCGTCTTCACAATGCTGCCTATCGTCTGGGTGCATTAGGCAACTGAAGTTCCCAGTCTCTGCCTGGCGAATTCGCTCGGCGCCCATAAGTTGTTCGAAGTTTTTGAACGAAGTTTTCCAACTCTTGGTTTCAAAGTTAAAAACCCAGTATCCGGCGGAACCGACATTCATGGCAATATCAAGGGCACGCTCTGTGACCACCCTGTCTGTAATGTCTCTTATCGTTACCAACATCCGACCATCACGCCCATAGCCTTGGGAAAACGACAGGTGTTTGCCAGCGGGGGTTGTGATCTTCCAGTCCGCCGTCTGCTTTGGGGCTTGCAAACGGGCGTTGGTGATCAAATCCTCGGTCAGGGCTTTTAATGTGGTTTCAGATCCTTCTCCGAAGTCTCCTCTGGCAACGCAATATTCAATTAGGTCGTCGTAGCAGGTCAGACGTTCAAAATCAGCGTCGCTCAGGCCAAAAAGATCATTGGTCAAGGCGTTGCAATATTCAAGATTTAGGGATTTGTCGAACACCATCAAGGCCTGTCCGGATAGTTCGCCGAGGCGCTCTAACCAGAAATAGTCTTCGGTTCTTCGATTTGTCTCGCGGCGATCCATGATCGTTTTCGTGGCAGCTCCGTCAGGGCCATTGACCGCGACATAGTTTTGTTCGCCTTTTACATCAGGCAAATTTTCACCGCTTATGCGTGTGCGAATCATCCAAAACGCCCCATTCTCTCTAAAATTTAGGAATAATAGGAACGGAAAAGACAAAATGTCGTTAACAAGTCGTCGCCTAGAGCTGAAGGTCGCCAATAATGTCCGAAAAAGGAAAACAGCACTAATAGAGTGTAAAGAATGGGAGGCTGGTGCCGCGAGGGAGAATTGAACTCCCGACCTCATCATTACCAATGATGCGCTCTACCACTGAGCTACCGCGGCGTTAAACCGGAAGCGCGGCCTATAACGCAGAGCCGCACAATTGAAAAGACCCTTTACGGGTTCCAACTCATAAAACTTATATCGAATCCAAACCTTATATCGAATCGCTTCCTCAGTATTTGGCCTGCGTGACGTATTGTCTCAAAACTTACCTTTTTTGGGGCCTTTTTTGCCAAACTTTCTCTAACGCCACCTGTTTTAAGGCTGATATCTCTGATTTGTGCCTTCTAGTTGCAAGTTAACTGTTTCGTTTTTCGAAATAACTTCCTATAAGACTTTCATCAATTTTAAATTTGGTGCCTGACGCAAGCCTCCTAGCTTTGCCTGTCACATCATTACCGAGGTCATCAGGGCCAATATTTCCTGACCAGATGAATCAACTATTCCGAACAATGAAGGAGTTCGTTACGTGAAAAGAAGTATTTTAAGTAGTGCCGCTATTGGAGCATTAATTGCCGCAGGGTCTTCGCAAATGGCTGTCGCTCAGTTGAAGGATGAAGTAATCGTTACAGCGACAAAACGGTCTGAGAGCGCTCAGGACATTCCGGTCACAGTTTCTGCGCTCGATAATTCGACTCTAGAAGAGCTAGGCGTTGATGTTTTCACAGATTATTTGATTCAACTTCCTGGCGTCACGTCCGGCGGTAACGGGCCAGGACAAAACACTATTTATATTCGCGGCTTGGCCTCCACGACTCCTGCTAACACAATTGCAGGTGTCGCGGGCTTGGCCCCTAACGTGGCGCTTTATTTAGACGAGCAGCCTGTTTCGCAGCCAGGACGTAACTTAGATGTGTACGCTGCCGACTTGGAACGCGTTGAAGTTCTTTCCGGCCCCCAAGGCACTTTGTTTGGAGCGAGTTCTCAGGCCGGTACGGTGCGGCTCATTACAAATAAGCCCAAACTTGGAGTTTACGAAGCGAGTGCTAATTTCGGAGTCTCATTCACTGAAGGCGCCGAAATGAGCGAGAAAGTTGAAGCCGTAATCAATGTGCCTGTATCGGATAAATTCGCTCTTCGCGGTGTATTCTATAATGATAATCAGGGCGGCTATATTGATAACGTTCTAGGGACGCGCACGACTTTGGGTGGCGGCTCTACTGGAACGCCTATAACTGGCCGATTTAGACCGGAAGGCACAGTTCGCGCCAACGGAGTCCCTGTTGGGGCCTTGCGTGCTGGTTTTCAGTCTCAATCTGACCTAAGCGGCGTCACATTCTTGACGGATACCAATGATGAGTTTGTAGAAGAGGACTTCAACGATACAAATTATACAGGGTTTCGGGCCAGCGCGCTTTACGAATTTAACCCGGATTGGAAGGCCTCTGTGCAGGTCGGACGTCAGGAGCTAGAGACAGAAGGGACTTTCTTTACCGATCCGACGCTGGACGATTATGAAATTGAACGGTTTACGCCGGATGACCTCCAGGACGATTACACGAATATCAGCTACACGGTAGAAGGCCGTCTCGGCGCGCTAGAGGCGCTTTATACCGGGGCCTTTACGGATCGAAACACCAACCAAATCGCGGATTATACGGACTATTCCTTCGTAGCCCAATATTTGCCGTATTATGTGTGTGATGGATCCGTCAGCTACCCTGGAACCGCAGCTCCAAGCGGGACCTGTCAGCCACCAACATCGCAAACCGTTTCCGTTTCCAATACAGAAGTGTTCACACAGGAATTGCGGTTTAATACGCCTGCTGAAAAACGCCTGCGGGCAACGGCCGGGGGTTTCTATAGCGACCTTGTTTTAGAAGAACGCAATGATTTCCAATATTTAGGCTCTACAGCGCCGGGCGTCGCGTTTGGCGCGACAGCCGTCGACAACTTCGCTCAACCCGCCCCGTCTTTTGCGACAGACCGCGGAGCTTTTCCGGATGCGACCGTTTTCAGAAATGATATTCGCCGTACGGACGAGCAATATGGCGTGTTCGGTGAGGGAACATTTGACCTCACCGAGAAACTGTCTCTGACAGTTGGCGCGCGCTACTACGATATCGATGTCGATATTGAAGGCAGTGCCAACGCTACGTTCTGTAATAGCAGCGGCGTCGACGAAAACGCCTTCGGGACGGACATCAGTGACCAATATGATGGTGACGGATCCTATACCTTTATCGGGAGTTGCGACGACTCCTTGCGTCAAACCTTCACGGCCGGCCAATCCGTTCAGGACATCATGGATGCCGGATTATCTTCATCGCAGGCCCAACAGGTCTTCAACGCGTTGTCAGCGCCAGATACGGCCTCCACAAGTGGTGTTATCTTTAAAGGGACAGCGAGCTATGAGCCAAACTCTGATTTGCTATTCTACGGGACATACTCCGAAGGCTTCCGCCCCGGCCTCCTGAACAGACCTGGCGGAGCGGTTCAAACTGGTCCGAATGGCAGCGTGAATTTCACGGTTCCGTTTGAAGTGGATACGGATGAGGTCAAGAACTATGAACTGGGTTGGAAGACGACTTTGGCCGGAAATCAACTGCGCTTTAACGGCAGTGCTTTCTATGTTGATATCAGTGATCTTCAAACAACGATTTTTGACCCGAGTATTACCAACCTCTTTTTCTCTGATAATGCGGCCGACGCTCGGATTTACGGCGTAGAAGCGGATTTTCAATATGCTCCGGATGCTATTCAAGGCCTCACAATTAATGGCGCTGTGTCAATTCTGGATACGGAAATCACCGACGTTATTACGCCTACCGATGATGTGGTAGAAGGCGGCGAACTTGCCTTTGCACCTAGTTTTCAGGGCAATTTGACGGCGCGTTATACGTGGGACTTATCAACGGAATATCAGGCTCATGTTCAGGCGAACGGTGTTTACTCAGCTGAACAGACAACGGATATCATCGAGATCAACCGCGATACTCTGGATAGCTACTTCCTTTTGGGGACCTCTATGGGCGTGGCCAAAGATGGCTGGTCAGCTGAATTATTCGTCAATAACCTGACAAATGATGTGGCGGCGACCTCTGGCTTCTTTAACTTTGATGTCCAGCGCCATGTGGTAGCGCGTCCTAGGACTTACGGGGCTCGCTTCTCGGTACGATTTGAATAGATCTGCCAGACGTCGTAAGACAAGGAATAGTAAGACTTGGAGGAGTGCTCTGCTTGGCAGGGCACTCTTCTTTTAATGACAGGAAGAGATGTGTCTGACGTGGAGCCTTTCACAGATCAGTTGGAGACCGCCAAGGCTCATATGCAGCAGGGCGATTTCGGATCAGCCCAAACCTTATTGAAATTGGTTTTGAACGAGGCATCCGATAGCCAAGACGGCCTATATATGTTGGCTGTTTGCGAAAGACATCTTGGCAATTTTGACCAGGCTGGTCTTAATTTGGATCACTTGCTTAGCCTCTCGCCGGAATATGGCCGGGGCTTCCAAGAAAAAGCTCACCTTCATCGCGACAGAAACGACTTGGCGGAGGCGCTCAAGGCCTATCAATATGCTACCCAGTTAAATCCAGCTCTACTTGCGAGTTGGGATTTTCAGGTCAAAATACTTGAAGGTTTTGGCCGTTTAGAAGAGGCTCAGGCGGCCCGACAACAAAGGCAATATTTTCAGTCCCTTCCAAAACATTTGCTCGCCGTTGTGAATTATATGCACGAAGGTAAAATTCTGAAAGCTGAAAAGATCTGTCGTCAATTTATGCAGCATAACCCTCGTCACGTCGAAGGGATGCGTCTTCTCGCCGAGATAGGAAAACGGTTCGGCGTCATGACAGATGCTGAATTTTTGCTTCAAAGCGCTGTGGAGTTCTCTCCGGATAATATTCAGGCTCGGCTGGATTACATCGACATTTTACGTAAGCAGCAAAAGTTTGAGACGGCGCATGACAACGTTAAGTATTTATATGATAACCAGCCCAATAATCCGCTGTTTCAGTCCCATTACGCTCTCGACCGGATGCAGGCCGGCGAATATGAACAAGCTTTCGAATTGTTCGATAACGTATTGGAAAAAATACCAAATGATCCTGCCACACTGACCTCTAAAGGCCATGCTCTAAAAACCTATGGTCGCCAAGACGAGGCCATTGCCAGCTATCAGGCGGCCTATCGGGCCAAACCGGATCACGGGGATGCCTATTACGCGCTAGCCAATCTTAAAACCTACAAATTTTCTGACGATGAAATCAGCTCGATGCGTAAAATTGAGAGTCAAACGGGACTGTCTCATCAAAACCGAATTTTTCTGTGCTTTGCGCTCGCCAAAGCGCTTGAGGACAAAGAGGATTATGAGGGGGCGTTTGAGTTTTATGAACGGGGCAACAGCCTGAAAACTCTGCAAACCCGTTATAAACCTGAAATTATGACGAAAGAACTTCAGGCCCAGATCGAGATTTGCACACCGGATTTATTTAACGCGGACGAGGCGCGCGGCCATGAAGCGCCTGATCCCATTTTTATTGTCGGCTTGCCACGTGCAGGCTCGACACTATTGGAACAAATTTTGGCTTCTCATAGCCAAGTGGACGGAACGCAGGAACTCCCGAATATACTGTCACTAGCGCATCGCCTGCGGGGCAGGGGGACTTCGACCGAAAGCTCGCATTATCCCGCTAACCTCCACGACTTAAGCGCTAAGCAGTTTGAGGAATTTGGCCGGGCCTATATCGAAGATACCAAATATCACCGCAAGGGGGCGCCGTTCTTTATTGATAAAATGCCGAATAATTTCCGGCATATAGGTCTCATTTCACTCATCCTGCCTCAGGCAAAAATTATTGATGCCAGGCGTCACCCGATGGCGTGTTGTTTTAGTGGCTTCAAACAACTCTTTGCAGAGGGGCAGGAGTTCACTTATGGACTTGAGGAAGTCGGAACATATTACCGGGATTATATTGGCCTGATGCGGCATTGGGACGACGTCCTGCCCGAAAAAGTTCTTCGGGTTCACTATGAGGACGTGGTGACTGATACAGAAGTTCAGGTGAGACGTTTACTTGAATTCTGTGGCTTACCCTTTGAAAAGGAGTGTCTCAGCTTTTATGAAACCGACAGATCGGTCAGGACCGCTAGTTCTGAGCAGGTTCGTCAACCCATCTACACCTCCGGGCTAGAGCAATGGAGGCATTTCGAGCCATGGTTGTCGCCCCTGAAAAACGCATTGGGCCAAGCCCTGACGGAGTACCGCTAGATATGGAAGAGAATAGTTTGCCCGAACTCAATACCGAACCTGCCGGGCTCATTTCCTATGATACGGAATATGAAACCGGACAGGACAACGTTCAGTTATTGGGAATGGATTTGCATAATCCGGTGTTTTTTATCTCTGCGGCGTCTATTTTGCTGTTCATCTCTTTTGCGTTAATTTTTCCGACTAGAGCAGGCGACCTTTTAATTGGGGCAAAGAACTGGACGCTTGAGAACTTTGATTGGTTCTTCATGCTGACCACAAATGTGGCAATTCTGTTTTGTTTATTTATTGCATTCTCAAAGTTCGGAAAAATTCGCTTCGGCGGTGAGTCTGCAAAACCAGAATATGGTTTATTGTCCTGGCTCTCCATGTTGTTTTCGGCTGGTGTCGGTATCGGGCTACTTTTCTACGGCGCGGCCGAGCCGATGGCTTATTATACGGACTGGTTCGGAACGCCCCTAAATGTCGAGGCCATGACGCCGGAAGCCAAGAGACTGGCATTTAGCAGTACAATTTTTCATTGGGCTTTATCGCCATGGGCTGTTTATGCGGTCGTAGGGATGTCTTTGGCCTTCTTCGCTTATAATAAAAAGCTGCCACTCACCATTCGATCCGCGTTTTATCCCATATTCGGGGATAGAATTTGGGGGTGGCCCGGCCATATCATTGATTTGCTTGCGGTGCTGGCCACTTTGTTTGGACTAGCAACATCTCTCGGCCTTGGAGCGAAACAGGCTGCGACTGGCTTGCATTTTTTGTTTGGCGTTGAGAATTCCCTAAATACTCAAATCATTTTGATCGTGTGCATTACGGGACTCGCGATTGTGTCAGTTATCCGAGGGCTGGACGGCGGCATCAAACTTCTGAGTAATATCAATATTGTGATTGCCGTACTCTTGTTTTTATTTGTTGTTTCTGCCGGACCAACCTTGGAAATATTCAAAGGTTTCGGGTTAAACGCGGTGAATTACGTCAAAGACACACCTCGGTTGAGTAATATCTTCGGCCGCGAAGATGAAACTTTTTACCATGGGTGGACTATTTTTTATTGGGCGTGGTGGGTCTCGTGGTCGCCTTTTGTCGGTATGTTTATCGCCAGAGTGTCTAAAGGGCGGACTATAAGAGAGTTTTTACTTGCGGTGCTTGGCGTCCCCATGTTGGTCGCAATTGGATGGTTTACGGCCTTTGGAACGACCGCGATCAAACAGATAGATGAGAATATCGGAGAATTACCGGATGGTATTTCAGATATTTCTCTAACTCTTTTTCAAATGTTGGACAGTTTGCCCTTTTCAGAAATATCCTCTTTCGTGGCTATCCTGCTCTTGATTGTGTTTTTCGTGACATCATCTGATTCTGGTTCACTTGTGATTGATAACATTACGGCGGGAGGAAAGCTTGCCGTACCTGTTCCGCAGCGTGTTTTCTGGGCCTCTGTAGAGGGGTTAGTGGCAATTGTACTTTTGGTCGGAGGAGGAACAAAAGCTCTGACGTCCATTCAGGCAGGGGCAATTACTGCGGGCCTTCCTTTTGCTTTTGTGATTTTAGTTTGTTGTTATAGTCTCTATCGAGGGTTATCCGAAGATAGCGCGGTTGCGCTTAACTCTTTCGAGACTAAAGAAGTTGAAAGTTAAACAGTGAAGTCTATTTTACACAATTATGCCGTCACGTTCTGAAGATGCGCTGATTTCTCTGAGGCAGATATTTCTGGCCGTCGAGATTGATTCGCGCGCGCTTGCAAAGCAAACGAGTTTAAATCCATCACAGTTCATTTTACTCCAACTTTTGAAGTCAAAACAATTTATGACTCCAGGAGAGATTGCCAAGAACATGTCCTTGGCTCATGCGACGGTTAGCACGCTGACTGAAAAACTTAGAAAAGCCGGCCTCGTGAAACGCGAAGTAAGTTCCAAGGATAAACGCAGCCAGACGATTTCTCTCACCGAGCTAGGGAGTGAGACATTATTTAAGGCGCCCGACATCCTCCAGAGGCGTTTCGAAAAACAATTCGAGAATATTAGAGAAGAAGAACAAGAGCAGATTGTGTTAGTCCTCAAGCAATTATCCTCTATTCTTGGAGCTGGCAACATTGACGCGGCGCCGTTGCTTGATGTCGGTTCGGCCACGTCTGTCGCTCAGTGAGCTCAATAAGAGAATGTTTCTATAATAGGGCTAGGCTTGCAGGCTGATTTGTGAGCCTGTAAGGCATTTTTATGAGCGACTCCTCAAAAAAGAAATCCGCCGACAAGACTATGAGCCGGGAAGAGCGTCTGGCAAAAACCTTGCGGGATAATCTTCGTAGGCGAAAACAGGCCGCACGAAAAAAAGCTGCTCCAAATGATAAGACCAAATCCGGGTCATAGACTTGACCAAATGAAGCCTCATTTCTTTGGAATAAGGTTTTATGCGCGATAATCTCCTTGCGCTGTAAATCGTCACTCAATAGGCACATACCCTATGGATAAAATTGTCATAAATGGCGGATTTCCGCTCAACGGTGAAATCGCAATCAGCGGCGCGAAGAATTCTGCTATTAAATTGATGGCAGTTTCCTTGCTAACGGATCAGCCTGTTGAGCTCCCCAATATGCCCCGGCTAAGAGATACGCGCTTTATGGGGCAGCTCTTGGCGCATCTAGGCGTGGAAGTTGAAGAGGGGCCGGGCCCTAAAATGACCCTCCACGCTAAAGAACTTTCGGGCACAGAAGCACCTTATGACCTGGTTAGAAAGATGCGGGCTTCATTCAACGTCTTGGGGCCGCTTTTGGCGCGCGAACACAAGGCGCGTGTATCGCTTCCCGGTGGATGCGCCATTGGTGCCCGCCCGGTTGACTTACATTTAAAGGCCTTTGAGCAGCTCGGCGCGAAAATCGAGCTTGAGAAGGGGTATGTGGTCGCGTCCGCAAAAGGCGGTTTGAAAGGGGCGGATATCACTTTTCCTTTCATCAGTGTTGGGGCGACAGAGCATACCATTTTAGCAGCTGTTCTCGCTGATGGGGAAACTACTCTGAATAATTGCGCGCGCGAGCCGGAGATTGTTGATCTGGTAGAGTGTTTGAACGCAATGGGCGCAAAGATTTTTGGAGCCGGACGATCCGAGATAAAGATAGAAGGGGTCTCCAGCCTGTCAGGTGTTTCGCACAGCGTCGTGCCTGACCGGATTGAGGCGGGGACCTACGCTCTTGCCGCAGCTACCGCCGGTGGGTCGGTAAGGCTTACAAATATCCGTTCGGATCACCTGGGTTCGTTGTGGCCGTTAATAGCCCAGGCGGGATGTAAGGTGAGTCTGGACGAAACAACCGTATTGATTGAGCGGGGCGGAGGTCGTCCCAAAGCGGTTGATGTCGAAACACAAGCCTATCCCGGATTTCCTACAGACCTTCAGGCGCAATTTATGGGGCTAATGTGTTTGGCGGACGGCGTTTCCATTATTAGAGAAAACATTTTTGAAAATCGGTTTATGCATTGTCCCGAGTTGGTACGTATGGGCGCAGATATTACAGTTAAGGGGCGAGAGGCGATTGTTCGCGGCGTGAAGGAGCTTTACGGCGCGCCTGTGATGGCGACAGACCTACGGGCCTCAGCGTCGCTGATTAATTGCGCTTTGGCGGCAAAGGGCGAAACGCATATTGGCCGCGTCTATCACCTTGACCGAGGCTTCGAGCATATCGAAATAAAACTTGGACAATGTGGAGCCAGAATAGAACGGATGCCGGATGATGAGTAAGAACACCAAACATTTGAACCTGAAAGCCGAGAGCCAAGAGGACTTGTCAGTCATCGCGGGGGCGGTGCAAGACTCTATCCTTAGGGTTCATGGGATCATGTATGACAAGAAGGCCAAGAGCCTGACGTTAGGACTGCAAAGGTTTCGGCGTGAAACGGACAAACCAAGCCGAATATTGTCAGGGCTTCGGTTTGATGGCGTTTTGGGAGTCCAGAGTACTGGCATAGATAAAACAAATAGCGAGGCCTTTCTGGTGCTCCTCTCTTGTTCATTTAAAGAAGAGGCCGAAGGAGCCGGGCAGGTGGTCTTTGAATTTGCCGGGAACGGGAAGTTAAAGGCTAAAGTAGAGTGTCTCGAAGCCATGTTATTGGATCGCGGGGAGGCTTGGCCGGCGAAGTCCATACCTGATCATTCCACAGATAGTTAGGCATGAGTGTTTGAACGACGAGTCAAATATCGACCCCGCCGAAGAGCATTATATCTCTGAGCTGCATATTGATGACGAGAGTCTGCCCGTCAGCTCTGTTGAAATGCAGCATGAACGCCGCGTCGCGATTTTTGACCTGTTGGAAGAAAATGTGTTTCGACCTTTGGACAGCCCGCGTGGCCCCTATCTCGTCCGGCTATCTCTCGCAGATGGAAAGCGGCTGATAATAGACGTGTCTCGAACCAATGGCGGGGATAGGGGAGAATATAAATTATCTCTTGTACCGTTTCGCCGGGTTATCAAAGACTATTTTATGATTTGCGAAAACTACCACAACGCGATTCGAACGTCGACGTCGGCTCAAATTGAGGCGATTGATATGGGTCGCCGGGGCCTGCATAATGAGGGATCCCGTATGTTAACAGACGGACTGCGAAACTCTATTGAGGTAGATTTTAATACCTCACGACGCTTATTCACGCTTATATGCGCCCTACATAGACGGACTTAATTATGGCGCTTCCTAACTCTATCCTCTTTGTTTGCCAGATGAACATGGTGCGTTCTCCCATTGCGGAGGGGCTCATGCGCAAGCTCTATCCGAGTGTAGAGCGCGTGGAATCGTGCGGCCTTGCGCAAGGGGATAAAGAGCAAATGGTTGAAACCATCATGGCTGAAATCGGTATAGATGTCAGCGATCATGAGCCGACCGTGTTGCAGGATTACAAGCCTGAAAATATTGATGTTGTCATTGCTTTTACGCCGCAAGCCTTTCACGCTGCTCAAAGTTATTTCGAGGGCAATGACACGGAAGTCCTCAACTGGCCGCTACCTGACCCCGGGGCAGGATCACTGGATGTTCGGGCTATGATGGATAGTTACCGGGCTATGAGAGATCTCATCAAAAACCGAATCTCGCGCCATTTTGGGCCGTCTGACGCCAAATAACCGCAATAAAACCTATGATATTTGTAAAAACCCCCTATATACGCAGGGTAATAACGCTCTGAATGAGCAGGCAAACTAAGAAAAAGGACTTGATTTGGCTAAAGAAGAACTACTTGAGTTTGAGGGTGAAGTTGTCGAACTTCTCCCCAACGCGACATTTCGCGTAAAACTCGTCAATGATCACGAGATCATTGCCCACACTGCAGGACGCATGCGTAAAAACCGTATTCGTGTATTGGCAGGTGACCGCGTTACTGTCGAAATGACACCTTATGACCTGACTAAAGGTCGTATTACTTATCGCTTCAAATAAACCGATATGCGCTTCATTTTGGCAAGCGCGTCGCCCAGGCGACTCTCTTTACTCAAGCAAATTTATTTGACGCCGGATGACGTGATTCCGGCAGACATCAATGAAGACCCGATCCCCGGCGAATTACCGGGGCCTCATGCCAGACGGCTCGCAAATGAGAAGTGCCAGGCCATCGCTGATATAGAAGCAAATGCTATCATTCTCGCCGCTGATACGGTTGTTGGGGTCGGACGGCGTATTTTACCTAAAACTGAGACTGAAGCGGAAGCCGAGCAATGCCTCGATTTACTCTCCGGGCGCGCGCACCGCGTCTTCACAGGCATTGCGGTACATTCTCCTGACCAAGGCTTGCAGAGCCGCGTTGTAGAAACCCGTGTGAAGGTGAAGCGGCTGTCGGAGCGTGAGAGGGAAATTTATATTGAGTCCGAAGAGTGGCGCGGGAAAGCCGGGGGGTATGGTATACAAGGCTATGCCGAGAGTTTCATTCAGTCCCTCTCCGGATCATATTCGAATGTCGTTGGCCTGCCTCTGACAGAAACCCGAAACCTTCTTCGATTTTACGGAATTGGAACATGAAACACCGCGCCGTGCTGGAAAAGGCAATCGGGGAAACTCGCGCCGCCGTCTATGAAGGCCGCCGTTTGGTTGAACTTCACTTGGAGCGAGAGAGCCAGATATCTGTTCCGCAGTCAGGGGATGTTTACCTGGGGCGGATCGCAAATTTAGAGCCTTCATTGAACGGAGCCTTTGTCGACCTCGGAGGCTCCAACAGCGGATTCCTGAGCTTCACCAACAATCGAACAATGCCGAAAGTGACGGAAGGTCAGCTATTGGAAGTGTCTGTATTGCGTCCCCCTCTGAACGGGAAAGAAGCGACACTTCGATTTTCCAAACCTGCTGAGAGCGGGAAGCCGGGGCCGGTCACAAAGATTGATTTGAAAACGCGTCTTTCTGATCGGTTCAAAGGTATCACCTTTGATGAGGCGACGGTCTCCGTCATGGATGAGGTCACAGAACGTCAAATCGCTCTCAAAGGGGGAGGGGCGGTGACGTTCGACCAGACCCAAGCCTTGCTCGCCATAGATGTTGATAAAGGGCAGGGGAAAACAGCTCTGGATGTTAGTTTAGCTGCAGCAGAGCTCATTGCGCACCAATTACGTTTGCGAGGTTTGGGGGGATTAGTTGTAATTGATTTTCCTAATTTGCGTCAGACGCGCCAGCGAAATCAACTTTTCAAAGCGGTAGAACGAGCTTTTGAAGCCGACCCCGCTATTGTGAAGGTCGCGCCGCTCTCTCGCTTTGGATGTGTAGAGTTAACCCGGTCACTCGATTACCCCTCTTTGGATTCGGTGTTGAATGACCGCTTCGGGGAGCCGACGGTTGAAACCAAATCTCTTCGAGCCTTGCGGCAATTGGTAAAAGAAGCTTCCGAAAATAAGGGGGCGCAGTTTTCTCTAACGGTTTCAAAAGAGATAAACGACTGGCTGGGCTCAAAGTTAATCGACTGGGAAACTGATTTGAACGATCGGATTGGACCTCGCTACACGATTAAAACCCAAAGCCGTGACGGGTTTTCGATTCAGGCGGATAGGTAAGGCATTATGGCGAAAGCACTGTGTCCGATATGCAAAAAGAAAGAATCGACTGAAGACTTTCACCCTTTTTGCTCAAAGCGTTGCGCCGATATTGATTTGGGGCGTTGGCTAAAAGGCGGCTACTCCATTCCGACAGAGGAAGTTGCGCCCGCCCCTGTAAATGATGCCTAGCGGGGCTTAAATTCTTCAAAAAGTATTTTGTTATCAATAAAATACGCGTCTAGCTTTAAGCGTTTGCTTTCCGACTCAATTGCTTTTTTTCTTGTATAAGAAAACGCGCTGACCTGAATGCCGTCTATTTGATATTGCGTTACGAGGTCAGGCCAAATTTGATTGGCCGGCACACAAACATGGGTCAGTATTCTTCTTAAATCGCCCCGCACCGCTCCGTCCACAAACCAACCCGAGCGTTCCCCGACAACTACCCTACGACTTGGCCGTTCTATGTGGCCTTTGTCCGCAGAGAAAACATGATGAATGGCCCGCGTCCACCGGCCGGGCCGCCGGCACCAATGGCTAAAACAAAGTGATTGGCCTGCTTCAATATCGTTCATGGCATAGAGAACTTCCGGGAGCCAAGACACCCAAATGATTCTATTTGCCAGTCCAAATGACTTGGCTAATGCGTAAAGCGCCGTCTCCACGCCAGCATCTTTTATATCAATAAGTAAAGCACAGTCTTTATGGGGATGTCGGGCAATATCTGAGAAGAGCTGCTCAGCCGTAGGCATGTGGGAGAAATCGCCACCTGTCTTCGCAAAATCTCGGGCCATGATCTGGCATAAATAACGAGATTTCCCAGAACCGTCGCGGGCGGTTTCATCATGATAAATCATTGGGGTGCCGCAGCGGGCCAGACGAATGTCGAATTCTATTTGGCGGACACCGAAGCTTAAGGCGCTATTTAGTCCTTCGAGAGAATTTTCAAACTCAGAAAAGCCTCTGAATCTATGAGATATAAGCTTTGAAAAATCCATTACAGGTTTTTGATAGCACGGCTTGATTTAGAGACAAAAGAAATACGGTGCGGGGGCGCTCCGAACTTGTTTTATAAGTCGAAACCACCCCAAAGCTTAGAAAAAGCTTCGCAATGAATCACCACACTTTTATAATTTTCCAGTGAGAGGTCATCCGGGATCACATAGCTTTGCGTGCCCTGTCTGGATTTAAGGACCCCAATTTTCACACTGTTCGGCGTAACAGTCGTATCTTCTAACTCTGAAATGGACAATCTTGAAAGATAGACTTTCAAATCTGGGCCGCTACGGGTTTCAAAATTATCGCTAAAGACAATTTCTGTCCCAGTTTGCGTCTTTAAGACCTTTGCTTCTCCGCCAATTGTATAGTGCTTTTTGGTGAAGTTGTGAGAAAATGCGGTACTTTCGGGTGATTGAGGGGTTTCATCTTGTGCAACAGAATCGGTTGGGAAGGAGGCGACGAAGAAACCGATTAGGATTAATCCAAGCAGTCCCAAGGATTTATTTTTTAAAACCATATTATCTTCTTCCATATTCTGGCCTGCGAAACCAGTCACGAGGCTGTTATTGCGCAGCTATAAGGTCGGGGCCGCCGCAAAATCTGTGAAAATTAGGCTTAAAAGAGAAATGGTGCCCGAACCTGGATTTGAACCAGGGACACACGGATTTTCAATCCGTTGCTCTACCAACTGAGCTATTCGGGCCCGGGCTCTATAATAAATCATAGGAGCCGAAGCGAAGCGCCTTATAGGGAAAGGGGTTTTGCGTGTCCATGCCCAAAACAGGCAAAAAACAGGAAAAAATGGACGCGATTTCTAGGCCAGCAAATTCCGCTAACATTATGTGCTTTTCCTTTGATTTCAGAATTGTTCGCATTACTAAGGGGCATGACACTTGATAAGCTAAAACGAAAAACGCCCGCTAAAATCACGGGCTTTTCCTGCGATAACAAAGATTTGGAAACGCGTTTGCGTGAAATCGGCTTCGCAGAAGGCGATAATATAGAAGCCTTGCACTTTGGTCTTTTCAATAGAAACCCAATATCTGTCCGGTTGAACGGGGCTATCATAGCGCTTCGCCGCTCCGACGCCTCAGCTATCACGCTTGAGCTTGTTGAGAGCTCATCTAGTCCCATCGATATCAAATCCGCCCGCGTAACCCGCGTCGCCTAATCATGGATACGGTTACATCGCCTGAGAGCGGAGTGGTTACGCCCATTTTTGCAGACAAAACCTTGCGGCTTGCTCTGTTGGGAGCGCCTAATTGTGGGAAAACCTCATTATTCAATGCTCTGACAGGCGGCCGAGCGAAAATTGCAAATTACCCCGGGGTGACGGTTGAATATCGTGTTGGGCATTTTGAATTACCAAGCGGGCAAAATGTAGAACTTTTGGATCTTCCAGGCGTTTACGGCGATTGCGGACACTCTATGGACGAAAGGGTCGCGTTGGATGCCGTTCGAGGAAATCTTGAGGGTCAAAGGGCTCCGGATGCTCTCGTCTTTATGATGGACGCTTCTCATATCTCCACTCACCTCCATAATATATTACAAGCCAAACAGCATGGTCTGCCGATCGTTTTGGTTTTGAATATGATGGACATGGCCGCTCGGGACGGCATGACCATTGATATTGCCCAGCTTGAAGAAAAGCTTGGCGTCACCGTGATTTCCTGTGTTGCTGTTAGGGCGTCAGGACGCGGGGCACTGATTCAATTTTTGGATGCTTGGTCAGGGGATGTTCTGGCAGGTAAAGCTGACTTGCCATCGCGAGCCAAAGGTGAGCTTAAAGATTTACAAGCTCAAGCGAGGGCGATTACCGCTACGACAGTCAAGCGAGTGAGAAAGGTCGAAACCTTTACTCAACGAATCGACCAATTCGTCATGAACCCCGTTTTGGGGTTGTTGCTGCTTTTCGGCATTCTCTTTTTAATGTTCCAAGCCGTTTACTCTTGGTCGGCGCCTATGATCGAGGGCATCGAAGCAGGCTTTGCTTGGCTTCAAGCGGTTGTAGAAAGCGTCATCCCAAGCGGGTGGGTTCAATCTCTCATCAGTAGCGGCATTATTGCCGGCGTCGGAAGTGTGATCGTTTTTCTGCCCCAGATCGTGATACTCTTTGCTTTTATTCTGTTACTGGAGGCTTCGGGCTATATGGCCCGTGCGGCGTTTCTCGTAGACACGCTGATGTCAAAGGTCGGTCTAAATGGCCGCGCCTTCATTCCGCTTTTGTCCAGTTTTGCATGCGCTATTCCGGGCATTATGGCCGCGCGGACAATTGAACAAGAACGAGATCGTCTGACCACAATCATGATCGCTCCGCTCATGACCTGTTCTGCACGCTGGCCAGTTTACTTTCTGATTATCGGAGCTTTTATTCCAGACGAGAAGGTTGGCGTATTTAACCTTCAAGGCGTCGTCGCATTTGGTCTTGTTATTTCAGGCATCATATTTGCCATGATAATGGCGTTGGTCTTTAAAAAAACCCTCACGCGCGGAGAATCTTCCAGTCTGCTGATTGAATTGCCTAGCTATAAGATGCCGGTCTTCAAAGACTATCTCCAAGGTTTGTGGGATCGGGCGGCTATATTTATGTCTCGCGCGGGCCGTATCATCTTACCAGCTTCCATTCTGATTTGGTTCCTTGCGAGTTATCCGTCGAATGCGACATCCATCCGTGAGACCTTCGCCGGGAAAGTCGGCAGCGTTCTAGAACCGCTTTTAGCTCCTATTGGTTTTAACCTTGAGATTGCAATCAGCCTGATTCCCGCCATGGCGGCGAGGGAGGTTGCCGTTGGCTCACTTGCAACGATTTACTCTTTGGGCGAAGAGGACGTAGATGGCCTTGGAACTATGTTGCAATCTGCTTGGTCGCTTCCGACGGCGCTTGCCTTTTTAGCTTGGTTTGTTTTTGCGCCGCAATGTCTGTCGACATTTGCGATTATTCGGAAAGAAACGAATAGTTGGAAATGGCCGTTCTTTGCTTTCGCCTATCTCTTTGTTCTGGCCTATGTGGCGGCGGGCATCACATTCCATGCTGCAACGGCTGCGGGTCTTTAACCTCAGCGTCGCCGTTATCTATAAAGTCTTTCGGAGGAAACTTATTCAAATTGGATAAGTGGTGTTTTATCAGGTGTATATCTGTGGACAAGGCGAGAATTGACAGCGCTATCTAATCCATTTACCGCGAGGCCGCATCTGGCACATACCGACAAATTGTGACAGGGTGCGCGGGAAAATGTGACTCGTAGCGTCGAACGGACTTCAACAAGGACTATCATGACTGACCTATCAAAATCTCAGCAAGAACATCGGGATATGTCCAATGCGATCGCAGCTCTTTCCATGGACGCGGTTGAGAAGGCCAATTCCGGCCATCCCGGCATGCCAATGGGTATGGCTGATGCGGCGACAGTGTTGTTTTCCAAATTTTTGAAGTTTGATCCCGCCGATCCGAATTGGGCGGATCGGGATCGATTTATTCTTTCGGCCGGTCACGGGTCTATGCTGATCTACAGCTTGCTTCACTTGACTGGATATGAAGCCGTCACAATGGATCAGATCAAAAATTTCCGTCAGTTGGGATCTATCACTGCGGGACATCCCGAATATGGACACGTGCCAGGGGTCGAGACGACAACCGGTCCGTTGGGACAAGGAATTTCAAATGCCGTCGGGTTTGCCTTGGCCGAACGTCATCTCAATGCTCGATATGGCGACGACCTTGTTGATCACAGAACCTATGTGATTGCAGGGGACGGTTGTTTGATGGAAGGGATTTCACAAGAAGCCATCTCTCTCGCCGGACATCTGAAGCTTAATCGCCTGACTGTTTTGTGGGATGATAACAATATCACGATTGATGGACCAGTCTCTCTGTCCGATTCCACTATCCAGAAAAAACGATTCGAGGCGTCAGGTTGGAAAGTGATCGAAATTGACGGGCATGACGCGGATCAGGTCGAGAGTGCTCTTAGTGAAGCACAGAAATCTGATAAGCCCACAATGATTGCCTGTAAGACAGCCATCGGCAAAGGCGCGCCTAATAAGGAGGGAACCAATAAAGCTCATGGCTCTCCGTTGGGGGCGGATGAAATTGCCGCCACTCGTGAAGCTCGTGGTTGGTCTCACGGCGCTTTTGAAATTCCAGACGACGTCTATGAAATGTGGAAAAAGCCTGGCCAAGAAGGTCAAAAAGCTCACAAGGAATGGGCCGATCGGTTGCAGAATTCAGAGCACGCTGCAGAATTCAACCGCGCTATGTCTGGCGAATTGAACGAAGGCTGGCTCGATAAATACCAAGCTTATAAGGATTCTGTCGCGCAAGATAAACCGACCATGGCGACACGCGTGTCGTCAAACAAAGCGCTTGGACCACTGACGGAAGCGCTGACGGACATGATATCCGGTTCGGCGGATCTTGAAGGTTCAAATAAGACGAAAACCTCAGCGACCTCTCAAGAGATACAGGCCGGAGATTATGCCGGGCGCTATATCAATTACGGCGTTCGCGAGCACGGCATGGCGGCGTGTATGAACGGTCTCGCCCTTCATGGCGGAGTTATACCCTATTCAGGCCTTTTCATGGTCTTTATGGACTATTGCCGCCCTTCAGTCCGTTTGGCGGCGCTAATGGAAATTCAGACGATTTACGTCGCAACCCATGATTCTATTGGTGTAGGCGAAGATGGCCCAACCCATCAACCGGTAGAGCATTTGGCTTCTCTTCGGGCGATCCCGAATACGTTTACATACCGTCCGGCAGATGCGCTGGAAGTGGCGGAATGTTGGGAATTGGCCGTCCGCCGTAAAATTGGACCGTCTATTTTGGCTTTGACTCGTCAAAATGTTCCGGCTGTTCGCGATGATGCGACGAAAAATATGTGCGAAAGAGGCGGGTATGTCCTCACGCCCGGGAAGGGAGCTGACGATATAGTTCTTATTGCCTCAGGCTCTGAAGTTCATTTGGCGCAAGAAGCTCATGAGGCACTCGCGGAGCAGGGCGTCTCTGCTCGAGTTGTTTCCATGCCGTGTCTGGACGTGTTTCTTGAACAGGATGAGAGTTATATTCGCTCAGTGCTTGGAAAAGACCTCCCGAAAATTGTCGTCGAAGCCGGCATTCGCCAAGGCTGGGACGCGTTAATTGGTCGGGATGGCGGTTTCATTGGTATGGACAGCTTTGGCGCTTCTGCTCCCGGGGCAGAGCTGTTCCCGCATTTCGGTATTACAACAGAAGCGATCGTCGATATGGCGGTCAAAAAGGTTAAAGGCTAAACCATGTATGAACTTCCCGGGGATGTGTTTGTTTGCGGACAGCTCCTCCCTGCGCAGCTCCAATCCCTTTCAGAACAGGGAATTCAAGGTATAATCAATAATCGTCCGGAGAACGAAGCGCCCCTGCAACCGACATCAGAAAGCATGGGGCAGGCGGCACAGGCATTATCATTGGAGTATCATTTTATTCCCATGTTGGGCGGGCTCTCTTCAGAGCTTATTGAGGCGAGCGTCTCGGCTTATGAAAAGACACCTCGGCCAATTGTTACTTTTTGTGCCAGTGGTATGCGCTCCGCCGCGCTATGGGCCTTTGCGCATGTCAAAACCATGGGAGCAGATTCAGTAATTAAGGCGTTAGAAGAAAGCCCTTATAATTTAACGCAAATATACCCTCTATTGAACGAGTATGAATTAGAGAGAAAAGATTCAGAGTAGGATAAAGGGTTTTCTTAATGACATTACAGGATTTTGACTTGTGAAATTTGTCGGGGCAGTTCGTAAACACTTCGATTGGCTGCAAGGCTACTCCCCGGTCGTTTTTGGCGAAGATCTGGTTTCGGCGACAATTGTCTCTATTCTGCTTGTTCCCCAATGTCTTGCCTATGCTCTCTTAGCTGGGCTTCCACCTCAACTTGGGATTTATGTCTCTATTTTCCCGCTGATTGCTTATGCGCTGCTTGGGTCATCCCGTCAGCTTAATGTCGGCCCTACCGCCGTTATTTCACTTATGACGGCTGCGAGTATTGCCGTTCTACCAGAAGGCACTCGTTTAATCAGCGCCGCCGCACTTGCTGCGCTAGTCGGTGTTTTTCTGATCGGTGCAGGATTGCTTCGCGGTGGGTTTTTGATGAATTTCGTCGCCCGGCCAGTTGTATCTGCCTATATCACGGGCGCTGCCATGCTCATTATCATCTCTCAACTCAAACATATCTTGGGCGTGACGGCGTCCGGAACAACCGCATTGAGCCTTACTGATTCGTTATTGGACAGCCTGGGTGATACAAAAGCGGTGGCTCTGATAGTCGGGGTGTCGGCCTGTATTATTTTACTCATCATTCAGAGAAACCTTGGACTGGCACTCGTGAAAATTGGCATGAAAAGCCGGCGAGCAAAACTACTCGCCCGCATGGCGCCGATTGTCGTTATCTCTGTTTACATTCTGATTAGTCTGGGGTTGGGACTGCACGAGCGGTTTGGCCTAGCGGTCGTTGGCCGCGTGCCCGCCGGACTTCCTCCCTTCAAAGTTCCGGCGGCTTCGCTGGATATGCTCAAAATGCTAGTTGTTCCCGCGGCCGTAATTGCCGTCGTGTCTTTTGTAGATAGCGGTTCTACCGGTCAGGAATTCGCGGCCAGAAACAGAACAAAACTCGATATGAACCGAGAGCTTTTGGGATTAGGGGGCGCAAACTTCGTTGCCGGATTGACCGGAGGCTATCCTATTAACGGGAGCATGTCGCGAACGGCGGTAAACGCAACAGCGGGCGGGAAAACTCCTTTAGTCAATGTAATTGTAGCCTTCTTCATGGCACTAACGGCGCTCTTTTTGACGCCAGTTCTAAAAGCTTTGCCACTGGCCGTTCTGGCCGCGCTCATTATCATCGCCTGTCTCTCTCTTCTTGATTTTAAGAGTCTGTGGCGCACCTGGGTCTATAGCCGAGCGGACGGCATTACCGCTTTGGCAACATTCTTGTCGGTTTTGATTTTCGGTGTGCAATGGGGCGTTTTGGCGGGGGTTATACTCGCAATGGCGCTGCATATTCGCCAAACGCTACACCCTCACATCGCAGAGGTTGGTCGCTTTCCCGGGACCGAGCATTACCGGGACGCCGCCCGCTTTGTTGTCGAGACGAATGAGGAGGTCAAAACACTAAGAATTGACGAGAGCCTCTATTATGCAAACGCCCGGTCGTTGGAGGAGAGAGTGTCCGACCTGATTTCGGAAAGCCCGGATATGCGGGATTTAGTACTCATGTGTACGGCTGTTAGCCGGATTGACGCGAGCGCTCTATCTAGCCTGTTTGAGGTGAACAAGCGGTTGAAACGTATTGGGGTCAAACTTCACTTTTCGGATATGCAGAGCCGGGTAAAGGAGCGGCTTTTCAGATCGAACTTCCTAGATCACCTAACGGGACAAATATTTCTGTCCCAACACGACGCGATGGAAGCGCTAAGGCCCGAACCGGATTGGTCACAGCTCTCTGACCATATCGATATTCATTAAGATCCACTCTCTGGACTAACTCCATTTTCACATTTACCAACCGCTTTTAATCCGTTACCGTCTAAGGGAACAGACAGTGAGGCGCTCGGTTTTTACCTGAAGCGACCCTGTCATAAAAATGAGAGCAGACCATGCCGGACCAAAAATCGTCCGGATCCGCCTCCTCATCGGCAAAGGGCCATGAGCGACGGAGACGGTCAGGGCGACCCCGCAGACGAAGCGGAGAGAAGCCCGCCACATATGCGGCCTTAGATCTTGGTACTAATAATTGCCGTCTTTTGATTGCAAAAGAACTGAGCCATGGGTTTCAAATCGTTGACAGCTATTCGAAAGTTGTTCGATTAGGGCAGGGGCTTGCCGCTTCCGGCCAGTTATCCCAACAGAGTATGGACGCCGCCGTGAATGCTTTGGGCGTTTGCGCACGGAAAATGAAATCCAAAAATGTAAAACGATGGCGCTGTATTGCGACCGAAGCCTGCCGCCGGGCCGGGAACGGCGAAGAGTTCCTGTCACGGGTCAAGAATGAAACGGGTATCGCCTTGGAAATCATTTCTGCCCGGGTGGAAGCGCGTCTGGCAGTCATGGGGTGTCTCAACCTTATAGACCCGACCAAGGATGTAGCTCTCGTTGTTGATATTGGTGGGGGCTCCACGGAACTTAGCTGGGTGGATATTCGCAAATTGCGGGATCCCAATCACAAAATGAAGACCCACCGTCCGCCGATTAGCGCTTGGGCGTCTTTACCTATCGGCGTCGTCACGCTTTCTGAACGCATACCTGAAACCGCGGACCGTGAGAGCTGGTATGAAGATATGAAGCAGTTTGTCAGAGACACGATTGCGGAAAAAGCGTGCGACACGCGTTTCACGCGAGCTTTCGAGGACGGGAAGGGACATATTATCGGGACGTCTGGGACGATCACCTCTCTGGCGGGAATTCATCTCAAACTCCCATATTATCAACGGGATAAAGTCGATGGGCTTTGGTTCCGCTCACGCGATGCCGTAAAAGTTGCCCGTAATATGGCGAGCCGTAGTCCTGACGATCGAGCGAAAGAGCCTTGTATCGGACGGGACCGAGCGAAATTGTTGGTAGCGGGCTGCGCTATTACGGATGTAATCTGTGAAATGTGGCCTAGCAAAATGATTCGGGTTGCGGATCGAGGTCTGCGCGAAGGTATGTTGATGGGGCTTATGAATCGGCAGCAAACAATTCGAACTTTGCCCGATAATGATGAAGTCCCCCCGAACGATGAAGCAGAGGCCGCAGAATGAGCAAACCTCCAAAAGATACACGTCCGCGCCGCATGTCGGGCGGAAAGCCATCGGCGCCGAAACGGGGGCGCCGTACGCCTAAGGCCGAGCAAGATAATGCAACCCGCATGATGCACAAAAAGGTGAAGACCGCACGCGGGCGAAAAATTTCTTCGAAGCTTTGGATCGAACGCCAGATTAATGACCCCTATGTGCGCGAGGCCCAAATTAAGGGATACAGATCCCGGGCGGCTTTCAAGTTAGAAGAGCTCGATGATAAGTTTAATCTTCTGAAACATGACAGCCTCGTCGTAGATCTGGGCTGCGCGCCCGGAGGTTGGGTGCAAATTGCCCTGAAGCGCGGCGCCAAACGCGTTGTTGGCATTGATATTCTGCCTGTCGATATGGTCGCGGGCGCAGATTTGATAGAATATGATTTTATGGAAGAGGATGCTCCTGAGAAGATAAAAACCTATCTGGATGCCTCGCCGGATGTTGTTCTGTCTGATCTCGCGGCCAATACGACCGGTCATAAACAAACGGACCATTTGAAAACCGTCGCGCTGGTCGAAGCTGCCGCAGATTTTGCAATGCGAACTTTGCGGCCAGGAGGCCATTTTGCGTCAAAAGTGTTTCAAGGCGGGGCTGAGTCTTCCTTGCTGAATGAGCTGAAATCGCGTTTCCAGACGGTGAAGCATTTCAAGCCGGAGTCATCACGAAAAGGAAGTCCAGAGATTTATCTCGTCGCGTTGAACTTGCAAAATCCCAAAACAGACTGATTTATTAACAGCTCCTTACGGTTTTCTCTTTGCGAGTGCGAAGGATTCCTGATAACCCCCGCCTGCAAAAGAGATAGGAGACTCCCATGGAGATTCGAGAAGGGTTAACCTTCGATGATGTCCTTTTGCAGCCCCAGGCTTCTGACATCGTACCCGCTGACGCCACCCTTAAAACGCGTCTGACAAAAACGATTACGATTAACGTGCCCTTGGTCAGTGCGGCTATGGATACAGTTACGGAAGCCCCACTGGCAATTGCCATGGCTCAGACGGGCGGAATTGGCGTAATACACCGCAATCTTTCTATCGAAGAACAGGCCGAAGAAGTCCGTAAGGTAAAGCGGTACGAATCCGGGATGGTGGTCAATCCAATCACGATTGGCCCTGAGGCAACTCTGGCTGATTTGCGTACGTTAGCTGGCCATCACAGTATTTCCGGTATTCCTGTTGTCGAACCTAGCGGAAAGCTAGTCGGTATCGTCACCAATCGCGATGTCCGCTTTGCTGATGAGCCGTCTGTGTTGGTCAAAGATTTGATGACCACGGATTTAGTGACTGTAAAAGAAGGCGCATCCGAGTCAGAGGCGAGGGCGCTATTGCACACCCATCGGATCGAACGGCTTTTGGTCGTAGATGATGCTTATAATTGTGTTGGACTAATTACCGTCAAAGACATGGATAAGGCCGAGAGCTTTCCCAATGCCTGCAAGGATGAAAAAGGTCGATTGCGCGTCGCTGCGGCCTCCACAGTGGGGCAGGCGGGATATGACCGGGCGGTCGCTCTGATCGAAGCAGGAGTTGATGCCGTAGTAATTGATACGGCTCACGGACATTCGTCCAAAGTATTGGACGCGGTCAGGCAATTAAAAACGGATTACCCAGACGCACAGATTATCGCCGGGAATATCGCAACTGCGGCAGCGGCAGAGGCGCTTATTGACGCTGGAGCGGACGCTATTAAAGTAGGAATTGGCCCAGGTTCTATCTGCACAACACGCATCGTTGCAGGGGTGGGCGTGCCCCAGCTGACAGCGATTATAAATGCCTGTTCCGTCGCCCATAAGGCGGGCGTACCTGTCATCGCTGATGGCGGTATCAAATATTCAGGGGATATGGCCAAAGCCCTCGCGGCCGGGGCAGAATGCGCCATGGTAGGCTCTCTCTTGGCCGGCGCTGAAGAGACCCCCGGGGAAGTCTTCCTCTATCAAGGGCGGTCATATAAATCCTATCGCGGCATGGGCTCTGTCTCTGCTATGGCGAGAGGGTCAGCGGATCGGTATTTCCAAAAGGAAGTCAACGACTCCATGAAACTTGTCCCCGAAGGCATTGAAGGCCGCATAGCTTATAAAGGTCCCGTCGGTCCTATCTTGCACCAATTGATCGGCGGCATACGGGCCGCAATGGGGTATACAGGATCTCGCACGATTTCCGAGCTTCATAAAAACGCGGAATTTGTCAAAATATCTAATGCGGGATTGCGCGAAAGCCATGTCCATGACGTTCATATTGCGCGCGAAGCGCCCAATTATTCAATGCCCACCTAATGCAGAAATTAACACATTTCAGTCCGTAGTAGCGCTGCATTCTGATGGTCCTTACTGCAGACATCTATCTAAATACTCAGCAGAATACTATTTTTGGAATTTCAGGTAAATTTATGAGACTTGGCGGACGAATACAGGCGGCGGCGGAAGTTCTAGGAGATATTCTGGAACGCAAAACACCTGCAACTATGGCTCTCCGTGATTGGGGAAAGAAACACCGCTTTGCAGGTTCGAAAGACCGTTCTGCCATTGGAAATTATGTGCATGATGCCCTACGTTCAAAAAGTTCAATCGGGTTTCGTATGGCAAGTGAAACGCCGCGAGCGCTTGCATTAGGGGCCGCTGTTTTCAGAGGCGGTCATACCGTTGATGATCTAATAAAGGAATTTGCCGAAGACCAACACGCGCCCTCAAAATTAAGTGCCGAAGAGCAGAAACGCTTGAAGGGTTCTATTCAAATCGACTCGGCGCCTGACTGGATAAAAGCGGATGTGCCGGAATGGCTTTGGCCGATGTTCGAAACCAATTTTGACGAAATGGCCGTTGCGGAAGGCCAAGCTCTTACCGCACGCCCGCCTCTCGACCTTCGTGTGAATACTATTAAAAGCAAGCGGGACAAAGTTTTGTCCTCCCTGAAAGCCAAGGGGCTTAAAAAAACCGAAATTTCTCCTATTGGTCTGCGCGTTGAGGCTCTTGAAGGGGATGCCCGTCTGCCAAATGTTCAGATTGAACCGGAATATCAAACAGGGGCGATAGAGATTCAGGATGAAGGATCTCAGATTGTCAGCCTGCTGGTTGATGCTAAGCCCGGCGAGAAAGTGCTTGATTATTGCGCCGGAGGAGGCGGAAAGTCTCTCGCTCTGGCTGCAGACATGGAGAACAAAGGTCAGGTATTTGGATTTGATATAGATAAGCGCCGGCTCTCTCCGCTGTATCAGCGAGCGCAACGTGCGGGCGCGTCTGTCATAGAAGTGCGTCAGCCACCTTCGGAAAGCCTCAAAGACTTAGTTGGGAAAATGGACCGGGTTTTGGTCGACGCGCCCTGTACCGGAGTCGGAACATGGCGTCGTAAACCGGACGCGAAATGGCGGTTATCAGAAGACGCGTTAGAAAGACGTAATAACGAGCAGAGATCAGTTTTGAAAAGCGCTAAAGGATTTGTGAAACCTGATGGGGGACTGTTGTTTTACGTGACTTGCTCCATGCTTGCCGAAGAAAACGAAGCCCAAGTTTACGCCTTTCTTGAAGAAAACGAGAACTTCACTCTGCTGTCGGCAGGGGAGGTTTGGGAAGAAAAATTTGGCGTAAACGCTCCGAAACCTTGGTCGGCGGACGGGTGCACCCTGACATTGACGCCAGCGGCGACAAATACTGACGGCTTTTTCTTTGCCGTTATGGAGAGAACGAAATGACAGATACGCATGAGCTCGTTACCGAACAACATGAGCAGTTGCTGATTATCGACTTCGGATCTCAAGTGACAAAGCTTATCGCCCGGCGAGTAAGAGAAAGCGGCGTTTACTCTGAAGTTCACCCTTATAACCGTGTCGATGCGAAGCTGCTTAAGTCGTTCAATCCGAAGGCTATCATATTGTCTGGCGGGCCGAGCAGTGTAACTGGTATTGGAACCCCCCGGGCCGATGAGGCTATCTGGACATTAGGCGTACCTGTCTTGGGGATATGTTATGGTCAACAGACTATGTGTGCGCAGCTAGGCGGCTCGGTTGAGGCGTCGAACGACCAAGAATTTGGCCGCGCTGATCTAAGTATCGTTAAAGACTCCCCTCTTTTCGCCGGATTGGCGAAGGTTGGCGCGGATGAACGTGTCTGGATGTCTCACGGAGACCGCGTGAGTAAAATGCCAGAGGGCTTTGAAATTATTGCAAAGTCTCCGAATGCACCTTTCGCCGCAATTGCGGATGAGAGCCGTGATTTCTATGGCCTGCAGTTCCATCCAGAAGTTGTTCATACCAGAAATGGCGCAATGATACTTCGCAACTTCACGCATAATATTGCTGGCTTTAAAGGCGACTGGACAATGTCTGCCTTTAAGGACGAGATGATTGTCGCGATCCAAAAACAAGTGGGCGAGGGGAAAGTCATTTGCGGTCTTTCTGGCGGAGTCGATAGTTCAGTCGCCGCGATTCTTATCCACGAAGCCATCGGGGACCAGCTCACCTGCGTTTATGTTGATACGGGCATGATGCGCAAAGGGGAGAGCGAACAGGTCACGTCTCTCTTCCGCGATCACTATGACATCAACCTCATTCATGTCGACGCAGGGGAAGAGTTTCTGGGGCTACTCGAAGGTGTTAGCGACCCTGAGCAAAAGCGGAAAATCATTGGCGGAACCTTCATCGATATTTTTGAACGGGAAGCGAAATCTATTGGAGGAGCTAAATTTCTCGCTCAGGGCACGCTTTATCCAGACGTAATTGAAAGCGTGTCTTTTGACGGCGGACCGTCTGTGACGATTAAATCCCATCACAATGTTGGCGGGCTTCCGGAACGTATGGATTTGGAGCTCGTGGAACCCCTTAGGGAACTCTTCAAAGACGAAGTCCGAGCTTTAGGGCGTGAATTGGGACTTCACGCAGATTTCGTTGAGCGCCATCCGTTCCCAGGACCGGGCCTTGCTATCCGCTGCCCTGGAGAAATAACGGCTGAGCGCCTGAATATACTTCGTGACGCCGATGCGATATATCTAGACCAAATTAGAAAGCACGGCCTTTACAATGATATATGGCAGGCTTTTGCCGTGATACTGCCTGTTAAGACGGTGGGCGTCATGGGGGATGGCCGAACATATGACTATGTCCTCGCCTTGAGGGCCGTAACCTCCACTGACGGAATGACGGCTGATTACTATCCTTACACTCACGAATTTCTTGGCGAGACGGCTACTCGAATCATCAATGAAGTGCGCGGCGTTAACAGGGTGGTTTATGACGTAACATCAAAACCCCCCGGAACAATTGAGTGGGAATAGTCAAAATCTTTTTCTAGGCTAGGAGAGTAAGCGCGTAATGAACCTTTTCTGTCATCCGATTTCTCCTTATGCCCGCAAAGCCATGATTTTGGCCCGCTATCACAGGCTAGAAATAGCTGAAACTCGACCCGAGAAAGAGGGGGCTAAGGGCTACATAGCGGGTGACAACCCGCTCGGTAAAATCCCGGCTTTGGAATGGAAACCCGACCAGTATTTATTCGATAGCCCTGTCATTTGCGAATATCTGGATAGCCTAGGAAACGCTCCCTTATTGCCGAAATCAGGAGACGCGCGTTATTTGAACCTCTGGCAGCATGCTCTTGGCGACGGTTTATCCGACGCAGTTTACAATTATCGGCAAGAAACAGTCAGGCCTAAGAGCTTGCATTGGGATGAGGCGATAAATCGCCATGAAACGGCTATTGTCCAGTCAATCGAGACGCTTGAGCGTATTTGTAAATGGATTGATGGGCCTTGGACGTATGGTAATTTGGCGATTGTTTGCGCGCTAGATTACGCGAGTTATCGAGCAGGACATCTGAATTGGCAAGACCGGGCCCCGGGGCTAGAAAATTGGAAGTCAAATTTTGAAAATGATCCGCATTACACAGCTACATTCGGATACGAAACGGCTTAACGACTTCTGACGTTTTGAGGCCTTTGACGGTTAGGGTCGTCGTTTTTGTTTCTCGACTTAAACCTTGAAAAAGTCTGGCATATTTCCACCAAAGCCTGTGTCTTTATTGTGAGGTAAACCATTTCGGTCACGCCCTTTATTTGAAGACTTTCCTTTTGAGGAATCAGAGGTTTTTTTATCTGACGACTTTGAGGGAGATTTCGAAGGTGTGGATTTAGAGCTTTTCTTCTTAGTATTGCTCTCTGCTTTCAAATCTGTAGGCTCTTTTTCTGACGTCTTGTCAGAGTTGTTCTTAGTTGGCGCTTTCCTGCGAGAGGGTTTAGCTTTTTTCTCTTCCTTTGGAGCTTCCGAAGGGGGTGAAGATTTTGACGATTTATCAGAATTATTGTCTTTAGACGTATTATGCTTGCGATTTGAGCCCTTGTCGCCGCGGCGGCCTTTGCGATCACCTTTGCGTCCGCGGCCTTTTTTGCGGCCTCCGTCTTTCGGGAAATCCTCAATGCCGGGCACGTCAATTTCTTCGATCCCATCAACTTTCAAGAGATTGAGAATATCCTGATAGTTGTTTTCATCCAATCGGGCGACGAGCATGATGGTATCGCCCTCGCGGCCCGCCCGTCCTGTCCGGCCGATTCTGTGGACATAATCCTCGGAGTGATTAGGCACGTCATAATTGAAAACATGACTCACACTTGGAACGTCGAGCCCTCGTGCAGCCACATCACTGGCGACAAGATATTTTATTTCGCCGTTTTTAAATTTATCCAGAGTCTCGGTTCGAAGGGACTGCGATAGATCGCCGTGAATTGGCGCCGCCGATTCACCGTGAACCGTCAGAGATTTTGCAACAATATCGACGTCGCGTTTGCGGTTACAAAAGATTATCCCGTTATCGACATCTTCCTGCTTCATAATCCAGCGAAGCGCCGTACGTTTCTGTTTAGAGTCAGAAGAAGGCATTCGGATAATGCGTTGGCGGACGGTTTCAGCCGCAGAGGATTGGCGCGCAATTTGTACCGTAACGGGCTGATGTAAGAACTGATCAACCAGGCGCTTAATCTCACTCGCCATGGTTGCAGAGAAAAACAGAACCTGACGCGTGAAAGGCGTCATTTTGAAAATCTTCTCAACGTCGGGGATAAAGCCCATATCCAACATTCGATCGGCTTCGTCGACCACGAGAGTCTGCACGCCCGTCATCAAAATTTTACCGCGCTCAAATTGATCCAAGAGACGTCCTGGAGTCGCAATGAGAATATCTACGCCCTTGGAAAGTTTACGGTCTTGCTCGGCAAAGCTTACGCCGCCAATTAAGAGCGCCATTTCAAGTTTCAGATATTTACCGTATTGTTCTACATTTTCTGCGACCTGCGCGGCAAGTTCCCGCGTGGGACAAATGATAAGACAACGGGGCATACGTGCTCGAGCGCGGCCTCTTTCGAGTTTGTGTAGAGTAGGGAGGACGAAGGCACCGGTTTTACCCGTACCAGTCTGGGCTATACCCAGAACGTCGCGTTGCTCCATGGCCGCAGGAATAGAGCGGGCCTGAATAGGAGTCGGCTTTTCATGGCCCATATCATCGAGTGCCTTCAGGATTTTAGGCGCGAGGCCTAACTCCTTAAAGGTAATCGTGATTTCTTCGTCCGCTGGGACTTCTTCAATATCTTCGGAGGCGCTCAAACAGTGTCAACTTTTCGACAAATAATGGCGGCTATATCCGCCCGTTTCTTCTGCGCGCAACATATACAGGCAAAGCCCTACGTCAAGTCGAGTCATCCGCTTGAGTTTTCTCTTGATAATGCGCTGACAGGAATAGTCATTTGGGGAAAATGAGCGATTTTTTCAAGAGCGGTCGAAAGCCTGCGTTGGTATTCGGCACGGGAGATTTCGACGCCCCCGAGACTGGCCAAATGAGGCGTCAGAAATTGAGTGTCTAAAAGCGTAAAACCTGCCTCTGTTAGTGCCTTGACCAGAGCTACGAGGGCTACTTTGCTCGCGTTGGTCTTATCAGAGAACATGCTTTCGCCAAAATAAGCGCCCCCTAAGCAAACGCCATATAAGCCCCCCACAAGGGTCTCTCCATCATAAACGCCAACAGAATAGGCGCATTCGGCTTGATGTAGTGCGATATAAAGGTGCTCCAGACCTTCGCTTATCCAAGTGCTTTCCCGCCCGTCATCGGGTGCGGCGCAAGCACGGATTACAGAGACGAAATCATTATTGTATTTTACGGTCCAATTCGATTTGCGGATAAACTTCCGCAAAGACCGGGAGATATGCAAACCATCCAATGGGATGATGCCGCGTTGATCCGGGTCCATTAGAAAAACTTGCGTGTCCGACCGGGAATCCGACATGGGAAACACCCCGCGCCTGTAACATTCCAACAAGGCAGATGGTCCAAAGGTGTTCATGAAATCATTTTGCGCTGATTTGATTTCAGCTCTGCTTTGAGCTTGCGGACATCTCCGGCATATAAAAATCCAAATGAGACCGCTCCATCCCGATCATGCGTCGCGTGATGAAGGCGGTGTGCTTGGACCAATCGCTTCAAATATCCGCCTTTGGTATGAATGAAGAAAGGCCACCTCTGATGTACTAATCCGTCATGAACTAGGCCGTATAAAACGCCGTAAAGAGTCAGTCCCAGGCCTACCATCCAGAGGGCGGGATACCCCACGGAGCCAACAATGAATAATGCGGCCGCAATAACGCTAAAACAAACGGCGTAGAGGTCGTTTTTCTCAAAGACGCCTTCAGTTTCAACGTGATGGCTTTCGTGCCAGCCCCATCCCCAGCGGGAATGCATTACATATTTATGAATAACCCAAGCGAAGACTTCCATTCCGACAAGGCTCAATATCACAATGAAGGTCGCGACATACCAACTCATGATGCGTTCTTTTCAAACTTTCGGCACGGCAGGCGCCACCACGGCTCATGCGGAAAAAGGTGATGTTCATGGTGATAGCCGAAGTGAAAACAGGTGAGCAGTGAAAGCCAACGCGGATAGCTGTTCGTTCTGGCATTATGGTGATCGGCGAATTCGCCAGCGTGTCTATGAGTGAGATACGTTCCAAAATAGAAGAGCTGAATAGAGGACAAAATGGCCGGAACGGCCCACATCACAATGGTGTTGAGGTAGTTTGCTCCAAATATAAAAATATAAGCGAGTGTAAATCCGAGAAGCACGGCGAGTTGTTTCCAGCCGAAATAATGCGTGAAGAATTTCACATACCAAGGCCAAAACTGATGAGGGTTATCAAGATTGAAATCCGGGTCCCCGTCGCGGCCTGAATTATCGTGATGGGCGTGATGGGCGGCTCTCATAGATTTCCAGCTAAACCCAGCATAGATGAACATGATCCCAGTTCCGAGCACAGCGTTTACTTTAGGCCGGTTCGGCGCGAATGAGCCGTGCATTGTATCATGCGCGATAATGAACATACCCGTATACAGCCAGCATTGCAGCGCAATCAAACCAAGCGTTTGCCAGAGTGGGGCGCTTAGAGCATGGAAAAAGACACTGTAAATGTGCACCGTAGCCCATGACGTCACGACAAGGAATCCGAGAGGGAGTCCCCAATTCAATCGCCGGGACTCCAGCTTATCAGAGTCTGATTTCAGGCCTGCGTTCACTATACTCTCATCAGTTTATGCGATAATATTGCCGCTAATCCCAATAGCACAAATGCAGATACAAATATAACGCTCCACACAGACCAAAGGGAGAAGACCGACTGTCCCCGTGCGAGCAGACCGTAATACCCTTCTATCACCCAGTAGTTTGGAGTAGCGATACCGGCGTTTTGTAGCCAGCCCGGCATCATGAAGCGCGGCACCATGGAGCCGCCGACGGCCGAGAACAGTAAAACGACAAAGGTCGAGACCGTGTGCATCTGGGTTTGGGTCGCACAAAGCGCAGCGGTAAAAAGGGCGAGGCCTGACGCTAGCATAGCCGTGCCAATAGACGCTAAAACCAGTCCGCCTAGAAAAGGCAATATCTGAACGCCGAAGAACAAGTTTGCAACCGCGATGATAACCACGGCTTGTAACACCCCTATTAACGTCAGAAATAGAAATTTTCCGGTCAGCATAGCTAGAGCGCCGCCAGGCCCAACCATTAAGCGTTCAGATATGCCGGAACGTCTTTCATCTATTGATATCGAGGCTCCCTGCATGGCCGCAAACATAAGAAATAAAATGGCCGTCGCCCCAATATAATAAGTAACGGATTTATCCGCAGGGCCGTTGATATTTGATGTTTCAGGGAGTGCCGAAATTGTTGTAAAAATATCCTGACTTGCACCGCTATTATCTGCCAGAATTTGGCGGATTTGTCCCTTTACTACGGTGGCAGCCACTTTTCGGCTTGGGTCTTCCACAATTGTCATCTGGGGCCGGGCGCCATCTTGGGGAGATATAACCAGCCCAACATCCGCTTGGCCAAGTTTGACTTGTTCCTTTAGATCCCCGCCGGACCATTTTTCATTTTCGAGAATGTCAAAAGTGGCCTCAACCCGGAGGGTGTCCGCTAAGGCTATGACGGCTGGGTCCTCTCCGACTGCTGAGAAGGCCACGCGCAAATCCAAGGATCCGCCTGACGCGGTTGAAAATATCGCGGCAAATATAGCAAAGATAAATCCAGGCAGAACAAAAGCCAGAACCAAAGCCCCTTTGTCTCGCCAGAGCCGGAGTCCCATCGTTTTGAGGACGGCATAAATCACACAATCAATCCCTTTTCGGCTTCCACATGGTGCATGAGAGCCGTCAGACCAGGACGCCGAATAGAGATTTCCCTCACAGTGTCTGTCTGGTCTTTGAGTGTCTCAATCAATCCGGTCATAAATGCGGGCTCACTTAGGCGGGTGGTGGCTATCCAAACCTCGTCTGAGTCTGACCGTTCAAACTTAAACGAGCGCATCGCTTCGAGCGTTTCCGGAGAGGGAGAGCTCGCAAATCGGAGAATGACGTTTCGCGTCTTTCCAAATTGTTGAGACAAAATGCTTAGCGCCGAGTCGAAAGCTAGTTTTTGGCCGTCCAAGAGGAGCAAAATCTTGTCGCAAAGCGTCTCGGCTTCCTTGAGTTCATGTGTGACAAGAATAACCGCTTTGCCCAGTTCGGCTTGCCGGCGGGCTAATCTGTGCAGCTCGTCGCGGGCAGGGATGTCGACCCCCGCAGTGGGCTCATCAAAAATGACGATTGCCGGGTCGTGCATAATGGCAGCGGCGACATTGATGCGCCGCTTCATTCCGCCTGATAAATCCTGAATCAGACTGCTTCCCTTCGAGGTCAAGCCGACCGCTTCTAGGGCCTGTTCAATGCCCTGAACGCGCTTATCTGATTTTACACCCAGCAATCGGGCGATAACATCCAGATTTTCTCTGGCCGTAAGCTGGGGATATAACCCAATATCTTGAGGCACCAAGCCGATTTTGCGTCGTCTATCCTGCCCGCGTTTTAAGGGTTGTCCTGCAACGAAAATCTGACCTGTCGATCCAACGCGGCCGCAAAGTGCTTTTATAAAGCTGGTTTTCCCGGCTCCGTTCGGGCCTATCACCCCGACTAATTCGCCTTTTTTTACTGATAGGCTTAGACTTTTTAGGGCCTGAAACTCTCCGTAGGTAACGCTCAGGTCTTTAACCTTAAGTGATGGCGTGCCGGTGTGAGACATCACTAGACGTCATTTAGGAAAGCAAATTGACGGTCAATCACAGATTCAAGCAAGGTAGAGTTCTGCAAACCTGCGCGGTGAAGGGCGCCTTTGGCAGAGGAGAGATAAGTTTTGAGAGTCTGTTTGGATTCTTCCGAGCCCAGTAAAGCGAGAATTGTTGCCTTACCCTCATCTTTACCAACGGATTTTTGCGCTTGCTTGTCGTCCATGAGACTGTCTTTCAAGTCGTCCAAAAGCTGAAAGCCAAGACCGAGGTGATAAGCGAAGTCCTTTAACTCTTCTTTTTGCCCCACTGTAAGCTCCGTCAAAATTGCGGCGCTGTAGATCGTAAATTCGAACAGAGCGCCGGTTTTAAGACGGTTTAAGCGTTCGACATCCTGAAGATTGGTTTGAGCGTCATCATTTGCCAGGTCCGCCATTTGTCCCGCGATTAGCCCGGTGGAGCCGACTGAATAAGACAATAAATCCACTAAAGCGATACGGATTACTGGGTCAATGTCTCGCAAGCGGGCCAATACTCCAAAGGCCCGATTTAGAAGGGAGGTCGCGCTTAAAATCGCTGTGCTTTCATCAAAAGCAATATGTGTGGTGGGATTGTTACGGCGCAAGGCGGCGTTATCCATGCACGGAAGGTCATCCAAAATCAGAGACGCGGCATGTACCATTTCGGCGGCGCAGCCGACATCTATAGCTGCTTGACGCTTTGCGATGTCCTTTGAGGCGCCCTGGGCAATCAAGACACAAAGCAAGGGACGAAAGCGTTTTCCGGGAGATAAGAGCGCGTGGCGCTGGGCGGCATGAAGTTTGACGGGCCAAGTTTGATCAGAAGGTATGAGATCGGAGAGTCGATTTTCGATTTGTGCCTGTAATGGGCTTAAATCTTGGGGGTCAGCGATTTCCAGAACGTTTGTAGACGGTTTCTTCACCCGAGTCTCCCTTTGGAAACGGCTTATCAGTCACCGTTTTGCAAGGCAATCCGCTTCTCATTGACCATCTTGAGTAATTCTGCCGCGGCTTGCGCATCGCAAAGGGCGCGGTGATGACTTTTCAAATCAATTTCAAACTCTTGGCAGAGGTTCTTAAGGCTATATGAGCGATATCCCGGATAGAGTTTCCGCATGGAAGAACAGGTGCAAATCTTAGGGTGGCGGAATTTTCGATCAATCATCTGATATTCAGTGGAAATAAAGCCATAATCGAAATTCACATTATGCGCAGCAAAAATGGCGTCGCCCATAAACTCGGCGAAACTATCAGCAATATCAGCAAATAACGGTGCTCGCGCCACCATAGACTCATCAATGCCTGTGATGCGGGTGATGTTCGGCGGAATGGATCGCTGCGGATTTATCAGGCTTTGCCACTCATCAATAACTTCCCCACCACGCATTTTGACGGCGCCAATCTCGGTCAAACGATGGAGCCCGGGCCGCCCGCCTGTAGTTTCAACATCCACAACGACATAGGTTTGGTCCGGATCTATGTGCCAGCCTAAACGAAGGATCTCCGCTTTATACCCGGCCGACTTCAATTGTCGAAGCCGAGTGAGTTGATTGCGCCGTAAGACATCGCCCTCAGCTTTGATTTCAACAAATCTGATCTGTCCATGTTCGATGAGCATGAGGTCCGGGAAGCCGCTTTTGGTCGAGATGTAGTTTTGCGCCATTTGGCGTAAAACCGACGTCAATGCCCCTTCCGGTGAATGAGTCATCAAGGCTTTAATCCTATCCAATGACTTTCCGCCCCAGGTGAAAACGCCATTTTCCTCTTTGTAATGGCGAGTAAGGGTTTTCAAAAGTTTCAATAAGGTTGCTGATACATGGGATAAATCCGCGAGTTTCTCCTCAATAGAGGATTTGTGAGTCTCATAAAAACTGCCCGTTTTTAGGCTGTCTGGAAGTCTCCAGCTGCGCTCCACACCTTTTCCATAAATTTCGTCCCAAAACAAAAGCCCAAAGAGCATTTGCCAAGGACGGTTTTCAGTCCTGTAAGCCTCAATTCCTTGTTCTTTGAAATGCCTAAGAGCGGCTTGTTCAGGGGTGTGGCGAAAAGCTTCATCCAGAAACAGAATTTCGCTTTTCCGTAGCAGATCGGTTACGACGCTTGTGCGCTTTTTTTCAAATTTACGGGCATAAAAGTCTTCGGCGAAAGCGTGCTCCTCATCACTTTCCGGGTTTTCGATCGCCTCCTCGAGCCGTTGTTCAACCCAATCTCTATCTCCATCAGCGTTTCGGGAATATCGAATGCGAATAATACGCTCGTTACAAAGCCCGCTGTCGGAGCGCTCGTATAGGGAGAGCGCAGATCCAATGTCGCCTTGACGTTCGCACAGTCCCCCTAGTTTTAGGAGGAGTTTTCCCCGTTTTACAGAGACTGGTCCGTCCACAGACCCCGGCCAGTTATCCACTGTTTCAATTAGGTTTTGAATCTCGTTGTCATCATCATCTTTAAAGCTCTGCAAAGCAGAGGCATAAAAGTAAGCTGTTTGGGCGTCTTCCAGACCACAGAATTTGAGGTGCGCGGCATCAGAGCGGGCAGGGCGGACAAGGCCTAACTCCTTCAAGGTTTTGGTTTGCAGACTAGTTTCTATTCGGCCGAAATATAAAAATAAGAGGTAGTTGAATGCTTTTAACCGTGACTGAACGATATATCCGTCGGGAATATCGACGTCATCAAAATCCATCTGTTTGCAAGCAATGTCTATCAACCGCGCCTTCTTCCAAGAGCGCTTGAATTTGGTTTCGCAAACCCTGTCTAGCATTAAACTTGTCAATTCCGGCTTGGTCAAAGCGCTTAGATAAGATCGGATATCTTTGCTTTCGATTAGTCGGACGAACCCCCGTTCGCGTAATAGGTCAAATTGACCTGGAATATCTTGAATTTCGGAATAATGCAGGTGGTGGAAATTAAAAACCGTGCCTTTACGCCCGGCAATGCGAGCATAGGCGCACTGGGCGGGAAAGGGCAGGGACTCAAAATCTCGGATAAAATTGGTATGCTCTGTCGCCATCAATTTTGTATGGCGCGTACTGACATGGGTAAGCATGTCGCAAAAAGTCTTGTGATAATAGTATTGAGGCAGTTCTTTAACTGTCCACTGCCGACCCTCGGAGGCGCGGCGAAACCGTCTCTGCTCTGCGCGGATGTAGCTATGCGCTTTCAAAACTGATCTTCTCCTCAAGCGGTACAAAGCTTATCAACCTTCTTATCCACAGTCTTGCAATCAGACCAGTCGAAGAACAAAGGTTGAACAACCTTGTGAATCGAGGCAAGACATAAATCAAGGCTTTTTGTCTCTATATGCAGTATCTAAATCCTTGCTGATCAAGGCGTTAAACACGGCCTGAATATTGCGACGTCAAAGAAACTGTGATACCTGCCGCCGATGCGTTGCCCATTTTGCTCCTCTGAAAACACTCAGGTGAAAGACAGCCGACAGGCCGAAGATAATTCAGCGGTTCGGCGGCGTCGGTTATGCGCTCAGTGCGGAGGTCGGTTTACGACCTTTGAACGTGTTCAACTTCGAGAGTTGACGGTCATCAAAAAATCAGGTCGCCGGACGCCCTTCGATCGAGATAAACTTGCCAGGTCGGTTATGATAGCGCTCCAAAAACGCCCTGTCGAAACAGATCGTGTAGAACAAATGATAAGCGGCGTCGTTCGTCAGTTGGAAAGCATAGGGCAGGCGGATATTACCTCCGATCAGATCGGGACACTGGTGATGGAAGGGCTCGCAAGGCTCGATGATGTCGCCTATGTGCGATATGCCTCAGTGTATAAAGACTTTCGCGCAACGCAGGACTTTGAAACCTTTATTGAGAGTGAAAAACTCCAGCCTGACATGGAACAGTCCGACAAAGAAGAGGAATAATCTGGTTTGCATCGGCCTCTCATAACCCTGAAACTCGCCACGTCCTTAGACGGCAAAATTGCTCTGGCAAATGGGCAATCCGAATGGATTACGGGCGAAGTCGCGCGCAAGGAAGGGCGTAAACTTCGTGCCCGACATGACGCTATCGCGGTCGGGTCCAATACTGCGGTTACGGATAACCCTCAGCTCACGACGAGAATTACTGGCGAACCCGATCCAGTGCGTGTGATCTTTGATTCCCAATTAAGAGTGTCACCCGACTCTAACCTTGCTCAAACTGCCTTTGAAACTCCGACCTATATTCTGACGCGCTCTGATGAAGGAAATGCGGCTATGAAGCTGAAAGATTTAGGGGTTCAGTTAATTGTTGTCCCTTATGAAAAAGGACTAAGCCTGCCACACGCTCTGGACAGCCTCTTTAACCTCGGAATTCGAACGCTTTTATTGGAAGGCGGCGGAACGCTGGCAGCTAGTTTTCTGCGTGAGAGCTTAGTCGATACAATTGAATGGTTTAGGGCGCCGGTTATCCTTGGCGCAGAAGCCCGGCCTGCGATAGGCGATCTGGGGCTAACGAATATAAACGCAATTTACCGTTTCGAGCGCACAGACTTGAATGAAGTCGGTTCGGATATATGGGAACGTTACGCCTTGAAATCAGCTGATTAAGCGTCACATAAACGGATATGTTTACAGGAATTATCACAGATATAGGCCGTGTCGTCTCAATCGACCGAGACCAGAGCGGAAAGCGCTCTGAATGGGGAGATACGCGCATCGTTGTTGATAGTCATTACGATTGTGAAACAATTGCGATTGGGGCCTCTATTTCCCACGCCGGAGCTTGCATGACGGTCGTGGAGAAAGAGCAAACGGCACAAGGGTGTCGCTACGCCTTTGATGTTTCGGATGAAAGTCTCGACAAAACCACACTGAAAGGTTGGAGTATTGGGCAAGAAATGAATCTAGAACGCGCCATGACGGCTACCGATGAGTTAGGAGGGCATTTGGTCACGGGCCATGTCGATCAGATCGGCGCTTTGCTGACCAGGGAGCCGCTCGCAGGCTCGCTCAAACTTGTTTTTAGTGCGCCCCCGGAATTAATGTCTATGATTGCGCCGAAAGGCTCCATCACCATTGATGGCGTCTCGCTAACTGTAAATGCCGCTGACAAGGTGTCATTCAGCGTGAATATTATTCCTCATACCGCAGAGGTGACAACCCTTGGTCAATTACAGCCAGGCGACAAAGTAAATCTGGAAATAGACCTGATAGCCCGCTATGTGGCGCGTTACCTGTCGCAAATGAAAGACAAATCGTGACTGACTTGAAACGCGCCGAGGCGGAAGAGGTTTACAACCTCGCAACGCCAGAAGAAATTATCGAGGATGCCCGCAATGGCCGGATGTATATCCTGGTAGATGCTGAAGATCGGGAAAATGAGGGGGACCTCATAATTCCGGCCCAGTTCGCAACGCCTGATGCCGTCAATTTCATGGCGAAGTATGGGAGAGGTTTGATTTGTCTTGCACTGGAAGAAACCAAAGCAGACGCCCTCGGGCTTCGCAATATGAGCGCCGAAAACCAGTCTCGGTTTGAGACGGCTTTTACCCAGTCCATCGAAGCCCGCGAAGGGGTGACGACGGGTATCAGCGCCGGCGACCGGTCACATACTATCCAAACAGCGATTGACCCGGAGTCCCGTAAGGATGATATTGTATCCCCCGGCCACATGTTCCCCATTATTGCCAGAGACGGCGGCGTTATGGTGAGAACAGGTCATACCGAAGCGTCTGTCGATATTTCCAGAATGGCCGGGTTGAACCCGTCTGCTGTGATTTGCGAGATCATGAATGATGATGGAACAATGGCCCGTTTGCCTGATTTGGTCGGCTTCGCCCAGTTTCATGGTCTAAAAATCGGGACGATTGAAGATCTGGTGAAATACCGGATGAAGAAAGACCACTTCGTCAAACACATTGCCTCGTCTGAATTTACGTCTCAAAATAACGACTCTTTCCAAATTCATATTTATCAAAATTTCCTCGACGGCTTAGAACATGTCGCTCTAAGCAAAGGCGAACCTGACCCCAACAAAGAGTCACTGGTTCGGGTGCACAAAGTCGATTTTGCCGGAGACATTCTTTACGAAGACAGTCCTCGGTCCGGCCTCATTTGGGACGCTATGAAAGACTTAGCCGCTTATGACGGTCATTCTGTATTGGTGTTGATCCGCGAAGGCTCTATCGACACGCTGCTTGAACGGCTCGGCGCTCACAAATCCTCTATTGACCGCAAAGAACAAAACATTCGAGAATATGGCGTCGGCGCACAAATTCTGGTAGATCAAGGCGTCAAGAAAATGCGGTTGATTACAAACACGATGCCGAAGCTTATTGGTCTCGAAGCCTATGACCTCGAACTCGTCGGTATCACACCACTTAAGAATTCTAAGGTCTAATCAGAATGAATATTCTTGTCATCGAAGCCCGATATTATAAGGGCGTTTCCGACGCGCTCTTGGAAGGCGCTCTTGCGGTTTTACAAGAAGCAGGCGCGTCTATCACCAAACTCACCGTACCCGGTGCGCTGGAGATTCCACATGCTATCGCTTATGCCGAGGCCGGGTCTCAAAATTTCGATGGCTATGTTGCTTTGGGCTGCGTTATTCGCGGGGAGACCACCCACTATGATTATGTGTGCCAGGAATCCGCGCGTGCTTTGATGGACCTTGCCGTCGATAAAGCGCTCGTTATTGGCAATGGTATTATTACGGTTGAAAACGAAGATCAGGCTTGGGCCCGCGCGAAATCTAACCAAAAGGATAAAGGGGGCTTTGCAGCCAATGCCGTCCTTGAAATGATCCGAATTAGAACGGCTTTATCAGAGCCAGCAACATAATGGCTGGCGCAAACCCAAAACACCGCCGCGCCGCTCGTATCGCAATTGTTCAAGCGCTTTATCAGATGGACGTTGCAAACGCCCCATCTAAAGCGGTTGTAAGAGAATTTCTAAACCATCGGTTCGGCTATAGTGATGAGCCTGGCATGGTTCGAGCGGATGAAACGTTCTTCGAAGAAATCATCGAAGGAGTTGTTGTTTCTCAAGAAGCGATTGATAAAAAAATTAGCTCTCTGCTGCCGGAGAAATGGCCGCTTCGCCGCCTAGATTTGACGCTACGAAGTCTTTTACGCGCCGCCGCCTATGAAATGATCCGCCGTCCGGATATTCCCGCGCTTGTAATTATCAACGAATATGTGTCTATCGCGGCTGACTTTTTCGACGGGAAAGAGCCTGGCATGGTCAATGGTATCCTGGATAAAATTGGCAAAGAGGTTCGGGGTGCTGAATTCGGACTAATTGGCGAGTCGGCGAAAGAGACCTGAGTTTGGACGAGTTCGATTGGATTCAAACTTATCTCGCCCCTCTTGCAGGGCCAGAGGGCCTGAAACTCCTAGACGATGCAGCCCTTTACACGCCCAGTGATGGTCAGGATTTAATTCTGACGCAAGACAGCCTGATTGAGGGAATCCATTTTTTACAAGGCGAATACGGCGCGGGCACGGCCAGTCGATTGATGGCCGTAAATCTTTCAGACCTCGCCGCAAAAGGCGCTCGCCCGGTGGGTTATCTTTTGTCTGTCGCTTGGCCGAAACATCTTAGCTCTTCTGATCTTAAAAGATGGATGCACGCGTTTTCCAAGGGATTGAAAACGGAACAGGACAGATTCGGGTTTTCTCTGTTTGGCGGCGATACGGTGAAAACCGAAGGGCCTATGTCCATCAGCGCCACCTTTATCGGGGTTGTTCCTCGCGGAAAGGCTGTCTTGCGGTCTGGGGCCCAACTTGGAGACGATATATGGGTCACCGGGACGATCGGAGATGCGTATTTGGGCCTGCAATTAGCGCAAAAAACACCCGAAACTTTGAAACATGGTCCAAGTCGAGAAGACCTCTGGGTTTGGGAAGAAGCCTTCCGCCACCCAACGCCAAGACTGTTGTTTCGAAAAACGCTTCGTCGTTACGCGACCGCCTGTGCAGACATTTCTGACGGTTTATTGTCCGAAGCGGGACATATTGCCAAAGCCAGTCAAAAGTCTCTTTCCGTCAAATTAGCAGATATTCCCCTAAGTAATGCCTCTTTGAAATGGTGCACCGCAAAAGCGGAGGAGGCGAGGCGAGTGGAATTGGCAACAAATGGCGATGATTACGAGCTATTGTTTACGGCTAGACCGGAAGACGCGGGTCACATCCTGACAGGCGCAGACAAAATCAATTTAGCTGTCACGAGAGTTGGAAAAGTTACCGAAGGAGAAAGCGTTCACTGCCAAGGTCTAAAGGGGCAGCAATTGCCGCTCCAAAAATTAGGCTACTCTCACAATTAGCTAATGAACGCCGGGCTTCTAGCGTCCGCCGCCAGGGCCGCCCGGTCCACCTGGAATATCCTGATTGCCGCCGCCAAGACGATCAGTCGGGATCCGGCCAATTGTACCGAAAATTTGTTCGAGGACGGAGAGTTCCCGTCCTCGTGTCGGCGTTTTACGGCTGACGTAATCGACATATTGTCCGTCTTCAATGCCGTATTCGGCCACTTGCGTGACTTGCCCGTCCAGATCGAATGTAATCGCTGTTATGCTGCGGTCTTCGATTTTAGGCCGCAAATAAGCATAACGTTGACGAACGCTATTCATGTAGAACCAGATGTCTTCGTCCAGATCCTCATCAAATGTGCTCTTGATAGATGGGTTTCCTAAACGTGCCAAAACACTGGCTTTCGTATCCGTTTCAGGGTTTACCGCCTGTGGTTTGGCTTCGGTCGCGACATAGCCATGCGTCCGCAAAATAGGGTTGCACGCAGTGAGTGAGAGCATCAAAGCTCCGAAACACGCTGTTTTAATAAGGTTAGAGGTCATATCGCCACTTTTACTTCTGTCTGAACGCGCTAAGACCTAACCAAAGCGCTGCCCACTGGCAAGACAGATACTGTGTTAAACAAAGGTTAGATTTATGGGGTTTATGACTCGGCTATTCGGACGCAATGATACGGTGAAACGCGATGCTGCGCTCATCTATACCAAGCTCATGCAACAATCCCGTAATCCGCATTTTTATGGCGGGGGGCGTTTTCCTGATAGTTATGATGGCCGAATAGATGTTCTTACCCTCCATATGGCTGCTGTCCTAGAGGCCCTAAGATCCTTCGAAGAGCAGGGACAGCGCCTCTCACAAGCTTTGTTCGACCATATGAAAGATGATTTTGAAATTGCTCTCAGAGAAGAAGGTATTTCCGATACAGGGGTAAAGAAACGCATTAAGCCTATGATTCGACTCTTTTATGCCCGTGCGAAAGATTATACCGAAATGTTGCCGAAAGAAGGTATAAAATCGGTTGCGTCCTCGCCTTACGCTGAAACGGAAGATGAATTGTCCGTCGAGTTCCTGGATCATCTTCAAATCTATAGTGTCACTTTCCGCCAGTCGCTTTCACAAAAATCACTCGGGCAAATCGCTTCGGCGAAGTTTGATTTTCCACCGCTTTAAGCTCTTTCAAGTGATTTTAGATTAATAAATAGGCATGAGTGCTCACCTTGGCTATAGCGGGGCGCTCGGCTATAGCGGCACGAGAGAGTAAAGGGACTTTATGCTAGACGGTCTAATAGTTTCGATTGATGCGATGGGCGGGGATGATGCGCCTGAAATCGTTATCGAGGGCATCGAATATTTTTTAAAACATGAGGGCAAGGGCCGCCGCGCGCGTTTCCTGCTGCATGGAGATCAGCCGCGTCTGGATAAGTTGCTTAAAAAAAATCCGTTAACCCGCGAACGCTCCGAGGTTTGCCATAGCCCAACCGAAATCGCGATGGATGAGAAGCCATCGCAAGCTCTTCGCAAAGGCAAAGGCACAAGCATGTGGAACGCTATTTTAGCCGTGAAAGAGGGCCGTGCTAACACAGTCTTATCGGCTGGAAATACAGGTGCTCTCATGGCGATGTCCATGCTTCAATTGCGCCGTATGCACGGAATTCAGCGTCCGGCTCTCGCGGCTAACTGGCCTCGCCCGGAAGGCATTAGCGTTGTCCTGGATGTAGGCGCTAATGTTGAAGCCACGGCGTCTCAACTTGCAGAGTTTGCTGTTTTGGGGGACGCTTTTTACCGGGCGCTTTTCAAAAAAGAACACCCCTCGATTGGCCTGCTTAATGTCGGTACAGAAGATCAAAAGGGGCACGCGGTTATCAAAGCCGCCCATGAACGACTAGCAGAAAGCGATATTGGCCTAAATTATAAAGGATATGTCGAAGGAAATGATATTTCATTCGGCAATACAGATGTGGTCGTAACGGACGGTTTCACAGGGAATGTTGCGTTGAAGACAGCTGAAGGCACTGCAAAGCTTATTGGGAAGTTTTTTAATGAAGCCCTCCAAGGTAACCCTTGGTCGAAATTTACGACCATGTTGAACAGCGTTGCCTTGATAAAGCTGAAGAAGCGGATCGATCCGCGTGGCGTGAATGGGGGCGTGTTTTTGGGGCTGAACGGCATAGTGATAAAGAGCCATGGCGGTACGGATAAAGTCGGTTATTCCAATGCTTTGAATGTCGCAATTGGCTTGGCCGGAAGTAATTTCTTGGAAGAGATTGAACGCGAGGTTGAACGCCTCCATGACGAAGACGACAATATTGGATTTATCGAATGATGCGCCGCGCTGTTTTAAAAGGGATTGGGGGATACCTCCCGGACCATATTCTCAAGAACGAGGATTTGGACAAGTCACTGGATACCAGTGATGAATGGATAAGAGAGCGGACAGGAATTCATCAGAGACATATCGCAGCAGAAGGTGAGACCACATCTGATTTAGGATATGAAGCAGCTGTTAAAGCACTTGAAGATGCCGGATTAACAGCTGATGATTTAGATCTGATTGTTGTTGCGACGTCGACGCCGGATTATACTTTTCCTTCAACGGCGACCCTAATTCAGGAACGTCTTGCCATGACCCATGGCGCTGCTTTTGACCTTCAGGCGGTATGTAGTGGGTTTCTTTATGGGGTCAGCGTCGTTGATTCTATGATCCGCTCCGGCGCGGCGACTACCGTATTATTGATCGGTGCTGAAACATTTTCCCGGATTTTGGATTGGGAAGACCGTTCTACCTGTGTCTTATTCGGCGATGGCGCTGGCGCTATGGTTTTCAAGGGCGAAGAGGGAGGCGATAAAGGCGTTCTGGATCACCTCATTCGTTCCGACGGACGATACCGTGAAATGTTATATGTAGATGGCGGCCCGTCCAAAACCCAGACAGTTGGCAAGCTCCGAATGTTGGGTAATCAGGTCTTCAAACATGCTGTGACGGAAATTGCGGATGCAATGAGATCCTGCGCCGATAAAGCGGGAGTGCCGATATCCGATATTGATTGGTTTGTTCCGCATCAGGCCAATCAACGCATTCTAAATGGCGTGGCGAAAAAGCTAAAAATCGAACCGTCCCAAGTTATATCGACGGTTGCTCTTCATGCGAATACCTCTGCGGCCTCAGTCCCGTTGGCTATGCTCAGCGCGGTCGAGGACGGACGTATAAAGCCAGGTGACTTGGTTATGTTGGAAGCATTCGGCGGTGGATTTACGTGGGGCGCTGCCCTATTGCGGTATTAAACGACTTTAAATTTACCAAAAAGCAATCTAAGCCGGAGCTAAGTCTAGTCTTTTTAATATTTCGCTTGCGCCGCGCTAGGCAGATTTGCTTTAAGGGGACATGGTTATGGAGATCCAAAATCCTGGAACAGTCACGCGGGCCGATTTGGCCGAAGCGGTTTATCGCGAGATCGGCCTCTCGCGCTCCGAGAGCGCCGAACTGGTTGAATCTGTTATCGATTATATCTGTAACTCCTTGCTTAACGGTGAGCATGTCAAATTAGCCGGATTTGGGACTTTCTCGCTCCGCGACAAAAAAGAGCGCATTGGTCGTAATCCTAAAACAGGCGAAGAAGTGCCTATCACTTCCCGTCGCGTTTTAGTTTTCAAACCGTCTCAAGTTTTGCGCGAACGGGTCGATTCGTCATTGACCCCAAAAAAGTGATACACTGAATCATACAGAAATTGATTCGGTCATAAGTGATGCAAGCCAAGACGACCCAAGCAAAAACGACAAGGGCCTTCAGAACCATAAGTGAGGCTGGGGAAGAGCTTGACCTCCAACCGCATGTTCTTCGCTTTTGGGAGTCTAAGTTTTCTCAAATCAAGCCCATTAAACGTGGCGGTGGGCGGAGATTTTATCGACCGGAAGACATTGAGTTTCTGCGAGGTATAAAAATTCTCCTTCACGATGAAGGTCATCCCATCAAAGACGTTCAAAAGCTAATCCGTCTCAAAGGCCCGGGAAGAGTGCTAGAGCTGGGTCAGTCCGTGCAAAAGGCTTCGCGAGAACGCAAGGTCGAAGAGACTGTTCTTGTTCCCGAGCGGATACAAAAAGTTTCCCAGAGCGAGCCTGGCATGCCTGTAGCCCCGGCATCGGAGGAGGTCGTTCAGCCTCCCGTGACGCGACCGACTGAAGAAGTCGTTGTCTCCCATGACGTGCCGGACATAACCCCAAAAGTAGTGGCGTCTGCTCCGCAAGCTCCGACCCTTTCAGAGGGTGAAATTGCCCAGCGCCGTCAGGATTTTGAAGAGGCCCTAGAACGCTTGCAGTCCCTGAAAGCACGTTGGGCGCCGTTTCTGAAAAGCGCGAGCTGACTGGCATTCGGTTGTTGCCAATGAGTATCTCACAGACTATAGGCCGCCTCATCGAAGATGTCGGAGTATAGCGCAGTCCGGTAGCGCACTAAGCTGGGGGCTTAGGGGTCGCAGGTTCGAATCCTGCTACTCCGACCATCTTTGATTTTACCAGTTTTCTGTGAAAATGTCGCAGAGTAATCCTGTCCGGGCGGTTTATATGTCCCGTATGTCTGCAAATCCCCAACACCGTCCTGTTGCCATCTGGCTACTCGTTATGATTTTGCTCGTCATAGCTATTATTGTGATTGGCGGCGCAACGCGTCTCACGAATTCGGGCTTGTCTATTACAGAATGGGCGCCCATCCGCGGAGTTTTGCCTCCATTATCTAATGCTCAGTGGGTCGCGGAGTTTGAAAAATACAAAAAGATCCCCGAGTTTATGGCGGAACATCCGGATATGGATTTGGCGGGGTTCAAATTTATTTATTTTTGGGAATGGTCGCACAGACAGGTTGGTCGATTGATCGGTCTTGCTTACGTCGTGCCGTTTTTCTTCTTTCTGCTGAAAGGCAAATTGCCCAAAGGCTCCGTCTTTGGGTATGTTTCCGTCCTTTTTCTTATCGGGTTACAGGGCGCAATTGGATGGTGGATGGTTCATAGTGGCCTGCAAGATGGAATGGTTTCCGTCAGTCAGTACCGATTGGCGATACATCTGGGGATGGCATTTTTGATCCTCGGTATTCTTTTTTGGCTGTTAAGGGATCAAATCGAGCGCCCGCGATCATCTTTGACCTTTACGGGCAAAAGGTCATTTTATACGCCCTTAGCTATCTTCACAGTCGGCTTGGTCTATTTACAGGTCTTGGCGGGAGCTATTGTGGCGGGAACACATTCTGGAAAAACCTTCAACACCTGGCCGTTAATGGACGGCAGATTTGTGCCGGATGGCTATGCGATGATGTCTCCCTTTTGGCGAAACGTTTTTGAGAATACCGCTGCCATCCAGTTCAATCATCGTATGCTCGCTTATGTTATTCTAGGCACTGCTATTTGCCTTTGGGTCTCTGCTTTGCGGCAAAAAGCTCGTATCGGGGCGCTTTTGGCGTTTACAGGCCTTTTATTATGGCAGGTTTGTTTAGGTATCTGGACATTACTTGCTGTCGCTCCACTGAATCTGTCGCTTCTACATCAGTTTAGCTCAATTCTGGTCTTTCTCTGTGCAATGTGGGTTTGGAGAAACAGCAGAAAAGTTACGGTATTATAATACCGCTTTTTTAAACGCTTGTTTTTGCAGTAGTTTTTAGGGCAGGTCTCTGAATTCTTTTGTTGACGATAAGGGCGGCCTCCAGTAGTTAGCCGCCCTTAGCCGACAGGTCAGTCTGTCGAACGAAGAGGATATTATGAAAACGACCCAGTTTTTGAAAACTGCCGATATCGAGAAGAAATGGATTCTCGTCGACGCAGAAAATGCTGTCGTTGGCCGTTTGGCGACTTTTGTTGCTATGCGCTTACGCGGTAAACATCGCCCCGACTACACTCCGCATATGGATTGTGGTGACAATGTCATCATCATCAATGCGGAAAAAGTGGCCTTCACAGGTAAAAAACGGACAGACAAAAAATATTATTGGCACACCGGACATCCGGGTGGCTTGAAAGAGCGGACAGCCGATAAGATACTTGATGGACGTTTCCCTGACCGCGTCATGCGCAAAGCGGTACAGCGTATGCTTCCAAAAGAAAGCCCGTTGGCTCGTAAGCAATTATCCAATCTGCGCGTTTACGCCGGGACGGATCATCCCCATTCAGCTCAGGAACCTGAAGTCATTGATTTCGCGTCTATGAGCCCTAAAAACGTGAAGGGAGCCTAAGATCATGGCTGAGACCCAAACACTTGCCGATTTGAAAAACGTCATTGACGGCACTGCTGGCGGCGAAGGCGCGGCTGCAGTTGATAATACAGTATTGCCTGAGCCAAAGATTGACGAACATGGCCGCTCTTACGCAACAGGCAAACGTAAAAATTCTATTGCCCGCGTCTGGATCAAACCTGGAAGCGGAAAAGTGACTGTGAATGGCCGCGACCAAGAAGTTTATTTCGCGCGTCCGGTTCTTCGTCTTATCATCCGTCAGGCTTTTGAAGTTTCTGATCGCGTTGATTCATATGACGTTGTCGCAACCGTTAAAGGCGGCGGCCTCTCCGGTCAGGCGGGCGCTGTACGTCATGGCATCACGAAAGCTCTGACATATTATGAGCCTGCGCTGCGTCGTCCGCTGAAAGCCGCTGGCTTTATTACGCGTGACTCACGTGTTGTTGAACGTAAGAAATACGGCCGAGCGAAAGCCCGTAAGAGCTTCCAGTTCTCCAAGCGCTAATCATCGGTTCATTAAGACCTTACAAAGCGAATCATCGCGATGTTTTAAGCGCTTCGGGAAATCGGGGCGCTTTTTTTGTGGAACAAAACTATGGCGAATATTAAAAAGGCGGCAGTCTTAGGCGCGTCGGGATATACTGGCGTTGAAGTCATTCGCCTGTTGCAGCATCATCCAAAGCTGGAAATCGCCGCCTTAACAGGTCACAGCCGGGCCGGAGAGCGCGCCGGCGACGTTTTCGCCAACACGGCGCATCTGGGTTTACCTGATTTGCAGGACTGGAAAGATATAAGTTGGTCCGACATTGACGTTGCTTTTGCCTGTTTACCGCACGGTGCCAGTCAGGAAACGATAGTGGAGATACTTCCGCACGTGGACACCGTCGTCGATTTATCGGCCGATTTTCGGTTGCGTGATCCTGACCTTTATGAAAACGTTTACGGAAGAACCCATAATTTTCCGGAAATTTTGGAAACAGCCGTTTACGGGTTAAGCGAATGGGCAAGAGAACCGCTCGCAAATGCGAAACTAATCGCCTGTCCTGGATGTTTTCCAACTTGTACACTCTTACCGTTGCTGCCGTTATTGAAAGACGATCTGATTGAAACTTCATCCCTAGCTGTTTCAGCAATAACTGGCGTGACGGGGGCAGGCCGAAAAGCGTCTCTGGGGCTGAGCTTTACTGAGCTTGCAGAAGGGGCCCATGCTTACGGCGTCGGCAACCATCGCCACGCCCCGGAAATTGATCAAATTGTTGAACGTGTGACAGGGCAGAAAACAACTGTCAGCCTGACGCCGCATTTGGTCCCTATGAATCGGGGGATGATCACGACGACTGTCGTTAGTCTCAAAAAAGGTCGTGGCTACAATGACTTACGAGAATCTTTAAAAGCAGCCTATCAAAATAGCAAGTTTGTCACGGTTTTGTCAGAGGGAGAGGTTCCGCAAACCCGGCATGTGCGCGGATCAAATCGCTGTCATATGAATGTATTTCAGGACCGAACCGCTGACACAGCGATTGTGATCGCTGTGATTGATAATTTAACCAAAGGGTCCTCAGGGCAGGCTATTCAAAATTATAATTTGTCACAAGGCTGGGATGAAAACCTTGGCTTGGACATGATTGGATTTTTCCCCTAGATGAGACATAATTTAGATGACGGCGGGCCCAAAGCCGCTCATATCGAATATTAGACCTATGATGAGCCGAGGAGCCGCTGTGCCACTCAGATTTACACAGACTTTTAAAATGACTGGCCTGACCCTTGCTTGCCTCGCGGGATTGTCAGCCTGTAGTTCTGTAAATGCGCCTAAAATAGATTTGATGGGCGGGTCGGCATTCGACGAAGATGTTCAAAACATTGATTCTTCTATTCCATCTGTGGATGAAGCCCCCGAAGTCCCGAATGATATTCGATCCGATGCAAGTTGGGACGAATCAGCAAACACTATGATCAAAGTCAGGGACGGCTTTTCCGTTCCCGACAAAGAATATGTACAGCCCTCTGAAGCTGCCTTAGAGGCAAGGTTCGAAGCCCTTAAAAACCAAGCTCAGGCTTACAAGGCCGACGATCCGAAATAGGACAAAACCGTGGTCGAAACTCCAGATTTTTATCGCATTCAGCGCCTCCCGCCTTACGTTTTTGCGGAAGTCAATAAGCTCAAGGCTGAATTACGAGCGGGCGGCATGGATATTATTGACTTTGGCTTTGGCAATCCCGATCTCCCGACGCCTCAGCACGTTATCGACAAACTCGTTGAAACGGTGCAACGCCCCAAAACGACAGGGTACTCCGCGTCGCGCGGAATTAAGGGCTTACGCCAAGCTTGCGCCCGCTATTACCAAAGACGGTTTGACGTTAGTCTTGACCCGGAAACGGAAGTCGTTGCAACGATTGGCTCCAAAGAAGGGTTTGCGAATCTCGCCCAAGCTATCACGGCCCCAGGGGACGTGATATATGCGCCTGATCCGTCTTATCCTCTCCATGCCTACGGCTTTGTCATTGCGGGCGCTAAAATTCAGGGCATCCCCGCAATTACAGCAGATGAATATTTGGCCGGCGTGAAAGATGCCTTAGCAAAAGCTGACAAGCCTCCCATGGCGATTGTTGTATGCTTCCCGTCTAATCCGACCGGTCACATCGCGAATTTGAGTTTTTACGAAGAGATCGTAGAAATCGCGAAAGCGAACGACATCATCATCCTCTCCGATCTCGCCTATTCAGAGATCTATTTCGGCGAAGCTCCGCCCTCTATTTTTCAGGTGCCGGGCGCTAAAGATGATATTTTGGCGATTGAGACAACGTCTCTCTCTAAAACCTATTCCATGGCAGGGTGGCGTATTGGCTTTGCTGTGGGTTCAAAACGATTAGTAGCGGCTTTGGCACGTGTGAAGTCCTATCTGGATTATGGGGCCTTTACCCCTATTCAGGTGGCCGCCTGCGCTGCTTTGGATGGCCCCCAAGAATGCGTTCACAGCGCTCGAGAGATTTATAAATACCGCCGCGACGTGCTCATAGACAGCTTTGCTCGTGCGGGATGGGAAATCCCGTCGCCAGAGGCTTCCATGTTTGCCTGGACACCCCTGCCCAAAGGGTTTGAAAGCCTGACTTCGGTCGAGTTTTGTAAATTGCTTATGAAAGAAGCAGGCGTCGCTGTTGCTCCTGGAAATGGCTTCGGCCAAAACGGGGAAGGCTACGTCCGGATTGCTCTCGTTGAGAATGAGCAGCGCATTCGTCAAGCTGCCCGAAATGTGAAGCATTTCTTGACCGCCCACAGAGAAATGGCCGCGGAGTAATTACGAGCCGTTTCATACATGTTATTAAAGCACGACCTAGAAATTTGAATGAGCTTAGAACTTTGAAAGAGGGGCAGGAATGTCAAAAGTTGGATTTAATGCGGGGCTAGCGCTAAGAGCGGCACTCGTGACAGAAAAAGCGGCAATCGCGGCGTCAAAGCTAGCAGGCCGGGGCGACGAAAAAGCCGCCGATCAAGCTGCTGTAGACGCCATGCGCACCGACCTCAATGCCATGGAAATCAAAGGCCGCGTCGTTATTGGCGAAGGAGAGCGTGACGAAGCCCCTATGCTTTATATTGGCGAAGAAGTTGGTCTGGGCAAAGGTCCTGAAATTGACATCGCGCTTGACCCTCTTGAAGGCACGACGCTCACTGCGAAAAACATGGCCAATGCGCTTGCTGTCATGGCCTTTGCGCCGCGCGGAGGACTTCTCTACGCGCCTGATACCTATATGGATAAAATTGCAATTGGCCCCGGTTTTGAACCCGGACTGGTCGATCTCGACAAAAGCGTCGAAGACAATGTCAAAGCTTTAGCCAAAGCCAAAGGGGTAAGCGCGAAAGATATTACTGTCTGCGTTTTGGATAGAGCGCGGCACGGCAAAATTATAGAGACTCTACGTAATATGGACGCAAAGGTCAGCCTGATCAGTGATGGCGATGTCCAAGGCGTGATTGCGACAACGGATCGGGACACGCAAATTGATATGTATATCGGGCAGGGCGGAGCGCCGGAAGGCGTTTTGGCGGCTGCTGCGCTGCGCTGCGTTGGCGGACAAATGCAGGGACGTCTACACTTTAGAAATGACGATGAAGTCGCTCGCGCTCGCCGTGTCGGAATCGACGATCTAGACACGAAATATGATCTTGAAGGATTGGCGTCAGGCCCGACAATTTTCTCTGCGACTGGCGTTACCCAAGGTTCGCTCTTGGATGGCGTTAGAATCGCTAAAGGCCGCGTGCATACGCACACTCTCGTTATGAACTCTGTTGATAAAGCCGTTCAAAAACTCCGCTCCGCCCGTCCCGTTTAATGGGCGAGTCGAGCGCGCTTCTAGGCGTTGAAAGCTCTGTAAAGGGCAGGAAGTGGGTGTCTCGTGCGTCTCAGAGCGACGCTGAGGCGCTTCTGCTTGCGGCTGATATTTCTCCTCTGACGGCGCAGTTACTGGCAGGTCGGAATGTCTCAGCAGATCAAGTGGAGCATTTCCTAAATCCACGTTTAAAAACCTCCTTGCCAGATCCTTCGGTGCTTACCGATATGGATAAAGGCGTTGCGGCTATATTCGACGCGATCGACCAAAACCGGAAGATTTGCATCTTTGCCGATTATGATGTCGACGGAGGGACTTCTGCCGCGCAACTTTTGCGATGGGCGAGGGGAATCGGACAGGATTGGGGCCTTTATGTGCCTGACCGACTTTTAGAAGGGTATGGCCCCTCGGCGGAGGCATTTGAGAAACTTAAATCAGAGGGCACAGATCTCGTCATAACGGTGGATTGCGGCGCGGCGGCGACAGAGGCTCTAAACCACGCGAGTGAGATTGGGCTGGATGTTGTTGTGATTGACCATCACTTGATGGGCGATGATATTCCGGCGGCGCTCGCGGTTATCAACCCGAACCGCGCAGACGATACGTCTGGGCTCGGCCATCTTGCGGCGGCCGGCGTCAGCTTCTTGACGGTTATTGCATTGAACCGTGAAGCGAAGCAGCGCGGATTATCGCCAGCTGTTAAACCTATGAATTTATTAGGCTTTTCGGCCTTAGGGACAATCTGTGATGTTGTCCCGTTGACGGGATTAAACCGCTCTATCGTGGCCCAAGGGCTCAAAGTGCTTTCTCGCAAGGATGTCGCCGGAATCGAAGCTCTAGCCGATATTGCGAAACTCACACCGCCTTTCACGACGCAGGACGCTGGATTTGGATTTGGTCCGCGAATCAATGCCGGAGGGCGAATCGGGGTGTCCTTTATGGGGGCGGAGATGCTTGCGACTGAGAATGCGCAACTGGCTTACTCTCACGCCGCGGAATTAGACAGAGTAAACGCAGAGCGTCGGGCTCTACAGGCGCAAATTCAGACAGAGGCCATGGAGGAGGCGTTAAAATTACCGGAAGAGTCACCCATAATTATTGTCTCAATGAAGGATTGGCACGCGGGTATAATCGGTATTGTCGCAGGGCGAATCAAAGACCGTCTGGATAAGCCGGCTTTGGTCATCGGCATAGACGATTCGGGCGTCGGGAAAGGATCTGGACGCTCTATCAAAGGCGTAAATCTTGGCCGGGCTTTATCGAAGGCAAAGGAAGCAGGTTTATTATTGTCAGGCGGCGGCCATGAAATGGCAGGCGGATTGACAATAGACCCTGATAAAATTGCAGCTTTCAAATCTTTTATGGAAACCGAGTTAAGTTCCTCCGTGGCTGAAGCGCTTGAACATCAAACCTTAAAAGTTGACTCGATACTTCACCCTCGGTCCGTCTCTCTTGAAACATTGGATGTGCTCGACAAGGTCGCACCTTATGGCGCGGGCAACCCTACGCCCACATTTGTTCTGCCTGACATGACAGTTACTTTTTCAGAGATGCTGCGGGGAGGGCATGTTCGGGTGAGCGCCAAGAGCCGGGACGGCATCTCTATCCGCGCAATGGCGTTTCGAGCCGATGAAACGGGGCTAGCAGATTTGCTTTTATCCGGAGAGAACCATCCTTTGCACCTCGCAGGGAGACTGCAGCGGAACGAATGGAACGGGAGAGTCTCGGCCGACTTCCATATAAGTGATGCCGTACGCTCAAATCTGTGATTTTTTGCACTTCTCTGTTTTTTTTGTAAAATATGACTTGCACCTCTGAGCGCTCACTTCTATATCGCCCGCACACTGATAAGCGGTCCCTTCGTCTATCGGTTAGGACGCCAGGTTTTCAACCTGGAAAGAGGGGTTCGATTCCCCTAGGGACTGCCAATCAGCTTTCTCCTTATTGTTTTTATGTTTGAGAGTCGCTTTACTGATAAAGCACTTTTCGTTTCCGTTCCTATTGGATAAAGGAAACCCATGAAAAATCTTCTTTTATGTTTTGCTCTTATCTTTGTCACAGCGGTCAGCGCCTCAGCCCAAACGAATCGCGACGATGTCGTAGATTTCGGAGACCCGGTGCCTCTGATAATTCAATCCGAATCAGGCCCTCATGAATTTATGGTGGAAGAAGCCAAAACCCTTGATCAACAGGCTCGCGGAATGATGTTCCGCGAAGAGATGGGGGAAAATACGGGAATGATCTTTGAATTTGCAGAACCAAAGCTCGCGACTATTTGGATGAAAAACACGGCTATACCTCTGGATATCCTATTTGTGCGCTCAAACGGTAAGATTTTGAAGATCGAACATATGGCTCAGCCCTACAAATTACGCAGCGCCTCATCAGAGGCCGTTGTAGCCGCTGTGGTTGAATTGAAGGGTGGCCGCTCAAACGAACTGGGGATTCGGCCTGGTGATGTGATCGAACATGCATTTTTCCAAAATTCTGCACCTTAATCGCTTGAATTCTGACGCAACGGCTTTAATAGGCTCCTCACCGTATGTCGGGGCGTAGCGCAGCCTGGTAGCGCATCTGTTTTGGGAACAGAGGGTCGCAAGTTCGAATCTTGCCGCCCCGACCACGGTATTTCAATAAAATCCTCTTCAATCGTAAGTTTTTCCTAACGGAATAGGGCTATCACTTCTCCTGTCTTTGGAGAAACGTGACTATGCTGACATCACCACAGCCCGTTCAATCGGCTGCGCCGCAATCGAAAGAACAACATATCGAGATCGGCCGGATCATGAATGTTGGCTCTGCGACTGCAGTCATCTCCATTAATAAAACTCTGATTCGTAACAACCAGCTCCACCAAGCTCAAATCGGAACGATTCTGAAAATCTTGACGAGTGATTCGATTGTGGTCGCGATGGTGTCTTCGCTCAAAATTGGTGCCGCGGATGAGGAGGGGATGAATGATGGCTGTCTGGCCACGCTCAACATTCTCGGAGAGATCACAACGAATGCGACGACAAGAGCAACTAAGTTCTTCCGGGGAGTGCGATCTTTTCCGGTTCTGAATGCGCCGGTATTCAATATGTCTCGTTCTGACCTGAAGTTGATTTTTTCTCGGGAGAATTCTTCCTGTATTGAAGTTGGTCGCTTGCAGCAGGACAACTCTATCGTGGCAAAAGTCCGAACGGATGACCTGCTCTCCAAACATTTTGCTATTATTGGATCAACTGGGTCTGGTAAATCCTGCACCGTCGCGCTTGTCCTGCAAGCCATACTGAATCAGAGTCCTCAGGGCCATGTCGTGCTCTTTGATCCCCATAATGAATATTCCAAAAGCTTTGGGAACCGTGCAGAAGTTATCGATAGTGAGTCTCTGGATATTCCCCTCTGGATGTTTGACTTCGTTGAGACCGTTGAATTGCTGACCAGTGAAATTGAAGATCAAGCGAGAGAAGAACAGGAGATCCTTCACGATGTAATTCTTAAGGCAAAACGACTTTTTGACCGCGCCCGTAAAAACAACGATATATCTTCGCAAGTCAAACTCGATGATATTGAAGGGGAGCTACAGCGCGCCACGCACATCACGCTCGACAGCCCTGTGCCGTATCGAATTCGAGACGTCTCAAAGCTTCTAGACCACTATATGGGGAAGTTAGAGAATAACTCTAATTTAGCGCCGTATAAACGTCTCAAGCGCCGCATTGCCATGTTGGTTTCGGACCCGCGCTACAGATTCATCTTTAAAAATCAGGCGTCCCCGAGGCCTATTGAAGAGATAATCGGCCGGATATTCCGTATTCCGGTCAATAATAAACCGATTTCGATTTTGGATTTCTCCGGCATTCCATCTGAGGCCCTGAATATTGTGGTCAGCGTTGTTAGCCGACTAGCGTTTGAACTTGCGACATGGTCCGAGCGAAAAATCCCAATTCTTCTGGTCTGTGAAGAAGCGCATAGATATATTCCGAGGGATAAATCACTCGGCTTTCACTCTACCCGGCGCATCATCGGCCGAATAGCGAAGGAAGGCCGGAAATATGGGGTGTCACTGGGCATTATTTCTCAAAGACCGTCAGAGCTAGAGCCCTCCACCTTGTCACAATGTTCAACAATTTTCTCTATGCGCCTCTCAAATGAGGTCGACCAAAATTTCGTGAAAGCGGCGGTTCCGGACGGGGCGGCGGATTTATTGTCATTTCTACCGTCTCTCGGCACAGCAGAGACCATGGTCTTTGGCGAATCCGTAAATCTGCCTATGCGGGTTATCCTGAGCACTCTGGCAGAGGAATATCGCCCACACAGTTCCAGCGCCAAATTTACTGACCTTTGGCAGCGCGACACAACCTCTCCGGCCTTTATGGAAACTGTTTTTGACCGTTGGCGGTCTCGGAGCTTGAACTCGGGTGAATTGCCATCTGAAGCCATTACGTCGCCTGTAACGCAACATCCAAATGGCCGCCTTGTTCGTCCGACTCAGTCTCAACAGCAACAGTTTAGAGCGAAACCGCCCGCTCAACCAACTGCCCAGCAAAATACAGGTCAAAACCAAGGCATCAGCGCCGTTGCGCGCCAACGTATTTTAGAAAAAGCGACAGCCCAGCCTCAAAGTCTCTCTGAAGTGAAAACAATGCTGAACTCTGCCTTTAATCGGGATATGTGATTTACAGCGCGTCTTGATCTGGTAAGACGCTTACGTTGTTTTTGATACGGGTTTACGAGCATGTTTGCCAAAATTTATCAGCCAAATCCTTCTGCTATGACGTCTGGTCGAGCCAAAACCCATCATTGGTTGCTCGAATTTGAAACGAAAGGGTCGACGATTATTGACCCGCTGACAGGGTATAATCGCTCCGTTGATCCCAGATCTCAAGTAGAGTTGAAATTCGAGACTAAGGAAGAGGCAATTGCCTACGCTAAAAACAATAATATTCCGCATCGCGTAATGGACACCCATTCAACGAGCCGTATCCCTCGTTCATATGCAGATAATTTCAGCTATGACCGCAAATTACCTTGGACGCATTAAGCTGACGCATTAAAGACACGTCCATGAATGAATAGGGGATCCATAGCTCAACTGGATAGAGCAGCCGCCTTCTAAGCGGCAGGTTGCAGGTTCGAGTCCTGCTGGGTCTGCCATTTTTCTCAAATCTTTGCTTAATCTAGATAGCTAAATTTTATTTAAAATGCGCGTCAAGGAATTCGAGGAAGGCTGGCCAGTCTTCTTCAACGACGCCGTGCGTACCGGGCCGCATCCAAAAGGATAGGTCATCATTAGGGCGAAAGTCGTTCAATCGCGTAGCGGTGAGACCCGTGCCATCACCTTCTATCCATGCCGATGAGGCCGCTCTCGCGGCATTGAAAGCGCCGGACGGGTCAGACCAAACATCGCGCCTCGCATTTCCTAGTAGTACCGGACGGGGCGCTATTAGCGCGAGGAGATAATGTGCGTCTACAGGAAGGGCGTCTTTGTTCTCTGCATACTCTACGAAAGTTGATGTAAACCAGTGCGGATAACTCTCCATAATTTCTGCGATGCTTTCTCCCTTTTCGTCTCGCAATAGAGAAGCGCCGCCGGTCCCTGACTGATGCGCAATGACCGCATCTATCGACGCCGTCGCTGCTGCGGAAATCAAGGCGGTCTTTCCGTAACGAGAATGCCCATAAGTAATTACCGAGTCTGTTTCTCCTCCTGTCTTCAAAGTGTCGGCGAGCCAAACCGTCAGGCTCGCCCAGACGGACAAAGTCCCAGGGGTGGCCTTAGGTGTGTCGGAGAACATTTGCTTAAGTATCGCGGGCGCCTGTGAGGCGGAATCCGGAACAAACTCGGGCGGGAATATAACGGCCACGCTATACCCGTTGTCCAAAATCATCTGATAGGGAGGCACGGTGATGTAACGACCAAAAAAATAAGTGAAAATCGAACTTAAGATGCCTTCGCCCGAGCATTCAAAAAAATCACCTTCCGGATCTGTGACGTCTTTAACAGGAACCACGTCGCTATTTGGACAGAAGTTCTGCGTTAAAATCACGGAAGCCTTCAAATCTTCCGCGCGCCGGACAAAAACGATATGGAAGACACTCGTGGCGCGGCCATACCCTGCTTCCACAGCCCATTCCGTAATAATGTCGCCTGGCGTGAACGCGTTACGCGCGATCTCTTTTTTGGAAAGAATCCTCACATCTGTCAGCTCAGGAATTTTTCCGTAAATGTGTTCCTCCAGTCCGTTCATCATCTCTGAATTTGATTTCAGAGACGGTAGGTCGTGAAGAGGAGGCGCTTTGAGCGGCGCCTGTTGCATCATCAGACGCGCGCCTTTGCAGGAGACTAAAGACCCGACGAGGACTAAAGCAGCAATCCCGAACCAAAACCGTTTCAGCTTCAGAAATCGTAGCATTAATGCAGTTTAGTCAAGGCTTGCTCTATATCTTCTCGAAGGTCATCGACGTGTTCAAGACCGCAGGCAAAACGGATCAGCGGGCCGGGGAATTTTTCTCCTTCGGAACGCCGCAATTGCGGATCGCATTGAATGGCGAGGCTTTCAAAACCTCCATAAGAGTAGCCGACGCCAAAGAGACTCAAGGCATTTATAAATGCCTCTACTTTTTTTGCCGTTGTTCTCTGAGCGACAACGCTAAAAAGGCAACCGGAACCGGTGAAATCCCGTTTCCATAATTCGTGATCCGGATGACTCTCGAGGGCAGGGTGGAGAACGGTTTGAATTTCCTGACGATCTACTAGCCAGTGAGCAAGGGTAAGGGCTGTCGCTTCCTGTTGCCGAAAACGCGGCATGATACTCCGAAATCCTCTCAGGATTTGATAGGCGTCATCAGGAGAGCTTGAGTTGCCTAATAGCTTTGCGGCCTTTGAGACTTGCTGAGCCGTCTGCTCATCTGCTGAGACAGCCGCTCCGAACATTATATCGCTATGACCCCCAAAATATTTTGTCGCCGCATGACAGGAAATATCCACGCCGAGCGAGAGCGGTGATAAAACAATACCTGCCGCCCAAGTATTGTCGATGAGCGTTTTAACGCCTTTTTCCTTTGCCGCCTTAGTTATGGCCGGAATGTCCTGAATTTCAAATGTAAGAGAGCCAGGGCTTTCAAGAATAATCAACCGGGTGTTCTCTTGTATCAAATCTTTAATCTTGGCTCCGATATGGGGATCGTAAATATCAACGGAGACGCCCATTCCTGTCAGCATTTGGAGACAAAAACCGCGCGTGGGTCCATAAGCCGAATCTGTCAACAAGACATGATCCCCGGATTTAACTTGAGACATAATGGGGATTGTGCAGGCCATAAGGCCAGACGGGAAAAGAGTTGTACCGGCGCCGCCTTCCAGATGGGTGAACATATCACAGAGTTGGTCGTGAACGTCTCCGCCGTGCCGTCCATACCCTCTAACATCAGAGCGGTAGAGATCTGCAGCGTCACTAAACAATAGAGTCGAGGCTCGCGTGACGGACGGATTGACCGCCGTGCCTAATCCAGCTTTGGGCCGGGCAAGGTGAGTAAATTCAGTTTCTTTTTTCATGTCGTTTCGATCGGGTAATCTGAGGCGCCGTATTCCGTCCAAGAGCCTGTGTAAACAGAGATGTCTTCAAAACCGAGGTGCTCAAAAACCAACGCCAAAGCTGCGGCGGTAACGCCGGAGCCACAGGTCGTGATAATAGGGCTCTTTTTGTTGATGCCTTCATCTTCTAAAACTTGATGAATTTCGTTGTCTTCTAGAAGCTCACCTTGGGATGTCTTCAGACGGCCAAGTGGCAGGTTCAGAGAGCTTGGAATATGGCCGGATCGAAGACCCTCTCTCGGTTCCGGGGTTTCTCCTGAAAACCGTCCCGGAGGACGCGCATCGATAATTTGCGTGTTGGAGCTTATAGCCTCTAGTATAGCCTCTATCGAGACGCCTTTGACCGCAGGGTCAGAAATTCTATAGTCACTTCTGGTTCCGCTTGATTGCAAGTTCTCTGCAATTTCGCGGCCTGCTCCTGTCCAAGCCGGAAACCCGTCTCGCAACACCGAAATTTTTTTGTGTCCAATCGTTTTAAACGACCACCAGACACGGGCCGCTGAGAAATAGCCTTGCTTATCATAAACGATAATATGATTCTCAGCGTTTAAACCCAACTCGTCCGCCATGGACTTCAGCACGTCCTTAGGCGGATGAGCAGCCCCGAGAGGGGTTTTGGACTTTAGAAAGCCTAGGTCAAAGAACCTTGCTCCCGGGATTGCTCCGTCGGGGAGATCGGAACTGTTTCCCGGCACGCTCCATGTCGCATCCAAAACACGTAGGTTGGGATCCGAGAGATTCTCGGACAGCCATTTCACATCAACAAAATACGGAGCTTGTTCAGTCTCTAACATAACCAGTTCGGAACCGGTAAATTCCGCTCTCTCAAGAAGTCCGGGTTGTAGATTTTAGACTGATATCGTTGGCCGTAATCACAAAGAATAGTCACGATAGTATGCCCCGGGCCCATTTCACGCGCCATATGGATTGCCCCGGCAATATTGATTCCCGAAGACCCGCCAAGGCAAATGCCTTCCAGCTGGTTGAGTTCAAAGATTATTTGAAGCGCTTCTGTATCTTCAATCTGATAGGCGTGATCGACTTCAATACCTTCTAGATTAGCGGTAATTCGCCCTTGGCCGATACCTTCCGTAACGGAATCGCCATGGCTCTCCAATTCACCGTTCCTGAAATAAGAATACATTTTTGAGCCAAGCGGATCCGCAACACCTATCCGCACAGAAGGCTTCAAACTCTTCAGTGACAAAGAGATGCCGCCAAGCGTTCCTCCTGTGCCGACAGCACATATAAAGCCGTCTACATTTCCATCAGTCTGCTTGAATATCTCCGGCCCGGTTGTGTCGATGTGGGCCTGTCGGTTCGCGATGTTGTCAAACTGATTGGCCCAAAGTGCTCCGTTTGGTTCGGTCTTTGCAAGCTCTTCTGCCAGTCGTTGAGAGGTGTGAATGTAATTGCCGGGATTGGAGTAGGGTACGGCGTCAACTTCGATAAGTTCTGCGCCTAAAAGTTTCACAGAGTCTTTTTTCTCTTGGCTCTGTGTACGCGGCATAACAATTTTACAGCGATATCCGAGCGCCGAACAAACCATCGCCAATCCGATGCCCGTATTGCCGGCTGTACCTTCAACAACAACCCCGCCGGGGCTTAGAGTGCCTTGGTCTTCAGCGTGGCGGATAATGGAGAGGGCGGCGCGATCTTTTACCGACTGACCGGGGTTAAGGAATTCTGCTTTGCCCAGAATATTGCAACCCGTCATGGCAGAGGCTTCCTGCAATCGAATGAGGGGGGTGTTTCCGATAAGGTCTAGAACAGACTGGGCAATCATAGTGATCTCCAAATATTACTTGGCCCTGAAATGCCTGATTAAACAGGTAAAATCCACCGCTTTATCGACGAAATTTGAAAACTCTCAAATCTAGGGAATGGAAATTAATTCTCTTCTTCTGTCGCTTGGGGCGTGACATCGACAACCTCGCCAATTGGGCTTTCCTCAATTTCTTGAACTTCGAAACCATCCAAGAGCTTAGCGCGGCGGGGGAGCACATTGTCTTCAATCAGAGACTCTACCCTTTGCACCGCATTCAGCCTTAAATCTTCATAGAAAAGATTGGAGGGGAGGGTTCTAAATTTTCCGCCGACTTTTAATGGACGGCGAAGAGAGCGTGAGCGAGGCTTGTCAATCAGGAGCAAGCCGTCCTGACATTGCGCGCCGGCTTGGCGGGGCAGGGGCGCCGGACGAGTCTCAAGGTCGAGCCCTTCAGCCGCGACGCCGCCTTTGTGCAAGCGCGCCGGAGCGTAGTCTTCGCTCTGCGTCCATAAGAGCGGGTTTACACAGATAAGCGCCTGACCTTTAACAGAGCTATATTCCTCTCCATCATACGCCAAAAGCCGAGACCCAAAACGCTCCGCAATATCACCTTCATCCGGTGCAAACGCTCCAAATGCTACAATACATCGTGATTGGCTTGCCGTTTGACAGACCGGAATCCCCTCCATAGGGCCCTCCAAAAGGCTTTTCGTCAGGGGGTAATTTATGACATAGGCCACGGCGAGGCGTTTGAAATTATCTTCATTTTCCGGTCCGGAGAAGAAATCCGCTAAAAGACGCTCTACATGGCTGGCCCCTTGGTTGTGACCAACTAAAACAATAGGTCGTTCGGGCGGAGAATTTTTTAGAAAGTATCGGAACGCCCGCTTCACATCCTGATACGCCAGATTTTGCGCCATTCGGGCGTCCTCACGCTGTGTCATATAGGCGTAAAGCGAGGCTTGCCTGTAAAAGGGAGCAAATAACCTTCCTGCATCCGAATAAGGGGTGACATAGTTAGGACGAACGATTCGCTCTAGCTTGCGTTTTCTCTTCAGGTCATCGCTCGGTAAGTTCCAATGTTTCCCGCCGCGATAGACGCTCGGCACAACAACGAACACATCACCCTTGGAAGGGTGTTCAAAACTGTCTTGGGATAAATCCGGTAACGACAACCACGCATCCTTTTTGGAATAATCCGGCGGCGTCGGGCGCTTGTAGGTTTGAAAAGGTTGGCCGGGGTCTTGGATATGCTGGAAAATATCATCGCGATAAAGATACACCAAGGTGAGCGCCGTTATCAAAAGGCAGACAAGGCTGATAATGGCCGTTTTCATGCGCATATGATTTCCCTTTCCTGATTTGGCCCTATATCCTAGTTTGAGCGTCCCGTAGAGGGTAATTACCATGCAGTAACGCTAGAAAAGCGGAGAGCGGCCCATGACTGAAGAGTCAGTCCAAAAAAAGAAGAGTAGGCTTTTTCCAAACCGCTTCAAGGGAAGAGGGCGGATTGCCCGATTTGCATTTTTGAAGTTCATTCGAAACCGTCTTTTGACAGGCGTCATTGTGGCTTTACCGATTTTTGTCACAGTCTGGGCCATTACTGCCTTTATTCAGTTTATTGATACCACGGTCTGGAAGTTCCTTCCGTCGTCTATCAATCCTAAAATTCAATTTGGATATGATGTATGGGGCTTAGGTCTTATCATTGCAGTGTTGGGCCTGATCATCTTGGGTTCCCTAGCCTCTAATTATTTCGGTTCAGCCCTCTTGCGCCAGAGCGAACGTCTCCTAGCGCGCGTACCGGTTGTGCGTAGCGTGTATTCTTTCGTCAAACAAATAGTCGTCATGGTTGCCGAACAACGGGATAAAGCCTTTCAAGAGGTCTGTTTGATTGAATACCCGAAAGCGGGAATTTGGGCGATTGGTTTCATTACTACAAATTTGCAAGGTGCGCCGGAGCGTACTCTCGGGCCGGGTTATGTGTGCGTCTTCGTGCCAACCACGCCCAACCCGACTTCAGGTTTCCTGCTTTTCTCCAAACGCGAAGATATCAAAATTTTGGATATGACGCCGGAAGAGGGGGCAAAGATGATCATTAGCGGGGGCATGGTGTCTTCAAACGAAGAACCGTCAGCCTATAATCCCAATGACGTAAAAAGCAAAACTCACCCTAGCGGGAAAATGATTCTTTAGTCATCCTGCCCGCATCAGGGCAATGCCGTAGTCCTGTTCAAACAAGAATAGCAAATCTCTCGCGGCCTTACCACGTACTGATTTAAGTTCAGGATCGTTTTGTACCAAGAGGCGGGCGTCTTGAACGGCCGTCTCTAGTAAGGATTTATGTTTATCCAGATTGGCAAAGGCATAGTCTGGAAGCCCACTTTGGCGTGCGCCTAAGAGATCACCTGAACCTCTAAGCTCCCAGTCTTTTTCTGCAATCATGAACCCGTCTTCCGATTCGCGCATTACCTCCAGCCTTGCTTTCCCGCTTACCGAGAGAGGGCCTTTGTAAAGGAGTAGACAGGAAGACTGTTTGTCTGAACGCCCAACACGGCCCCGTAGCTGATGAAGCTGCGCGAGCCCGAACCGTTCGGCGTGTTCAATAACGATGATTGTGGCGTCCGGCGCGTCGACTCCCACCTCAATCACCGTTGTCGCAACAAGAACTTTATATCGCGCCGCCTTGAAATCATTGGATATTTGTTCTTTTTCTAGCCCATTCATACGCCCGTGAAGGAGGCCGACTTTATCGCCATAAATGGCCGTAAGCTGGCGATGACGGTCCTCAGCAGAGGTCAGGTCTATCAACTCGCTTTCTTCGACTAGCGGACAAACCCAGTACACTTGATTGCCTTCTTGTATCTGCCGACCAATACCGTCAATCACGTCGTCCAACCGTTGAAGCGGTAATATTCGCGTTTCAATCGGCTTTCGTCCTGCGGGTTTTTCATCAAGTTTGACGCTGTCCAAATCCCCATAACTCGTAAGGGCGAGCGTCCGGGGAATGGGGGTCGCCGTCATGACGAGTAAGTCAGGAGCCTGCCCTTTATTCGCAAGGCGGAGCCGATCACGCACGCCGAAGCGGTGTTGTTCGTCAATAATGACGAGTCCCAAATCTTTGAAAGTCATTGTGTCTTGAAATAAGGCGTGAGTGCCGACCACGACATCAATGTATCCGGCTTCAAGCCCGGAATTCAGAGCTTGGCGGGCCTTTCCTTTATCACGGCCCGTAATCGCTTGAACGGTTAACCCTGCTGGCTCTAAAAGAGCGCTAAGGGTCTCGGCGTGCTGCCGCGCCAGGATTTCTGTTGGAGCCATTAGGGCGGTCTGCACTCCGGCTTCCGCTGCATAAGCCGCGGCTAAAGCTGCGACAAATGTTTTTCCCGCGCCGACATCGCCTTGCAGAAGCCGCGCCATACGAAATGGCGACTGCATATCTTTTTCTATTTCCTCAAATGCACGCGACTGGGCTCCGGTGGGTTTAAAGGGGGCCGCGTTGAGAACATCCTGAACATAATGACCGTCATGGCGAAATTCCCGCCCATGCGCCCGCCTCGTGCTTTCACGCACAAGGGCAATTGCGAGCTGTTTGGCAAAAAGCTCATCATAGGCGAGGCGGCGTCTAATTGGACTCTCTGCACTAATATCAACGGCATGGGACGGATTGTGAAGCGTTTTCAGACTTTCCTGAAACCCGCTCCAGTTTTGCTGCGACACGAAAGAGCTATCCAGCCATTCTCCCATGTCTCTTATCGTTTCAAAAACAGAGAGCGCGGCGCGAACCGTTTTACCTGCCATCTTTTGCGATAGGCCGGCAGTCAAAGGATATAAAGGCTCTATCAAGGGGAGTAAGTCAGACTTTTGAGGGTCCAACACATAATCCGGATGCGTCATTTGAAGCTGGGCGTTGAAACTTTCGGTTTTGCCAGAGATCAGCCTCTCTTTGCCTTCCGGGAAAAGCTGCTCCATTTGCGCGGAGCGCGCTTTGAAATAGATGATCTCCATTTCGCCGCTATTATCATAGACGGTTATTTTATAAGGTCGATTGCGGTTGGACGGCGCTTTGTGCGAACCGATGGTCACCAGAAATGTCCCTATCTCTCCGGCAAGTGCATTTGCAATGCCCGGACGATTAGAGCGGTCAATCGCGCCTGTCGGGGCGGTTAAAAGCAAATCTTTAATCCGCCCACCCATGGCCCGCTCCAGCAATGGAGCCGTCTTGGGACCGACGCCTGATAACGTCTGAATGTCCGCAAAAAGCGGGAAGAGGTGCTGCGGACGGGCGGCTGACATAAAAGGCTTTTGACGCGACAAAACTGTTGAAGCAAGACCGCATTGCTACCGTGACAGCTCTGATTATTTCAGCTACAGCGCCGCCATGCTGGATGCCCGTCGAAAACGCCTTGTCTATCGCGCCAATTATCGAGGCTTTAAAGAAGCTGACCTTATCTTAGGGGGCTTCGCCAAAGCTCATATCGAATCTTTGTCTGACGATGAAATCACGATGTTTGAAGACCTTCTTATGGCTAAAGACCATGATATTTATGGCTGGGTTTCCGGAAACCTGCCTATCCCAGCCAATTACGATACGCCTCTCTTAAACCGCATTCGACAATACGACCCCTCCTCATAAGACATGCAAATTCAGCTCAACCGATATACGGGGCCTGAGAAGACTCTGACTGCGGCAGGCTTGCCGGAAGGGGCAGACGCGCTTGTCTTTTGCAAAGCCGTTAAACAGCGCGGCGGCAGAGGTGTCTTTATTGCGCGGGACGACACAAGGGCTGCGTCCTTCACGGCGGCTTGCCGATATTTTGCGCCTGATATTGTCGTCTTAAATATCCCGGCTTGGGACTGTTTGCCGTACGACAGGATTTCGCCGAGCCGATCTTTAGCGGCGAAACGGGCGGCCGCTTTGTTTACTTTGGCGACTTTATCACCTGATACACAATTGATTGTCGTTACAACCGGCAGCGCAGCGATGCAAAAGGTTCCGCCGCGTTCCGCTTTGGCTGAGGCTGGTTTTCAGGCGGTGGCCGGTCAATCTATGCCGCGCGAACAACTTCAATCTTATCTGGATCATAATGGATACTCCCGCGCGTCCACCGTTATGGAAGCCGGGGATTACGCCATTCGGGGCGGGATAATCGACGTTTTCCCGCCGGCTCTGAAAGATCCTATCCGTTTAGACTTCTTTGGCGACGAGCTGGAAAGTATTCGGTCGTTTGATGTCACCACGCAGCGAACGACTGGCAAACTGAAATATGTGCAACTGGCGCCTGTCAGTGAAGTGTTTCTGTCGGAAGACGCGATTAGTTTGTTCCGCACGAGCTATGTAGCCGCTTTTGGCGGCGGCATTAGCCGAGACCCAACTTACGCCGCTGTAAGTGACGGTATCCGCACCCAAGGCATTGAGCATTATCTACCGCTTTTTCATTCCCACACTGAAACCTTGTTTGACTATGCTGGCCCGGACGCACTTTATGCTTTTGACGGACTGCTCAACGAAGCCCGAGCCGAGCGTTGGGACACGATTGAAGACTTTTATTCCTCCCGCAAAGAACATGCAGAGGCCCGCGACACAGGGTCTGGCAACCCTTCAAAATCCGCAGGACTTTATCGCCCGTTAGAGCCGTCGCGGCTTTATTTGGACGCGGATGAATGGTCCAAGCTTACTTCTCCACTTCTCGTTAGAACACATTCCGTTTTCCGTCCGGCCGACGCCGAAAACTTGATCGACTTTGGGGGGCGTGTGGGTCGTAGTTTTTCTCCGGAACGTCGAACCGAAGGTGCAAACGTCTTCGAGGCAGTTAAAGATCATCTCGGCACACTGAAAACCGAGAAGCAAAAAATTCTTATCGCAGCTTGGTCAGAGGGCTCTCTAGACCGTCTCGGCAATGTGTTCGAAGATCACGAGTTCGCGCTACCGAAACTAGCTCGCGGCCCGGAAATATTTGACAAACCTGTCGGGACCGCTTGGCGAACAGTTCTGCCGATAGAGCAGGGCTTCGTTATTGACGGCCTGAGCGTGATTTCAGAGCAAGATATTTTGGGCGACCGATTGGTCAATCGCGGTCGCAAGCGCAAAGCCAAGAACTTTATTTCAGACGCCACGGCGATGCAGCCCGGTGACCTTATCGTACATATCGACCATGGTTTAGGGCGATATTTAGGGTTGAAGACACTCCAAGTGCAAGATGCGCCGCATGATTGTCTTGAGCTTGAATATCACGGGGGTGCAAAGCTATTCCTGCCCGTTGAAAATATTGAACTTTTATCCCGTTATGGTTCAGCAGCAGAAGGCGCGGCGCTGGATAAACTTGGTGGTGTGGCATGGCAGTCCCGCAAAGCCAAAGCCAAAGAAAAACTCAAAGACCTTGCTGCCGGGCTTATAAAGATTGCCGCCAAGCGGGCTATGCGTACCATAGAACCGCTGGATATTGATAGCGGTACGTATAACGAGTTTGCCGCGCGTTTCCCTTATGTCGAAACGGACGATCAGCTAAACGCCATTCAGGATGTCTTCACCGATCTGGAGAGTGGCCGACCAATGGACCGGTTGATTTGCGGGGATGTTGGGTTTGGTAAAACCGAAGTGGCCCTGCGCGCCGCCTTTGCCGTCGCCATGAGCGGACGGCAAGTCGCTATCGTTGCGCCCACGACTATTCTATCACGCCAGCATTACAAAACTTTCTCGGCCCGGTTTAAAGGCTGGCCTGTGCGTGTTAGGCAGCTTTCACGTCTGGTTTCAACCAAAGAGGCGACGGCAGCGAAGGAAGCTCTTTCTAACGGGCAATGCGATATCATCATCGGCACCCATGCTTTGCTTGCTAAGACGATAAAATTTGCCAATTTGGGTCTTGTTATTGTTGATGAAGAACAGCGATTTGGAGTTCAGCATAAAGAACGCCTGAAAGCCCTTCGCGCCGACGTGCATATGCTCACCCTGACGGCGACGCCTATTCCCCGCACACTTCAAATGGCGCTCTCCGGCATTCGCGACCTGTCCTTGATCGCGACCCCGCCTGTTGACCGTTTGGCGGTCCGCACCTTCGTCATGCCATTTGATGAGATTTCAATTCGGAAGGCACTGCTGAGGGAGCGTTACAGGGGCGGGCAGTCCTATTTTGTAGCGCCCCGTATAGCGGATATTCCCCGCATTGAAGAGTTTATGAGAGCGTCTGTGCCGGAGGTCCGATATGTCATCGCCCATGGCCAAATGGGCGCAGGAGCGCTCGAAGATATCATGAACGCGTTTTATGATGGCGAGTATGACGTGTTGATATCGACTTCGATTATTGAAAGCGGAATCGATATTCCGTCGGCGAATACAATGGTGGTCTATCGCGCAGACCGTTTTGGTCTTGCTCAGCTTTATCAAATGAGGGGTCGGGTCGGGCGCTCGAAAATTCGCGCCTACGCGTATTTGACAATGCCGGATGAGCATGTGGCAACGAAAGAGGCGCTGCAGCGCCTGAAAATCCTCCAGTCTCTTGATACATTGGGCGCCGGATTTACATTGGCGAGCCATGATTTGGATATGAGGGGCGGTGGTAACCCGCTGGGCGAGGAGCAATCCGGTCATATGAAAGAATTGGGGATCGAGCTTTACCAGCACATGCTGGAAGAGGCTGTAGCCGAGTTGCGCGACGATGAAGCGGCGAGCGATCAAAGCTGGACGCCGCAAGTAAATGTCGGGGTCGCAATCCTTATTCCGGAAGATTATATTTCCGACTTAAGCCTTCGTCTCACCACTTACCGTCGAATCGCGGATATAGAAGATGATGAAGGCGGGAATGCGTTAATGGCAGAGCTTATTGATCGCTTCGGGCCATTACCGGATGAAGTGCGTTCGCTTTTTGAAGTCATGCAAATCAAACGCTTATGCCGGAAGGCTCACGTTGAAAAAGTGGATGCAGGGCCTAAGGGCCTAGTCCTTTCCATGCGTCACTCTGACATAAAAGATCCGTCCATCATCATGAACGCGATCACGCAAAATAGCGGCTGGCGATTGCGCCCAGACCAAACCATTTTAGTGATGGGGAATTTTGAAAATGCAAAGCCGCGCGTAAGAGGGACAAAGCGGGCGGTTGAAGCTTTAATTAGCTAATCGATTTGATGGCTGAGCTAAGCCGACGCTTCCAAGAAATTTCGCGTTGGTTCTTGTTTCAAATCGGACATCAATCGCCCAATGGTGAAATCGCTGTTCTCGTGAGACATCGCTTCGGCAATTGCGTAATCAATAGTCAGCGTCAGAGGGGAGCTTTGAGACCCGCCCTCAAAGGCTGTGCAGGCAACCAAGCCTTTAACTCGCTCCAGGACCACTTTCGCTTCCGCTTCATTAGACCCTGGAAACATCAATAAATAGCGATCGGCCTCGTAAGCGGCGACAGAATCCTGCATGCGAACAAGGTTCTTTAGCATGTGTCCAAATTGCAATAAGGCCTTCTCTGCATGTTCCTCTGATACCTCTTCGGCGCAGCAGAGATGTAATTTTACTGCCATCAGCGTTACAGGCTCTTTGATTTTGTGATTGGCTCTAACGACCCGTTCTGCGTGGCGCTCCATAAAGAGGTTTGTAAAGCAGCCACTTTTTTCGCAAATGGAACTATTGCCGCCAAGAGATTCGAATTCTTCTTTCAAATTGTCATGAAGGCGGTGGTAGTTGGCGAGTTCCAGAATTCGGCCGCTTATTTCTTCTACGTCAGAATTTACATTTATAATGTCCCGCGCGCCGTAACTATGCGCTTTTTGCGAATACTCAAATGTGTCGGAGTTCACCAAGAAGAGGGTTGGTACATGGAAAAGCCGTGCATTGCGACGCATAGTTTCAGAAATCGACAAGGCCGGTTCCGGGTGATCGAGCGCATTCATAACGACCGCATCAAATTTAGTTTCATGGAGATAATCAAAGGCGCTAAAAGAGGTGAACGCGGCTACAGTTTCAACGTTTTTGCTCTGTAAGGCATTGATTATGACCATAAAACCGGGAGAGGCCTGTCCAATAAATAAGATTTTGAACGGCGGGTGTTCTCCGTCATCTTCGATCATGACGCTTTGGCCGAAATCTTTTTCTAACGTTCTGACACGGAGTTTTATCTCTCGCTCCATTGCTCCAAGTCGGACCAAGGAGTTCACGCGATTGGCTATTTGGGAGGCATGGACCGGCTCGACAAGTACCGTATCAAAAAATGTGTCTGTATGAATGTGCGGGACAGGCGAAACCCCTATAACCGGAATGTCGTGAGGCGCGTAATGAGATTTCAGGATGCGGATGATACCCGCAGATCTATCCATAAATTTTGTAAAATGACAGATTAGCGCTACGGGCGCGCGGCGGGGCGTCGCGGACAAGGTCTTTCCATCATAAAAAGAGATTTGGACATCATAGCGAAGCTGGCGCAGTTGCGCGGCCAAGTCTTTGATTTTCTCGACCGAGTCCGTTGCGATAAGAACGCGTGGAAACGTCGCGCGAATCGGCGTGTCGGAGTTTGAGTCTAGGTTTTTAACCGAGTTGGACATAACCAGAGGCTATGCCCAAATACTTTCGTCTCTCTTAACCACGTGCCGTGAACTTGAATTTTACCAGCCGCAAGTTCGGTTTTCATTCTGTTCTTCCAGATAAGACTGCAAAGGCTCGAAATATTCAAGAATCGCAGAGCCATCCATTTCGCGGGAGCCCGTAAAGGCTTCAAGCGCATCCGGCCAAGGTTTGGAGGCGCCCATTTCAAGCATGGCGTTGAATTTCTCGCCAACCTCTTGGTTGCCATAAACGGAGCAGCGGTGAAGTGGCCCTTCAAATCCAACGGCGTCACAGGCCGCTTTATGGAATTGGAACTGGAGGATGTGAGCAAGGAAATAGCGCATATACGGCGTATTACCTGGAATATGGTATTTGGCGCCGGGGTCAAATGCATCGGCTGGGCGTGGAGCAGGGGGTTTTACGCCCTGATATTCCTCACGAAGCTCCCACCAACCTTCATTGTAATTTGCCGGAGTAAGCTCGCCGGAAAAGACTTTCCAACGCCACTGATCCACCATCAAACCGAACGGGACAAAGGCAACTTTGTCCATGGCCTGACGCATTAACAGCGCCAAGTCTGCGTCTTCACCAGGGACTTCACTCTCATCTAGCAATCCGATTTTTACGAGGTATTCGGGTGTAATTGACAAAGCCACCATATCGCCAATGGCCTCATGGAACCCGTCATTCGCACCATTCCGGTAGAAAACCGGCTGATTTTTGTAGGCGCGCTGATAGAAATTGTGCCCTAATTCATGGTGCACAGTCGAGAAATCCTCGCCGTTGACTTTGGTGCACATCTTGATGCGGATATCGTCTTTTTCGTCAATGTCCCAGGCCGAGGCATGGCAAACAACTTCACGATCTTCTGGCTTGGTAATCAGTGACCGCTCATAAAACGTCTCCGGCAGCGGCTCAAACCCCATGGATGTAAAGAACTTTTCCGCTGTCTGAACCATTTTCAGTGCGTCATAATCATTGTCTTCCAGAAGTTTTGTTGTATCCACGCCTTCAGCGGCCCCTTCAGGCGCGACAGTCTCATAGACATTGCCCCATTGCTGAGCCCACATATTACCGAGCAAGTCAGCTCGAATAGGCTCATCCAGAGGCACAACCTCATTGCCGTATTTTTCATTGAGTTCTGCGCGAACATTACAATGTAATTGGTCGTAAAGTGGCTTCACTTGTTCCCAGAGGCGATTTGTTTCCGCGATGAATTCGTCCGCGTCCATGTCGTAACCGCCGCGCCACAAAGCGCCTGCATCTGCGTAGCCGAGCTCCTGAGATCCTTCATTCACAATCTCGACCATTCGAGCGTAGTCGTCCTTCATGGGCACAGAAATTGTCCGCCAGCCTTCCCAGATAGCTTTTAACTCTTCCGGGTCATCGGATTCGGCGATGATATCACTGGCTTCAGTTAGTGTGATCATTTCGCCTTTATATTCAAACTTCCCTGTTCCGTAGGCTGCATTAAGCCCGGTCATGATTTCAGAAAGTTCTTTGGCTGCGCCTTGGCGCTCAGGAGCGGGGAAATTGGACGCACGCTTCAAGCCGTCCATTTTTCGGCGCATGTCTTCCGGTAGGCTCAAATCGTTAAACTGCTTTGCTTCATTTGCCAGTCGCGTGTCCAGCAATGAGGCCTGTTCAGAGGCTTTCGCGGCCAGCCAATTCGTATCTTCGGTAATGAAGTTGTTATTGACCCAATCGACGCGGGCTTGGTATTCGTTCAGAACACTTTTCTCTTGTTCTGCATTTTCCAAAAACTCTTTGGCATCTTGCACGGTGACTTGATCGCTACTAGGACTTGCTGCTTCGACCATTTTGTCTACATTATCAGATGGAACTTCAACGGAGTTACCGCACCCCGCAATGGTTAAAGCCAAAACACTTACGGCGGATGATAGAAACAGCTTCATATTGTCCTCTTATATTTTTGCGCAGTTTATAGTTTAACTTTATTGCAGACTAATCTTGGCAAGCCAAACTTTTGCCTTATTCGTAAGCACTCCCGCGAGAAGGTCAATGCTGTCCGTGTATTGGTCAAGGTAAATGAGCCACGGAGCCTATTAATGTCATCGAAACCCGGACTGATTCTGGTAAATCTCGGGTCGCCAGACGCTGCTACGCCTCAGGCGACGCGGAAATACCTGTTTGAGTTTTTACATGACCGTCGGGTAATTGATACATCCCGGTGGATATGGTGTCCTATATTGCACGGCATCATTCTTCGAGTGCGACCTGCGAAGTCTGCGAAGGCCTATCGATCCATTTGGAACGAGCCCGAATTTTCCGAAAAGCAAGAGCTCGTCGAAACGGCACCACTTGTCAGAATTACGCAAGCGCAGACGGCGGGTGTGCAAAGCATTTTTGAAGATTCTGTCCATGTCGAAGCAGCCATGCGCTATGGCAACCCGTCCATTTCGTCTGCAATCGATAGCCTCATGTCGAAAGGCTGCACACGTATTGGAGTACTCCCTCTCTATCCGCAATTTGCGGGGGCGACGACGGCTTCAGTGTTTGACGGGGTTGCAAAAGCCCTCAAGGGCCGAATGGATATCCCGGAAATCCGTTTCCTACGGGACTATTACCGGGAGGAGGGGTTCATTAAATGCCTGGCTAACAGTTTGCGGGACCATTTGGACACGCTGGATTGGAAACCCGACGCCGTGCTGACGTCATATCACGGCCTCCCTCAAAGCTATGTAGATAAGGGGGATCCATACCAGGCGGAATGTCTGAAAACGACGGAGCTTTTACGAGAAAATACAGGCTATTCAGAGGACTTCCTTTACTCGACTTTTCAGTCGCGTTTTGGGCCGAAAGACTGGCTGCGTCCTTATACGGACAAAACCCTCGAAAGCCTGCCCGCGCAGGGGGGTAAAAATGTGGCTGTTATGATGCCGGGATTCGCCGCAGATTGTCTGGAGACGCTGGAAGAAATCAAGATTGAAGCGAGAGATAGCTTTCTGGAGGCGGGCGGCGAAAACTTTACGGCTGTGCCGTGCTTAAATATCCGGAATGACCACATCAGTTTTCTGAGCGAACTCGCAAAGGATAAGCTTTTACAGGGCTGGCTTTAAGTTTTTAAATATGTCTTCGACTGACACTGCCGAATTGAGGATATACTCACTTGAGAGAACAGCATCAGCCAAAGCGTCGTAGCTTTCAGCGCGCGCTTCTAGAAGCTTTGGGTAAGAGGCCAAAACAGCGTCCTTGTCAGACTGGCCCGGAACTTGTTCGAAATAGCTTTTCCAGATGAGGGGTTTAGGTTGTTGAAAATATTGCAGCTTCAGCCTTTCTAAAGCGTCCTCAGTTGCTTGTATATAAACCACATAATGCGTACGGCTAAGCTCTTTTAAGATGGTGTCTCCGGTATAAATAACGCTGCCCGTTGTATCGAGAATCGTATTGGGGGCGTTTATTCTAAGAGCTTTCCGAGTTGCCGCAGTTTCAAGACTGATCGATTTTTCTTCGCGTTCAGAATAGCCTTTCGAATAAGGCTGACCTTGCCATTCCGCGAAGCTGGCCATGTCGTCATGACCCAATTCTTCCCAAATCAGTTTATCGACCTCAATTAAAGTAAAGTCGAACTGATCCGCCACACGTTTGGCAGTATAGCTTTTGCCGATATTAGACATACCGATAAAAGCCAGCCGCAATTTCCCTGAGTTATATCTGGTTTCGAATTCTGAGCGGCTCAGTTTCACGTTTTACCCAAGATAGTCTGACAGAGCGTCAAGAGTCGGAGCAAGGGACGTAACGCGTTTTTCCTGTTTCATGGCTTTAGCCAAAGGGTCAGGTAGGTCGATTTTAGTATCGATAATCCGCTCGACGCTATCGGCAAATTTAGCCGGGTGGGCCGTTGCAACCGTAACCTTGATAAAATCGCGTTCAACATCTTTGGAGAAAGCTTCCATAGCCAGATGCCCAACGGCGGTATGTGGGCACATGATGTAACCGGTTTTATTGTAAATTCGGCGCAAATGGCGTTCTGTTTCTTCATCTGAAAAAGAAGCGCCCCAACAAAGTTCGGAAACTTTTTCAAAATCTTTGTCCAGAAGGTCGAGAATACGCGGGAAGTTGTTTGGGCGACCAATATCCATCGCATTAGATAGCGTTGGAACAGATGGGCGCGGTCGGTATTCACCGTCTTTAAGATAGTCAACAAACGGGTCATTGGTATTATTGCCGACAACAAAGCGATCGATCGGCGCCCCCATTTTCTTAGCAATAATTCCGCCTGTTAAATTGCCCAAATTGCCCGAGGGTATCGAATACACAATCGGTACGCCGGGATGAGCGGCTTTAATCTGTAACGATGTCCAAAAATAATAAAAACTTTGAGGAATAACGCGGCCAACATTGATTGAATTTGCCGACATAAGGTTATGTTTTTCACTTAACCCTTTGTCTGCAAAGGCATCTTTTACGAGTTGCTGGCAGTCATCAAATGTACCCTGAAGGCTGACGGCTTGAACATTCGAGTTATGTTTCCCGATGGTACAGAGCTGCTGTTGCTGAACTTTGCTAACCCCGCCTTCCGGGTAAAGAATAACGACCCGGATTCCGTCCTGATCTAGAAAAGCGTCGCCGACCGCGCCGCCTGTATCACCTGATGTGGCCACTAAAATCGTACGGGTTTGCCCTTTAGATTTCATGAGCTCAGAGGCGGAGCGTCCCATAAACCGGGCAGCAAAATCCTTGAACGCAAGAGTCGGTCCGTGAAAAAGTTCGAGAATATATTCATCCGCCACTTCGGTCATGGCCGTATCCAATTCAGCCCCCTGTAGCGTTTTCATAGGAATCGGGAAATTATACGCATCTTCGCAAAGTGACTTCAAAGCCGTTTCGTCAAAAGCTTCGTCAATAGAATGTTGAGCGAGTTCAGCGGCGCAGGCCCAGAACGGCAGGGCCCCCAATTTGGCAGTCTGTTCGGAAGTATAAAAGGGCAGACTGTCCGGCATCCACAAACCGCCGCCCGGCGCGAGCGAGGCTAGCAAAGCTTGGCTAAAATCGGCTTTTACTGACGTATCAAGGTGGGAATGGTAAGTCATGCTGGCTCAATAAAGCAGTTTTGCAGAGACGCAAGGTTTTAGGAAGTATGGCGTTGAACAGTTATAAGGCCTGAGTGCGCACCATATGGGCCAATATATTGACCATTGTGGCATGGGCGGGCTTGTCCCCCGTATTGGTGAGACTATGTTCAAAGTCTCCTCTGTAGCGGATCGTCTCTCCCGCTTTAGCCGTCCAGCTTTTTGAGCCTACTTCGACGGTCACTTCTCCGGCAAGAATGCTCAGATTTTCGACTGATCCCGCGGGGTGGGGGGAGCTTTTAAGGATGCCGCCCGGTTCCGCCCGAAAGTCGTACCACTGCACCCACTGCAATGTGTCGACGGAGCCAATGATACGGAGCTCACACAGACCGTCTTCACTTTTAAGGAGTGGGATATCCTGTACAAATAGTTTTTCTATTAAGACGTCCTGACTCTCATCCGCTGATACCATAGCTTCGACGCTAGTTTTCAGAGCGAGGCTAAGCCGAGATAAAGTCGCTAGCGAGGGATTTGTTTCGTTTTTCTCGATTTGGCTGATCATGGACTTAGCCACCCCAGACATTTCTGATAAATCGCCTAACGATAATTTATCCGCTGTGCGCAAACGTAGGATTGTCTGGCCTAGCTTCTCAGATAAAGCGTTAGTTTCAGGGCAATATTGTCGTTTTTGTCTCGCCATGGTCTTTCCTGTCTTATCCTCACGTCTCTGTGAAGATTTAACGCAAACTATTTTCCGCTTGGACTAGATTTTGTCCGCCTTGTTCTATATATAGAACACCTAAGTAAGGCAAGGGCCAAGAAGCGAGAGCTTTGAAACCCTTTTAAACCAGAGGCGGAAGACATGCGATACCTTCCAATACATATAGAGACGAAAGACGTGACGATCCGCGTCTTTGGCGGCGGCGAAGCGGCGGAAGCCAAATTGCGTACGCTAATAAAGACGGAAGCGCGTCTTGAAGTGATCTCAGAGAACATAAGCCTGGAGATATCCCGCTGGGCAGAGCAGGGGAGTCTGACCTGGCGTCAAAAATCCTTTGAAGCCTCAGATTTAACTGGTGCGCGGTTAGTCTATGCCGCTAGCGAAGATGACGGCCTAAACGCCCAAATCGCTAAACTGGCACGCGAGCAGGGTGTTTTAGCCAATGCTGCAGATCAGAAATCAGCCTGTGATTTTATTACTCCTGCACTCGTGGATCGATCTCCAGTTCTTGTGTCTATCGGAACGGAAGGCACGACCCCCGGACTTGCCCGGGCGTTAAAAGCCGATTTGGAAAAGCGTCTCCCGGCCGACCTTGGAAAACTCGCCTTGCTTACGAAAAAGCTAAGAGCGAAGGTCAAAAAGCAACTACCCAATCTGTCTGACCGTCAGAGTTTCTGGGCGAAAATATTTGGCGGAAAAGACCTCTCTCATCAATTGAGACTAGGCGCCGAGGGTTTTACAAATACAGTTGAAAGCGCGCTTTCAAATCCATCAGAGGAAAAGACAGGGCAGGTCGCCCTTGTTGGCGCAGGGCCAGGTAATCCAGACCTTCTGACTATTGCCGCGCAGCAGTCCCTCCACGGCGCCGATGTGATTATCTATGATCGGCTGGTCAGCCAGCAGGTTCTCGAATTAGGGCGGCGCGAAGCTGAATATATATATGTCGGAAAAACACCGAATGGACCGTCTGTCACGCAAGACGACATCAACGCCTTAATTGTCGAGAAAGCGCGCGAAGGACTACATGTCGTTCGCCTCAAAGGCGGCGACCCACTTATTTTTGGCCGCGCCGACGAAGAGATAAATGTCTTACGCGATGCGGATATAGCTTTTCGTATCGTTCCCGGCATTACCGCGGCGGCAGGCGCGGCGGCGGAAATCGGAGCGTCCCTGACAACACGCGGCAAAAATTCTTCCGTGACCTTCCTGACCGGGCATGACACCAAAGGTTATGCCGAGCAGGACTGGAAGGCGCTAGCAAAGCCAGACGCCCGCGCGGTTGTTTATATGGGGGTCGGCGCGTCTCGGTTTATTCAGGGACGCCTCCTCATTCATGGCGCCAGCGCAGAGACGCCCGTTACAGTGGTAGAAAACGCCACGCGTCCAGAGGAAGAAGTCGTTAGCACTACGCTCTCTTCCTTAGCTGACGATATGATCCAAGCTGGGATTAAAGGCCCTGCCGTTCTGATGCTCGGTTATTCGGCTAATAGAGCTGACGTTACCCAAATTCTAAAGGCTGTCTCATGAGTTCCGCAAAACATAAAGGGAAGGGGCCTCAATCCCTGACCGCGAATACGTTACGCGACGGTCTTAGCGTTTGGCTGACACCGGAGTTTGACTGGTCAATGAAGTACTCCGACGCGCTCATCACGGAAGACGATGAGACCATTGGAAAAATGGAAAGCATCGGCGAAGAAAGCGAACACGCCAATGACGTTGTTGCGCCGTATTTCATAGACGTGGAAGCAGAGTCAGGACTTCCGGTTCGCTACCGCGAAAAATTCCGGGTCAGAGGCCCCAGCTATGACACGGCCACCCTTGTTCCTCTTGATATTCAAAAGGTCTAATCATGTATAGATATGATGAATTTGACGCCGAAATGGTGTCCTCTCGTGTTGCGCAATTCAAAGCGCAGGTTGAACGCCGATTGAGCGGCGCGTTAAGTGAGGCTGAGTTTCGTCCACTGCGTCTAATGAACGGTCTCTACCTCCAGCTTCACGCCTATATGCTGCGGGTTGCTGTGCCTTATGGTACACTAAACTCTAAGCAGATGCGGAAACTGGCAGACCTCGCAGACAAATATGATCGGGGATATGGACACATCACCACTCGTCAGAATGTGCAGTTTAACTGGCCCGAGCTGACGGACGTTCCAGACATGCTCAAAGAATTAGCAAGTGTAGAAATGCACGCCATTCAGACCTCCGGCAACTGCATTCGGAATGTAACCTCTGACCCTTACGCCGGCGCTATTGCGGATGAGATTGAAGATCCTCGTCCGACATGCGAAATCCTGCGTCAATGGTCCACATTGCACCCGGAATTTGCCTTTTTGCCGCGTAAGTTCAAGATTGCTGTTATCGCATCTAAAAAGGATAGAGCCCTCATTCGCGCGCATGATATCGGACTTGAAATCATCAAAAATGACGCTGGCGAGATAGGCTACCGCGTTTATGTCGGCGGCGGTCTGGGGCGGACGCCTGTAATCGGTCAGGTTTTAAGGGACTTCTTACCAAGAGTAGAGTTGCTCCCATATTTAGAAGCGACGTTGCGTATCTATAATCGCTATGGTCGCCGCGATAATAAATTCAAAGCGCGCATTAAAATCTTAGTTCAGGAAACGGGTATCGAAGACTTCCGAACTCAGGTTGAAGCTGAATATGCAGAGCTTGTTCCGCTCGATATTTCTGTTTCGCCCGAAGAGGTGGCCCGTATAACGCAGTATTTCTCACCGCCTGATTATAAAGATTTAAAAGATATTGAGGTTAAGACTGACGACCCGGCTTTTGCCCGTTGGCTAAAACATAACGTTCTTGAAAATAAAACGCCGGGCTATTCCATCGTTAATATCTCTTTGAAACCGAAAGAAAGAGCGCCGGGTGATGTGACATCTGAACAGATGCGCATTGCTGCAGACCTTGCGGATGAATTCAGCTTTTCCGAGATTCGCACGACGCATCAACAAAACCTTGTTCTACCTTATGTAGAAACTCAAGAGTTGGAAAACGTCTATAAAAAACTGGTCGCGGCAAAAATGGCCGAGGGTAACATCGGACTTATCACAGATATTATCTGTTGCCCCGGTATGGACTTTTGTTCACTTGCCACGGCCAGATCTATTCCTGTGTCTCAAGCCATCGCCGAACGATTTTGGGACGCAGAACGCCAAGCCGTTATTGGCGAAATGCAGATCAAGATTTCAGGCTGCATCAATGCCTGCGGACACCATCATGTCGGCCATATTGGTATTCTTGGATTGGAGAAAGCCGGCGTCGAATTTTACCAAGTTAAAATCGGCGGTGACCCGTCAGAAAATACGGCTCTCGGCCAAATTACCGGGCCAGGCTTTTCCCAAGAAGAGCTTATCGACGGCATCGAGCGCATGGTCGACCATTATATAGAAATTCGTGAAAACGAAGAACGTTTTATCGACACGGTGCGCCGCGCCGGAGTCGAAACATTTAAGGAGGTGCTCTATGTCGACGCCTGATGTTTTAATCACTGGCGGGCAGCCGCAATCGCCTCCGCCGAGTGATAATATAATTTCTATCGAAGAGTTTTCTGGGCACAACAGCGCTGATATATTGCGCGTGGGCGGAGATGAATCTCTTGAAAATATTGAGCCGCATTTGCCGCGCGCGAGAACGGTTGTTGTGTCCTTTCCTGCTTTTACGGACGGGCGAGGGTTTTCATTAGGCCGACTTCTGCGAAAACGAGCTGGCTTTACAGGCCAGCTTATTGCCGAGGGACCACTCATTCCGGATCAATATGCTTTCGCGATGCAATGCGGGTATAATGCGGTTAAGTTAGAGGCTGAGCTTTTCCAGCGCCATACGGAAGGAAGCTGGTTTGAGGCGTTGGATCAATTCGATCTGACCTACCAACGGGGATATGCCGTCCCGTCCGGCCCTGCAACGAGTGTCCTCGACGCCCGTCCGACAGGGTTTAGGACGACCGAAACCTCCAAAGACCCGTATCACGGGCTTTCAGCGGAGAGAGCATTAAAAAAAGCGATTGAGGCCTATGAGGGACAGATAGTATTGGCATCCTCTCTTGGCGCGGATTCTGCCGTGCTCCTTCATATGGTCTCTAAAATCGAACCTGATCTGCCGATCATCTTTCTCGATACTGGTAAGCATTTCCGAGAGACTTTAGCCTATCGTGATATGCTTATTGACGACTTAGGTCTGACGAATTTTCAAAATATTCGTCCTGACCCGGAAGAAGTGAAGGCCGAAGACCCCACAGGCGATCTTAACCAATCCGCGCCGGATGCGTGCTGTGACCTCCGCAAGGTGCGGCCGCTGGATAAAGTTATTCGTCAATATGACGCTCGTATCACGGGACGAAAGCGATATCAGACCCCCCAGCGGGCCGATATGCCGATATTGGAGCTCGGCGGAGATCAGGTGAAAATCAATCCGCTGGCTTATTGGAGCGCCAAGGACGTGACAGCTTATATGCGCCGCCACGATCTGACGCCGCACCCTATGCTCGCCCTCGGTTATCTCTCTATTGGCTGTCAGCCTTGCACGACGCGGGTCTCCGAAGGTGAAGACCCAAGGGCAGGGCGTTGGCGTCATTCAGATAAAACTGAATGCGGTATTCATTTCATTGACGGTAAATGGCAACCGCTTCCGGTCAATAAAACCTATGAGGTTTTTTAGATATTGATGACTGTGTCCCCCGACTTGATCGGGGGCCTTCTTGCGGGGTGCGTCGTAGTTACCTTTACGGATATGCGATGGGGATCCCCGGTCAAGCCGGGGAACAAGTTATTCTTTACTTATGCCGCCCTTGCAGCACCTCAATCGCATCGGTTAGCGACAGCCCCTTTGCCCGTAGCAAGACAATCAGATGATAAAGCAAATCCGCACTTTCGCCCAATAACGCTTCCTCATCCTCCGCCACAGCGGCGAGGGCTGTTTCCACGCCTTCTTCGCCGATTTTTTGCGCCGCGCGGCGCAGGGGCCCCGAGAGGAGTTTTGCGGTATAAGACTCGTCCTCAGACGCTCCGACCCGCCCTTTTACGATATTATCGAGATGTCCCAAAAAGCCCACGCCGCTCGCGCCGTGATCGCCAAAGCAAGACACCGTGCCCGTATGGCAGGTTGGACCTTCTGGATTTGCCATTACCAGCAATGTGTCATTGTCACAATCAACGGTCATGGAAATTAGGTTCAGGAAATTTCCGCTACTTTCACCTTTCGTCCAAAGTGTCTTGCGCGACCGACTATAAAACGTCACTTTGTTTGTCTCATACGTCTTAGCGACGCTTTCTTTGGACATATAGCCGAGCATTAGAACTTGAAGGGTTTGCGAATCCTGAACAATGGCGGGGACGAGGCCGTCGCCTTTGGCAAAATCAATATGTTCTGAAATGTTCATCATAATCGTATCGCTATCCCGGATTTGGATAAGTCTGATTTTAAAGTGGGTATCGAAATAACATTCTTATGAAAAACGCTGGCCGCCAACGCCCCGTCTACATTGGCCTGTTCAAACACGTCTTTAAAATGCACAATCTCGCCTGCGCCGCCGCTTGCAATAAGAGGTACGGAGCATACTTTTCTCACAGCAGCGAGCTGCTTGATGTCATAGCCCTTTCGGACTCCGTCTTGGTTCATGCAATTGAGTACGATTTCGCCTGCGCCTCGCTCACACGCTTCTTTCACCCAGGCGAGCGTCTCGCGTCCCGTTTCACGTTGTTTGTTGGGGTCGCCAGTATGAGAACGGACGCGATAAGTGCCTTCATCTTCAAAACTATCAATTCCAACGACAATGCATTGCTGCCCAAAAGCATCGCTCATTTCGGTAATCAGACCGGGGTTCATTAGAGCCGGAGAGTTGATGCTGATCTTGTCGGCGCCAGCAGCCAATCTCGCGCCCGCGGCTTCGACAGTTTTAATGCCCCCTGCAACACAGAAAGGAATATCAAGGACTTGTGAAACTTTCTTTACCCAAACCGGGCTGACAGAACGATCATCAACCGAGGCGGTGATGTCGTAAAAAACCAGCTCATCTGCTCCGGCATCTCGATATCTGAGAGCCAAATCTAGAATGCCGCCGACGTCCTCATGATTTTTAAATTGGACGCCTTTGACAACGCGGCCTTCGCGCACGTCCAGACAGGGTATGATGCGTCTCGCTAACATGCGACCGCGTCTGCAACCGTGAGCTTATTTTCGTAAAGCGCTTTGCCGATTATGATGCCGTGGGGTTTTAGGGCCTTAAGCGCTTTCACATCCTTTATCGACCCGACGCCCCCGGACGTAATCACATTCAAGGTCGGATAACTAGACTGAACTTCTTTATAAAGTTCAACGTTTGATCCGCCCAAAACGCCGTCCCGGCCTATATCTGTAATCAATACTGTGTTCAGGCCAGATCCGGAATAATCATCCAGTATCTCCCAAAGCGACCTTTTTCCTGCTTCCAACCACCCTCGTGTTGCGGGGAAGGGCACGCCGTTCTCGTCCAAATTCACGTCCAGTGCGACAACAATTTTAGAAGGGGTGACTTCATTCAGCCAGAATTTGACCATTTGCGGATTCGTCACGGAGAGAGAGCCGACGACAACCCGGTCTATACCGCCATCAAGAAGCCGCTGAATCTGCGAAAGGTCACGGATTCCGCCACCGGTTTGAACTTTTAGTCCGCTTTCGGAGGCAATTTTCATAATCAAATCAGACTGGGATGACTTGCCGTGCTTCGCGCCGTCTAGATCCACGATGTGCATTCGCTCTGCGCCCTCTGCGGCAAAGCGTTTAGCGACGTCGATTGGATCCTCGTCATAATCGGTACGTTGATTAAAGTCGCCTTTATACAGGCGAACGCAACGTCCATTTATAAGATCAATAGCCGGGATAATCATGCGGGCAGGTCCAAAAAATTCTTCAATATACGTGAGCCTGTGGCACTACTGCGTTCCGGGTGAAACTGGCAACCCCTGAAATTGTCTTGGCGAATAATCGCGCTGAAAGATGTGCCGTAGTCGCATTTCATCAAGGTGTGATCGCCGATGGGTGCCGCAAAGGAATGGACAAAATAAGCGTATTCACCGTCTTGAATCCCATTTAAGAGCGAATCTTTCTTTACGGTCGAGAGCGTATTCCATCCCATATGCGGGCTTGGATTGCTATGAGTGTCCAAAGCCCCAACATGACCTTTGACCACGCCGAAACCTTCAACCCGTTGATCGCCTTCTTCCAGTGTTTCAAAGAGAAGCTGCATCCCCAAGCAGATCCCTAATAAAGGCTGTTTCAAGCTTCTTACCACAGGCACGAGCTGTCTATCCCGGATTTTTTGCATGGCATAAGGCGCGCTCCCGACACCGGGGAGCACCACACGCTCCGCCTGCTGAATGCGGCTTGCCTCCGCCGTAATCTCAGACTCGACACCCAAACGGCCAAAGGCAAACGCAACGGAAGAGAGGTTTGCGCAGCCTGTATCGATAATAATCAGGCTCACGCTAACATACCTTTCGTAGACGGCATTTCAGTCGTTCCTGTTTTGGCAAAAGCTGGACGGAGCGCGCGCCCCACCCCCTTAAAGCAGGCCTCAACAATGTGATGTGAGTTATCGCCCTGAACATCAATGTGGATCGCCGCGCCGAGGCTTTGCGCCAGGCTTTCAAAAAAGTGCGGACACATCTCGACAGGAAACTCTCCAATATGGTCAGTTGGAAAAGTGCCTTTGAAAACGGCCGCCGGACGGCCAGAGAGGTCAATCGCGACCTTGGCTTGGGTTTCGTCCATCGGCATCACGAAGCCGTATCGTCCGATACCCGCTTTATTCCCAAGGGCCTGACGCAGCGCTTCGCCAAAGGCGAGGGCAGTATCTTCTACCGTGTGGTGGGCATCAATTTCCAGATCGCCTTTACAGGTCAGACGCAGTCCCATCCCGCCATGTTTGGCGATCTGCTCCAGCATATGATCGAAAAAACCTAGCCCGGTTTCAATTTCAACCTTGGACGTGTCATCCAAATTGACGCGCACGGCGATGTCGGTCTCTTTGGTTGTGCGAAAGGTTTCTCCAACACGTTCTGCTTTGTCATCGGCAACCACTCCAAAGGCTTTCAAGGCCAAGGTGTTTTCAGCAGGAGACCCAATAGAAATCCTCATCCGGCCTGTTGTCGACCGATAATCGCGAATTTTAATAGCGCGCTTGCTCAGCTCTCTGATTAAACCTTCATCCTCTTTCACTTCTAAGAGCAAAAAGTTTGCTGCAGAGGGATAAACGGTTTTTACGAAAGGCGATTTTTTAAGCTCTTTCGCCATACGCTCGCGTTCTTCCAGGGTTTCTGTCAAACGTTCGGCATGAACGCCCATCGCGGCTGGGGCGAGGGCGCTCAAAATCGCTTTTTCGACAGGTCTGGCGATAGGATAAGGCGGCAAGACTTTAAGCATAAGCTCAATCACCCGCTCATCTGCAATGGCGCACCCGCCGCGCACTCCGGCAAGAGCGTAAGCTTTGGACAGCGTCCGCAGAACCACAAGGTTGGGATAGTCCGTTATATCGTCAATAAAGCTCTTACTTTCAGAGAATTCAATATAAGCTTCGTCAACCACGATAAACGTGTCGGGAAACGCTCTCGCCAATTCCAATACAGAATTACGGGTGATTTCATTGCCAGTCGGGTTGTTTGGCGAGCAAATGAAAATAGCCTTGAGCTTTTTCGTCTCCGATGCGGCTTTATGAATGCCGTCTACATCCCACTCATAGGTTTCCGATAGCGGTACTTCGATAGTTTTGGCGCCCTGAATATCCGCTACGGTCTTGTAATAGCCAAAAGTCGGCGGGCAAATCAAAATACTGTCCTGACCGTCCTCGCAAAAAGTTCGAAGGAGGATTTCAATGCCTTCATCCGCGCCGCGCCCGACTAGAATGCGCTCCGGCTTGGTGCCATAAATATCCGCCAAACGCTGCCGTAGAGCAGGGGGTTGCTGCTCAGGGTAACGGTTATAATTCGCGACACCTGTCACCGGCGGAGGCGCATATGGGTTCTCGTTGGCATCTAGATGCAATGCGTCCGTACTGCCGCCGCGGGCGGAATAGCTGTCAAACGCCAGCACCGCTTTGCGGGCAATTGAATATGGCCAGTCAGTTTTAGTCATTGAGCGTCTCCAATCGGAGCGAGACGGCCCGTCTATGGGCTTCCAGCTCTTCCATTGTCGCGAGTCTCTCCACTGTAGGGCCGAGGTTTTTCAAACCCTTTTTGGTCAGGCGCTGTACGCTGATGTACTTGATGAAACTTTCCAGCGTGACACCGGAATAAGCCCGCGCCGCGCCGTAAGTAGGTAGGGTATGGTTTGTCCCGCTTGCATAATCGCCGACCGCCTCCGGCGTCCAAGGCCCGAGAAAAATGGACCCGACATTCCGGATTTTCGGCACGAGCATTTCTGGATCTTTCATCTGAATTATCAAATGCTCAGGGGCATAGCGATTCACAATATCGACTACGTCGGCGCGGCTATCGGCAATAATAATGCGCGCATACTCAAGAGCTTGTTCTGCGATCTCCTTGCGCGGTAGAGTCTGAAGCTGTTCCTGCACCGCGTCTTCAATTTCTTGTGCCTTGTCCGGAGAAGTCGTGACGCAAACAACTTGTGCGAGAGTGTCATGCTCCGCCTGGCTGAGCAAATCAGACGCCACGAATACCGCATTGGATTTCCGGCCTGCTAATACCATGGCTTCTGATGGTCCGGCCGGAAGATCAATACCCGGCCCGCCCGGCTCCTGCGCTGCTAAGGACTTCGCCGTTGCGACCCAAGCATTGCCGGGCCCAAATATCTTGTCGCATTTGGGGATGGTTTCCGTGCCATAGGCGAGTGCGGCAATAGCCTGCGCGCCTCCGCAGGCATAGACGGCGGTTACTTCACATCGATGGGCGGCCGCCAAAATGGCTTGGTTGATATGCCCATCCTTAGCGGGCGGCGTCACGACAATGCGGTTGCGGACGCCGGCGACTTTAGCGGGGATAGCCAGCATTAAGAGTGTCGAGACGAGGGGAGCAGTTCCGCCTGGCACATAGAGACCAGCCGTGCCAATGGCGCGTGATTCCCTCCGGCAATAGACACCCTTCATCGTCTTCACGGAAATGTCCTGTGGTCTTTGCGCAAGGTGAAACTGCTCAATATTGCTTTTAGCTGTCTCAATGGCTGTCTTATCGGCATCGGGCAGGGCCTCCCAAGCCGCCTCCAGTTCTTCTGCCGGAATGAGGTGAGTTTCGGATTTCACGCCGTCAAATTTAGCCGTGTAATTACTAACCGCTTTATCACCGCCGGATTTCACGCCTGCCATTATCTCTCGTACGGACGCGACCAATTTGTCATCCCCAATAGCTGCGGGGCGGGAGAGGGCGCTTTCACGCATCTCTTCCGATAAACCTGACCAGTAGAAGCGCTCCATGATTAGCTCATCATCTTTTCAATGGGCAGAACAAGGATCGCTCGTGCGCCAAGGGCTTTCAGATCTTCAAGTGTTTCCCAGAAAATGTTTTCCGTACAGACAGCTTGAAGCGCCACAAGCTTATCTTTTCCTGCGAGAGGAATAATAGTAGGCGAGTCGGATCCCGGAAGCAGTTCCGTAATCGCAGCGACCTTGTCCTTGGGCGCGTTGAGCATAATATATTTCGTCTCGGACGATTTGATGACGCCGTCTATGCGGCTCATTAATTTGTTCAGAAGCGCCTGTTTATCCGCCGACAGTTTACGACCGGATTGGATCAAGACAGCTTCGCTCTCCAATATCGTTTCGAACGCGCTGAGGCCATTGGCTTCGAGCGTGGCGCCCGAGGACACTAAGTCACAAATGCTCTCTGCAATTCCAATAGATGGGGCCAATTCGACCGCGCCTTTCATTTCGACCGATTTAGCAGAAATGCCACGTTCTTTGAGGAAATTCCCGAGCACACCGGGATAGGTCGTGGCGATACGAGTTCCGTTTAACTGTTCCGTGTTATTAATATCCCCGTCATTGGGCGCGGCGAGAGACAGTTTGCAGCGAGAGAAGCCGAGGCGCATCGTGATTTCAGCGTCCAATCCTTCACGGCTGACAAGTTGTTCCTCAACTAAAACATTCTCGCCTACAATTCCGATATCGGCGGCATCATTGGCCACAAAACTAGGAATGTCATCATCTCGGACAAGTAAGAGATCAATTGGCATGTTCTTAACGCGTGCAAGCAATCCGCCGCCCCGGATAGCAAAACGCAAGCCGCATTTTTTCAGTAGTTCAAAGCTGTCGTCAGCTAAGCGCCCTTTTTTCTGAAGGGCAATCCTTAGACGGTCGGTCATGTCTTTTCTTTCAACTTATTATTTGTCACTTGTTCGAGGGCGAAGCGGTATCCGCCGTGTGGTTCGTCTCTGAGGAAGCGTGCTACCCGGCCTATCGTCGTTGTACTCACACCCGACTTGGCGTGGATTTCGCGATATGACAGCTCATCTCGATCTAAGAGCTGCGCGACGGCCCAGCGCTCTGTCAAAGCCCGACGCTCTGCAGGAGTACAAAGATCTGTCAGGAACGCGGCCACGGATTTCTCCGAATCTAATTCTGCTAATGTTTTTTCAAGAGTCTGCATGCTGCCTCACTGTGTTATCGTGTTAATACAGACTTACAAAAGCGACGCAAGCCCGAAATATCAGATCAGAGGTGATTTTTAGGGAGAAGTGGCGGGCGGGGAGGGATTCGAACCCCCGATAGGCTTGCACCTATGCCGGTTTTCAAGACCGGTGCATTCAACCACTCTGCCACCCGCCCACGGGTGTAAATTGAGCGTGCGCAGCGCTTAGTCAATTTTGAAACGCCGTTCAACCCATTTGTCAAAGGAAAGGTGCGAAAAGGTAAAAGAAAATCGATCCGCGTTTATCGGTTTTAAAAATTCTACGCTTTTAAGCCCTTACCTTTAATCTTAATAGATAAATCCGCGCTTTGGTTTTTGGGCCCCTATTAAAATCGTTCTCATCTACATGGGGCTGGCTGATATTACGTTAGCCGGTACTCCCAGCGTTTTCGCTATGTGAAGGCTGAGTGACTGAAATGTAAGAAGCGTATTCTATTTGTTTCTGTAAGGGTGCAGTGAATCGCAAGGTGAGGGTGAGGGGGTTAACCAAATCCTCACCTAGAATTTTGACAAGGTATTCACGGTAATCTCTAACCCCGACTTAAAGCTGTTTGTCTAAATATAGGGTCAATGAGAATAGTCAGAGAGGCGAAAAGCCCAAACTATTTTTAGCCATATAGGACCGGTCATCATGGTTATCCATGTGTTTTGGCCATCACAGTGAAAGTGGGTAAGAGAATGAAAACGGTAAGACAGAAGAGACTTTTAAAGATGAGCATTTCCGCCTTGATGATGATAACTTTAAGTGCGTGCGCTTCGACCAATGTTGTCAAAGTCTCGGAAGCTGCGCCTATTACGTATAAAATGGAACAGGGCGTCACCAAATATGCGTCTCTGGAAATGCCGTCTGCGCCAAATAGTATTCAACATCGTCGTCCGTCCACATTGCAAAGTGCACCGTCCCCTTACTTGCCTCAGGCAATATCTCCAAGAGGACCAAAATTTAATCCGAGCGATGTAGATGAAGATCTCTATTCGCATCAAAAAGTTGGGCAGCCTTATAAGATGGCGGGTTCAACTTATGTGCCAAAGCACGAACCTAAATATGACAAGTCTGGTTTAGCCTCTTGGTATGGCGCCAGATATCATGGCCGCCCTACTGCAAGCGGAGAGATATTCAATAAGAACGACCTGACCGCAGCCCATAAAACATTGCCAATGAATTCAATGGTTCACGTTGAGAACTTGGCCAATGGCCGGACGCTTACCGTCCGAATAAATGACCGCGGTCCCTTTGTTTCGGGTCGGATTATCGACTTGTCCGAAGCTTCGGCGAAAATTTTGGGATACACTCAAAACGGAACGGCGCGAGTTAGAGTTCGTTATGTGGGTCCTGCGGATCCGAACGCCGCTCACCAGAGCGCTCAATCGCTACCTCCCGTATTCGAGGCTCCCTCTTTGACAGTCGAGGCTCCGACCCCAAAGGCGATGCCATTTTCAAACCCCAAAGACGCTACGCCAATAGCACCGAAAGAATATCAAGAACGCGACTATTTCGAGATAGATCGCTCTCGTGATGCGCAAGATTATAATTCACCTATTGCGCCGTCTGCTCCGATTCCTGCTCCAAATGCCAGCGTGCCTGAATCTGACGGACAAGTGACGCTAACGATTAAAGGTCCGATCCGGATGGCAAAGAGTGAGAATAGCGAAGCTCAATTTATTCCGGCCGTAAACCGCAGGACTTATCAAACAAAAGACTAAACACCTCACTTGGACCGCAGCGCGGCCTTGCGGTTGCCCTAAAGCTGTGAGAATAAACTAAGGTGCTCTTTTGGGCGCCTTTTTTTGATTCTCTCCCCTATGATTAATCGGGATATTTGGTCTTTATGCGTTTCTTTTCCTCGCTCCTTCTCACTGGTCTGTTAATTCCTACGGCTGCGCTTGCGCAAGCTGGGGCAACTGGGTTTCAAACCGACGCCCCTCATGCCGTAATTTACGATTTTAATAGCCAGGAAGTCCTATTTAAAAAAGACGCTGAAAAACCAATGCCCCCGGCTTCCATGACGAAAATTATGACAGCCCTTATGGTGTTCGAGGCCTTAAAGGCCGGCGACATTACGATGGATTCTGAATTCCCTGTTAGCGAAGAGGCTTGGCGTCGTGGCGGCGCAAAATCCGGCTCTTCCACTATGTTTCTGAAGCTTCATTCTATGGTGCGGGTCGAGGACCTTTTACACGGTGTTATTACTCAATCGGGGAACGATGCGTGTATCGTGCTCGCCGAAGGCTTGGCCGGCTCGGAAAGCGCGTTTGCCGCACGCATGACCTCTCGCGCGCATGAGCTCGGAATGAATAGCGCTAACTTTGTGAATTCAACGGGATGGCCAGACCCGGGCCATGAAATCAGTGCGTTAGATCTGGCAAAACTGGCCGAATATACAATTCGGGAATTCCCTGAATATTACAAACTCTATGATATTCGAGACTTCACTTGGAACGGAATAAAGCAAGGCAACAGAAATCCCCTTTTGGGGCGGTTCACGGGTGCAGACGGATTGAAAACAGGTCACACTGAAATTTCCGGCTACGGCCTCGTCGGCTCCGCAGAACGTGACGGAGAACGCCGCATCGTAGTGTTAAACGGCACTGATAGTATGGCAGAGCGCCGCAACACAGCGATTACACTGATGACGGCCGCATTCACTCAGTTTAAAATTTATGATGTTTTCAAACCCGCCGACCGTATTGCCGAAGTCGACGTCTATATGGGTAAGGCGTCTAAAGTTGGCGTAACGACTGCGGAGCCTGTTAAAATTGGCCTGGCTCGGATCAACCGCCCAGGTCTTCGGTCTGAGCTCCATGCTAAAACAGCGGTTGCCCCCATTAAAGCGGGCGATGAACTCGGCGAAATCGTAATTTATGACGGCGATACAGAACTCAAAACTGTTACAGCCATAGCCGCTGAAGATATCGATGAACTGTCCGGGGTCGGGAAAGCTTGGGCCTCTCTGTTGAAAACTATCAGGGGCTAAATCATGGAACGAGGTCAGTTTATAACATTTGAAGGCGGTGAAGGCGCGGGGAAAACGACCCAAGCCAAACGTCTCTGTGATGCCTTACAAAGCGCGGGCGTCGAAACGCTCATGACTCGTGAGCCAGGCGGAACTTTTGGCGCTGAAGCTATTCGGGATTTGGTGCTCTCCGGGACAGAAGAGCGGTGGTCAGGGATGACTGAGCTCCTGTTGATGTATGCAGCGCGTTTGGATCATATTGAAAAACTTATTAAGCCTGCTCTGGAGCGGGGCGTCTGGGTAGTTAGTGATCGATTTGCAGACTCTAGCCTTGCTTATCAGGGATACGCTCGAGGACTGGGCCCTGACCGCGTAAAGGCTGTTCACGCTGCAGTTATGGGTAACTTTCAGCCCGACATGACAATCCTCTTCGATATTGATCCGATCATGGCGCAAAAGCGTGTTGAAACTCGCGGTGAAGAAATGTCTCGTTTTGACCGAGAGGGAATTGATTTCCACAATACTCTGCGGGAAGCGTTCTTAGATATTGCCAATGACAACGCCGAGCGGGTCTTTACGTTAGATGCAGGCGGAAGTCGGGATAATATTCATAACCGTATCATTCACGCCCTCACGACACGATACCCCCAACTCGCCGGCAAATTGGGCGGCGCGGAGTCTTAGGTGGCGAAGGGCTTCGAAACTGAAGACCTGCCAGAGTCGGATCGCGCGCCAGGATGTTTACACCCTCGCGAAACATATGATTTGCTTGGTCACGCGGATGCAGAACGGAAGTTCATCGAAGCAAAAGACTCTGGGCGTCTCCATCACGCTTGGTTGATAACCGGGCCGCCAGGCGTCGGGAAGGCCACAATTGCCTATCGTATGGCAAGGTCGCTCTTGGGCGGCGAGTCGTTGATGGAGGGTAGTCTCAATATTCCATCTTCTGACCCTGTGGCACAACGTGTTCAAGCCCGAGGCCATGGCAATCTTTTCGTCGTGAATAGGCCTTGGGATAAGAAAACCAAGAAGTTCAAGCAAGACATACCAGTCGATGCCATTCGGTCTATCGGAGGCTTTCTACAAGGAACAGCGGCCGAAGATAAAGAACGGCGAGTTGTCATTATTGACACAGCAGATGATTTGAACAGCAATGCCGAAAATGCCCTGCTGAAAATGCTCGAAGAACCACCCAAACGGACTGTCATGATCCTCCTGTCGTCGTCACCGGGTCGCCTTCTACCTACCATCCGATCTAGATGTTTGAGTGTTGCTCTTAAACCCGTTCCGAGAGGTGACATCAAGAACTGGTTGAAAAAGCAGGGGGACGCCTCTCCTGACCTTATTCAAGCCTGCGCCGTATTAAGCCGCGGCGGCCCGGGCAAAGCGGTCGCCTTGGCGCAAAACGCCAAAGAAGTTCTGATGCCTTTGAAACGGTTTCTTGCGTCTCTGGCTGGCGGGCAAGACAGCATCGATATGTCGATAGCGAAATCTCTAGCGCCGCAGAACTCGGCGGTCTCAAGAGCATTGTTTTGGGATGTTTTGGAAGATTCTATCCAGCACTGCGCGATGTACTCGCAAACAGGTGTGTGGGAGGGGGCATTTGAACCGCCGAATTTGACCAAAAGTTCGGATAAGTGGATTTCCGCATGGTCTCTTGTTCGAGATCAGAAATCTGTCGAGGCAGCAATCAATACAGATAAAACCGGTACCATGCTCAACACTTTAAGCGCCGTGAGAGCCGCCTGATGTTGATTGATAGTCATGTCAATTTGCACGGGGAGAAATTCGCCGATGATCTGCCAGAGGTTATAGTCAGGGCGAAAGAAGCAGGCGTGAGCGGGCTTCTCAACATTTGCTGTAATATCAAAGACTTTGAAGCCACACTAGATGTTGCCAAGCGTTCGGACGGGATCTGGGCTAGTGTCGGAACGCATCCTCATGACGCCAAAGACAATCCTGAAATTACGGCGGAAGAGCTGGTCAAAATGGCTAAGCACCCCAAAGTCATCGGCATTGGCGAGACAGGTTACGACTTTCACTATGGCTACAGCTCCGAAGCGGAGCAAGTTTTCAATTTTCAGGCTCACATTGACGCTGCGCGAGAGCTACAAATCCCGCTAATAATTCATACGCGTGAAGCCGACAAATTGATGATGAAGACTCTTGATCGTGAAATGGCAAAAGGAGCATTTCCTGCCTTGATGCACTGCTATACGTCCGGACCGGAGCTGGCGAAAGATGCGGACGCAATGGGATGCTATTTTTCGGTGTCAGGAATTGTGACATTCAAGAATGCCCATGACGTGCGCGCCATTATCGACGTCATGCCAGAAGACCGCATCATGATTGAAACGGACTGCCCTTACCTAGCGCCTGTTCCGTATAGGGGACGCCGAAATGAACCCGCTTATGTAAAAGAAGTTTGCCAAGGCCTTGCCGACGTCAAAGGATGGTCATTCGAGGACACAGCAAAACGGACAACCGACGCCTTCTTCAATCTCTTTCAAAAAGCAGACAGGGCAGAGCTATGGGGTTGAGAGCTGTTATTCTTGGCTGCGGATCCTCAGGCGGGGTTCCGCGTGTGGGCGGTGATTGGGGGTTTTGCGACCCATCCAATCAAAAAAATAAACGCTCCCGTTCCTCGCTCTATGTCGAATATTGGGACGGTGAGGACATGCCTGTGCCGGAAAACCGTACGGCTATCGTAGTTGATACGAGTCCCGATCTTCGAGAGCAATTCCTAGCGGCTAATATCAAACGACTCGACGCTGTGGTCTTCACTCATGAACATGCGGATCAAAGCCACGGTATTGATGACTTACGAGCCGTTGCTTATCGGATGCGGACACAAATTCCGACCTATATGGATCAAAATACCAAAGACCATGTTCATACCCGGTTTGAGTATTGCTTTGAAATGCCTGACGGGCGAGTACACCCTCCAATTCTAGTGCTTCAGCCGCTGATGAAAAGCGGAGACAAGGTTGAAATAGACGGACCGGGCGGCACACTGACGCTCGATGTTTTCGAAGTTAGCCACGGGCCGACTAGCTCGCTCGGATTCATCTTTGACGACAAACTTGGCTACGCCCCGGATGTCTGGGACGTGCCGGAAGAGGCGATTGAGGCTTTAGCCGATATTGATACATTCATCGTTGATAGCCTCCGTTATAATGCACATCCAACACATGCCAATACAGACAAATCTTTGTCCTGGTTGGCGCGAGTTCGAGCCAGACAAGGCATTCTGACAAACCTGCATATCGATATGGATTACGAGACTTTGAAGGCCGAATTACCGCCTATGGCGGTTCCGGCCTATGACGGGATGGAAATTATTCTGCCTCTAATGGCGGATCAAAAGGCGGCCTGACGCCCCAATATTGTAGGGTCCAATTTCCGTTTACCTCATTCAATTTTGACACGCCTCCGGTTTTCATTTTTCTGGTTTCTACGGTCAAAGACAATGCGTCCAGCAGGAAACGGGCGACACCGTTGCTTGTGACAACCACGGTGTTTGGGCTTTCTAGCGATGCAATGAATTTTGCCCAATGGGTACGGTAATATTTTGGGTCTATGTTCCAGCCATTCGGAACGACGGTGTCAACTTCCCAATCCTGCAGAGCCTGTTCGCCTATTCGCGCGATAACCTCTTGTTCGGGTTTTCCTTCGTCGGGGCCGTAGTCAATCTCCCGCAAGAATTCGGCATTTCGAATTTTCAAGTTATGGTCTTGGCAAATAGCCTCTGCCGTTCGCATGGTGCGTTTCAAAGGGGAGCTGAAACAGGCGTCCAAAGGCACGTTTTTGAAGGCCTCGGCTAAGGCTTCGGCTTGTGCTTGTCCACTTTGCGAAAGAGGTAAATCTGTTCGGCCGCCGACACGCAATATTTCGTCGCCCTTATCAAAGGTATTCCCGTGTCGGACGATGTAGAGCGTCTTAGTCATAAATGCGCCAAAATAGCTTCGGCCCGGCGGAGGTCTTCAGGCGTATCGATACCTGATATCGCAACTTCTGAGGGCTCGACCTTGACGCAGCCAATTGACAATCCGTTCTCAAGGCAGCGTAATTGCTCAAGCCCTTCTAATTGCTCCCAATGTCCTTGCGGCAATGAGACGAACTTTTCTAAGGCTGACTTGCGATAGGCATATAACCCGATATGGCGGCAAACGGGTGATAAGGGAGCGGTCTTTCTCAAGGACTCTTCTTTACGAATAGCCGGAAGAATGTTTTTGGAAAACCAGAGCGCTTTGCCGTTTTCATCCGAAACAACGCTGGTGCCACTAAACGGCGTGTCTACCTTGTCGAGCCTCATCTGATCAAACGCGTCCCATGTGAGTTGGATATAAGGCGTAGCGACATCAAAACCGGGCTCCTTTTTTAAAAGGTCTAAAACGGCGATGACGTGTCCGGGCGGCGTAAAGGGCGCGTCCCCCTGTAAATTCACAATCATATCAATCGATTGTTCGGACGACTTCTCATAGCTTTCCACGGCCGCCAAGGCCCGGTCACTCCCGGAGGGCAGCTCCGGATCGGTCATGACGTATTGCATTCCGGCTTCGCTACAATGGGTCGCAATTCGTCCGTCATCCGTTGCAACTAGAGCCACACAATTGTCTAATTCTTCCGCTGCTTTCTGAGCATTCCGGTAAGTACGTTCGACCATTGTCTGGCCGCCCAGAATGGCCAAGGGTTTGCCGGGGAAACGCGTCGAAGCGTATCGGGCCGGAACTATAATTGCGCTAGACATAACCGGCCGCCAAAAGAGATTTAAGATCAACTAAGGCGAGAGGTTTTCCATCTTGAACGACAAACGCATTGCCGATACGGCGGGCGGTAAACTCATCCACGACCGTTCCCATCCTCTGCTCTTTTGAAACGGTGAATGGGCCGGGGGTCATGATGTCCGTCGCGCTCATTTCAAACAAATTTGGCCCCATGGCCCGGCGCAAATCACCATCCGTTACAATCCCGATTAACCCCCCGTTTTCATCCGTTATTCCGACACACCCCAATCCGCCTTCGGTGATGGCCAAGACCGTCTCGGTCATATCCGCATTTTGATCTATCAATGGGTTGCCGGCTTTGGTGCGATCCATCCAATCCGAGACCTTCTGCAAGCGTAGGCCAAGTTTACCGCCCGGATGGCGACGCCCAAAATCTTCCGTCGTAAAGCCGCGCTTTTGCATAACGGAAACGACTAAGGCATCTCCCATAGCCAGAGTGTTTGTCGTCGATGTCGTTGGCGCTAAACCGTTGGGGCAAGCCTCGGCGACTTGAGGAAGCAATAGGGTGACAGTGGCGGCCTTTGCTAAGGTAGAGTTTGGCCGTGACGTCAAAGCGATCACTTTGACTTTCTCTTTCTTGGCGTAATCAAGAACGTCTACTAATTCGCGGCTTTCACCAGAATTTGACAGGGCGAGGAGGGTAGAGCCCTTGGCAATCATACCTAGGTCGCCGTGACTGGCTTCTGTGGGGTGCATGAAAAAAGCAGGCGTTCCTGTCGAGGCAAAACTTGCAGCGAGCTTTTGGCCAACATGTCCTGATTTACCCACTCCTGCGACAATCAGATAGCCCTCAGACTTCATAATAATTTCAACGGCTTGAGATATGGTGTTCGTGTCGATGGACTCCAGCAGGGAAGACAAGGCGTCGCGTTCCTGACGCACTATATTGCGGGCAAATTCTGCGATCTCTGTCGGCGTGTTCATAGGGTTCCTATAGGCGGTTCAGGGCGCGGAAACGAGTTAAAACTTTAGTCCTAAAATTTCAGCCTCTGAATTTCGGTCACCTTAGCCACATCTTTGGTGCGATCGTAAAGCTTAGTGGTCGTGGAATTGGAGTGATTTGCCATGATGCGCGCGTCTTCCAAACTACCGCCATTATTGAGGTAAGTCGTAATGCCCGTTGCGCGAAAGCTATGATTGCCAATATCGCGGTGTATCCCGGCGGCGAGAGCACGTTTCCGCACCATGCGCCAAGAGGAATTGCGGTCAAAGGGCTTGCCTGTCAGATAGCCTCCACGCGCCGTAGAAGACTGAAAAATCAATTCGTTAGGCTGATTCATTAAGCCTGTGGTCTGCAAATATTCATCCATCATTTCTTCTAAATCCGGGTGAACAGGCATTTCATGTCGTTTAGAGCCTTTTTCTTCGCCCACAAGCCACCTCTGGTCGCCGCGGAGCTCATAATCGCGCACTTTGAGCGCCAAAGCTGCTGAGATACGAAAGAAGGAATAAACCATTAGGCCTATCAAAGCGCGGTCACGCAGATCTTTCTGAGAGCGGCGTGGAATGCTGTCGAGTATCTGGCGGACCTGTGTTGAGACGATAACCGGCGTCTTGCCTGTCCCCGACGTGGTACGCGGGAGTTTCACGGCTTTGGCCGGATTTACGGACAAGACGCCTCTGACAACGCAAGAATCTAAAAACATGCGCACGGCTGAAAGGTATTGCCGTAAGCTTGATTTCTCATAGCCTTTTTCAATCTGCGCGATGTTGAAATGCTGCACATGGATAGGCTCGATATCAAGGACGTCCGTAATGCCTAGGCTTTCGCAATGCTCAAAAAATAGACGCAATCCGTTGGCGTAGGCGTGATTAGTGTGTTGGTTGATATTGAGCGAAAAGAACTCGGCATAAGCCGCGGTCATTTTCGTGCCATTGCGAACCACAAAGGACGGCGGCGTCATATCCTGTCCAGTCTTTATATCCTGTTTTGAAGGGGGCATAACACACACTCACGCTGTCACGGCCTCAGGGGCCTGTTTAATACAACATAATCTGCATTATGTTGTATTAAAGAAACGTGTATTTTAGAGCGTTTTTTCAGATTATTTGCGCGTCATAGCCTCGATAAGATGCGGCCCACAGGAAAACAACCGGTTCATACCAAATTATCGTCACATCATCTCCCGTTCCATTTTCATGATCTCCCGCATTTCCGGCGTATCAGGCGGAATTCTGTCCAGAGGCTTTAACCCGACAATCTTGCGTTCAAGATTCATCAACTCTAATTCAAGTTCGTCATATTTGACCCGCCGCTTCAATGATTTTAATTCACGCATAAGGGCATGTTCATTCGCACTTAATTTGTCAGGTTGGGTCTCACGCCTCTTGGCTCGTAAATCCCTTATTCTCTCCTCCAATGTAAGGCTTGCCAGGACGGTTTGTTTCTGGCGATAGCTTTTCCGGCTGATCTGACGTTTTCTGACCATTTCGAACCTCTTTAACTTGCCCCCTCTCCTGCCCAACGGTTAGAGGCGAGAGCGGGAGTTTATACCTTTTGCCATCCCGGACATGATCCGGGATCATTCCCGTTTTCCTTTAGCGCTAATATTACCGATTTATTTCAATGTTAGCTCCTATCACACCTCGGAAAGGATCCCGGCGCGAGAGCCGGGATGACCAAGGAAGAGAATTTCGGATTAAGCGAACTTACCATTCGATTACGCCGGGGATTAGGCTCTTTTGTTTTCATCTTTTCCTCTTGAGTGTATCTCTTTGTTTTTATTTCAGTCTGTTTGGAGAAAGTGGGCTGTCTGCGGGCTGTGAGTATCGAACGGGGAACGTGTAATGAAATTGGTTTTTACGACCTCACGCTTACGGGTGTAAGGCGTAAGACCCGCAGTGATGTCTTTCTCCGCTGACGGCCAAGGGTCTCAGTCGTGGAGCCCATGGCGCTCGTCAGGCCGCCCGGTTCTCAAGGCGTTACCCTTGATCCCCCAACGACAAACATCCTCCGATTGCCAGTCAGTCAACGTGCACTTAACCTGCCCACGCAATCGGTACATTTTTCAGTCAATTCGAAAGCGGGGCCTTTAAGTCCGTCGTTCAAATCAACGAGGTTGACTATAGGCCGGAAAAGCAAAGTAAGGATGCGTCTCTGGATTATTTTGTAAGGGATTGAAAGAGTTGAGGGTTTTACGATGATAAATGCGGATGGTTTTTATTGACAACGTCTCCACTCGTCATTCCCCGACTTGATCGGGGAATCCATTCGGTGAAATTCCCGCCTTATGAGATTTTTCGTTTCATTTAGGCTGTGAACGAAAGATACACTTGCAAATCAGAGCAATTTGAACGGATGCCGCATGGATTACCCGGTCGAGCCGGGTAATGACGTGAGTTGGGCGTTTGGGAAAACTAATAATTTTTCCCCCTCAACGAAGGAGGAAAAAGCAACGTTTAAAATTCTATTCAGGCCCAATAGTGATGAGAGACTTCGTCATAAGCGCGAATCTTTCTCGGTGTATCTCGCCGTCTGGAAAGAAGGTTTTGACTAAGTTGGCATTGATAAGCGAGAGATGATCAATCTCGTCAATCGCCTCCTCTATGGGCTCAACTTTCTCGCTATAGCCAACCGCGTATTTGTTGATGAGGCGGATGCGGGTCGGCGCCGGGAGCCAATGCAGAAAAGGTACGCCAAAATGCGGTTCCAGCGGAAACCAGAGATTTGGCGTTTGCATATAATATCGTTTCGCCACGCGCCGCGATTCAGACGAAAACTTGGCCATATTTGCAAAAGATCCCACATGTTCAATGACACTGTTAGAATGGGAAATATCGAACTGATTGTCAGAAAACTGGGACAGATCACATCCGTCCCCGACGACTTGGACAATTTTCAAGTCAGAACTTTTCTGAGAATAATCCTCAAGCTCATCTTCGAAATTGACGGTCGTAATAATGACATGTTCGCGAAGGTCTTCGGACAGGTAATCCCAATAATCGCGGCGACCGCCGATATCGATAACTGTCACTGGGTCAGAGACCTTCAGGGCCTCTCTGATAAGGTTTTCAACTTTTTCAAAGCGTTTCTTCCGAAACTTATACCTGATCGTCTTTGAATCTGTCGCATCAATACGTTGCATGAGCGCCTCCCTGAGGGAGGGCATAGCCGTAAGATTTATAAAAAAGGTTTAAGACCAAACCTCTTTATCAAGAATATGGGTCAAGCTTGAACTAGGTTTCGGTGGATGCGTCACCCGCTTCGGACTCATCTTCGCTTTCGAGGACACGTTCGACAGACACTACTCTTTCGCCCTCACGGGTTTTAATAACCGTGACGCCGCGGGAGCTTCGCGAGACAATCCTGATATTCTGGACGGGACAGCGGATTAAAAGTCCGCCGTCTGTCACGATCATGACCTGATCATCTTCGTCAATTGTGAAGGATCGAACGAGTTTCGCGTCTGGGTCACCTTTTTTACGGTCCAGATTTTGAGCCGTCACGCCCTGCCCTCCTCGGTTCATGCAGCGATAGTCATAAGAGGAGCTGCGTTTCCCAAGGCCATCATCAGCCAGAGTGAGCAAGAATTGTTCACTGGCTTGCAAATACCCAAGACGTTCTTCGTCGAGTGAGGTTTCAATTTCGACGTCATCAACTGTATCATCAGCCTCGTCTTCGCCTTCTCCGTCCGACAGGGCGCGGCGCATGGCGTTTGCATGCTTCATATAGGCCCTGGCTTCGTCGGTTTCGATGTCGACATGGCGTAGTACAGCCATGGAGATGACTTCGTCCCCGTCTGCCAGTCGAATGCCGCGCACACCGGAAGAGGTGCGGCCGACAAATCGGCGAACATCGGTGACGCGGAAGCGAATGGACTTACCGAGGGCCGTCGTCAGAAGAACGTCGTCTTCCTCATTACAGAAGCGGACATCAACGATGCCGTCGCCTTCATCCGGTTTCATGGCAATTTTGCCGTTGCGATTGACGCGGGTGAAGTCAGAGAGGGAGTTTCTACGAACGCCGCCGGACCGCGACGCAAACATGATGTCCATATCCGCCCATTCATCCTCATTTTCAGGCATGGCCATGATCGAGTTGATGGTTTCACCGGGTTCGAGAGGCAGAAGATTTACTAAGGCTTTGCCGCGTGTCGCAGGCCCGCCCAAAGGCAGTTTCCAGACTTTCAGCTTATAAGCCATACCGGTCGAGGAAAAGAACAGCACAGGCGTATGCGTATTGGCGACGAAAACAGTGGTGACGACGTCTTCGTCCTTCATGGACATGCCGGAGCGCCCTCTCCCGCCGCGGCGCTGCGCGCGGTAGGTATCAAGCGCTGTGCGTTTAACATAGCCGCCAGACGTCACTGTGACGACCATATCCTCAACCGCGATGAGGTCTTCATCATCGAAATCAAGCTCGCCTTCCATGAATTCAGAGCGGCGCGGCGTTGCATATTTCTCTTTAACTTCAATGAGTTCGTCGCGAATGATCGTCTGAACGCGTTCACGGCTTCGGAGAATTTCCAGAAGATCCGTGATAAGCGCGGCGAGCTTCTCGGCTTCGTCCGTAATCTCGTCCATCCCCAGCGCGGTGAGCTTTACGAGGCGTAGATCGAGGATGGCTTTGGCCTGTTCTTCTGTTAGCTGGATTGTGCCGTCCTCCAGCAGTCTTGAACGCGGATCGGCAATGAGCTTGATCAGAGCGCCCATGCCTTGCGCGTCCCAGGTCCGCGACAGCAAGTTCTCGCGTGCCTCTTTCGGGTTCGCAGAGCTTCGGATGATCTTGATGATCTCGTCAATATTGGCGACGGCGGTCGCGAGACCGACCAAAATGTGCGCGCGGTCGCGGGCTTTGGCGAGGTCAAATTTCGTCCGGCGGGCAATAACTTCCTCACGGAAGCCCAGAAAGGCTTCCAGCATTTGCCGGACATTCATCTGCTCCGGCTTGCCGCCATTCAGCGCAAGCATGTTGGAGCTGAAATTTTGCTGCAGTTGCGAGAAACGGAAGAGCTGATTGAGCACTACGTCCGGCACGGCGTCGCGCTTTAATTCGATAACAACACGCATACCCACGCGGTCGGATTCGTCGCGGACGGCGGAAATGCCTTCAATGCGTTTCTCATTAACAAGCGCCGCTATCTTCTTGATCATATTGGCTTTGTTGACCTGAAAAGGGATTTCAGTGACAATAATTGCCATGCGATCTTTGCGAATTTCTTCAAATTCTGTTTTGGCCCGCACTGTGACAGAGCCGCGCCCAGTTAGAACGCCCTGTTTGGCGCCACTACGGCCCATGATTAAAGCGCCAGTGGGAAAGTCCGGCCCAGGAATGATGTCGAGCAAATCCACATCAGACAGATTGCCGTCTTCCATCAAAGCCAGAGTGCCGTCGATGACTTCGCCCAAATTATGCGGCGCAATATTCGTCGCCATACCCACGGCAATGCCGCCTGCCCCATTGACGAGCAAATTTGGGAACCGGGCCGGCAGAACGACAGGTTCTGACTCTGACGCGTCGTAATTGTCCTGAAAATTGACAGTATTCTTTTCGATATCCGCGAGAAGCGACGCGGCAGGCTTATCCATCCTGACTTCGGTATATCGCATAGCGGCGGGCGGATCGCCGTCAATGGAGCCAAAGTTCCCTTGCCCGTCGAGCAATGGCAGACGCATGGAAAAGTCCTGCGCCATTCGCACAAGGGAGTCGTACACCGCGCTATCGCCATGTGGATGATACTTACCGATGACATCACCGACAACGCGAGCCGACTTTTTATAGGGTTTCTCCCGGGTAAACCCGTTTTCGTGCATAGAATAGAGAATGCGGCGGTGAACCGGCTTTAACCCATCGCGCACATCAGGAATGGCGCGGGAGACGATCACACTCATCGCGTAATCAAGATAGGAGCTTTTCATCTCCTCTTCGATACTGATTAGACTAACCCCTTCGGGCAAGGGCGGAGGGCCCTCGTTTTCAGGCTTATCTTCCGGGGTCTCAGGCATGTCGTTCTCGTCGCTCAAACTCTGATCTCCCCGTAGTAATCAAGCCGCTCGAATCGTGCGGATTTTGTCCTTATTTTGATAGCAGTCAGGGTAGCTGACGGCAAATAATTAGGACCGTTTATCTCAGAGTTTTAAATTTAATCTGTTTTGATTTTCATTGCGATGGAACGCATTCCTATAGATAGTCGTAGTACATACGAATCCAATCTTAGGAGCTTCACATGACCCTTACTAAAACACTTTTATCAACTGCCTTAATTGCGTCGCTCGCGGCATGTTCTGGTGCAGACTCGGATCTCCCTGGCGCTGACGAGAGCCAAACTGAATCTGCAATGCCTGATTCTGAAATGTCTATGGAAAACGAAACTATGTCAGACGACGCAATGGACGATACAGCGATGGATGACAGTGGAATGTCTGAGACAATGGAAGCAACACGCGGCGAAGTCATGAAAAAAGATATCATGAACCCAGATGGCGAAACTATCGGCACCGTTACCCTCACCTCTCTCGGAATGGGCGGAACGGAAGTTAAAGTTGATGTCAGCGGTCTGGAGCAAGGGACACATGCTTTGCATTTCCATCAAACAGGTAAATGCGAAGGTCCGGATTTCACATCTGCAGGTGGACACTTCAACCCAACGGACAAAGAGCATGGCTTTGACGTCGCAGGGGGGCCTCATGCTGGGGACATGGAAAATATAGACGTTGGGATAAACGGCGAAGGCGTCTTCACAGTTACCAATGAGCGGGTTTCAATTCGCAGTGATAATAGTGACCTGCCCGCCCTGCTTGACGCCGACGGAGCTGCCTTGATGATTCATCAGAAAGCAGATGATTATACCAGTCAGCCAAGCGGTGCTGCAGGTGCGCGCGTAGGGTGCGCCGTCATTAAATCCTAAACATCATTCATAGTTGAATTCTGATATGGCTCGGTGACTATTCACCGGGCCATATTTTTTTCCACCATTCCACATCAGGTGCCGGTTCTGACACTTCAAAGTAGCCGCCTTCGCCGCTTTCTTCGATACGAGTGCGAATTTCTCCCGTTGACCACCCGGTCAGATTCGCAAGCGTTTTGACCTCTTCATCTTTGCGGTCATTTACGCTTTGCTTGTACTCAGTCGCGGCTTCACATTCCATTTCGCCTTCATAGGCATGGCGGAGAATATACCGGCCCTGAAAATTGTTTCTGTCGCCCGTGGTCTTGAACTTTAGATCTTCCGGAAAGCTCTCGGCGTCATAACGCACGTGTAAACGCGTGACGAAAACATCCTGCGCTAAGCTCGGTGCGGGCCGACGAGGCATAATGCCGGGTTTATTATTCTCTTCATTCATCCAAAATACGCCAAGCTCTTGTAACTCATCCCGGCTTAGCGGTTCAGCGGCGCAAGGGTCGCACCAATTCATGTCCCAAGCATATTCCATGAATACGCCGTGGCCCCCTTCCCGCTCTGTCGCGGTGGAATACATATCCTTATAGAAATCGCCGAAATCATCTTTGATGAAAATCGGAAGTTCCTTCTCCGACGGAATTTTGACGGTGCGATAATTCGTAGTCTCGACTTTGCCGTCTCGGGTCAGGGCATAGACAAATAAATCCTGATCGCCATTGGCGTTGACTGTGCCGAGACGAATAGGAAGCATGAATTTCGGGCTTTCATAAGCGACGGCGATGGGGCGGAGCATTTCACCGCCCTGCTTGGCTTTCTCCTCTAAGTTCACTTTGGCGACGAAGAACTTCATGTCCTGTTTGATATAACTCCCGAGTGTTTTCTCGGCCCCTTCCGGCACTTTATAGCCGTTTTGGGAGAGCCAGGTCTGAAGGCCGTCGCTCTCAGTCGCAGAGAGGATGAGGATGTCATATTCACCGACTGAAAATTGCTCTTCGATGGTGACGCCTAACGCTTTTGCATCTTCGGTTTTGCGTGTTGCCGTTAATATAATCGTATCACCATCTTGCATCGCTTCCGCGCTATAAAGGCGGCGCTCACAGGGGTTGTCATCAAAATATTCAACGAGACGCGGGGATGTGTAGGCATCCAAATGCTCCAGCAGAGCCGGGTCCGAGATGTGCACCTGTTCTTTGGTGATGACAGTCGGGACAGGAATAACCATTGCAAATTCGGTTGGGTCGCCTTGATAATCATTGGCCATGGTAATCACTGTGCGGTTGCCGTCCCGGACAAGCGCCACTTTGGAGCTCGAATTGAACAAATCCGTGTCGGCCTTGGCGACATAGAAGCCGCAAAACGCTTGGGCCGAAGGCGCGAGAGCGAAAAGGCCCAGCGCGGCGGAAGCGGTAAGAATGTGTTTCATGGTAGGCTCCTTTGTGAATTTTAAAATATTACTTGTTATTTCGCGCAAGCCCAAGGGGCGGCGATACAGAAGGTCGAGACGTTTTAGACAATCTTTGCGTTAACTCATTATCGTTCGGCTTTCCGGGTTCTTTGCTAGACATCACCCGAATGAGTTTCGGCCACGAGTAGCGTTCTGCCTTGAAAATCTTATCAATTAACGGGACGAGCGGAGCCGTGAGGATGAGCGCCAAAATAATCCCGGCGGCATTGTAAAGTCCAAATTGTATAGTGAAGCCGACGGCTGCGACTATTGCCGCGTAAACAAGACGCCCTGCTCTCGCATCCGGTGTGGTTTTAGGGTCAGAAATCATAAAAAAGGCGAATATCAATAGAGCGCCGCTCTGCATTTGATGGACCGGAATAGCCAAAGGATCGCCGAGCCATAGCGCGCGGCCACAGATGAGAAGGCCGTAACTGCCTAAAAGGGCAAGGCTTATATCCCATCTTTTGGCTTTCCCCGTCACCATGCCGCCGAGGCCAAGCAGGAGTAGAGCAAATAGAGGCGCTGCTCCCCATTGGCCGGGGGATATCCAGGCGGAGGTGAAAAGAAGCGAAAGAACAACCAACCCAAAATTAGCCGGGTTGAAAATATGTTTGCCCTTCCACCGCAAAATATATTTCGAAGAAACCGCTAATACGCCCGCGGCAATAGAAAGTGTGAGCGAGCCAGTCCGTAAGAGAAGGGTTAGAGAGAGGGCCGAAATGAGCGGACTCCGCGGGTCAAAACGCCGCCCGACAATACGGTCAGCAAAAGCCTGGGTGACGAGGGTTGAACCCACACACCCCGCCACATGCCACCAGGCAAGGTCAAAGCCGAAATGAAACAAGCCGAACAATATCAGAGAAGCAAGGACGCCAATCTGATAATGGCGCGGGTCAACGGAGACCGCCGACCACATGCTTTTCCCCTTTTCTGAAACCACGTTATACCTTTTTGACGTTACAATATAACTACCCTTCAAAGTGTGGCAGAAAAAAGGCAGGTGGACAAAAGATTAAATGACAAATGAGTCATTAAGGGGACGGGGCTTAGAAATTCCGTTCAAGTCCTTACTGTCAGTTTTAAGCTATGTTCTTTTAAATATTCGAAATACTGCGATTGTGGCGACCATTGAAGTGGTGAAAATAATCGCGTTGTTTCCTCCGAAACTAAAATTCGCCAATGCTGGACCTGGGCAAAGCCCCGAAAGCCCCCACCCCACCCCGAACAATCCTGACCCAATAATCAGGCGTTTGTCGATGTCACGTTTTTCCGGCAGACAGAATTTTGTTTCAAATAAAGGCTTCGCCGATTTAAGGACAAACCTATATCCGATCAGGGTAACGACTAGCGCTCCGCCCATGACCAAGGCCAGGCTAGGATCCCAATCACCAAAAATGTCCAGGAATGCGATGACTTTCTCTGGATTGACCATTTGAGAAACGGTCAATCCTAAGCCGAACAGTAACCCGGCGAAAAAAGTTGCGAGCCGTAGTTTCATTTTAGGCCCCCACAACGTGGCGAAGGATGAAAACAGTCACAACACCTGTTGTCATAAATGTAAGCGTCGCAATGACGGATCGCATCGATAGCCGCGCATTACCGCAAACGCCATGACCACTGGTACACCCGCCCCCTATTTGTGTTCCTAGCCCCACCAAGACGCCAGCAATGACGAGTAAAGGCCCTGTCACTGGAAAATTTACACTAAGAAATTCAGCTTTCCACAAAGCGGCAAGAAAAGGGCCAAGGACAAGTCCTGCCAAGAACGCAATTCGCCAGCCCCTATCGGCCTTTGTAGATGAAAAGAGACCGCCAAGGATTCCGCTAATGCCTGCAATGCGGCCCGCACTCCCCATAAGGAGTACGGCTGATAGTCCAATAAGGACGCCTCCAATCGAAGCAGATATCGGTGTAAAGTTTTCCAATCTTAGGCCAATGACGGCGGGGCTTCTGGATTAAACTAAAACGGAATTTCGTCGTCCAGGTCGAAGTTTTCCTTTGGCCCTTCCATGGCAGAGGCGGAGCGAGAGCCGCCGCCTTGGTTCATATTGCCATAGCCGCCGCTGTCTTGATTGTAGCCGCCGCCGGATGAGCGTCCGCCGCCTCCGCCGGAGCTGTTTGCGCTGTCAAGCATTGTGAGCGTGCCGTTAAAGCCCTGCAAGACAACTTCGGTCGTATATTTGTCGTTGCCGTCGCGGTCCTGCCATTTACGGGTCTGTAGCTTGCCTTCGATGTAAAGCTTGGAGCCCTTTTTGACATAGCGCTCTATCACGCCGACAAGACCGTCACTGAACACGGCAATATTGTGCCATTCGGTTTTTTCCTGACGTTGACCTTGCTTGTCTTTCCACTGCTCTGATGTCGCAATGGAAAAATTGGCGACTTTACCGCCATTGCCGAATGTTCTGATTTCGGGGTCTTTGCCGACATTCCCGATTAGGATCACTTTATTGACTGAGCCTGCCATGTTTCACCTCTTGACGTTTTTGTTCTATTTATGTTCTAAGGCCTTGGGCGCGACTCTGCAAGAGCGCCCGGCACCTGACTTGTATTGAAGGGATGGGCAACCTAAGTCCACAATGAGGCGTAGAAAACCTGTTAACTCTTCCGATAATTGGACGACTTCATGGCCATGCTAAAATCCATTCAGGTTCGCGGAGCCCGCGAGCATAATCTAAAAAGCGTCAATGTGGATTTGCCGCGCGACAAGCTGATCGTCATTACGGGGCTTTCAGGGTCCGGAAAGTCTTCGCTCGCCTTTGATACGATCTATGCCGAAGGACAGCGACGCTATGTAGAAAGCCTGTCGGCCTATGCGCGTCAGTTCCTGGAGTTACAGGGCAAGCCTGATGTCGACTCTATCGAAGGTTTGTCTCCCGCCATATCAATTGAACAGAAAACAACGTCAAAGAACCCCCGTTCAACAGTCGGAACGGTCACGGAAATTTATGATTATATGCGCCTTCTCTGGGCGCGGGTGGGCGTCCCCTACTCACCCGCGACAGGTCTGCCGATTGAGAGCCAGACTGTCTCGCAAATGGTTGATATTATCATGGCCCTGCCTGAGGGCACCAAGCTCTACATCATGGCGCCCTTTGTACGCGGACGTAAAGGGGAGTTTCGGAAAGACCTCGCCGAGTTTATGAAGCAAGGCTATCAACGGGCAAAAATCAACGGTGAGATAGTCCGAATTGAAGACGCCGAAGCGCTTGATAAGAAATATAAACATAATATCGATATTGTGGTTGACCGTGTCGTCGTTCGCGAAGGGCTTGAGACCCGCCTCGCCGACAGTTTAGAGGCGAGTTTGCGTATTGCCGACGGACTGGCAGCGGCGGAATATGCCGATGATCCGGAAAAACGTATTCTCTTTTCCGAAAAATTCGCCTGTCCTGTCTCCGGATTTACCATTTCCGAAATTGAGCCACGACTTTTCTCCTTTAACAACCCTTTCGGCGCCTGCCCGACTTGTGACGGTCTGGGCAAAGAGCTCAAATTTGATGCCGGATTAGTGGTGCCGGATGAGCGGAGGTCGCTCGCGGGCGGGGCCATCTTGCCATGGTCGAAAAAGCCGGACGGGCTTTACATGCAAACTTTGAAAGCACTCGCCAAACATTATGATTTCAAGGTCGATACGCCGTTTGAGAAGCTCTCGGCTAAAGCGAAAGAGGTTGTTCTGTTCGGGACCAAAGGCACAAAAGTCGATTTTCATTATAAGGACGGCAAGCGATCATATAAAACCACCAAGCCTTTTGAAGGAGTCATTCCAAACCTGCAACGTCGTTACCGCGAAACGGAATCGACCTGGGTGCGCGATGATCTCGGCAAATATATGTCGGATTCGCAGTGCGACGCCTGCGGCGGCAAACGCCTGCGACCTGAATCCCTTTGCGTGAAAGTTGCCGGAATGGACATTTCCGAACCCGGCGATATGTCCATTCAGGACGCTTATACGCGTTTCAAGAAACTTGGCACTGAACTCTCCGACAAAGACATGGAAATTGCAGAGCGCATATTGAAAGAAATTCGCGATCGGCTGGAGTTTCTGAATGCTGTCGGGTTGGATTATCTCTCGCTCGGGCGCGGCTCCGGCTCGCTCTCAGGCGGAGAAAGCCAGCGTATTCGCCTTGCCAGCCAGATCGGTTCCGGCCTGACGGGGGTTCTTTATGTCTTGGACGAACCGTCTATCGGTTTGCATCAGCGTGATAATTCACGGCTTTTGGAAACGCTCCAGAATCTTCGGGATCTGGGCAATACAGTCATTGTTGTCGAACATGACGAAGAGGCCATCCTGACCGCTGATTATGTTGTCGATATGGGTCCCCTGGCCGGCATTCACGGCGGTGAAGTTGTTGCCGCTGGCACGCCTACACAAATCAAGAAATCTAAGGATTCCCTGACGGGCAAATATCTGACGGGAAAAAAGGAAATCGAAATTCCGACAAAACGCCGCAAACCAAATAAAGACAAAAAACTATCGGTCAAAGGCGCGACGGGCAATAATTTGAAAAATGTGGATGCCGACTTCCCCCTCGGACTGATGACTTGTGTGACAGGCGTATCCGGCGGCGGGAAATCAACTCTCACGATTGAGACACTTTATAAGGCCGTCGCGAAGCGCCTGAACAAATCCTCTGTCCAGCCAATGCCCCACAAATCCATTGACGGTTTAGAGCATTTGGACAAGGTGATCGATATTGATCAATCGCCGATTGGGCGGACGCCGAGGTCTAACCCAGCCACTTATACGGGGGCCTTTACTCCTATTCGGGATTGGTTTGCCGGGCTGCCCGAAGCCAAAACTCGCGGCTATAAACCGGGGCGTTTCTCCTTCAATGTCAAAGGCGGACGCTGCGAAGCCTGTCAGGGCGGCGGCGTTATCAAGATTGAAATGCACTTCCTCCCCGATGTCTATGTGACCTGTGATGTGTGCGACGGGGCGCGCTATAACCGTGAGACGCTCGAGATCAAATTCAAAGGCAAATCTATCGCTGATGTCCTCAACATGGATGTCGATGAAGGCGCAGAGTTTTTCAAAGCGGTGCCGACGATTCGGGACAAGCTAGTGACGCTGCAACGCGTCGGACTTGGATATTTGAAGGTCGGGCAGCAAGCGACGACGCTCTCAGGCGGTGAGGCACAACGCGTGAAGCTCGCAAAAGAGCTGTCCAAACGCGCGACAGGCCGCACGCTTTATATTTTGGACGAGCCAACGACAGGCTTGCACTTTGAGGATGTAAACAAGCTACTCGGCGTGCTAAATGAGCTGGTTGGTACCGGCAATACGATGATTATCATCGAGCACAATCTCGACGTGGTCAAAACCGCCGACTGGATTATTGACATCGGCCCAGAAGGCGGTGACGGCGGCGGAGAGATCGTCGCGGTCGGTACGCCGGAAGACGTCGCTAAGGTCAAGGAAAGCTGGACGGGACGCTATCTCGGCCCGCTATTGGACCGCGATGACAAGCGGAAATCCCCGAAAGCCGAGGCGGCGGAGTAAGTTTAAAGCCTAAGTGGGCTAATTTAATCAGTAAAGGATGTTTCCTGAGGCGTCTGTCAATCGGTATCTGATCGTTGAGATCAGGTCCTGACGGTCTGCGTCCGTTTCTCCAGCGACACGAGCTGTATATCGCCAACCCTCCAAAGATTTCAGCGATGCTTCTTCGTAGAGATCTTCAGGCCAAGAAATCAGGATTTCAGGGTTTATGATCCTACCTTCATCATCTAGGTCAAATTCAACAATTGAATAGCCAGAGACATAGGCATCACGGGGCATTTTCGGCGGTTTGCGCTTAATCGGCTTTAGCGCTTCGTTCCTAGGTTTGTCATATGGCCAGCACTGACAAAGCCCTTTTTGCTCGGCTTCCTCTAGCAATCCTTCCTCAGACAACCTCGAGCGCATGTGAGACCAACGCCCTAATGCCTGAGCGGATAAGGGGTGGTCTTGATCGAGTTTACCGTCAATTGCCTCCATCACCTTTTGGTATTCGAGGGCGGCATCCATGACATTGCCTTGGCCTTCCTCGCCAAAGCCAGAGTACAAAGTGGCCATCAATGGCTGAATGCTGACAACACCGTCCGTGGCGGATTCAAACGCTTTCATCGCGGCTTCAGACGTTTCCTCTGTTTTCTCATGGTCGCCTTTTCGAACATACCATTCGGTCTTCAATGTGAGGGCTTCTCCATAAAAAGTTGAATTTGTCAGGCCGTTTTCTTCTGCATATTTCGCAATGTTTTTGGCAGTGGAAAACATTTTCCGCCAATCGCCATAAGATTTATAGTAATTTCCCAGCCGGATGCTTCGATCCAACCAGGTAATGGGGGCCTCTTCGCCGTAATAGCTTGCCAGCTCCATACTACGTTCGAAGGCATCAGCCCGGTTTTTATCTTTCGCATCGCTCGTAATGTCAGCAAAGTTTTGTGCCAGATCGCCGGTAAGCTTACTGTCTCCCAAAAGCTTTTCAGCTTGTTGCCAAGCTTCGTAGGAATGCTCTCGGGCTCTGTCCGCATCGCCTGCCTTCAAAGCCGAACGGTATTCTTTATAAGGCTTCATAATTTCAGGCGGAGTCTTTGCAAAGGCAGCAGTTGATAGCCCAAGCGTAACGACCAACGACATTAGTAATGACTTCATAAACCCTCCTGATGAAAACAACTAAACGTCAGATTGCAGGGCGTCAATCAAGCTATGTCAATCAAGCTATAAAGTCACTCAAATGCCTGCGCGGGATCGTCGCTGTGCCACCAACGGACGGCATAGGCCGAGACGCCGGCTATCCAAAGAATCCAAGCTGAAAGGGCGGCGGCCATCATTGTCATCGCAGCAATACCCAGGACCATATAAAGTGGATTTGAAAATCGGTCGATTGTCGCTTCGATGATTGGACGCGGGTTCTCTCCGCCAAATCCGGACAGCGCCGTCAAGAAATCCGGATTACCGGACACCAGCAACATGCCAATCAAACTAACCACATAATAGCCGATATACCCGCCAATATAGACGACCAGATATACGCCGAACAGAGACCAGAAGCGATGTTTGGTCACCTTTCTGGTAGCCAAGACATGTGTTTTCCCGTCAAGAGCGGTCAGGGCCGCAGAGGGTGCAAACCGTATCGGGTAGGCAATCATAACAACAAGCAAGGCGAAAATACCAGTAATTGCAACCAAAGCTCCTAGAGGGGCAAATAATAGCCCGAATACACCGCCGATAATTGTAATCGCCAGCAACCCCAAAATATAGACAGCCATATAAAGAGCGTAAAATCCAATCTGCGCCAGAAGGTTTCGCCCCGCGTGAATATCCAGCCTGATAGGAATCCGCGCAGGCTCTGCCCCTAATAAATATTTTCGGTATAAGGCGCTTTCGCCCATAGAGGTGGTTACCATTAAACCAATTACGAAAAGGAGAGTTGGGAGAGCGACTTGCCCCATGGCTGCCCAGAGGGCCATACTTACATCTTCTGAGGATTGACCGCTCATGGTTTGCTGGTTCACGCGCCAGGACGCTTCTAATATATCAGCATAATGCGGAAGCATTAAAGGCTGGCAGATCATCAGCACGACCAATATCGCCGCGCTGTGCCACACCCAAAGGCGTATGGCATAGTTTTTTCCGTCCGACGTATTAAACCACGCTCCGGCGGCTTGTCCGAAATCAAACGGGGTTGTCGGTTTTCTCGACTCAATTTTCATGCTGTCCCTCCTGCCATGCGACTCGCTTGTCACATTGCATCTAGGACAGTCCTGCCTTATGGCCTCGCCCATGGTCAAGGCAGTACATATTATCGGCGCGGGATTAGCAGGGTCGGAGGCGGCGTGGCAGTGCGTTTCGCGCGGCGTCCCCGTTATTCTTCATGAAATGCGCCCGAAGCGCATGACGGAAGCGCATCAAGGGGGCGGCTTTGCGGAGCTTGTTTGCTCAAACTCTTTCCGCTCTGATGACAAGCACGGCAATGCTGTCGGCGTCTTGCACGAGGAAATGCGGCTTTCAAACAGCCTGATTATGGGCATGGGTGATATGACCAAGCTTCCGGCGGGCGGCGCGCTTGCTGTTGACCGGGACAAGTTTTCCGAAGCTGTGACCACAATCCTGCAACAACACCCGTTAGTTACTGTCGAATACGGCGAAGTCAAAGGCCTGCCGCCGAAAGAGTGGGGCAATACGATTATTGCGACAGGTCCCCTCACCGCTCCGGCATTGGCGCAGGATATATTGCAAACAACGGGCGAAGACAGCCTCGCCTTTTTCGACGCCATTGCCCCGATTGTTTACAAGGACAGTATCGATTTTGACATTGCGTGGATGCAGTCGCGTTACGACAAAAAAGGCCCGGGCGGCGACGGCGCGGATTATATCAATTGCCCGCTCGATAAAGAGCAATATGAGGCCTTTATCGAGGCGCTCATTAATTCCGATCAGACCGAGTTTAAAGACTTTGAGAAAGACACGCCTTATTTTGAGAGCTGTTTGCCGATTGAAGTCATGGCCTCTCGCGGCGCCGAGACATTGCGTTGGGGACCGATGAAACCCGTCGGCCTAACTAACCCGCATAATCCAACCGTAAAGGCCCATGCAATTGTGCAGCTGCGTCAGGATAACGCCCTTGGCACGCTCTACAATATGGTCGGTTTTCAGACGAAGATGAAATACGGCGCGCAGGCAGAGATATTCAAAACTATTCCAGGCTTGCAAAAGGCGGTCTTTGCGCGGCTCGGCGGTATACACAGAAATACCTTCATAAACTCGCCTAAGCTATTGAATTCACAACTTCAGTTGAAGGGCCGGGAAGACATTCGCTTTGCGGGTCAAATCATGGGAGTTGAAGGCTATATCGAAAGCGCCTCGTTCGGATTGATCGCGGGCCGACTCGCTGCAGCGCAAGCGTTGGGACAGACCATGGATATGCCGCCGCGTACAACCGCGCTCGGCGCTCTGATGGAGCATGTCACGGGCGGGTTTATGGACGGACCAAAATCCAAGTTTCAGCCGATGAATGTGAATTTTGGCCTATTCCCGCCTATGGAAGAAGAGATTGTCTATAAGTCTCCGGATGGAAAACGCTTGCGCGGTAAAGATAAAACGCGGTTCCGTAAGGGGCTTTTGGCCAAGCGAGCGCTTAACGACATTCTACCTTGGGCGAAGGCTTAGAAGACTAATCTGAATCAGGGCGAAGGGTTTTGAACTTTTCATCCGCCAGATTGACCAATATGGCTTTTCCTGCTGGAGAGACTTTGAACACACCGTATCTGGCATTCTCATAGGTCTGTGCTGTGCCATTTTCGAAATAAAAACGCGGCGCGCCGAAGGTCAGACTTCTATTCGTGCGGGTGTAATTGAACCTTACTTCATTAGAAGAAATTTTCGCTTTTGAATCAAGATGTGAGAAGCTGCCGACGTTATTTTCATTCAGCGTCATGACGAAGGCCCCTTTTGGAGGCAGGTCGTCTATGTCCCTGCCCTCTGGCACACGCTCTTCGGTATAACGCAGGCGCATATAATCGCCGAGCATGAGCGCGCGCGGGTCAACGGGTCGTAAGTCCAGATAGACAGTTTGTCCGTCGTCTCGCACTTTGTTCAAAGCAATAATTTGGCTGCCAAATAACCAGGCGATGAACGCTGTGGTGATAAGGATAATGATGAGGCGAATGATTTTCATGTCAAAGCCTCCTTATTCTGATGTCGGTTCGCGGCGTACCAAACGCCTAGAAAGACGACGCCCACCGCCATTAAAATATAAGACTTCGTACCGAGAGAGATCGAGAGTTCGTAATAGAACATGTAGAGGTAATAGATTTCCAGCAAAACGCCGAGAATGGCAAGAGTTCTATGACCGAGTATATACCCGGTTAAAATCAAAAGTAGCGCACTCGCCCCGCCAAAGGGAAACAGCCCAATGACAATAAGAAGAGGTGCCAAGACGAAAAGTGGAGGCCGCCACGATTTAAACGCCGGGTTGGTGACGTTCAAATACACTATCGCCGCTGCTGCAATTATGACACCCGCAAAAGAATAGGTATAGCGGGAAAACTCATAGCCTTCTGTCGGGTTTCCAAAGCCAAACACACCGTCAAACCCAAATGAGAACGAGGCCAGAACTGGATAAATCAGAAACGCCGAGGCCGCCGCCGTCAGAAGGCGCTTCTTCAAGACGCGGGTGAGAAAAACCATAGCAAGCCCTGTGGCGAAGACCACGAGGATAATATCGAAATATGCTATATTGAGGTAATAACCGAGATAAAAATAGAGCGTGCCCATCGCGATAAGGGCTGACAAAAACTCAATAATTGCGTCTCTGACAAAGGCAATATTGAGTGCGGTTAAGATTAAAACGGCAAAGACCGGGATACCCCAGTTTAACGCCGACCTTTGTTCCAGGGCCAAACCGATTCCGCCGATAAGCATCGCGGCCCCCACCATGAGGAACGTGTTCAAGAGGTGACGCAGATAGCCCTGATTTGAGTTGCTACGTAAAATGAGCGCTCCGATATAAACTGTCAGGCCTGCTATAAGCAAAGCGACGCCAAAGTTTTCAAAGTCTAAAAAAGAAGAAAAGATAAGTCCGAAAAAAGCGACTCCGAACCCGGCTGTTATCATGCCGGCCAAGGCTAAAAACATCTCTATATACCAAGGGTTTTCTTTCGCTTCGATATCCTCTTGGAGGGCAGATAAGTCATTTTCAGGAATTGCGAGGGCGCCTGAGGCCTCTGCGAGTGATATGTCGCGCGGCGTTTCATCTTTTTCTGCAGATGGATCCACGGCCGTATGTGTGAGCCGCATATAATGTTTGAACAATGCCCCTAAGACAATGGTTATTCCGATAAAGATTAGGAAAACCATCAAGATGACGCCTGTGTGCCAAGTGGAATCTTGAAAGAGTTTTAGAACCATCTGGACGATCATGGCGGTCATAGTGAAGGTCACAATTGAGAGACCTGCAAGGGTTGGCCGAAATTTATACAAATAGAGACCCAAGCCCAGAGCCGTTAGAAACGCAACCGCGCTCAGTCCGTAAGACAAGGCTTTTAATGCGTCACTCCGCCAGGGCCAAAATGTTGATGTAAAAGCGGTCACGAGAAGAACTCCCGAGATAGCAATCAAGAAAAGTCGAAACCATGATCCCCTCACCCAAGGGTAAGTCGGACGAAGAAATTTATCCAATATAAGCACAGCCGCCGCGCTGAACAGAGCCGCGACGAGAATGAGCATGTCGGCTGCCAGTGGCTGACCTGCGATATAAAACCCTGTCTCGGCATAAGCAAACATGGCAACGATCGCGATGACGATCCACACGGCCCAATGCGCCAGATTGCGCGAAACAGCCGCAAAAGACAAAGTCATGGCCGCCCAGAGAACAAAAGGCGTATGGAGTAAAGCGGGGGTTTGATAGACTTGCCCGAACACGGCAAACATCACGCCGACCAGAACCGTCGCAACAATGCCGAAGCTCTTCCCGGCGAGGCTGTCCAGCCCAAGTGTTAACCAGAGCAAAATGCTCAGACCTATTCCGCTTCCGACGAGACCGAATTTCAAATTATCAGGCAACCCAAACCAATTATGCGCAAAGAAAAAGATTACGCCAGCAAGTATATGACCGACCGCCAGCGCGAACAGCGCCCGCATGGCCCAACTTTCCCACCATTGCCGATCCCGAAAGGTTTCCAGAGCCGAAAGGTAGTTGTCAGAGGTCAATTTGCCCTGATGTACAAGAGGGCGCAAAATGCCTGCCTCTACGCGTTCTGACGTCATTCCCACTCCCTCTGCGGTTTTGAATCAGACTTTGCCTCTCAAGGCTGCAATTAGCAAGCGGGACTGTTTGGCGAAGGCGGTATAGGTAACGGCTTCGGTTTTGGGATCAAAGCTCACTTTGGTTAGCCGCTTGAGATAAGGCGGTATAAGAGCTGTATAAGCGATAGCAGGGAAAATATCTGTCTTCACGCCGCCCATCCCGCGTTTTGCCAGATCGTATTGATTTTTCGCCGCCTCGCAAATCTCGTCGAACGATACCGCGCTTAACATGGATTGATGATAATAAGGATAAGCTCGCGCCAGTCCGGTTAGCCCCCAAGAGGTGCCTGCCTGTTCGACCGTTCCATGCGGGTCGGCGCCGAGAATTTTGACGGCGATCTTCATCAGAACCCCAGAGGTATTGGCGCTATAATCCTTTGCCTCTGAGAGGGTTTCAAACGGTCGGGGATCTATGTCTCTCTCCCGTCCGTCTATAAGCTGATCAATCCAGAAACGCGGCACGTCATAATCCAAAAGGAGCGTCCGCAGCGGCGTCGTGATTTCGTGTTTACGGACGGCGTCGGTTTCGTAAATCTCGGCGACGGCCTCCCGCCACCATTGATATCGGATTTGCCCAATCATAGGCTCGCTGACCAGTTCGGGCACTTTCGCGAGCTCCAAATGAAACGCATAAAGGAGCATGAGTCGGCGGCGGGCATCTTCCTGCGCAAAGTAAGCGGATCGCACCCGATCGGCATCGGCTTGCTTTACCCTCTCGGTCACGTCGTCATGCAACTGAAATGTCATCAAATAATATCCAACGTTTTACGTTTTCGCGCGTAAGGTTAAATGTGCCCCTTGTGGTTAAAAACCATAGGCCCTACACTCAATGGGTACATTAGTTTCAACACGGAAGAGAGAGTGTTTCTATGATAAAATCAGCAAAAATTGCAGCGGCCACAGCCGCTCTTACAGGATTTGCCTCACCGGCCTTCGCCCATGGCGGACATGTTCATATGACCGGTTTCGAGCAAGTCATTCATTTCTTGTCCAGTCCTGTTCACGGGGCTCTCACAGCTATTGTTCTGGCAGGTCTAGGCTATTTCGCCTTTAAAGCCCTTCGTAATCGTTCGTAAGGAGATTTACATGTTACATAATTTAGTTTCAAAATTTGATAATAAAATCGAAGGGGCATCTGCTCACTGCGATATTCCCTGCGGTATTTATGATGCGCGCATCGTAACTTATTACGCAGTGTCTACGCTCCGCCAGATGGATATTCTTCTAGGCCTTAAAGACAAAGGCCTGTCCGATACAGCGTTTGCTATGCAAGCCGCCCGTAACACGGCCAAAAAAGAAGAAATGGCCGAAAACACAAAGCACCAGACTCGCATTATCTGGGGTGACTTCATGAAGGGCGATAAGCTCGAGAAGCATCCAAATGCGCATGAACTGGCTCATAACATCATGCTCGCCGCTTCTGCTTGTAAACAGGACCTTCACCGCGAAGACGGCGTGAAGCTCGTTGATGCCTGCAATGAATTTGCGGAAGTTTTCTGGGACATGAAGGGCATTAAAACGAAAAAGGTTGTTTGCCCTTACGAGCCTAAAGTCGAGGTAGTCGAACCTGACCTCTAGGTCAAAACCGTGTTTCGCCTAATTCGTGTGGAGGGAGACAGCATGTCCCCTACCCTCGTAAACGGCGATTACATCCTTTCTAAAAAACCCCGGTCGCAGAAAAAGCTGCGGGCGGGGTTTATTTATGTCTTAGAACATGATCGCCTGGGCAGGCTTGTGAAACGCCTAAACCGACGGGATGAGTCCGGGCTTTGGTTTGCCGGAGATAATCCGCACTCGACGCCGTCTGAGAAAATCGGAGTCCAGCCCTTTGACGCTGTCACAGGGCGAGCCCTACTGGCGATAACGCCAAAAGGCCTTCGAAGGCTCTAAGCCTCCGCCTTTTCCGGATTTCCGGTATTGACGCCGCGTTTCAGGTTCAAAATCAAAAGAAGCGGTGACGCGACAAAGATGGACGAATATGTCCCGACGAAAACCCCCCAAATCATAGCGAATGAGAAGCCGCGAAGGCCCGCTCCGCCGAGGAAGTAGAGCGCAAACAAGGCCAAAAGGGTTGTGAAGGATGTCAATATTGTACGGCTGAGAGTGTCATTTATCGACAAGTTCAGCAGCTCGGGCATGAGCATCTTTTTATATTTCCGCAAGTTCTCCCGAACACGGTCATACACAATCACGGTGTCATTGAGCGAGTAACCCACGATGGTTAGAATCGCGGCAATGATAGAGAGGTTGAATTCGATCTGCGTCAGACTGAAAACTCCGATCGTCAGTATCACGTCATGGAAAAGCGCTAAAACCGCGCCGAGGCCAAACTGCCATTCAAATCGAAACCAGATATAAGCAAGCACCATAAATAGCGCCAAGCCGACGGCTAATGCCCCTTTGGTACGAAGCTCGCCTGAGACTTTTGATCCAACGACCCCCTGGTTGTAGATGCTAAACGTTCCAACATTCTCGGTCAGGCCGGCTTTAACTTCAGCCAAGGCATCCTGTTGTGCAGTCGCGCCTGTTTCTTCCGTTTCCGGCTGGAGTGGAATACCGACCCTGACAAATTCATAGTCCACGCCTTCCGTCGAGGGAGGCGCGATGTTTTGAACAGTCGCGCCGCTATAACCAAGGCTGACCATCGTATCCCGAATGGCATCTGGCTCCGGCTGTTGTCCAAAATCCAGCTCGATCACCGTCCCGCCTGTAAAGTCAATTCCGTAATTCAGACCACGTGTCGCAAAAAGGAAAATCGAAGCGATAAGTGCCAGCACGGAAAGAATTCCGGCGAAAGTCCGAAGATTAATAAACGGAACCTTTGAATCCATAGGCAGGATACGAACGAGAGAAATATCTTTCATGAGTCGGCCCCTCTAAATCGGCAATGTTTTAGGACGTGAACGGCGCAGCCAAGTAGCCGTCAATAATCGTGCAAAAATCACAGCGGTGAATACACTCATGACAATCCCGATAGCGAGGGTCACCGCGAAGCCCCGAATTGGCCCGGACCCAACAAAGTAAAGCGTCACAGCCGCGATCAAAGTGGTGATGTTTGCATCCAAAATCGGCGCTAATGAACGGCGGTAACCGGTTTCAATCGCATTTACAGGCGGGCGCCCGACATGGACCTCTTCTCGAATACGCTCGAAAATCAGCACATTGGCATCCACAGCCATACCGATGGTAAGGATAATACCTGCAATCCCCGGCAATGTTAGCGTCGCGCCAAATAGAGACAGCGCCGCCGCGATAAGGATGATATTCACCGACAGAGCCAGGTTAGCAATCGTACCGAAGCGTAGGCCGTAAGACAGCCACATAAACAATCCGACGCCGACGAGGCCCAAGATAGAAGCGATTTTACCGGCTTGAATTGAATCGTTGCCGAGTTCCGCACTGACAGTCCGTTCCTCAACAATAATAAGTTTTGCTGGCAAAGCACCTGCATTCAAAAGCAAGGAGAGATCGCGCGCGCTTTGAATTGTAAAGCTGCCTTCAATAAAACCTGAACCGCCGGGAATAGCGCCGTTAATACGGGGGGCGGTGATGATTTCATTGTCCAAAACAACCGCAAATCTCTGGCCGATATTTTGGGCTGTCATATCGCCGAACAGACGCGCGCACTTAATATTAAAGTTGAAGTTCACGATGGGATAATTGTTTTGAGGGTGCAGACCTTCGGAGGAAGACTTCAAACATTCACCGGTAATGCGCGTGCGTTTGTCAACAATCAGACCACTAAAGCCGTCTTGCATGGGGAAATAGGCCGCCCCTGGAGGAACGCGGTCATTTTCGACAGCCGCGCGTATCATCGCATCACTGTCCGATTCTTTGCGAACCAAATGAAAAGAGAGGTTAGCCGTCTTGTTAATCCGGTCTTTGATTTCATCTATATTTTTTGCACCGGGAATTTGTAGCAAGATACGGTCATCCCCTTCCCGTGCCAGCGTCATTTCCGTGGTGCCAGTCGGGTCAATACGGCGGCGCAAAACATTGATGGACTGAGCGATAGTTCGCGTCTGTATGGCCTCAATATTGGCCTCTGTAATTTCTACTCGGAAGCCTTTATCCCCCTGTTGCTCGACGGAGGTTGTTCGCTCTTGGTTCAAGGAGGTCTGATCAATCAGTTCTGATTGTGACCGTAAAACCGACATTGCCGCGGGCATATCCGCCGCATCGCGAAGTCGACCGACAACGGCATTATCTTCTACACGGATAAATTCAGCGCGAATCCGTTCATCGGAAAACCCAATCCGGATGTTTTCTCTTTCATTATCAAGCGCTTGTTCCATGACGCTCGTCAAGTCTACTTCGAGGAGCATATGCGCGCCGCCTTGAAGATCGAGACCCAAATTCAATGTACGCTGCATGGGCGCCGGAAGCTTCGATCTGACATCAGATGGCAGGGCATTCGGCAGAGCGAATAAGATCCCCAACAAAACGGCGCCAAGAATCAGAGTAACTTTCCAGCGGGAGAAAAACAGCATTGTCAGACCCTAAATAAAACGCCGCGACAAGTCGCGGCGGAGTTTAAAACTACTTTTTGTCGTTTGCGGCGACCGTCCGGTTTCGGACATCTGCAATCATGGTGCGAATGACTTTGATGTCGTTATCGCCAAACGTAACCGTTAGCTCTTCTTCGTCAACACGCTTCACTTTTCCGACAAGACCGCCATTTGTGACGATTGTATCACCCCGGACGATTTCGGATAGCAGTTGTTTATGGGCTTTTAACCGCTGATTTTGTGGACGGATAATCAAGAAGTAAAAAATCAAACCGATCAGAACGAAAGGTAAGATAGAGCCTGCGAGTTGACCTAGGCCGCCTGCGGGCGCGGATTGCATTATTAATGCGAACATATTGTGTCCCCAACAAAAAAATCGAATAGCTAAATTAGTGTTTTTCTTCTGGGCCTATATAGGGACGTCAGTTTTGATTGCAACGAAAAGGGGCGGCAAAACTGTAGTGGCGCCCCTTTTCCAAAACGGAATGGTTGGTTTAACGCGTGAGGCAGTGACCTTCGGGAAGGTTCAGTTTCTGCCCGGGCTTTAAAGTGCTGGGGTCGGAGATATTATTCGCCGTCGCCAAGTCTTCAATCTTCACGCAGGAGCGGCGGGAAATGCTGTATAACGTATCTTTTGGCAGGACTGCATATACAGCGTTGGTTTCGGCTTGAACGGGCAGAACGACACGTTTCACGGCTTCGGGTGAGGTCTTTATTACGCCCGTATCTTTCACTGGAGCCTGAGCTAGAACAGGCTGCGACGTCTCCGTATTTAAGGAGAGGGTTTTGCTTTGCGAAGGGATCATTAAGGTCTGCCCTAAATCAATCTTGTTCCCAGTCAGGTCGTTAGCTGAACGGATATCAGAGATTTTGACGTTATAACGCTTTGAGAGATTATAAAGCGTCTCCCCTTTCTTGACGACATGGGACTGGTTCACGGAAGCATTTGCTTTAACGGCTTGAGCTTTCCCAGGTGTTCCAGGCGTCTGTGCAGCGCCCGTCAGTGCTCTCGTTGCGTCTTGGACGCCTTGCCGATAGCCGCGAATTCGGGCCGCCTCTTCGATAACGCGTTCTAGCTCAGCATCAGAGACAGTCCCTTTAGTTTGAACAGATGTCTTTTGAACTTTTTTTCCGGCGTCCAGGCTCCCATAAACCCGGGGCTTGAGTTTATCCTGATCCTGAACTGAATCTTGAGCCAACACGGCTGAAGAGGCAAAGAGAAGAGACGTTAGTGTCGTGGCGAAAACTAAACTGCGCATGGGCCTATCCTGTAAAAAGCGGCTTTAATTGGCAATTTATGAACAATCAGGGTTAAAAAAGAGTTTCGAAACATTAAAATGCTTAAAACATTTAGCAAGCCGTAAGGCTTATTTTTCCGCTTCGGCTTGTTTTTTTTCCAACAATTGGACGGAGAAGATAGAAATTTCGTAGAGTAAGTAAATGGCGGAGCCGAGGACAAGCTGTGTAATAGGGTCCGGCGGAGTTACGAAAGCAGCAAATACAGCTATCCCAAATAATGCGTATTTTCGGGCGGATTTTAGCTGTTTCGCCGAGACAATTCCGACGCGACCTAAAAGCGACAAGATGACTGGCAGTTGGAATGATAATCCAAAAGCCAAAAAGAGAGTCATAGCCAGACTGAGATAATCACTGATTTTCGTCATCAGATCAATTCGCTGACCTTCTCCAATCGCTTGTTGGTTGAGAGCAAACTCCATCACATAAGGGAACACAAAATAGAAAACGAGCGAGGCTCCCATGATGAAAAGGATCGGCGACACGATGAGAAACGGTAGAAAAGCGCCCCGCTCATTTTTGTATAAACCCGGCGCAATAAAACGATAGATTTGATACGCAAAGACTGGAAAAGCCAAAACAATTCCGCCAAATAAAGCGATTTTTAATTTCACGAAAAAAGTTTCGAGAGGGTGCGTTGCAATCAGTCCCAGGTCGAGCTCGGGAAGCCTGGCTTCTAATTGCGCCGCATTATACCGGACAACCGCTTGTTCAAATGGCCACATTAAGCCTTGAATGATCTGCCTTAGAAACGGAATGCAGGCAATACATCCTAGCACAAGCGCTAGAACGCATCGAATGAGGCGTGAACGAAGCTCTAAAAGATGCTCCATAAGGGGTGCGCGGCTGGCATCGACTTCATCTTCTTCAGAAGCAATCTTTTTGACGTCACTCATTCAGCAGAATCCGTCTTGTTTTTCAAATCCCGCTTAGGTTCAGGCTCTGGCTTTTGACCGGACTCAAGTTCCGGCGTCGTTTCCGGCGGAGTTGTCTTTGGGTTCGACTTGGGTTTCGGATTAACAGCGTCGCGAAGGTCTCTATCCAGAGATCTCATTTCTCCGTCCAGACCGCCCGTCAGACTATCTACAGACCCCATTTTCTTCAGGTCTTCCAACTCTTTGCGCATTTCCGCAATCTCGTCTTCAGCCCCCATTTCATGAAAGGCGTCTTTAAACTCTTGCCCTAACCCCCTGACTTTGGCCATAAAATTGCCGAACGAGCGCATAAGTTTAGGTAAGTCTTTTGGCCCGACCACAATAATGGCCAGAAGCGCAAGCACAATCATTTCTGCGAAACCAAGCTGCGGAAGCATGGAAAATCCCTATGGGTTCAGGGCCTCAGGCCCATTTGGGAGCCTCAGTTGAAGGGCTATTTGGACGACTTCTCTTTTTTAGGAGTGACATTAATTGCATCTTCCGAAGCGTCTTTTTCTTCTTCGGTGCCGTCTTTCAGGCCTTTTTTAAAGCTGGTAATGCCTTTCCCCATATCTCCCATGATAGAGCTGATTTTTCCGCGACCACCGAAAACCAGTACGGCAATGACGAGAATAATAATAATTTGCCAAGGGCCCAGAGCCATAACTTTATCCTTTATTTGCCTTTAGCTTAGCGCCCTGACTAAAAAGGCGCAACAGAAGGAAACTGTGTTCATTCACAAAATTCGAGGTTCGCGTCTAAGTCCTAATCCTCGTCATCCTCTCCCAAGAAGTCTTCGAAGAAATTCGGATCCTCTGTTTCCATTTCAAGGGGATCTTCGTCGGTGCTTATGTCGTCCATCATTTTCGGTTCAGGCATTTCAAAATCCTTGGGCAAGCGAGGATCAAGAAGGCCCGCCGCTTTGAGATCGTCCCGTCCCGGTAAATCCGTAATAGTTTCCAAATTGAAATGGCCCAAAAACTCATCCGTTGTACCATATGTTACAGGGCGACCCGGCGTGCGTCGACGCCCGCGCAGTCTAATCCAGCCGAGTTCCATCAGAACGTCTAGCGTGCCCCGGCTCACCGCAACACCGCGAACATCTTCAATCTCGGCTCGCGTAACGGGTTGATGATAAGCAATAATAGCCAAGGTTTCGAGCGCCGCATTGGACAATTTACGCGGGGCCTCTTTCACATCGGTAAGATGATGTTCGAGATCAGGCGCTGTTTGAAACCGCCAGCGATCCGCCACGCGAACCAAATTGACGCCCCGACCTGCATAATCCCGAGATAAACGCGCCAAGAGAGCCCCGACATCGGCCTCTTCCGGCATTCGGTCTCTGAGGGTCTTTGTGTCAATCGGTTCAACGGCGGCAAATAGGAGCGCTTCGAGTAATCGCAAATCAGATTCTACCGCCTCAACGTCGCCGGATGGTTTTAATCTGTCACTGATCTGGACGATGCCGCTTTCGATACCGTCCTTGGCACTTTCCACTCTATCGGATGAATTGGACATCAGCTTCGTTCTCCCTGTCTGGAACGGACAAAAATTGGTGAAAACACCCCGGATTGACGAAGTTCAATATCGCCCTCTTTCGCTAATTCGAGGCTGGCGAGAAGGGAGCTCGCCTTGATGGAGGCTGTGGGCACATCTACGTCAAGCTCCGTGTTTTGCGGCAGAAGCCCTTCTAACGCCGTCCACTCTTCCAGTGAAGCACCAGAATTTTTGAGAGCCCGGCGAAGGCGTTCACGCGCATCCTCAAGGCTCAGGACTTTGGGCTTAGGGAGTTTGTGATTTTTAAACGCTGAGCGAGAGCGGGACGTCCCGTAAGCTTGTAAGAGATCAAAAATTTCGGCTTCGTATAGTGGTGAGGTACGGGAGCGCAGGCCTTCGGGCATACCGCGTTTGTGAACGTTTTGTCCGACTTGCGGCAATCTGAACAGGCCTTCCGCGGCGGCGCGCATAGCGGCCAGACGTTCCAGACGAAACGCGAAGTGAGCGGCCATTTCCTCGGCTTCCATTGTGACTTCGCCCTGCTCGTCTTTTGGCAAAATGAGCTTGGACTTTAAATAAGCCAGCCACGCCGCCATCACCAAATAGTCGGCGGCCAATTCAATCCGCAAGTGTTGGGCGGATTTAATGAAGGCGATATATTGCTCGGCCAGCTCAAGAATAGACAGCCGGGCCAAGTCTACTTTTTGTTTGCGCGCCAACTCAAGCAGAAGGTGAAGAGGGCCTTCATACCCCTCAATGTCGAGGATTAGTCCCTCCCCCTCGTCAGAGGCATCTGTCGCTGCCTCGAATTCGAGGTCTTCCTGAAACTCCTCGGCCGTCATATGAGACTGCCCATGAGGCCATTAAATTCGGCTTCGGCAGATTTTCGATCAAATTTGGTCAAGGAGTCAGCGCAGTTTTCAGCGACAGCAGCCCGTCTATATGCGGCGGCTTCGAGGCGCCCTGCCCCTTTGGCGACCTCGACCATATCTTTCATCTTACCGGAACATTGCAGGGCTATATCGCAGCCTGCTCCGAGAGCGCGTTCTGTTTTGCGGGTTAGGCTGCCCGTCAGGGCCTTCATATCCAAATCATCACTCATGACCAGCCCGTCAAATCCAATCGCGTCGCGAATGAGGTCTTTCATCCCTTTCTTCGAGACTGTCACGGCGGTTTTGGAATGGTCCAGATAGACCGCATGGGCGGTCATCGCCATGGGGGCGTCTTTGAAGGCCTGAAAAGGGAGAAAGTCGCTGTCTCGTAGAGTTTTCAGGCCTGTTGAGATTTTTGGCAACGCTTTGTGGCTATCAACTTCGGCGCGTCCATGGCCGGGAATATGTTTAATAACCGGGGCAACGCCGCCCATCATCAAGCCTGCCATACAGCTATGGGCCATATCGATAATGGCGTCGAGACGCGTTGAAAATGCTCGGTCAGATATGATGGGATCTGCCTCTGGCTGTGGTAAGTCCAGAACCGGCGCGCAATCCGCCGTAATGCCCAGTTGGCGCAAATCATCGGCGATGAGGCGGTAAGACAGAAACGCCGCCCGCCGCCCCTTTGCAGGCTCCCTATCGTATAAATCACCAAAACGAGAGGCTGCTGGATAGGTGGGCCAGTGCGGGGCTTTCAAACGTTGCACACGGCCGCCCTCTTGGTCGACGAAGATCAGGCAATCCCGACCCACAGACTCTCTAAGCTGCGCGCAGAGTTTTTTGACCTGCTTCGGCGTTTCAATATTCCGAGAAAACAGAATGAACGCCCAAGGGTCAGAGTCGCGAAAAAAGGCACGCTCGCTTTCGGTCAAAACAGGACCTGAAAGCCCAAGAATGACGGAAAGAGGCGACATTTATTTTGTCGTCACGAAACAGGCTTGATCAGAAGACTTGAAAGAATTGCAAAGTGAATTTGCGGCCGCCTTGTCAGCGAGGCCTGCAACGCGCGTTCGGAAATAAATCCCTTTTTCCTCCAGGTTTACGCGCTTGATGTCTACGTAAACACCCGCGGGCAGCAAAGAAGAAAAGCGGGTTTCCAAATCAGACCAGACTTTCTGAGCATCCGCCTCAGAGCGAACAGACGCGACTTGCACAACGTAATTGCTACTTCCAGACTGTGGAGGGGCGACGACAGGGTCTTGAACCGGTGTGGAAGGAGGCGTTTCTACTGGTTCGCTCGGCGCCGTATCAGATTGTCCGGCCGGCGGGTCCAGTTGAATATTTGCGCCAGACGGTTGATCCTCGGCAGGCGGCGTTTCAACCTGCTGATTATTTTCCGGGAGCGTGATAGGGATTTCAGGAGACTGCGCCTCTGTAACAGTCTCTTCCGGCGATTCGCCGTTCATGACATCGAACACGCCGCGATCCTGATCAGGAACCTGCATACCTTCTTGATCTTCCGGCGTTACTTTGAACGGCGTGTTTTCCGCCGTAATCAAAGGCGGCGTATCCCGGTCGCGGGTTCCCGGCTGATAAAATTTCAAGAGCAAGAAGGCGATCGCCAATAAAACAACGGTGCCTATCAAGAGCTTTATCAGGCCCTGACGGCCGGAACTGTCCCGCACGTCAAAGGGCGTGAGGGTTTCATCCTCTGTTTCCATGTCCGGGGAAAACTGATCCTGATTTGAAGTCATTTTGGTTCCTCTCCCCAATCTTGCGCTCAATAGCGTCTTAAACGAATCATGGAGCCCTTCAATTTACTTTGGAAGAAGAGGTCATGATTATAAAGTCGTGACTGTATAAAACCCGTTGTTAAACCTTCGTTAAGCGCAATATTCGGGTGAAATTATGTCACGACTGTCGTTTTATTCGGTTCACGCGGCTTCAATGTCACAATTTCTTCCGCTGTCGTCGGGTGAACGGCGCAGGTCAGATCGAATTCTTCTTTGCTAAGGCCGGCTTTCACGCAAATACCTAAAGCTTGAATGATTTCAGGACTGTCATCCCCCAGAATGTGAATCCCGATGACGGTTTCCTTCTTGCCTGTTGTGATCAACTTCATGAAAACTTTTTGGGGTTTGTCCGCCAAAACATTTTTCATTGTCCGGAAATGTGTTGAATAAATCGTGACATCATCCCCGTGTTTTTCTCGTGCTTCCGGTTCAGTCATACCGACGACGCCAATGGGCGGCCGAGTGAATACGGCGCTGGCGACGTTGGTGTGGTCATAGGCCGTTTTCTTGCCGTTATACACCGTGTCAATGAAAGCCACTCCTTCGCGAATAGCCACAGGGGTTAAATTGACGCGGTCGGTCACATCTCCAACAGCGTAAATGTTGCTCTGAGATGTTTTCGAGTATTTATCGACCTTTACCGCGCCGTTTTCCGCGATCTTCACCCCGGCGTTATCAAGACCAAGCCCATTGGTGTTCGGCTTTCGCCCTGTTGCCATAAACACCAAATCAGTACCGATCTTTGACCCGTCATCGAAAGAGACAATATAGCCGCCTCCGGTTTTCTTTATGGCGGTGGGTGATGCATTAAACTTCGTTGTGATGCCGTTATGCTCTTGAGCGGCGCCGACTTCATCGCGGATCTCAGGATCAAAACCGCGCAGCAGACGGCCACCACGATAAACCTGTGTGGTTTTACAGCCTAGCCCAGCATATATCCCCGCAAATTCGCAGGCGATATAACCGCCGCCAATAATCACAACACGTTCGGGGAGTTCATCAAGGGTGAAGGCATCATCAGAGACGATAGCGTGCTCGATCCCTGTGATCTCGGGGACCCACGGACGTCCACCTGTCGCAATAAGAATTTTTTCGGCCGTGACTGTTTTGCCGCTGTCGCACAGTTTCAGGGTATGAGCGTCGACAAATTCAGCGCGCTCCCGAAAAACTTTCGCGCCATTCTTTTCCAATAATGTAGAGTAGATACCGGATAATCTTGAGACTTCTGTTTGTACAGAGTCACGCAACGTCGGCCAGTCAAAATTCACGTCCTTCAAATTCCAACCAAACTTTTGCGCGTCTTTAATCGCACCCCCAAAATCAGCTCCGTAAACCAAATACTTTTTGGGGACGCAGCCGCGTACCACACAGGTTCCGCCCGGCAGGCTTTCCTCTGCCACGCCGACTTTTTTGCCAAGCTGGGCGGCCAGCCGCCCGGCCCGGACGCCGCCGGAGCCCGCGCCAATAACAAACAAATCAAAATCATAATCACTCATAAATATCTCTCGGAATTTATTTTCAGGTTCACCCTATATAGGGAGGGGTGAGCTTAGTTTTTCGCTAGCTCCATAACTTTTGCGTGATCGACCTCGCCTATAATAATCGTATCGGCAAGGTCAATGAAGAGGCCATGTTCCATCACGCCCGGTATAGAAGAAAGGGCCCTGGCTGTCTCGACAGGGGAAGGAATATGCTCGCACTTGCTATCGAGGATCCAGTGCCCGCCATCTGTCACCAACGGCCCGCTCCCGTCCTTTTTTTGCCGCAAGACGGTTTGAGCTTCGCGGCAGCCCGTGCCTTTTAAGGCCTGATATATTTTATCCGCTGTCATTGTCAGGCCAAAGGGGTCGACTTCAATCGGGAGCGGAAATGCCCCTAAATTTTCAACCATTTTTGTGGCGTCAATAATCACAACCATTTTTGCAGAGGCATGGGCGATTATCTTTTCTCTTAACAGACAAGCCCCGCCCCCTTTAATCAAGGAAAAAGCCGGGTCGACTTCATCGGCCCCGTCAATCGTCAAATCAATAGAAAGAATTTTGTCCGCTTCAATCAGCGGAACGCCCGCTTCTATTGCGCATTGGGCTGTCCGATCAGAGGTCGGAATGCCCTGAACCTTCAATCCGCCGGCAACCTTCTCGCCTAGTTGTTCAATAAAAATTTCGGCGGTCGAGCCGGAGCCGAGACCAAGCGTCATTCCGTCTTCGACAAATTCAAGCGCCGCGAGGGCTGCGTTTTCTTTCGCCACATTCATACGGCTTATCCTTTTGAATCTTTTCTTTTGGATTTCGCAGCGCGGTAACGCTCCGCCCATCCGGGTTTATGCACCTGCTCGGCGCGGGCGATCGCCAAGGCGTTATCCGGAACGTCTTTGGTTATAACACCGCCAGATCCCAAATAGGCCCCCTGTCCAATCGTGAGCGGGGCCACAAGAGAGGAGTTCGTCCCGATAAAGGCGCCGTCTTTTATTGTTGTTTTATGCTTGTCATACCCGTCATAGTTACAGGTAATTGTTCCGGCGCCGACATTTACGCCCTCGCCAATATCTGCATCCCCTAAATAGGATAGGTGGTTGAGTTTGCTGCCTTTTCCGACTGTCGCCTTTTTGGTTTCGACAAAGTTTCCGACCTTAGTATTTTCTCCAAGAACTGTTCCCGGTCTCAGGCGCGCAAAGGGGCCGATTTGGGCGTTCTCGCCTATTTCTGCGCCTTCAATATGGCTAAAGCTATGGATGACAGCGCCAGAGCGTATCGTCACCCCTGGCCCGAAAACAACATTTGCGTCCACTGTAACGTCTTTTTCCAATACGGTATCATAAGAGAAAAAGACCGTTTCGGGATGTTTCAAGCTCACCCCGTTTTGCAGGGCATTCTCTCGCATGACTTTTTGAAAAGCGGCTTCGGCATTTGCGAGATCTGTTCGGTCATTAACCCCCAAAACTTCTGATTCGTCTGCAGAAACGACTTCAGAGCGTTTGCCGGATGAATTTAAAATCTCAACAATATCCGTGAGATAATACTCTTTCTTCGCGTTATCATTTCCGACCTTGGAAATCGCGTCAAACACAGATTTGCAATCGCCGGCCATGACTCCGCTATTACAGATATTAATCTTCAACTGTTCTTCCGTGCATTCCTTAGCCTCCACGATAGCCTGGAGCGAACCATCCCCGGCTTCAACCAGCCGGCCGTAAGCCGCCGGGTCCGCGGCTTTAAAGCCCATGACGACGAGATCTGCTTTTTGCTCCAATCGATCAAATACTTTGCTCAAAGTTTCAGCCCGAATGAGAGGCGTGTCGGCATAAAGAACCACAACCTGTCCGTCAAAGTCCTTTAAAGACTCTCGTGCCGCGGCTACAGCGTGAGCCGTTCCGAGTTGCGGTTCCTGAACAGCGATATCAAAGCCCAAGCCTTCAGCCGCCTTCCGCACGTCTTCATTTCCCTCTCCGACAACACAGATTGTTTTGGTAATTCCGGCGGTCGCGGCCAAGGCCCCCACCCATTCCAAGAGCGGCCGGCGGCCCACAGGATGGAGAACCTTAGATGTGCTGGATTGCATGCGTGTGCTTTTTCCAGCGGCGAGAATAATGGCGGCACGGTTTTGCATAGGGTCCTGGGCGTTTGACAATTACAGGGTTTCTACTATCGCATTGGTTTAACGAAAGTTCGGGGGCACTGCACCCGATAATTTATGTTTAACTGAGGTCTTTTTCTTCATGACAGTTATGTCCTCAAAAAACCCATCCTTTAACCACCACCGTCGCCCCTTCCGGGATTATATCCTGTGCCTCGATCTGGATGGCACTTTAGTGGACACCGCCCCAGATTTGGTGCGCGTCACAAACGAGACCATCGCCCTCGAAGGTTTGCCTGAGACAAATTTTAAAACCGCGCGCCGAGAGGTTGGGTATGGTTCCAAGAGATTGATTGCCAGCTCTATGGAGCGGTTTGGACACAGCGTCTCTGACGAGCGCCTCACCGAGTTACAGCAGTGGTTTTTAAACCGTTACGCCGAGAGCCTGTCAGACCATAGCCGTCCGTTCCCCGGCGTTGTCCAGACACTGAAAGACCTAAAACGAAGCGGCGCGACTCTAACGGTTTGTACGAATAAGCCCGGCTACCTCGCCCGGCCACTACTCGAAACCCTTCACCTAACCTCTTATTTTGCAAATATTGTCGGCGGCGACGAAGCCCCGAAAGCGAAGCCCGATCGCCGTCACCTTCTGCAAGCAGCCGGCCCCAACCGGCTAGGCAAAAAAATCGTGATGATTGGCGATAGCTTCCCTGATATTCGCGCGGGTCATAATGCCAAAGTGCCGACAATCCTGATGCGTTACGGATATAACCCGATTAACGCTCACCGTCTTCGGCCCACAATTGCCTTGGATAATTTCAGAGATATCCCGAAGGTTTTAACGCGGCTCTGACGGGGCAAAGCGAGGCAAAATTCGGGCATAAAAAAACCGCCCCGCGAAAACGGGACGGCTTCAAAAATCGTATTTTTTCGACTTAAGCGAAATTCTCAGTTGATTTCGTTGGAACTCCGTTGACCATATTCGAACGAACATCTGTGCGGGCAGACCGCATAGAGGCCAAGAAGCCACCCTGAACCAGATTGATACGAACGTCATGTCCGCGCTCAGCCCAGTAGGCTTCGATTTGTTCTTTTAGTTTTTCAGCGCCTTCGCGCGTGCAATAGTCACCTTTCATGGCATCCTCTTTCATATTTTTGTATCGACAAACGAGTTATGGGTCTCTTTTGTCGACTGTTGAATCATCATCCGTGAACTGTAGATAAGCATTGACGCCGTTCATTCAAGAAAACTTATAGGTTTTTCTTATAAATTCTTTGTCATGTTAACTTACTTAAATACTCAGCCCTCAATTAGAACGCGCCCTACTAAACATAACCCCTAAATAGGCAAGGCCTTCACAGTGAATTTAACCCAGCTTAACCTTTTAGGAGAGACTGCGTTGAACGCTTGCGAGGCAGATTAAATAAACTTAACTTATAAACACAGTCTATAAGCAGTTGGTGGCGCGATGCCTAATCTACATTCACGAATAAAACAACACCGAAAAAAGCTCGGATTGTCGCAGGCAGATATGGCGGACCGATGCGGTGTGAGCCAGCCGACCATCGCCAATTGGGAACGCGGCGGTCATGTGCCCCGCAAAGATGCACTCGAGAAAATTGCTGACTGTCTTGGGGTCGACTCTGTGTGGCTTCTTTCCGGGGAGTTGCCTGCGGGTCGCAGCCCTGTCTATCAACACCTAAATACGCCCATTCGTCACATTCCTATCTACGAATCGACGCCCAGTGCAAAGTCTTTCGCAAATGCCAAGCCAACACGGTATCTAAGCTTGGCCATTGAACTTGAGGATTTGTTTGCACTCGACTCTGTAGATCACAAAGAATTTGCTCGAGACTCGATCCTGATTTTTGACAGACAGGCTAAGCCTGCCGCGAACGCACGATTTTTAGTTCAAAACGGGGATAAGATTTCCCTAATTGATGGAGCAGAATTGGAAAACCCCGGTTTTGTCCTAATAGGCCGCCTCATCTACTCAATACACTCGCATTAGCTCGGCACAGCCGAAAGCGTGACACGGAAAACGTAATTAACGCTTCTCAGCCGGGTCAGACATGGCTTCCATATTCGCATCTGCTTGGCGAATGGCCGCTTCCAGACGTTCTTCTGCCGTTTGCAGGTTCTTTTTCGGGTCTTGGTAAAACGCTGTCAGCTTCATTATCTGCAAAAAGCTCTTATTCAGAAAACGTCCCCAAAATTTCATAGGGCGGTCAAAATCAAACAAGAGAATGACGCGCTCTTCATCGGTGTCGTTCCACACCTCATGCTCATAGGTGTCATCGAACACAAAAATTTCGCCCTCTTTCCAGGCCGTAATGGTGTCGTCGACGCGGATGCGGCATTTCTCGCGGTCTTGCGGTATAATCAGACCGATATGAGAGCGAAGAATTCCCTTCGTAACGCCTTTATGTGCCGGAATGTGATATCCGGGGGCGAGGATTGAAAACATAGCCGTTTGCAAATTGGGGACGCGCTCTAAAATCTCCGCTGTTTTCGGTGCCAGAGAGGCATTTTTTTCAAGGCGCTCTCCAAACCCAAACAAAACAAAAGTCTTCCAGTTTTGCTCCTTAGCTAAGCGGTATTGATCCGGAGATATTTCTTGAAACCCGGGTATCGCCTCGCGGAACTTCAAAACCTCTTGGGCTTCCGCTTGGATTGTTTCCCAATTCTCCGTGAATTCCTTTAAGAAGGGAAAGTAAGAATTGTCAATTTTCGGCGTGTCCGGGACAATGGACTGTTTAGACTGAAAGGCCGCAATTTTGCGGACAAGTTTCTTCCCGGTCTTTTTAATAAAAGCGCGGCGAGGGTTTGAAAGGTGCTTCGGCTTATCGACTGTATCTACCATAATGCCAGCCACTTAACTCGAAACAGTTTCATCGTCCATCATGTAATTCCGTGTTACAGGGGCCGCATGCACATCTTTACTCAGCTGAATTTGAAAGTTCATATGATTGCCATAGAGGAATGAGAACTCGCTGATCACGAGGTAAAACTCCCACATCCGGCAAAACCGCTCGTCAAACATAGCGGCAACTTTGTCTCGATTAGCTTGGAACCGTTTATCCCACTCTGCCAACGTATAGGCGTAATGGAGACGAAGAATTTCACAATCCGTCACCCATAGCTTAGCTTTCTCGATTTCGGCGAAAGTTTCCGATAGGGCCGGTGAATAACCGCCGGGGAAAATATATTTCCTAATCCAAGCCCCAGTCGTCCCCGGGCCACCTTTTCTTCCAATAGAGTGAACAAGGGCAAGACCGTCTTCGGCCAGGAGTGATTTAATTTTCGAAAAATATTCCTCATAATGCGCCACCCCGACATGTTCAAACATGCCAACACTCACGATTCGGTCGAAGTTTTCTTCGAGGTCACGATAGTCAGTCAGCCTTAAATCCACCGACTTTTCGAGTCCCAATTCTTTTACCCGTTCAAGACCTAACGCGAATTGCTCCTGCGATAGCGTCACGCCAACGACCTTAACGCCGTAATTCTGAGCCAGATAAATTGCCATACCGCCCCACCCGCAACCGATATCCAGCACAGTTTGACCGGGAGTAAGGCAAAGCTTCTGGGCGATATGTTTTTTCTTTAGCCTTTGCGCTTCTTCGAGGCTGATATCGAGCGAAGGCCAGTAAGCACAGCTATATTGGAGGTCTTCATCCAAAAACAGGCGATAGAACTCATTCGAGAGGTCATAATGGTGCTGCACATTAGAGCGGGAGGCAGATTTTTTATTTCGCTGATGAAGCTTCTTAAGTTTTTTTAGCGTTCGGTTTAAAACTTTTTGTATCGGATGGCTCCGTAATCCGCCTCTATTGTGCAGAAATACCTTTAGGAGGCCTCTTATACCGCCCTCCTCGCAAATCAGTGTCCCATCCATATAAGCCTCTCCGGCTTTGAGTTCAGGGTTTAAGAAAAGGGTTCGGTATAAAGACTTGTCCGTAAGACGAATCGTCGCCTTTGGATCGCCGCCCGAGCCATGAACGTGATGTTTCCCATCGGCGTCAATAATTGTTAGCTGACCGACTTTAACAAACCGGGACATCATGGAGTTCAAAAGTTTCATAAAGTAGCTATATGCGTCTGAAAAAGTGTTTTAAACGCAACTCTCTGTGAAGTTGCAATACCTTACTCCGCTGCTTCCAGTTCTGACTCCGCAACAGACTGATATTTCAGAAATTCTGCAATAGAATCCGCTGCCACAGCTGAAGCTTTACCCTCAAAGAAATCGAAGGTCTCATCAAAAGCAAAATTCTGCGCAGGCAAATAGCTGTCATGTGTGTCGCTGGCTTCTCTCACGGTTTCGATCAAGTTATCGACGCTGTTTAAGACAGGCCCAGTCGTCCAGCTCATATAAAAAGGATTCCCGGCCCAATCGGCCTCATGACTGTTTAGGAAAATAGTCGGGCGGCGACGCTCCAAAAACTCATAGACTTGGGAACTGACATCGCCGAGATAGATATCAGCCGAGCGAGTATAGGTCATATCCACGCTTTTGGTTGAACCCAGATCAATATGAATATTCGGCGCGTTATAAAATCGATCCGGCAGGCTTTTGCGGAACTTTACGCGTTTATGTTCAACCGAGGTATGAAGTTTACGCTGGAACAACATAATGTGCGGCGCAAAAATCAAATTAATATCCGGCGCATTTAAAAATGCGTCTAAAACATCCGGTCCCATGTCGTACCAAGAAGACAAATAGGGATCGAAATGAGGATTGTAGACTACGATAGGGTTGTCATTATCGAAAAGGTTTAGATTTGCGGGTGTGTGGGGGACGAAATCAAATTTCGGATATCCGCACACGGCATAACTTCCTTCTCTGATGAGACCCCGTTCCAAATGCCGCTTTTTCAGCTTTTCGCCGGGGACGAGCACGAAATCAAAGTCCCGGATTGATTCTTTCTCTGTTACAGACCGGTCACCTGCGCCATGGTGGGTCAAAATAAACTTCAGATGATCCAGACCGAATTGTGACTTCAAAATAAGAGACGTGGATTCAGGCACGACAAAAACATCATACTCGCGGAAAATATCGATGTTGTTTTTTAAAATTGAGATGCGGCGCGCCGGAGCTACAGCATTAGCGGCTTTTAAAACGCCCCTATCCGCCTTCCCGACCTCGAGATCGATAAAACGGGTTTGTTTAGAGAGCTCCGTTCCCAGACCTGATTTGACAAGTTTCTTCTGTTCCTCAGTCGATGTAAGCACATCGATATTGAGAGATGGATACCGCAATAAAAGTTCTTTCAGAATCGGCGCCGTGTGCGCCACCTGATGGGGAACTTCATGATTGTAGATAAAACCGACTCTGAGGCTGGGAATTGCTTCTGCGAATTCTGCCATAACTCTGGGATCCCTGTGACACTTCTGTGAATACGGTTTAAAACGAATTGAGTTTCAATAAAGTTTAAATTTCATCAACTATATTTATAAAGGTAATTTTTCAATTTCCGGGTGAACGGGAATAAAGCCCTTATTGCTTTTCAACCAATATTGAATGTCAAATTCACGTGATGTCGCATATTCCTTAAATTTCTGAGAGGGATCCACCACGATTGGGACGTCAACATAGTCCATTACGGGCAGGTCCGCTTTGCTATCCGAGTAGAAATAGGTATAGGCCCCACGAGGCGCAATGCTAGCCATGAGTTTTTTTACCCGGTTCAATTTCTCCTCCCCGTAACAATTAGGGCTTTTAAAGTCTGATTTCAGCTGCCCTGCCTCACTCCAATCCAGTTCGGTTGAGACAAAATCACCTATGCCAAGCTCATCCGCGATGGGCTTCACCACTAAATCCACAGCTGCGCTGGCTAAAATTATGCGATGACCTTGATCCGCGTGGTATTTCAAGGCTGCTTGCCCCCCGGCCCTAAGCCCTGCCTCGACCTCACGGCGCGCGAATTCCTGCGCCATTTTAGTCAGTTTCGTTTTGTCAAAACGCTGTAAACTCCACCGCATCATCGTCTTCTTAACGGCGCCGCGCGGTAATTTTCCGCGTTTATATTGCCATTGAAACATTGCCGTGCTGAATAATAACGGGATCCATAAGTGTGGCCGCCCTCGTACGGTTCGCCAGACAAAGCGCCCCCATGTCCCACGTTTCGTAAGCGTGTAGTCCAAATCAAATATGGCGAAGGTGGGGAGTTCAGACGACTTAGCTGTCACGACTATGCAAGCCTCTCAGAACTTGTCGGGTTAAGATTACGACTAAAACCATGCCGACAAAATAACCGGCAACGACCGCCAATGCGGACCCAATTTCACCAAAATACTGAATCAAAACAAAAAACGAAATAACATAAACGATTAATCCCGCCGCACGGGCATAAATCGCTTTTTCAGGTCGATTTGCGGCATAAAAGACGGGAAAGAGCGGAGCGACAGCGGCAAACAAAGCGGCCCCAAGAACCAGAACAATAGCCAGAGGTATAACCCCCGCATATTCGGCGCCCAGCGTTGTTTCGATAATGAAAGGTCCGATAACAGCGACAACGCCGGCAAGAAATAAGCCAACCCCAAGAGACACAAGGCTGGCGCGCGTGACCAGGCGTAATATACGTTGTCCCTCCCCGCCGCTGACAATGCGGGCCAATTCCGGGTAAATTACCTGATCCAACAGCTTCACGCCTTCCGACAAGAGTTTGGCGATTTCTTCTGCCCATTTATAAATTGCGACGAATGCCGGGCCAAAAGCTCCTCCGACGAGCAAGATTGGAAGTTGGTTCACCCCGGCGGCGAGCGTTGAATCGACATTCGACTTCCAGACAAAAGCCCATAACCCTTCACGGGGCTTGAAAAACCCTTCTTTAGCTTTCAGCACAGGTTTGGCTAAGCGGCGTTTAAAGAGCTCCGACAGCCCCAATAGGACTTTGAACACATACCCGGAGACAGACGCGACATACCAGACACAAAGAAATCCAATCATGCCCCACCCCATGAAATAGGCGAAGACCGCACCTAATAGCCTCACGCCCGGCATAACAATGCTGGCAAATGCAAGGCCGTTAAATTTGTCGAACAGTCGTAATATACCGATCGGCGTTCCTGTTATTTGAAACAAAACCACTGTTGAGTACGCCATTACCAAGGGTTTCAAGATTTCGACATCAAATCCGCCGCCTTGAGGAGCAAAGTGCGGGTAAGCAGCAACTAAAACCGCGTAAAATTCAAACAAAAGAATGGCTCCGGCATAGGCTAGGACGGCCGATAAAACGTCAATTTTTATTCCAAACTTTATCAGCCCAGCCAAACGACCCGGGTCTTCATTATGGACGTCATCAGAGCCAAATCGAATAACCGACTGCCAGCTTTGAAACGTTGCCACTTCGGCAAAGAATAACATGTAGCCATGGAGAAAGATAATCGTACCAAAGCTAATTTGATTGTCGAGAGCGTTGGCCGTGATCAAAAGCGTGGCGAGTCCAAGAATGACGCCCAATCCCCTTGACCCTACGAGTAGCCCGGTATTTGCCGCTATACGTTTTCCGACAGTTTTGTTTGATCTGATGTCAAGGTCAGGGCGCTTCATCAAGAAGGCCCCTTTTTCTTAAAATATCGCTGACCAAGGCATGGTCTGACACCTTATCAACGTCTATCGCAGCTTCGGCGAAGGGCAATAAAATAGGCTTAGCAATGATTCCAATCTTCGCCCCGGCCTCATCAAAAGCACTTTCCAGTGACAACCGACCAAGAGCATAGCGTAGCCCGAGACCAACGCCGATCTTGCGGGCGAGTTTCAGAGGCTGTTTTCTCAAATGCTGGGCGGCCTTCCAGAACTCCAAAGCCGCGAGACCTTTCTTATTCGCAATATAAAAGAGATTGCACCCGGAGACTGCTTCATCGGAAAATCGTAAGTATGTACGCTTGGTGTCAGGGTATTCCGATTGAATAACCTCTTCTTGTGCGAGCCCCACGCAAAAATCCGTCTCGGAATCCTGAGACTTTTTAATAAAATCCGCTACCATCTCTGCGGTTAAAAGAGGATGATCCCCTGTCGTCATGAGACAGGGCAAGGTGGCTTCGCTTAGAGCGATTAACGCGCTATCCGCTGGCCCGCTTCCCGAACCAGCCTGAATCCACCCCTCTCCCGCTTTTGGATATCCAGAAATTAGATAGGGACGAGTAAGCCCCGCCAGATCAAGGGCGTTTTCCACCCAGCTCAGCATAGGCCGGCCAAGAAGCGGCGTTTCGACTTTAAACTCGACCGCAAACTCGGCGCAAAGTGGGTCTTTGGCCCCTGCTCTTTGTCCGGCTAAAACAAGTGTGTTCACCTCTGTCATGAAGTAATTTTTTTCTCGTACATTCTATAGGTTTTATAACGGGTTGCGGAAGCTTCTTCACATATTCCAATCATTCCAGCATTGTCTTCTAATATCCAAGATAGCTCACAATGGGTAAAGCCTTTCTCCCGTCCCGCCTCGAATACCTGCTCACAAAGTTGAGCGACAAGAGCCAGACCCTTGCGAGTATTCTGATGGGCTTTTCGGAGCCCCATAAGCGGGATTCTCGCTTGTCTTGCACCTGAGACCTTCAACCGCCAGACAAGTTGTGCCCACCCAAAAGGAAGAAGCTTCCCGTCCAAGCCTTGTGTGAGTTCATTCAGGTCCGGTATCATCCAGATATAAGCCGCAGGCTCATCGTCAATGTATCCGACCCATAGTCCCTTTTCGAAAATGAGCGGTTTGATCTCTTTGGCCATATGCTCGATTTGATCATCACTGAAAGGCAAAAACCCCCAATTCTCTGACCAGGCATCATTAAAAATGTCCATGACAAGGTCAACTTCGGCCCGGAATTTAATTTTATCGAGATGCCTCCAATGAATGGACTTATTCCGCTCAGCATAGGACAGGAGCGATTGAAGGAATTTTGACCTGGGATATCCGGCGGATAGCTCTGCCTGATACGCAAACATATCAACGGCTTTAGAGAGGCCAAAGTCTTCGCAATATGTTTGGTAGTCTGCCCTGCCATGAGGCATCATGACGGCGGGCGGCGTCTCAAACCCGTCTATTAAGAGGCCGCATTCCTCATTAACGCTCCATTGAGACGGCCCCACCATACGCCCTCGGCCAATTTCTTTAAGCCAGTTTTCAGCCGCGCCTAACAACTCTTTGGCAATAGCCTCATCAGAAATGCAGTCGAAATAGCCAAAAAACCCTGTATTATCCTGATGGTGGGAGTCGTGCTTATCAAGCGTAAAGGCCGCGATTCTCCCGACAACCTCGTCCCCTGAGACGGCCAGGAAGAGCCTGCGGTTTGTAGGGGCCCCCGGGTTCTTTTCTGGATCAAGCTGCTCTTTACGTTCAAACCTCAAAGGCGCTCTCCAAAACGGATCTTCCTTGTAGATTGAGTATGGGACAGACAAAAACCGCTGCTTATCCACAGCGGTTTCGACCGAAATAATGTTAAATTGATTACTCACAAACTTTCCCAAACTCTCGAAAAGAGGTTAGTGGGCTTTTGTTCGGCTTACTTCGAGAGGTCAACCAAATTGATGGTGATGTCTGTGCCTGTTAACGGCACATCAAAGCTAGTCTCCGAATACTTCGGGAGCCGCAGGGCTTTTATTTCTGGGTTATTGGACAACCCATAAGGCTCTAATGGTTTGAAATTCCACGCCTTCTTCAACCGGCGGTCCCCATCAATGTCGTGGTAGCCGACAACCGCATAAGACCCCGGCACAGGTACATTTATGCAGAGGTTTTGCGGTCCATTTTCTGCAGGAACCCGAATTAATCGTAATTTACCGCTCTTACGGAGAAAATTGTCTTCGCCGAACAGTTCAAGCTTCAAAATCCCTTCATCAGTCACGTTCGTGACGGTCACGCGAATCTGAAGACCCTCTTCTACGCAATAATCCGACGCGTCAGAGGGGTAAAGTTCCACCCCTAGTTGCTGACCAATTTCCGAAATTTCTTCTTCCGGCTCCTCACCGTCATCGTCCTGACGGTTTTGCGCGAATGCACTTGTCGAAAAAATCAATAATACTGTAAATATTACAAAGATTTCGGATAAAAATCTGTGAAGTAAGTTTGCTTTCACGGTCTGCCCTTATTAAGCCCTAAACACATAATGTTTCAGTGGGTCTGAATACAGACTGAATATGGACAGCTTACAGTAAGAGTAAAGGTCTAACTACAGACATGATGGGCAGGCTGAACCTATATCTTTTCAAACGTGCCTCCGTGAATATCGGAGGGTTAGTGGTTTTTGCCTGCTGCGTCCTCCTATTAGAACGCCTTTTGCGAATCTTTGAAATCGTATCAAATTCAAGTGATCCTGCGGCGGATGCCACCCGTATGATTTACAATCTCCTTCCTCATTACCTCGGAATGGCGGTTCCTATGGCGCTTTTGCTTGGAACTATCATAACGATAGATAGGTTTTCCCGCTCCAGTGAGCTCACGGCCGCCCTTGGCGCCGGAGTTTCGCTTTTTCACATGACAAAACCTTTTGTTGTCTTAGGCGGTTTTCTGGCGTGCCTGACACTCTTCATCGAAGGCTATATGCAACCCGTAGGGCGATATAATTACCGGCAACTCGTCAATGTCGTAAAGCAGGAAAGCTTCACCGCTGCCCTACGGGAAGGTACATTTACCACTGTCGGAACCCGAACCTTTTTCGCGGGAACTGAATTGGCCGGCGCCGCAATTGGCCCCATTTTTATCTACGAATCAACCGAGGACAATTCCGGAAATCAAATTGGTTTCAGAATGACGACGGCCAATGAAGGCCGCTTAATCGTCCAAGAAGCCAGTAATGATCCAGTATTGCAGCTCTCTTCCGGTCGAACTTACCAAATCGAGAACAATGAACAGCTAGACGGCGATCTGAGCTTTAGTAGCTCTGATGTGACCGGCGCGGCCTCTGTCGTGGAGTTTCGCGCCCGCGGCGATGATGAAAGAGAATTAACGTCAGTTGAGCTCTTTAAGAACCGAAAAGGTACTTTTCTCGACACATTAACTCAAGAGACGAATAATGCCGCCTTGCACCTCCGAGTCGGAAGAGCCTTTTTGCTTCTCCTGATTCCTTTCATCGCAGTGCCTTTCGGGCTGAACTATGGGCGCAACCCCTCCTCTGCCGGTATCTTTATAGGAGTCGTCTTCTTGGTGTCTTTGCAAAAAGCATTGGAATTCGGGCAAGGCTTGGGGGCGTCCGCAAAAATTCCGCCATGGCTCGGCATTTGGTCCGTGATTGCCGTCGTGACCGTTTTTGCCGCCTATATATTCTGGAAAAGTGCCTATAAAATGGGACAGCCTCCGCTGACATCCTTTGCCATGCAGGTCGCTCATTGGCAGAAACAAGCCAGAACCGCCTTATCTCGCCTACGTTCAAAATCAACAGGAGTCGGCGGTGTTTAAGTTTGGCCTTTATTTGTCAAAGACCTTTTTGATCACCTGGCTGACGACCGTATTCGGTTTTCTGGTGCTTATCGGTTTGCTCGACAGCTTAGCGAACGGCGCGGATATAGTGGCGAGCGGAGAAGGTTTTCAGGGTACTTTCCGGTACATGTTTTTACGCGCGCCCGTCATATTTGATCGAATTTTTGTGTTTACCCTCGTCGTGGCCATCCTCTTGGTATTTGTTCGATTGATCAGGCAGCATGAACTTGTCGCCTTACTCGGCTTCGGGATTTCCGCGCCAAAGCAGATTTTATTACTGCTCCCAGTTGTTTTCGGCGCCAGTCTGGTTTCCATCACCTTTATTGATGTTGCTATGGCCCCGGCCGTCCGGTCCTTACAGGACTGGGGAATTGGGGAATATAAAATCAAAAATATTACCTCTGAAAACCCGCTTTGGCTTGAGGACGGTCAGAATATTGTCCGCGCCACCGAACGCATCAGTTATACTCGGCTGGGGGATATTCAAATTTTTGAACGAGGGGAAAGCGGGGAAGTAGACTCTGTCCTATGGGCCGAGAGCGCGACTTTTAACAACCCGAATTGGACGTTAGACGGGGTTAGAATTTTAGAAGTTGCCGGCGCCGATGGCGAGAAACGCAGCGCTCAGAATGACCCCTCTCCCCGCATATGGGAAACCAGTCAGACGCCAAAGACGATTGCCCGTTTGGCCGCAGAACCTCGGGATATTTCTCTGTCAGAAATGCGGAATTTCATGATGCGGGGCAATTCAGGGTCCAAGCCGCGCTTTGCCTATAGCTTTTGGCACGCCCATCGCCTGACACGCCCCTTGGCCGCATTGATCCTTTTACTTTGTTGCGTTCCGCTTATGCAGCGAACAGGCCGGGAAGACACGGGTGATAAAACCCTGATAGTTGGAATCACAATGGGGTTTGTGTTTCTGATTGTTGACGGCGCCATGGCCACTTTTGCGACCTCTGGCGGCATTGGTGTCACCACGGCGATCACCTTCCCGCTAGCCCTTTTCGCGCTACTGGGCGCCTTCATGCTCGTGCGAACAGAGAGCCTTTAGGTTGCCGTTATGTCCGTTCTGGCAATTTCCAACGCAAAAGCCCGCTCTGTAGCAAAACAAGGCTCAGCGCTTTCTTTGATGAAGCTTCCAAAAGGTGGAGAGCATTTTGTCAGCCAAGACCGTAGCGACCTTCGGCCACTGATGAAAAGGGCGCGCGAAGAAAGAAGAGAACACATATTAATCGAAGGCGGGGACGGGACAGTGCGAACCGTTATGACGGCTTTGTTAAATAGCTATCCAGACGATGAGCCTCTGCCGGCGGTTTCGATCTTGCCTAGCGGGACAACTAATCAAATCGCCAGAAATATTGGTTTGAAAGACCTTTCGGACTTAAAAGAAATTCAAAAAGGAAATATCCGGTCCCACATCACTTCACTGGTTCAAATTGATAGGGTCAATCAGGAAACTGACCCGTCCAATCCGGTGTATGGCTTTTTATTTTCGACCGGGGCTCTCCCCCATGTCAGCCGGTTTGCTCAGGATAAATTAAACGGGAACGGAGTTGGCGGCGGCACGGCCGTTGTCGGCGCTGTGCTAAAGGCCGTCACGGGCGATAAAACCCGCCTTATGCCCCCGGCAAAACATAAAATGAAAGCCAAGCTGGCTGGAGAGACACTTTTCAAACATAAGGGCACGGCGCTAGGCACAATCATGACAACCCTGCCTTCTCTAATGCTGGGACTTGATCCGTTTTGGGGAGATGAAGACGCCCCGCTTCGAATGACATGGGCAGATGGTGATAGTCGTAAATTGGGATTGAATGTGGCTGGTCTCTGGATGGGACGTAAGCAGGACCGCGCGCAGGATGGATATTACAGTCATAATATAGACCGCTTAACGCTCAAGACAAAAGCTCCGGCGACACTCGACGGGGATTTCCTTGAATTAAGCGGAAAAAAACTGCGTATCTCTGCCTCCCGTCCCGTCACGTTTTGGCGCGCTCGATGAGTGACCCAGTCTTAGACATCATTCGCGCCGAGGTCTTGGAACCTCCTGCCAGAGTAAATGATATCATGCTGGCCATAGAGCAGAGGCACAAAGACAGGGTTCAGGCCTTTGTTTATTATGGCTCATCGTTGAGAGAAATGAGCAATCCGGAAAAAATGCTCGACTTTTATGTTCTGGTGGACAGTTATCGTAAGACACATGGGCGGGGCGTTCGGGCGTTACTTAACCAACTCATCCCGCCCGCCGTCTACTACATTGAACGCAAAGATGACCATGGCGTCCTCTCAACCTGTAAATATTCTCTGCTGAGCTTAAAGGAATTTGAGCGGCGTTGTTCGAGTGACGTTTTGCAGTCGCAGGTCTGGGGGAGGTTTTCGCAGCCTTGCGTCCTTCTGCGCGCCAAAGACGAAGACATTGCCGAACGGGTTTATCAAGCTCGCGCAGAGGCTGTTCGATATATGGCGAGCCAGTCAGCCCCGCTTGTGGCCCCGTCTGCGACAGCCGCTGAAATATGGGGACGAGGATTTTATGAAAGTTACCGAACCGAACTTCGTCCGGAAAGCTCTGTAGGCCGGTCTCAGGAAATTGTGGAGCGGTTTTCAGAGAGATATGCATCGCTCACGACGGCTCTCTACGGCCCTCCGGACCAAGCAGGTCAATATAACCTGTCGCCTGAAAGGGAACATCAGGTCAAACGCCTTTGGTTTTGGCGCCGCGTTCAAGGAAAACCGCTTTCGGTTATAAGAGTATTGAATAGCGCCGCCACGTTTGACGGCGGATTAGACTATGTCTTGAGAAAATTGAAAAACCACTCCGGCGTTGAGTATCAACCCACAGAGTTTCAACGAAAACACCCGGTTTTAACGTCCCCCGTCATGGGGTGGAAGCTTTGGCGAAAAGGGGCGTTTCGCTAATCGTCACTCTGCCGCGAGTTTTGCCGCCATATTTTGCATCATTTCGCCCTGAGCACTCTTTAACTCGCCAAACGCTTTAAGAATGGCGTTGATATTCTCTTCGGTATGGGCCGCAGAGAGGCTAATGCGCAGCAGGCTTGAGCTTTGCGGCGTTCCGGGCGGGACAGCGAGATTTACATAAACGCCGTTTTCTATCAGCCAGTTCCACTCCATAGCTGCCACAGCTTCGTTAGGACGGCGCACGGCAATGACTGGACTTGCGTCAGCGCAGAGATCATATCCCATTTCTTTCAATCCGGCATGAAGTTGCTGTGCACGTTCTTTCAAATTACTCCGCAAGTGACCGCCTGCTTTAACTTTTTCAACCGCAGCACGAGCGGCAGCAATGTTGGACGGGGTCGCAGACGCCGTAAACATATATGGTCGCATGATTTTGCGTGTAATTTCAAATTCTTTGTGACGAGACGCGCAGAACCCGCCCACAGAAGCAAGACTTTTTGAGAATGTGCCCGATATGAAGTCGATCTTGTCTAAGACGCCTTGTTCCTCAGCAATGCCGCAGCCGGTCGGGCCGAAAACGCCGTAACTATGGGCTTCATCAATATAAAGATAGCCACCGTGGCGATGCGTAACGTCAACAAACTCGTCAACGGGAGCAATATCGCCAAACATGGAATACATGCCCTCGATAACCACTAAAGCGTTCCCGCCTTCTATTTCGCCGCGTCGTTTCAGGCGTTTATCCAGATCCTCAGGAGAGTTATGACGAAAACGAATAGTCGATGCGCCTGTAAGGCGCGTTCCGTCAATGATGCAAGCATGAGCATCGGCGTCCATGAAGATAACGTCTTTATCGCCGGCCAATCCCGCTATCGCGGCGAGGTTTGTTTGGTAACCTGTCGTAAAGACAATACAGCTCGGCATCCCGAGGTGATCGGCCAACGCCTTTTCAAGGTCGATATGCTCCGCATATGAGCCATTAGCGACGCGAGAGCCCGTAGTGCCAGTTCCGTGCGACTCAACGGCCTTTTGCGCCGCTTTCATACAATCTTCGTCAAATGTCAGGCCGAGATAGTTATTCGTTCCGGCCAGAAGGATTTCACGATTTCCGATTCTCCCCCGGGTCGCATCCAGAATGTCATCGAACTGAACACCTAAAGCGTCCTGCCCGATTTTCATCATCATATCGACGCGAGTTTGAAGAGGCGCGTATTTATCAAAAAGTGAAGACATCATGTGTCCTATTCAGAGGTGAGTTCTTTAATGGCGTTAACAAGCTCTCCTACAGTCTTGATATCGCTGACCATTTCCATTGGAATTGAAATGTCGTAATGGTCTTCCAGCCCCATAACCAAATCAAATACAGCCACGGAGTCGACCTCCAAATCGGACATAATTCCGCTTTCGCGGTATATGGGTCGGTCTTGAGGGTTATAGGGCTTAAGAAGCTCGCAGACTTTTGCGAAAATTTCATCACGATTTGGCGAAGACGTCATATTTTATCCCAGAGCATCATAGCTTCGTACGGTTTTAGCAATGGCTTCAGCCATTGGCGTTGGATTGGAAACCAAGTCATTACTTTGCCAATGTTCATAACGGAACTCAGCCAGTTTTCCTAGACTCAAGTGCCCTATAGAAAACAGTCGTAATGTCAAAGTTGTAATTGTAGCAACGGGATAAAGAATAATCAGAGGGATAGGAAAGGCGCGCACACGTCTATCCAAAGCGACTTCTCCGTATTCGGCCAGTTGCGGCATTGTCAGGGCTCCGGTCGTCGATGGTGAAACGGTTTCGCCGTCATACTCTCCTTCAATTGCTTTTGCGATTAGGTTGTCGACCAGGTCAGAAATATAGACCATCGCAACGGAGCGAGTTCTCCAGCCTTTGCCGCCAGCGACGGGCAAATACCCCCGCTTCATTAAATCGAAGATCGGTTTGGTGGCTTCATCCCCAGGACCAAAGACGGCCGGGGCGCGAATAATTGCTAATTCCCCTGAGAACTCCTGCTTTACCGCCTCTTCTCCTAACTTCTTGGATTTCGCATATCGGCTCAACTCCGGCGCGCGGGCTGTCTGGGAAGATAAAAGTACCAAGCGCGGAATCTTGGCCGTCTCGGCAGCTTTGGCGACGCGGCGGGCTCCGTGGATATTTACGTCTTCGAAGATTGACCATGTTGGAGCTTTAACCAAACCCGCCAGATGAAAAAGGCAATCAGCGTCTCTCGCCAAGCCAGTTAAATCACTTGAAAGATCACCATCGACTATCGTGAGGTTTTCATGCGTTAGGTCATCCAGTGCGCCTTTGCGACGCACCAAGGCTCTGACATGAAAGCCCTGACACAGTAAAGCTCTAACAAGATGGCGTCCAACAAACCCCGTTGCGCCGGTGAGCGCAATTATTCGAGACATATCGCGTTAAGTCTCGGACTTTACAACACGGATAGATTCGGCGTTTTGAAGGTCGATGATACCGCCTGAGACAAATTTCTCTTTGACCCGCGCCCGAGACAACTTGCCAGAACTTGTCACAATCATAGTTGATTTAGGGACGAGCTGAAGTCTGACAGGAACGCCGACTTCCAAACGGATCGCAGCCGTAACTGCTTTGAAAATTTCGTCCAAGAGTTTGGGATCGCGGGTCCGGCATTCGAGTAGAAGCATTATCTGCTTTTCATCGCCTGCGCCGCCAATGGCGAAGGCGCACGCGCGTCCGCAGCGATGAGGTGCAGCTGCCTGAGCCGCCCATTCAATATCCTGAGGCCAAATATTGCGTCCATGCCAGAGAATCAGGTCTTTGGAGCGGCCTGTCACAACGAGCTGGTTGTCTAGCCAATAACCAAGATCACCCGTGTCTAGCCAGCCTTCTTTCGTGAAAGCGGCCTCTGTGGCTTGCGAGTTTCTGAAATAGCCCGGCGACACACTTGGCCCGCGCAGGCAAATGCGCCCAACTTTAGAGCCTCTCAAAATGTTGTTCTGAAAATCACGTATTTCGATTTCGTGATCCGGCAAGACCGTACCGCAAGCCACAAATGTTCGTCGCGCCGCCGCTGGGGTTAAATCAGTTGCCGTTACCGCTTCGGTCGTGCGCTCATACCGGTCCATATCGATAGTGTGTTTCTTAAGCCCCTGCCCTAGAGGCGCGAAACTTGCCGCGAGCGTCGTTTCTGCTAATCCATAGCTCGGCGTAAACGCACCTTTATCGAAGCCCATAGGGCCGAACAGCTCTTCAAACTCTGTGAGCGGTTCTGGACGCACCATATCGCCGCCAATGCCGGCCGCGCGCCAGCTAGACAGGTCAAGCTCCCGATCGTCTCGCCAGCGGCGAACGCAAAGTTCGTAACCAAAGGTCGGTGAGTAGGAAAGTGTGCCTTTATGGTCATTTATAAGCTGGAGCCATGTCATCGGACGGCGGGTGAAATCTTGAGGGTCAATAAAATCTACAGTTAGCTGGCTCATCAAGGGAGCGAGCATAAAACCAATCAGGCCCATATCGTGGTAGAGCGGCAACCAGCTTGTGGCGCGATCCGTCTCGTTTATTTGCAATCCGTGTTTAGTGATGGCGTGACAATTGGCCGACACAGTCGACTGCGTCCCGATAATGCCTTTAGGCGAGCTGGAGCTGCCAGAGCTATATTGAATATAGCAAAGATCATCTTCATTGAATTTGCGGAGCTTGTTTCCTTTAGGGAGTTTATCAACGTCGCCAAAGGTCAAAACGGGAATAGCTTGATCATTGAGCGCCGAACTCATAATCGGCTCCATAGATTCCGGCGTAAACAGCGCGTGAAAATCGCCTGTATCCGCCATTCTCTGGAGCTGACGTTCGTAGCTTCCGCGGCCGCCCAAAGTGACAGGCAATGGAAGAGGAGCCGGGACAAGACCTGCATATTGGCATGCAAAGAATAGTACGGCGAACTCAGGCGTCGAGACAGCAGCTAAGCCGATACGGGAGTTTTTAGGGGCGAATTTGACGAGGCGGTAAGCCAGATCAATAGAGCGTTCTCTCAACTCTCTATAGGTCAAAACTGTTTTGAGTTTGGCTTTACCATCAAAATAGTTGAGGCCCGTTTTCCCTTGTGCGGCATAATCCAAGCCATCACACAACGTTGCGAAATCACTATGCCTTATCGGCTGCCCGCGATCTGTCGGAGTAGGAGCAAGGTCGTTAGCAGCTGGGTTGCGCGCTATTGTATCTGTCATATTCTTTTCCGCTTTCAACGCGCTTTGTTCTCTAAAAGGAACATTAAAGGTCGCTTCGTCAAAAAACTGTCACTAAGGGTCTGGCCCTATGAGGTAAATATCTTCCTAACACACCCATAAACAGCAGTTTTTCACGCTTTGATACAGATTGTGACATATCTGTAACAATAAAATCACAGATTCTTGGAAAATTCAGGGGTTTAAAGCAAATGATAAAAAAGACCTAACAATTTAGGGTTTCAATTTATCGTCTGAGGGTTTTCCGAACCCTATCCTCAGGAATCAGTCGCTTTATTAGCTCTTGGTGAAGTCTGGCTCTCCTGGCCATATGACAATGCGATGCGGTAGCTCTTTATCAGAGACCCCGCTTTCACTTTCGACCTGACCTCTGACGCTCATACCCGCCTCGTGAATAGTCTCCCGGGACCCAGAGACCAAGTGATGCCAGTCTGGAAGATCCTCTCCTTTTGCCACGAGCCTATAAGCACACGTTTCCGGCATCCAGTGAAGTTCATCCACTGTAGCGGCCGTGAGAGTCACGCAATCGGGAACAATGGATTTACGATTCCCATAGTCACTACAAGCACAGGTCTCGGGATTAAAGAGGTGACAAGAGACGTCAGTTACATAAACCGACCCGTCATCTTCATCTTCCAATCGGATACAACAGCACTTTCCGCAGCCGTCACAGAGACTTTCCCACTGCTCACGGCTCAATTCCGCCATATTTTTGGTTTTCCAAAAGGGTAGATTTGATTTAGCACCCATTCAGGTTCCTTATACTATATGGAAGATATGCCAACCTACCGCGCAGACATTGATGTCGCTAACGACAACAGCCAGCGTCGGAAGCGCGCTGTCTGGATGGCTGTGGTCGCAGTTGTGAGCGTTATTATTGCGCTGTCTTATTTTCAGGCGCGGCAATATTTTCTCGCGGGCCTACCCAATCTGCCAGATAAGACCACGATGTGGGAGATGAACCTTAAACCCAATATAACGATTCTTGATAAGGACGGGCAAGTGATTGGGCATCGCGGACCCTATATCGGCGAGCCCATGAAGCTTGATCAAATGCCCCGACACGTCGCAAATGCCTTTCTGGCGATTGAGGATGAACGGTTTTACGAACATACGGGAATTGACAATAAGGCCATTTTTCGAGCCCTAGTGACGAACACCTCTACCGGTGAAAAATCTCAAGGCGCGTCCACCCTCACCCAGCAACTCGTCAAAAATATGGTTCTGACCCCGGAAAAAACCTATCGCCGGAAAGTCCAGGAAATGTTGCTCGCCCGGGACATGGAAGCCAAGCTGAGTAAGCCGGAAATTCTGGAGCTATATTTAAATCGGATTAATCTTGGGCCTCAGGTCTTTGGCATTGAAGCGGCCTCGCAGAAGTATTTCGGCCACACAGCCAAGACACTTAGCTTGTCTGAAGGTGCGCTTCTCGCGGCCCTCCCCAAAGCCCCGAGCCGTTTCGATCCTACGAAAAATTTTGAAGGCGCCCTCGCCCGGTCTCATTTGGTTTTACAACGCATGACTGCCAATGGATTCATTAGCCCTGAACAGGAAGTTGAGGCCCGAAAAACACCGCCGGTCATTGTTGAAGATTCAGAGCCTCTCTTGGAGCCGGACATTCTGGGATATGTCTTCGATCTGGTTTCTGAGCGCGCGCATGAATTGGTGGGCGAGAAAAGACAAGACCTCATCATAACAACAACAATAGACACCGACCTTCAGAAGGAGGCGCATGAGGCTATAAAGAAAACTCTAAACGCCTCTGGTGATGCCAAGAACATTCAAGAAGGCGCGCTCGTAAGTGTCGATAACTCTACAGGCGCGGTCAGGGCGTTAGTGGGCGGGCGTGACTACGCCGTATCAAAATTCAACCGCGCAAGCCAAGCTGCCAGACAACCTGGATCCGCGTTTAAAAGCATTGTTTATGCCGCGGCGATGGAAGAAGGATTTACCCCGGGCACTATCCGTATAGACCAGCCCATTGAAATTAAGGGATGGTCACCGGAAAATTATACGCGACGCTACCGCGGTCCAATTACCATACGCGAAGCCCTAAAACTCTCCATCAATACGGTTGCGGCGCAGGTCGGCTCTGAAGTCGGGCCTTCCAAAGTTGTGAGTGCAGCCAAGCGGTTTGGAATCAAATCTGAAATGAGGCCCGAATATTCCATTGCTTTAGGAACGTCCGAAGTGAATCTTCTGGAATTGACGACCGCCTATTCCGTCTTTGCCAATGAAGGCCTCTTGAAGTCGTCTTACTTTATAACAGAAATAACGGATACAGCGAAACGTCCCCTTTATACGCGGCGGGTCTCTCAACCTACCCGCGCTTACGCCGTTCCATACTCCCGTCAAATGACGGGGATGATGCGCGACGTTATTGACTCCGGTACGGGTTATGGCGCCCGGCTTGGCAACCGCCCTGCAGCAGGCAAAACCGGTACGTCCCAGGATTATAGGGACGCTTGGTTTGTCGGTTTCACGGCGCAGTTGACGACAGGCGTCTGGATGGGAAATGACGACAATAGTCCAAGCAAGCAAGTTACAGGAGGACTCCTGCCTGTCGACGCTTGGAAAGCTTATATGCTCGCGGCGCATAAAGGCTGGAAAGTTCGGCCTCTAAACGCGCCTGATCCTAAAGTGGATGATCCGGAGACCCGCTTTCAAATCGCTTTTTACGAATCACTTTCTCAAGCCTTTGAATCAGAGAGGGACATGGCCAACGGCGTGTCAGGACCAGCCTCTCCAAGAACGCTAAACACAGCCGGACGATAGCCTTCAATTAGTCCTGTCTGATAATTAATCTCCATCCTAACGGTTGAGTAAAGATTTAACTGTTATCTATGCTTTTCAGAGCACGGAGATTAGGTATGTCTAGAAACATGAGGATTAGACAGTCTATTTTATCTTCGATTTGTTTTATTGCGCTGAGCGGTTCAGCCTTTGCGGTCGAAAATAAACTAGGTGAATTTGATAAAGACGACGGCACCTATGCCGTTTATCCTGTTTCCACCCCTGAAGAATGCTCTGCTCTGTGTAAAGCCGATACCAAATGTCGAGGCGCAGTCACCTATCAGCCCGACGTTTCAAAACCCGAAGCACAATGCCGATTAAATAATGGCTTTGGAGAAAATCCGGTCTTTCCATCCATTCCCCCTACGCCGCTAGACATAGACGTGGCTTTAGCCGACTTGAACGAGTATCGATTTGAAAATGGCTTGGGGCCAGTCAAGATTAATTACAAACTCAACCTGGCCTCAGAAGTCCACGCTCGAGACTTGGCAGATGCCGGAATTATTTCTCATACCGGAACTGACGGCTCCACCCACGGCGACCGCGTGCAACGCCAAGGTTATTACTTTTCTATTGCAGGAGAGAACGTGGCGACGGGACAAAAAAGTTGGGAAGATGTTTTTCAAGCTTGGAAAGACAGCCCCGGTCATAATGAAAACCTATTAAGGGCTGACGTGGTCGATTTTGGTATCGCTCTTGTTTACGAACCTCATACAACTTACTCAACATATTGGGGCATGATAGTCGCAAGCCCGTTGGACGAAACACAATACATGTCCGCCGGGGCTCACTAAGCCTCGAGGCGGGTCTAGGGGTAGCCCCTAATACCCATTTTCTTTCGCGAACCCATCAAGGTGGTAATTTCCATCGCCCAATAGCTCTTGTAAGACGCGGATGCGCTTCAGGAATAGGCCGATGTCATATTCATCTGTCATGCCGACGCCGCCAAACATCTGAATACCTTCAAGTGCGGCGAGTTTTGCGACCTGACCGAGCTTGGCCTTGGCCATTCCCGCGAATTTGACAGCATTTTCATCGCCTTCATCTATAGCAGACAGGGCGGCAAAAACAGCTGAGCGGCAGAGTTCCAACTCGGTATATAGATGCGACGCGCGATGTTGGAGCGCCTGAAACTCACCAATGATTTTGCCGAACTGTTTGCGTTCCTTGATATAAGCTACGGTCTCTTCAAAAGCTTGAGAACCCGCGCCGAGAAGTTCAGCAGACAATACAGCTCGCCCCGCCCCTAAAACTTTATCCAGAACATCTGCGCCCTCACCTTCCGTGCCCAATAGAGCGTCGGCCGTCACCTCGACGCCGTTTAGCTCTAATCGACCGGAATTATGGCTATCGACCATAATCGTACGCTCGACATCCAAATTGTCAGCTGTTTTTTCCACGAGGAACAGGCTTAAACCATCCCGCTCACCGGGCTCCCCGCCCGTGCGCGCCACGACGATGTGGGCGTCCGCAACGTGGGCATCGAGCACCATGACCTTGCTGCCCGTAATTTTGAAACCATTGCCAGAACGTTCGGCGCGGGTTTCTGTCCCAAGGGGATTGTGCTTTACCCCTTCATCAATGGCGAAGGACACAATGGCCTCACCGCCTGCAATTTTTTCCAGCCAAGCCTTGGCCAAATCACCATCGCTGTTTTTCAACGCCGTCGCAGAGAGAACAGACGTGGAGAAAAAAGGTGTTGCGCTCAAATTGCGGCCCATCTGTTCGGCCAGTAATCCCGCCGCCATTGCCCCCATATCAACGCCGCCTTGGTCTTCTGGAACCAAAACGCCCGCAAATCCCATTTCGGCCATTTCAGACCAAAGCGCTTCAGAATAGCCTTTTTCGTCCTGAGTATCGCGAAGCTTGCGAAGCTCTGTTACCGGGGCTTTTTTCTTGAAAAACCCTTCAGCGGTTTCGCTAAGCATTTTTTCGTCTTCATTTAATAAGAGTGCCATAATTTACGCGCCCGGAAGTTGGAGAATATGTTTGGAGATTATGTTGAGCTGGACTTCTGAAGTTCCGCCTTCGATGGAATTGGCTTTTGTGCGAAGCCAATCACGGGCTAATTTGCCCTCGTCAGACCTTTCGCCCTCCCACTCCAGACCGTCATGTCCGGCGGCGTCCATCATCAACTCATAGCGGCGTTTATTCAGTTCAGTCCCGTAATATTTGAGCATGGAGCTGTCGGCCCCTAAAGACGCGCCCGCTTTGGCTTCAGCCAATTTACGCTGCATTGTCAGCCTGAAAGCCCACTCATCAATTTCAGCTTCGGCCACCTTTGCGCGAAGCATGGGATCAGAGAGTTTACCGCTCTCCAGTCCGATTGATCCAGCCGCAATTTCGTGGAGCGGGCGCGTGACGCCCTCACCAGACCCACCGATCATTTCACGCTCATGGGTCAAAAGGTATTTTGCAATAGACCAACCTTTGCCTACTTCGCCGACCAATTGGTCTTTCGGTACTTTGACGTCTTCAAAGAAAGTTTCACAAAAAGCCGACTTTCCAGAAATAAGAGAGATAGGCCGGGCTTCAACGCCTTCACTTTCCATATCAAACAAGAGGAAGGATATGCCATCATGCTTCCGGCCCGTACTGTCTGTTCGCACAAGACAAAAAATCCAATCCGCTTTATCAGCGTAGGATGTCCAGACTTTCTGTCCATTGACCAGGTAATGATCGCCTTTATCTTCTGCCTTCGTCGCAAGTGACGCTAGGTCGGAACCTGCGCTCGGTTCTGAATAACCTTGGCACCAGCGAATTTCGCCGCGTGCAATTTTAGGAAGATGTTCTTTCTTCTGCGCTTCATTCCCAAATTTCAAAAGCGCGGGGCCAAGCATCCAAATGCCGAAACTAGATAACGGAATACGAGCGCTTATTCGTGCCATTTCCTTTAACAAAACAGCTTCCTCTGCCCGGCTGAGTCCTGCGCCACCATATTCCTTAGGCCAAGTGGGAACGGTCCAGCCTTTGCCGGCCATACGTTCCAGCCAAACTTTTTGGGCGTCACTGGCAAAGGTCCAATTTCTCCCACCCCAGCAGGCGTCATCTTCAGACTTCATCGGCGTCCGCATTTCCGGCGGACAGTTCTCTTCGAGCCAGGCCCGCGTTTCGAGTTTGAAAGTTTCCAGATCAGACATATTCATCCCCTCAGAAGTTTGGTTCGGATTTGAGGGCTGTAGCCTCATTCCGCTTAATTATGTCACAGTTAAAACGACAAATGGGCTTTGACCACCTACCGAAATTGAATAATCGCCCTGAAGTCCCCGTATGGAAACGCATCACGGGGGCCGTTATTTGGCAGAGCTGAGACTCCTAAACATCAAGTCCCGCTAGACGCCACCCCTCAAAGACTTGGTCGTGCAAGCTTTCATTAGGTTGCCATGTCAAGAATATCTCGGGGAATGCCTTCTCAAGGGCACTCTTCTTGGCAGACACTTCTTTTAGAAATTTCTCTGCCAAAGCTGTTTTGCCAAGATATCCCAGACTAGCGAGTCTTAGAAATTGCAAACCGATTGGGCTTTCTGTCGTTACGTCATTTAACGAGTCTTGAATGCTCTCGAAGCGCTTCTCCTGAAATGACAGAATAAGACCGCTAGTTAAGAACCAAGACGGAGGCCGGTCAACTAGCCGAAGGGCCGCGTTTTGATAAGAAATAGCTTGGTTTGCATTGCCCTGAAAGGCATGGGTAATCGCATAATAGGCTAACATTGAATAATCATTCGGGTTTAGCGCTAAGGCTCTTTGCGCCATGGCTTCGCCGGTCTCCAAATCTCCGCTATGGTAATGGGCCTGGAATAATGACATAAAAGCCAAGGCATTATCGGGATCAATTGCTGAGGCTTTATTACCAAACTCTATAGCGGCCTTTAACCTGCCAGACCCAGCCTCACTTGGAATAGACTGAGTGCAAAGAAAAGTATTCAGCAAAGACCGAATTGCCCAGGCAGACGAAAAATCCTTCTGCCGCTCAGTTATATCCTCAAACTCGTGTAATAGATCCTTGGCTTTGTGAGATGAAGGAGACAGCTTTATTTCATAAAAGCGCAAAAGCGCTTCATAAGCTGATAAGTTCTGGCGTCGGCCCACATTTGCGCGGCGGTTAAACCGATTTACAACCCCAAAAGGCGCCCCAACCTTCGCTGCGGTATAGGACGCGATCTCTTCCTGAATTTTAAAAATATTATCTGCGGAATATTTTCGGTCATAAATGCGTGTAAATATGTGCTCTCCCGTCTCCGTTGAGATCAAATCCACAGACACACGAAAAAGACTTCCCAAGCGACGAACTGTTCCGTTCAATACAAACTGGACATCGTATTCTTTACCAAAGTTTTTAAGGTCTACCCCACTGCCGGACTGTTCAATCGTTGGCATTCTAGCGACAATCCGTAGATATCGGAATTGAACCAAAGCGTTGACAACCTCCGCTGTCAGGCCCTCTGCAAAGAAATCAGGGTTTTTTGCACCGCTGATGTCACTGAACGTAAACACCGCTATGCCTGGACGTGTCACCAAATGGGATTCTGCAATAGCACCCGTTAAAACTTCTACTTTTTGGCCCAATTTAGGAATGACCTCTTCGGGCAAATGTCTGCGCATTTCAAAAATCGGAGCGTATTGACCTTTTGGTATAACGATACGAACCTCTTCCCTTAATCCGGTGGAACTATAATAAAGATCGAGACGGCGTCTCAACTGTCCAGCTTGTACACGCACTATTGTATCCGCTTGCGGATCGAAATCATCCGGCCGATCGAACACTTCCAAGCCAATTGTATATCCTTTAAGGAGTTCAGAGTTTCCCTCGAGGGCCTCTTTGACAACATAGCTTAAAAACCGTTTCATCCGTGTGGTGTCACGGAAAAGCTTGTCCTCGCGGATTCGTTCAAGTTGCTCAAGAACAGCCTGTTTTACGTCAGGGTCAATGCCTTGAGGCTCAACGAGTAATGCCAATGCGGCTGAAGCCATATACGTCCAATCTATGGCAATGATTCCTATTGGAAAATATGGGTAGGCGCAACTCACCTTCCCTTTGATACATCGAAAAAAAACTTAAATACCTAATAGCCGCTATTTCCATTCGCCAATATTGGCATGTGCGGGTTTTGCTCGTGGAAACACTTTAAAGACTTCGCAGAAAGAACAGCGCGAAATGTTGATTATTTCGGCGTAGCGGCATAGAGCGCGGTCATGACTTACCGCATTGCCGCGCTATACCACTTCACCGCTTTGCCGGATTACATAGATCTTCAGCCTTCTCTCCTGAAGATGTGCGAGCTATTGGAGGTGAAAGGTACAATTCTTTTGGCGGAAGAAGGCATCAACGGAACGGTCTCTGGTTCACATGAAGCAATTGATGACCTTTTGTCCTATTTACGGGCGGACCCTCGACTCGCAGGGTTGGATGCAAAATTCTCTGAAGCGGATAGATCGCCTTTCTACCGCATGAAAGTGCGTCTGAAAAAAGAGATCGTGACAATGGGCGTTGACAATATTGACCCCAATAAAGTTGTGGGGACTTATGTGAAACCTTCCGATTGGAACGATCTGATTTCCGATCCTGACACCATATTGATCGATACGCGTAATGACTACGAGGTTGAAATTGGTACATTTGAAGGGGCTATCAACCCCAACACTAAGACCTTTCGTGAATTTCCGGAATGGGTCGAGAAAAACCGAGGCAATCTCACAAAGCCAAAAGTCGCCATGTTTTGCACGGGCGGCATCCGATGTGAAAAAGCCAGCGCCTTTATGAAACAAAATGGTTTTGAGGATGTATACCATTTAAAGGGCGGGATTTTAAAATATCTCGAAACACAACCCGAAGATAAAAGTCTCTGGAACGGAGAGTGTTTCGTGTTTGATCAGCGGGTCGCGGTAAAGCACAATTTGGAGCAAGGGCAGTATGATCAATGCTTTGCCTGTCGCCATCCGATCACAGAGGACGACAAAGCCTCTCCGCTTTATGAAAAAGGCGTCGCCTGCCCTCGTTGCCACGCCAATATGAGTAAAGAGCAAAAGGCGCGATTTGCTGAACGACAAAAACAGATAGACCTCGCCAAGCAACGCGGTGAAGCACATATAGGGCGCAAATCAGAGACTTAGTTTACCTATCAGGAGAAACTTAAACTCTATGACTGACAATGCCATTTTATATTCCTTCCGTCGCTGCCCCTATGCCATGCGAGCAAGGCTAGCCTTAGCTACCGCCGAAATTAGCTATGAGCACAGGGAAGTTTCCCTCAGAGACAAGCCCGAAGCTATGCTTGAGGCCTCACCCAAGGGAACAGTGCCTGTCTTTGTAAAGTCTTCCGGAGAAGTCATTGACGAGAGTTTGGCCATTATGCGCTATGCTCTCAATAAAAGTGATCCCGAGAATTGGTTGTTTGACGAAACAGGCAGAACAGCAGAGTTTCTTCGCCTCATGGATGAAGATTTCAAACCCCATTTGGATCAGTACAAATATGCCAGCCGATATGACGAAGACGCGGAACGAGGAGACGTCAACCTTGAGCACCGCAGCGCGGCAGTTGCTATTTTGCAAAACTGGGAGTCCGCGCTTGCGGAAAATGACTTCTTGCTCAGAGATACGGCAAGTCTGGCAGATATCGCAACATTTCCTTTTATTAGGCAATTCGCTGCGACGGAAAAGGAATGGTGGGCCACCAAGCCACTTCCCAATGTCGCAGATTGGTTAGATCGCTGTTTGCAATCAGACCTCTTTAAAAGGATTATGAAGAAACGCCCTCTTTGGGAGCCTCCAGCTCAAGCCGCAGTAACGGCCTGAGCGACTTACCCACGACTTAAATTAGTTATCAACACGCTGGCGGGCACTACATCTTGTGAGAATCAATGAATATCCTAATTTCTAATTAGAGATTCGATACAAGGCCCGTCTATATGTCATTTGCTGATCACCATTGCCTCCGGCCCAACCCGTCCCTGACGGGCTCAGCCGCTTTGCGGGGTAATCCGACCGAGGTCTTTGAACGGATCGCTCTGGCCGAAGGCTATGACATGGAGCGGATCGAGCTGAATGAAATAGAACTTTCGGTGCCCGGGCTTTGGTGTGATCATGATATCAGCCTGATCTGGAATCCAGGCACGGAACAAGTTCAGTGTTTTTTGATGTTTGACGGTAAGACGCCAGGAGGGCGCTCTGACGACATTTGCAGGCTTATGTCCCTTATCAACGAAAACCTTTCAACTGGTCACTTTGACTATTCAACACGTCATCAGGCGCTTGTTTATCGTGACACCCTGACCTTGAAAGGCGGCGCCAGGCTTCGGACGGAACAAGCTATGGACATCATTGCCTCTGCCTTGGACGCAGCAGAACGGGGCTACCCGGCCTGCCAATATGTCATTTGGGCAGGTAAATCTCCGGAAGACGCCCTGACATCCGCTCTTGTTGATTTAGCGTCTTTCCCCTGATTTAAACATTACTGAGGCAGCGAAATTATCGCGCGCAATCCTCCTAGAGGGCTGTCTTCTAGACTCAGACTTCCGCCGTGCAACTGCGCAATATCCCTCGCAATGGATAACCCCAACCCGACACCTTCAATATTTTGGGTACGGGCCTCATCGAGACGACTGAAAGCCCGAAACGCTTGTTTGCGCTGCTCGGGCGGAATGCCCGGCCCTGCATCATCCACATAGAACTCGATTCGGTCTGCAGACGATTTTACCGAAACTTGGCATCCTTTGGCATATTTGGTGCTATTCGAAATAAGATTTGTGAGCGCTCGTGACAAAGCAATCGGGCGCAAAGTCGCCGTAAGTCCCTTCCGAATGGATTTATCATCTAGTTTCGCAGATTGTCCTTTGACGACGGCTTTCAGATAATCATGTATATTCACAGGTTCCGGAATTTCGCTGCCTTGTCCCCGCGCAAAATCAAGATATCCATTTAGCATGGTTTCCATCTCCATGAGGTCTTGCCGAGCGGCCCGCGTTTCCTCTGAATCTTCCTGCATAGCGAGTTGAAGTTTAAGCCGCGTGAGCGGGGTGCGTAGGTCATGGCTAACCCCCGCCAACATCATAGTTCGTTGTTCAAGATGGCGCTGTATTCTACTCCGCATTTTTAAAAATGACTGACCGGCCCGGCGAACTTCTGAAGCGCCGGAGGGTTTAAAATTGCCCAAGTCCTGGCCCTTACCGTAAGCATCCGCCGCATCTGCGAGCAGCCTGATAGGCTTGGCTTGATTTCGGATAAAAATGATGGACACCAAAGTCAGAAGCACAGTCGCCGTAATGAGCCAGAAAATGAAGACGAAACCGGTGGGGGCAAAAACTCTCTCCCGCGCCGCAATAAAGCGAAGATAGCCGCCCTCCACTTCAACACGAACATCAATGTGATTGGGATAACGCGTCGTGTCGAACCAGAACGGGTCGTCCAGGTTTTCATTCAAGGCTCGGCGTAGAGTCTTGTCGAGGTTAGAAAAAAACATTTGCCGTCTCTGCGCGACAGGTAGAACGTCGCCTTCTCGGAAAACGACAGAGAGCTGCATTCCCGGACTGAGAAGCGCGTCTAAGTCTTCGGCCCGCGTAACGGTCGGGTCTTGTTTGAACAGGGTAGTCGCGACGGCAATATCTGCCGACACACTATCTGACAAGTTTGCAGTCACGCGGTCCCAATGGGCGTTAAAGAAGAAATAGGCGACGGCAATTTGCATCACCCCAATAGGCAACATGATAATAAGCAGAGCCCGTCCAAACAGGCTCTTGGGCAAATAACGTTTTAAAATCATGTGTCGCCGGCGTGACAAATCAGACGATAGCCCTGCCCTCTCACCGTAAGAATATAGTCAGGATCCGCTGGATTATCTTCGATTTTGCGGCGAAGCCGTGTAATTTGAACATCTACGGCGCGGTCAGAGTTGGCGTTTATATTCTGTGACAGCTCATATCTCGACACAGTTCCACCGCCCTGTTTCGCGAGCAAGTTTAACATGACCTGCTCGCCTGTGGTCAAACGCACGCGCTGCCCGTCTTTGATCAATAAGTGAGCTTCTAGATCATAGCTATACGGCCCAAACACTACCGTGTCCGAAACGGCTGGCCGGCCGGTACGGCGAAATACATTATCGATCCGCAAAAGAAGTTCTTCAGGTTCAAAAGGCTTTGAGAGGTAATCATCTGCTCCGGCCCGAAGACCGGAAATTCGGTCCTCGGCCTCCCCTTTGGCGGTCAGCAATATTATCGGCACATCACTTGATTCACGCAGGCTACGGGACAAGGACAGACCATCCTCCCCTGGCATCATTATATCCAGGATAAGCAAATCATAAGATAAACCCCGCATTTTTTCTCTGGCTGAAGCTGCATTCTCGGCGACAGATGTACGATATCCCTCCCGGCTCAAGTATTTCTGCAATAAGAGACGTATCCGATCATCATCATCAACGATCAGGATATGAGTATTAGAGCGGTCCAGACGGGTCGTCGGCGAGCGTGTCATAGACAAATATTCCTTTTTCTCACCCGAATGGCGGTTGACTTACCTCGTCCCAGAATAAGAATAGTGTAAAGTCAGAATGGCGCGAAAATGCAAGAGTCGCAAGGCCGAGAGAGAATAGAGTTAGAAACATGATCGAAAAAGCATATCACGACCGTGAAGGTCATATTTGGATTGATGGCGGGTTTAAAGACTGGCGCGACACCAATGTTCACCTACTGACTCATTCATTGCATTACGGCTCCGCCGTATTTGAAGGCGACAGAGCTTATGGCGGAGAAATCTTCAGGCTATCGGATCATTCAGACCGCCTTATGAATTCGGCTAAGCTTCTAGGTTATGAAATTCCTTATACTCGCGAGGAAATTGATGCGGCGTGTAAGGAGACACTGGAGAAATCCGGCTTGGACGATGCCTATCTTCGCCCCGTTGCTTGGCGCGGTTCTGAAATGATGGGCGTTGCTTCCAAGAACAATAAAATTCATTTGGCTGTCGCATGCTGGCATTGGGGAAGCTACTTCTCTGACAAGATGAAAGGCATCCGCCTATGTATTTCCGATTGGAAACGCCCAGCGCCAGATACGATACCGTCCAAATCAAAGGCGGCGGGACTCTATATGATTTGCACTCTGTCCAAAGACGCTGCTGCGGCGAAAGGTTTTGATGACGCCCTTATGTTTGATTACCGGGGACGCGTTGCCGAATGCACAGGCGCCCACATTTTCTTCGTGCGTGGAGACGAACTTCATACACCGACAAATGATATTCTGCTTGAAGGCATCACACATGACAGCGTGGTTAAGCTCGCGGAAGCCCGCGGTTTCAAAGTTTTCAAACGCGACATTCACCCATCCGAAATGGCGCATTTCGATGAGTGTTTTGTGGTCGGTACCGCAGCGGAAGTGACGCCGGTTCGAGAAATTGACGGCGTCCACTACAAACCCGGCAAGGTTTGCGAAGCGCTTGTTCAGGACTATGACGACGCTGTAAATCGACGCGGCAAGGTGACTTTTTAGGCACCCCTAGCTTTGGTCATTACCCGAACTGCTCGGGTAATGACTGGTCTAAGTATTTACAAATCAGAATAAATCGGGAAACGGGCCGTTAGCGCCTTGACGCGCTCACGCACAGACGCCTCCACCTCTGAATTACCTTTTGGATTTTCAGCCAAAGCATCGAGGACTTCCGCCATAAGTCTTCCCACTTCGCGGAACTCCTCTGTTCCAAAACCCCGCGTGGTGCCTGCCGGAGACCCAACACGAAGACCAGAGGTAACGGTAAACTTTTCCTTATCAAAAGGAATCCCGTTTTTATTGCAGGTGATATAAGCGCGCTCCAGCGCTTTTTCCGCCGCATTGCCTTTGACGCCTTTGGGGGACAAATCGATCAGTGCAAGATGCGTATCCGTGCCGCCGGTAACGACTGCATACCCAGCTTCTACCAATGCCTCTGCCATAGCGCGGCAATTTTCTATGACCTGCTTGGCATAAGTTTTGAACTCTGGCTGCAAACAGTCTTGAAAGGCGACGGCCTTGCCGGCAATCACATGCATGAGCGGGCCGCCCTGTAAGCCGGGGAAAATCGCTGAATTGAATTTCTTGGCGAGAGATTCGTCATTCGTCAGAATCATACCGCCGCGCGGCCCCCGAAGAGTTTTATGTGTCGTAGTCGTCGCGACATGTGCATGTGGGAACGGGCTGGGGTGTTCCCCGCCGGCCACAAGACCAGCGAAATGCGCCATATCAACATGAAGGTAGGCTCCGACCTTATCCGCGATTTCACGGAATCGGGCGAAATCGATCTGGCGGGAATAAGCTGAGCCGCCGCAAATGATGAGTTTAGGCTTATGCTCCAGAGCTAAGCGCTCTACCTGATCATAATCAATCAGGTGATTGTCTTCGCGTACCCCATAGGTCACAGCATTAAACCATTTCCCGGACATGTTAGGCGGGGCGCCATGGGTTAGATGTCCGCCTGACGCCAGATCCATTCCCATTATGGTATCGCCCGGCTTTATCAGCGCTAGGAAAACGCCCTGATTTGCCTGTGATCCTGAATTTGGTTGCACATTGGCAAATTTAGCGCCGAACAATTCACACGCCCGCTCAATGGCAAGGCTCTCGGTGACATCTACATGCTCACACCCGCCATAATAGCGTTTTCCCGGATAGCCTTCGGCGTATTTATTCGTATGGACAGATCCTTGGGCCTCCATGACCGCTTTGCTGACAATATTTTCAGACGCAATGAGTTCGATCTCAGACTGCTGTCGCTCTAATTCGTCCTTGATGCTATCATAGACAGCAGGATCACGCTCTTTAAGAGATTGAGAAAAATATCGACCCGTATAGTCAGTCATCGTCGGCTCCGTTTGGGGTTTTTGCAGGTCTTAACTTTGTCGCCGACGAACGGCAATGCCTAGCCTAAAGAAATACGGATAAATTTGCTCAGCAAGTTATCGACTAAAGGGCTTGAGCAACCTTTGAAGTTGTTAGGCCGAACTCTTCCCAAACGATTTCCAATGCAACCATCAATTCATCCATCATGGCGTCAGTGTGAAGGGGGCCTGGCGTGAAGCGCAGTCGCTCTTCGCCTCGCGGCACAGTTGGATAGTTGATCGGCTGGGCGTAAATGCCGAAATCCTCGATGAGACGATCAGAAATTGCCTGACATTTTACAGGGTCCCCTACCATGAGAGGCACAATATGTGTTGGTCCATCTACAAAAGGATAACCCGCTTCGCGTAATCTGGCTTTGAGCGAGTCCGCTCGCTCGTGCAGCTGCGTCCGCTTCTCCGGTGTCATTTTAAGGACTTTGACACTGCGAAGCGCACCTGCCGCCGTACTGGGCGGGATGGACGTCGTGAAGATAAACCCAGAAGCCATAGACCTGATAGCATCGATAATGACAGAATCAGCCGCCACATAGCCGCCAATCATACCGTAAGCTTTAGCCAAAGTGCCTTGGATAATATCAATTCGATCTGTGAGACCGCGTTCTTCTGTGACGCCGCCGCCTTGTTTGCCATACATCCCGACAGCGTGGACTTCGTCTATATAGGTTAACGCATTATATTTATCCGCCAGATCGCAAATCTCTTCAATCGGGGCGATGTCCGCATCCATTGAATATACGCTTTCGAAGGCGATAAGTTTTGGCTGCTCCAATGGGACGGATTTCAGTTTGGCCTCCAGATCCGCCAAATCATTATGAGCAAAGATTTTCTTCTCACAACGGGCACGCTGAATGCCGGAGATCATAGAGGCGTGGTTTTTCTCGTCAGAGAAAATAACCAGCCCGGGCATAATTTTACTCATGACGCCCAATGTCGCTTCATTCGCAACGTAGCCAGAGGTCAGGACAAGCGCGGCGTCTTTCTTGTGAAGAGTCGCCAGCTCCTTCTCGAGTTGGACGTGATAGCGCGTTGTGCCGGAAATATTGCGCGTTCCACCTGAGCCTGTACCGGCCCGGTCAACGGCTGACTTCACCGCTTCAACAATACACTCCATCTGGCCCATGCCGAGATAGTCGTTAGAGCACCAGACTGTGATTTCTTTTTCATCGAGTCCGTCGCGGAACCAGGTCGCCTTCGGGAAATTCCCTTTGGATCGGCGGATATCCCGAAAAATTCTATAGCGGCCTTCATCGCGCACGCGCGCGACAGCGTTTTCAAAATAGCTATGATAGTTTTTGGCCATCAGGCAACTCCGTTCGCGCACTCTATAAAACAGGCTGGGCGCAATTGCCATGCAAAAAGCCCGTTCGCACCTGTGCATACTGTCGCATATAGTTTATGGAATTCTCTAGCTTTGACAATTCTGTAAGAGGTTTTCCGTGAGTCACTTTCCTACTGTCCGTATGCGCCGCACCCGCGCCCATGACTGGTCACGCCGCTTAGTTCGGGAAACCCGTCCTGCGGTTGATGATTTGATTTGGACATTAGTTGCGTCCGACTCGAAAACAGAGAGGACTCCTGTTCCAAGCCTTCCTGGCGTTTCGCGCCTCAATCTGGACGGACTTGTGAAAGCCGCCAAAGAGGCTGAAGAGCTTGGCATTCCGGCTATTGCCATTTTCCCGCATATCGATCCAAGTCACAAAGACGCTCAGGCAACAGAAAGCTTGAACGAAGGCGGCCTTGTGCCCGAAGCTGTCAGAGCGGTTAAAGCCGCCTGCCCCGGCCTTGGCGTGATCGTCGATGTCGCCCTCGACCCCTATACGGATCATGGGCATGACGGGGTCATGACCGGAGACATCATAGATAATGATCCCACGCTAAACATTCTTGCTGAAAGTGCTATCATCCTCGCAAAATCCGGCGCAGATATTGTCGCCCCTTCGGATATGATGGATGGCCGGGTTGGGGCTATCCGGGACGCGCTGGACGAAGAGAAGTTTGGCGACACGATGATCATGTCCTATGCCGCAAAATACGCCTCTGGTTTCTACGGCCCTTATCGGGACGCCATCGGCACCAAAGCCGCGCTTCGCGGAGACAAGCGCACATATCAAATGGATCCCGCCAATCGGAGTGAAGCCATAAGAGAAGTCGAACTCGACATAAATGAAGGCGCAGATATGTTGATGGTCAAGCCTGGATTGCCTTATCTGGACATTATTCGTGACCTCAAAAATACCTTCGCCATGCCGACTTTCGCATTTCAGGTAAGCGGCGAATACGCCATGATAAAAGCTGCCGGGGCCAATGGCTGGATTGATGAAGACGCGGTCATGATGGAAAGCTTTGGCGCCTTTAGACGGGCTGGCTGCGACGGCGTTTTAACTTACTTTGCTAGGGATATCGCTCGAAAATTACGGGCATAAGCTACTGATATCGATGTTTTCTCAATCAAAGGTGACATCTACGTTATTTTGTGGTAAGGAAGTAAACTATGGGGCTGGTAATTGGCCAATTTTCGATCTTCGGGTCGGTAAATTGGCCAATTTCATTTCTATGCTTCGTCCTTCAGCAGACTTTGGCTCCTCTTGTGATTTATTCTAGCGCTTTAATAAGCGCGGAGGTATCCCACCGACCGCCGCCTATCTTCTGAACTGTCTCGTATCGCTCCTGAACCTCTTCGACCAGTGGCAGGGTAATATTACGATCTTTGGCCGTGTCCAGAACGATGCCCAAATCCTTTCGCATCCAGTCAATCGCGAAACCAAAATCGAACTCTCCTGCCGCCATAGTCAAAGCGCGATTATCCATTTGCCAGCTTTGCGCAGCGCCCTTCCCAATCGCGTCCAATACGACTTTCATATCAAGGCCCATTTTTTCTGCAAAATGAACACCTTCGGAAAGCCCCTGTAAGATGCCGGCAATACAGATTTGATTTATCATCTTTGCGGTTTGCCCCGCGCCGGCGCCCCCAATAAGCGTGATTGCTTTGGCATAAGCCTCCATGACAGGCCGAACTTTCTCAAAAGCCTCTTTTTCCCCTCCGCACATCACACTCAGCTGACCATTAACCGCTCCGGACTCGCCGCCGGATATTGGAGCATCAATAAAAGTGAGCCCTTCTCTCTGGGCATTCTGATAGCATTTTAGGGCGCATTTTGAAGATGCCGTCGTGTGATCAACAATTATGGCGTCGTCACTGGCGGACTCAAGGATCGGTGTCATGACGCTATAGACGTCCTTGTCTTGGCCAACGCATATAAAAATAAAGTCAGCTTCTTCGACGCAGCCGTCAATCGTGCGGCAAGCCGTCCCCTCGTAAGACTTCGCCCAGTCTTCGGCCCTGGCTTTCGTTCTATTCCAAACCCGAACCTTATGACCGGCAGAGACCAAATGTCCGGCCATCGGAAAGCCCATAACTCCTAACCCGATGAATGCGCAATTTGCCATAAGTCTCTCCTATTGGACGTTTTTTATGTCTTGTCTGGATTTTAAACTTGCTTTCTAAGCCCTGGTCTTTTCATGTAAAGGCGTGACGAACCAACTTATAAAATTTAGCGGATAAGGTACCAACTTGGACAGTATCATTTCCCTCTCTTTTCCCATGGTCGCGACATTTATTATCGTCGCTATCGCTGTGTGGCTCTATTTCCGAGAGACCTATTCCATAGAGGTCGTCTCCGTCGGCGTCATTACGGCGCTACTGTTTTTCTTTGCCATGCCGGGCGTGGAACCCGTTACGGAGCTTCGTAATTCGGACATTCTCTCAGGGTTTGCCGCCCCTGCCCTGATTGCCATTATGGCTTTGTTAGTCGTTGGTCAGGGCCTGTTCCAAACCGGGGCGCTAGAAGGCCCCATAAACAGCATTAACACGGCCCTGGATCAACACCCGAGACGAACCCTGCTGATCGTCTTTAGCGTTGCCTTTGTGGTTTCAATGTTCATGAATAACACGCCCGTTGTGGTTATGTTTATCCCTGTCATCGCCGCTATGGCGTCCAGACTAAAAAAAACGACCTCGCGTTATATGATGCCGCTATCATTTCTTTGCATTTTGGCGGGTATGACAACACTCATCGGCTCTTCGACCAACCTATTGGTCAATGATGTTCTGCAAAGGTCAACCGACTTTTCGCTAGGGTTCTTTACACAATTTGTCCCTGGCATGATTCTAGCCCTGATTGGGGCGGCATATATTATTTTGGCGGCGCCGTTCCTTATCCCGGAAAGAAAAGACCTTGAGACGGAAATAACCGATACAGGGCGCCAATATATTGCTCAAATTCTTGTGACCGAAAACCACCCACTTGTGGGCGAAGAACCTGTGGCTGGGCTATATCCAAAACTGAAAGAAGCCACGGTTCGGATGATTCAGCGCGGAGAACAATCTTTCCTGCCGCCTTTCGATGTTAAACTTCAAAAAGATGATGTTTTAATTGTCGCCGCGACTCGCAAGTCTTTGTCAAAATTGCTCTCTACTCGTCCGGCATATTTAAAAGGGATGTTAAGTATCGCCGGATTTGAAGACGGTGAACGCGACACTGATGAGCAAGAGGCGATAGTTATTTCCGAAGCCGTCGTCGCGCCTGGGTCTCGCATGATTGGGCGAAACATTGAACAAATCGGCTTCCGCCGACAAACAAATTGTCTTGTCCTTGGCATTCAACGTCGATCACGCATGATCCGAACTCGTATGCTCGACATTAGACTAGAAGCTGGAGATGTCTTGCTCATCTTTGGTTATGACAAAGATATCAGAGGGTTACGGTCAAATCGTGATCTTTTATTGATGGACTGGTCGCGGTCTGAGCTTCCCGATATTCGCAAATCCATTTTCGCCCGAATAATTTTCGTTGCGACAATTGCGGCTGCTGCCTTTGGACTCGTCCCGATTGAAACCGCCGCGTTAGGCGGAGCCTTAGCCATGATACTGACTGGGTGCCTTAATATTCGGCAGGCCGTTCGGGCTTTGGACATGCGAATATTCTTGCTCATTGGGGCAGCTTTCGCCATGGGTCTGGCTCTCGAAGCAACCGGAGGCGCCTCCTATATCGCTCACGGCGTTGTGGCGGCGTTTATGCCATTCGGCAACCAAATCCTACTCGCCGCAATCTTCCTTATTGTGGCGATCATGACCAATATTATCAGTAATAGCGCCACGGCTCTCTTGTTCTCGCCAATTGCTTTATCGGTGAGCGCGGAGACGGGGATAGATCCTATTGTTATGGTCCTAACCGTAATCTTCGCCTCTAATTGCTGTTTCGCAACGCCTATCGCCTATCAAACAAATTTATTGGTTATGGGCCCCGGGCATTATCGATTTTCGGATTTCACCCGCTTCGGGGTGCCTTTAGTCTTGCTAATCTGGATAAGCTTCAGTTTGTTAAGCCCCTTACTTTTTCAATTGTAATCTCGCGCGAGCGCCATAAAGTCTACACATGAGTCACGTCTTCGACCCGAACCGACTACAATTCTACCTCACCATCCCCGGCCCCTGCCCGTACCTACCTGGGCGGTTGGAGCGTAAAATCTTTACCCAACTGGACCCTTTGGATGGGCCGCATCTGAACAATTATCTAACCCACGCAGGATTTAGACGCTCGCAAAACGTCATTTACAGGCCCGCTTGCGAAACATGTCGGGAATGTCGGTCACTCAGAGTGCGAGCTTCCGAGTTTGAACCCAATAAGAGGTTTCGCCGCGTACTGAAGCGGAATTCGGACCTCTCAGCATCTATAGTCCCTGCCATCGCAACGCAGGAGCAATTTGACCTACTTAAAGAGTACCTTTTAACTCGCCATGAAACGGGTGGCATGGCCGATATGGATTTCATGCGCTACGAAATGATGGTCGAAGAGTGCTCAGCTGAAACCGAAATCGTGGAATATAGATTGCCAAACGGAACTCTGATTGCCGCCATTCTTATCGATAGATTAAGCGACGGGCTCTCTTTAGTTTATAGTTTTTTCTCTCCAGAAGAGCAGAAGCGATCATTGGGTAACTTAATGATTTTGGATCAAGTCAAACGCTGTGCTCATCAAAGCATGCCTTATCTCTATCTTGGATACTGGGTGCCAGACAGCCCAAAAATGGATTACAAAGCTCGTTTTCGTCCTTGCGAAACACTCACTCATAGGGGGTGGGCTTTATTAGGAGAGACCACTTGAAACGCCGGGAACTTATCGGCGGGGCCGCCGCCCTTGCCGTCGGGGCCGGAACTGTCGGGGCTCTGAAGTCCGGACAAAGTGGAGGCTCCTCATCCTCTTCACCATCCGGGTCTGACCTCGCCTCTCCCGCTATATCCAAAAACAGACGCCAGTTGAGATTGGCGACTTCCTGGCCAAAAGATTTTCCGGGTCTGGGAATAATGCCGGTCAATATCGCCAAGGCCGTGCGTGAAATGACAGATGGCCGGCTGGATATTAAAGTTTACGCGGCAGGCGAATTGGTCGGCGCACTGGAATGCTTCGGCGCCACCTCTTCGGGTGCGGCCGATATGTACCATGCCGCCGAATATTACTGGCAAGGGAAGGCCAAGGGATTTAGCTTTTTTACGGCCGTTCCTATGGGTATGACGGCAACAGAGATTATGGGCTGGATTGATTACGGCGGAGGACAAGCTCTCTGGGACGACCTCTCTGATGATTTCAATATTAAACCCTTCCAGGCAGGCAATACAGGCCATCAGACAGGCGGCTGGTTCAAAAGACCAATAAACTCCGCTGAAGATTTCCGAGGATTGAAAATCAGAATGCCCGGTTTGGGCGGCGATGTTATCCGCGCCATGGGCGGAGCGGCGGTAAATATTCCAGGCGGTGAGATTTACCAATCCCTACAATCTGGCGCTATTGACGCAACTGAATGGGTCGGTCCCTGGAACGACTTAGCGTTCGGTTTTTACCGAGAAGCCCCTTATTATTACGGCCCGGGTTTCCATGAACCGGGAGCGTCATTGTCCTTAGGAATCAACAAGCAAGTCTGGGAAAGCTTCTCTCCCTCCGATCAGGCCATTATTAGATATGCCTGCCGGAGCGCGAATGACATAAGCCTCGGTGAGTATAATTACCGCAATGCGGTAGCCTTGCAGACCCTGAAATCGGACCACGGAATTGAGCCTCAACTTTTTCCTGATGATGTATTGAAAAGTTTCGGAAGAGCCAGTCGTGAGGTACTCGAAGAAGTTGCGCGCTCTGACGCCAAGACTGCCAAAATATATAACAGCTTTTCCAAAGCGCTGAAACTGGAACGAAGCTGGACGGAAATTAGCGACGGGGCGTATATTCGTGCCCGTGCTTTGTCTGGTTCGGAATAGATTATGTTTTCGGGGGGAATTGACGTACTCGGCGAAGCCTTGCAATTTATCGGCTGGGCTTTTCTACCCTTGGTGCTTTTACCCGGCGTTGTGCTTTTGATGGGCGTCGGCAAAGCCTTCGCCAGAGCCATAATTTCAGTTATTGATTCGTTTTCGACTCTCACAGGGGAGATCATTAAATGGGTCATGCCCTTCATGGTTGTTAGCGTCGTTATCGCCGTCTTTGCCCTCTCAATTTACGGAATTTCATCAATTTGGTGGGATGAGAGCGCAATTTACCTTCATGCGGTAGGAATTTGTCTCGGCGCGGCTCCGACTTACCTTGCAGGGCAACATGTAAAGGTCGATATCTTTTTCGAGAAAATGGATGACCGTGCCCGAGCCCTTGTCGAAATAGGCGGTTTTTACACCTTACTTGCCCCTGTTTGCATCGTTGTACTCTGGCGCTCTCAAAGCTTTGTCTCTTTTGCCTGGCAAAGTCTGGAAGGGTCAACGAACAGCGGCGGCATAAAAGGCATTTATATATTAAAAACAGCGCTTTGTGTCTTGTTTATTATGTTGCTAATACAAGGCCTTTCGGTCGCTCTAAGAGCAGCGTTGAGACTAAGAGATAGCCAGCAGGCAGAATTCTCGCCTCATACGGATATTGCTTTTTTGCCAAACTCTAAACCCGAGGCGTCGGAATGAGTTTACCAGAAATACTTTCTTTGCTGATGTTTGCTGTCGCTTGCGGGGCTCTCATGGCGGGCTACAGCGTCGCTTTTACGCTCGCAGGTGTCTCATTGGTATTTGCGGCTATTGGAGTCGCAACAGGGCAATTTGACATAGTCTTCCTGCTCTCCATGCCGGGACGTGTCTTCCCTATTTTAACACGCGAGATCCTTATGGCCGTCCCGCTATTTGTTTTCATGGGCGTTATGTTGGAAAAATCACGGATTGCCGAAGAGTTACTTGAAAGCATGGGGGAATTATTGGGTCCATTACGCGGCGGCATGGGAGTGTCCGTCATTTTTGTCGGCGCATTACTCGCGGCCTCTACCGGGATCGTAGGGGCCACCGTCGTCACGATGGGTCTAATTTCACTGCCTACACTCCTGCGTCGGGGCTATGACCCAGCCCTTGCCTCAGGAGCCATTGCGGCCTCCGGAACTCTCGGTCAGATCATTCCACCTTCAATCGTTCTGGTTATTCTTGGCGATCAGATTTCCAACGCCTATCAGGAAGCTCAACGAAGCTTTGGACTAGAGAATGCAGGCGTTGTCTCTGTTGGAGATTTGTTCGCCGGAGCTCTCATTCCCGGCTTGATACTCGTGGGCTGTTACGCTCTATATATCGTGTTTATCGCTATAAAATCTCCGGCGCGGGCCCCAGCTTACCGCAGCGAGGACGTAGCGATGCGGGACGCTTTTTTAAGGTCCCTGAAATCCATGTTGCCGCCGGTATTCCTTATCATGGCGGTGCTAGGATCTATTCTGTCTGGCTACGCGACGCCGACCCGGGGCGCGGCACTTGGAGCGCTGGGGGCGGTCTTGTTAGCGGGATATAAAAGAACCCAATCAATTTTAGTGAAGCGCCTTATACTGCTTGGCACGGTTGGCCTGGCGCTCCTTATTGTTATGGATTTATGTGGTGCCGACTTACGGCTAAGTCTTCCAGACCGGTCTGTGGGGCTAAGCTTATTACTTGGGCTGTCCTTCTTTTTTGCTGGCGCTGGGGCCCTTGCCTCTCTGCTCAGCTTTGGCACTTTGCAAAGACAGGGTGATTTGGCTCCGGTGTCTCGCTCTACCCTTCATATAACTTGTATGGTCTTTCTCATTCTGATCGGCGCGACTATCTTTAGCCTCGTTTTTCGCGGCTTTGGCGGTGATGAGCTCGTCGCGCATTGGCTACAAAATGCGCCCGGCGGGCTTTGGGGCGGCTTTGCACTTGTTATGCTGATTATGTTCTTACTAGGGTTTTTCCTTGATTTCATAGAGATAACCTTCGTTGTCGTACCTCTCGTTGCGCCGCCCCTGCTCGCTGCAGGGCTCGACCCTATATGGCTCGGGGTGATAATGGCCTTAAACCTTCAAACGAGTTTTCTGACGCCGCCCTTTGGTTTCGCACTGTTTTATCTTCGCGGCGTCGCTCCGCCAGAGGTCACAACGCCCAGACTCTATAAAGGGATTCTCCCCTTTATAGGCATCCAGATATTAGTCATCGCCCTCGTCATCCTGTTTCCGAAACTGGCGACCGGGCTTCCGCAGCAATTTTACGGGTAAGCCCATTTCCTACTTGCAAGACCCAGGGAATAGCGGCACATTATTTTATATATCAACCGGGGACACATTATGACTACTCTGCTCGTTATTATCGGTATTATTGCGCTTATCGGCTTTCTTATTGTCGGAATTTACAACCGGTTGGTGAGCCTTAGACAGACCACTAATCAGGCGTGGTCGGACATTGAAGTTCAACTTAAACAGCGCCAGGATCTCGTCCCGCAGCTCGTCAATACGGTGAAAGGCTATGCCTCTCACGAGAAGTCCACCTTTGAAGAGGTGGTTCGCGCTCGCAGCGCAGCGGTCAATGCCAATACAGTTAAAGACCAAGCGCAAGCGGAAGGCATGCTCTCTGCGGCGCTTGGAAAACTCTTTGCTTTGGCCGAAGCCTATCCAGAGCTGAAAGCCAATACGAATTTCCTCCAGCTGCAAGATCAACTTGCCGACATCGAAAATAAAATTGCGGCGGCGCGTCGGTTTTACAATAACTCAGTTCAGGAATACAACACAGGCCGGGAACAGTTCCCTGCCGTTCTCATTGCAGGTCCGTTCGGATTTGAAGAGCGTGATTTCTTTGAAGCGCCCGAAGGCCGCCAGGCCCTACAAACTCCGCCAACTGTTGATTTCAGCAGCTAAACCTTTGGCCTGACAGTGTTCAAATCCTACGGCCTTAAATCTCATATTTGGAACAATAATTTGCGCAGCCTCGTGCTGCTCATCTTATTTCCGGTTTTACTTCTCTTTATGGGCTATGGCCTGATGCTTATCTGGCTCGGTTTTACGAGCAACAGCACCCTTCAAAGTAGTTTCAGTTACGCCGCAGACTTAATACCGACTGCGGCTCCAATTGCGATTGGCGCGGCGGCTCTCTGGTTTGCGATTGCTTTTTTCGCTCATCAGGCCCTAATCGACGCCGCGACCAAAGCCCGGTCTCTTACCGTAAGCGAAGAACCCCGCGCCTATCGCCTTCTCGAAAACCTGGCAATTTCGCGCGGCGAAACCACACCTAAACTCAAAGTGATCGAAACCCCGGTTTTAAATGCTTATGCTAGCGGGATACGGGATAAGAATTACACCGTGACCCTGACGCGGGGGCTTTTGAACCAACTGGATGACGAGGAGCTTGAGGCCGTCATCGCGCATGAGCTTTGCCACATCCGCAACAAAGACGTGCGGATGCTGATCATTGCCGTGATATTTGTAGGAATTTTCGCCTTTGTCGGTGAAGGCGTTGTACGCGGCATGTTTCGAACAAATTTGCCGCGCTCTAACTCCCATCGCCGTAGCGGCGGTGGCAACGCTGCCATTCTTATTGTCATCGGAATTGCGATTATCGCGGTAACCTACTTAATCGCTATCTTGATCCGGTTCTCCCTCTCCCGGAAGCGCGAATACCTCGCCGATGCCGGCGCCGTAGAGCTTACCAAAAACCCAGACGCGATGATTCGTGTCCTTCAGAAACTATCCGGAAATGCAGAATTAAAAAACGTACCTGATGAAGTCAGAGAGATGGCCCTGCATAACCCCCGCGTCGGTTTAGCCGGTGTCTTTGCAACACACCCACCAATTGAAAAGCGGATCGAGGCCTTAATAAAATTTGGCGGAGGCCGGCTCGGAACAGAGAGCCGTCCCAATCGACAAACCGGTCAAATACCCCCTGAACGGAAAAAATCTTTCGGGAAAAGGCAATCTAGGAAAAATCCTTGGTCGCGACCTGAATAAAATGAAATGGACTCTTCATCCCCTTACTGTTATTCGATAAAAAACGAACTAGGACTTTTCTATGACTCTTCAAAAAACGCGTTTACTTTTGGCTGGCGCGGCCGTCTCCGCTCTCCTCATTGCCTGTGGTCAATCAGAGACAAAATCTACAACGACTGCTGATCAGGCAAAACAAACTGAAACGGTCAATCTACCGGACGGCATTACGAAAGTCGAAGAAGTTAAAGCCAAATCAGGCGATGAAGTCGTCATTCCCTATACAAAATACACTTTAGCGAACGGCCTCACAGTTGTTCTGCATGAAGACAAATCAGACCCGCTGGTTCATGTCGATATGACTTATCATGTCGGATCAGGGCGGGAAGAACCGGGCCGCTCCGGCTTTGCCCATTTCTTCGAACATATGCTTTTCCAAGGCTCAGAAAACGTTGCTGATGAACAGCATTTCAAACTCATCACGGAATCTGGCGGGACGCTAAACGGTTCTACCAATGCTGACAGGACAAATTACTACCAAACTGTCCCCTCCAATCAGCTTGAAAAAATGCTCTGGTTGGAAGCGGATCGCATGGGCTATTTCCTCAATGCTGTCACTCAGGAAGCCTTTGAGGTTCAGCGCGAAACTGTAAAGAACGAACGCGGTCAGCGTTATGATAACCGCCCTTATGGTTTGTTATTTGAGCGCGTTGGCGAAGCGATGTATCCAGAAGGACATCCTTACAGCTGGTCGACTATTGGCTATCTCGAAGATTTGGATCGCGCCGATCTCAACGATCTGAAAAAATTCTTCGTCGAATGGTACGGTCCTAACAATGCTGTTCTGACTATTGGCGGCGACATTGACAAGGAACAGACACTGGAATGGATTAAAACTTATTTCGGCCCAATTCCGGCAGGTCCTGAGCAGGAAGACCCTGTTTATGAACCTGTTACTTTGGAAGAAGACCGTTATATTTCTATGGAAGACAACGTTCAGTTGCCTCTTCTATATATGTCCTGGCCGACAGTTCACGCTAATCACCCGGATGAAGCTCCTCTGGACGTATTGGCAAACATTATGGGTCAGGGTCAAACCTCCCTACTTTATAAAAACCTACAAAAGCCCGGTCTCACCGTTCAGTCGAACGCCAGTCATGGCTGCCGCGAAATCGGATGTACTTTTACAATGTTCACTTTGGCCAATCCGGCAAAGGTTCAGCAGCTAGGCGATCTCGAAGCAACTATCCGTGAATCCTTGACGGAATTCGAAGGCCGCGGCGTGCTTGATGACGACCTTACCCGCGTGAAAGCGGATATTGTGTCCAGTCTCATTTATGGTTTGGAAAGCGTCTCAGGAAAGGTTTCACAGCTTGCGGCTTATGAAACTTATCGCGACAACCCAAATGGAATTGGCGATGACATTGCTCGCTATGAAGGCGTCACGAAAGAAGATGTTCTGCGGGTTTATGAGCAATATATCAAAGACAACGCTGCGGTGATCATGAGCATCGTCCCGAAAGGTCAGTCTGAGATGATCGCTCAAGAGGATACTTGGGAGCGTTATGAACGCACTATCCCCGATACATCCGGCGAATCTGACGATTTTGAATGGTCACTTCCGGTAGACCCGGAAGGATTTGATCGGTCCGTTGTTCCGCCGTCTGGCGAAAACCCAACTATCAAAGCGCCAGACACATATGAATTCGCTGTCGGCGACATGAGCGTTTTAGGGGCGCAAAATACAGAAGTGCCAACCACAACCTTGCAACTTCGTATCAAAGCCGCGCAAAACTATGATCCGCTAGAAAAAGTTGGCCTCGCGAGTCTAACGGCGGGTCTCATGAACGAGGCTACGACAGAGCGGAGCGCGGAAGAGATTTCTAATGAGCTCGACAAATTGGGCTCTTCGGTTTCATTCAGTGCAGGTGACACATACACGACGATGACCGTCCGGACATTGACCGAAAATCTTGATGCCACCATGGCGATTGCATTGGAAAGATTGTTAAAGCCGAAATTCTCTGAAGAAGATTTTGCGCGTGATAAAGACAACGCAATTCAAGGTATTCGCGCAAACAAGAAAGAAGCTAGCGTGACTGCCAGCAACCTTTTCAATAAAATGATGTATGGCGCTGACAACCCTACAGCTTATGCCTCATCCGGTACGGAAGAGACTGTTGAAGCGATTACGCTTGAAGATGTGAAAGGCTTTTACGCCGCGCATTACTCGCCTAAAATCGCGTCGGTCGTCGCGGTCAGTGATTTGGGAGAAGCTGGTTTAAAGTCGGCATTAGAGCCACTCACAGCTTGGACCGGTGAAGACGTTTCTAGCGTAGAAATGAATGCGTTCCCTGAATTAAACGGCGGAACACTTTATTTCGTTGATAAGCCGGATGCCGCGCAAAGCGAGATTCGGATTGGCAAACGCGCCCTTCCCTATGACGCGACGGGCGAATATTACCGCGCCGGAATCATGAATTACCCGCTTGGCGGCGCGTTCAACAGTCGCATCAACCTGAACCTACGTGAAGATAAAGGCTATACTTACGGGGCGAGATCCTTCTTCAATGGGGACGAGAAAGCCGGATGGTACCGTGCCGGGGCGGCGGTTCGCGCGGATGCAACAGCAGCCTCAATTGTCGAATTCGCGAATGAAATCAGGCAATATCACGACTCTGGAATTACGGATGAGGAACTGACGTTTACCAAGTCAGCGATTGGCCAGAGCGATGCCCGCGCTTATGAGACGCCTCGTCAGAAACTCGGTTTCCTCTCTCGTATGGCCACATATGACCTTGAGCCAAGTTTCGTCGATGAACAATCTGATATTCTGCAAGGCATGACGAAGGCAGAGATTGATGCCCTCGCTGACGAACATCTGAATTTGGACGATATGATTATGGTTGTCGTCGGCGATAAGGCCAAACTCTATGACGAAATTGTCGAGCTTGGATATGATGTTGTCGAGGTGGATGCAAACGGAAACCCCGTCGAATAATCTGCCAAACAAGCAAAGAAAAAGCCCCGGTCAACCGGGGCTTTTTTATACCAAATTTACAAAAGTTTAGAGGGTTTTTGCGGGGTCAAATACGCCCTTGCGAGAAAATCCGCGCGGAGCCATACGGCCGGCCTGTGCCCGTTTACCTTCTAATAGCTCCCAATCATTGACTTCGGTGCGGCGGCCAGAGCTATCTCTGAAAAAGAGACCTTCCTCTGGGTCAAAGGTCGTAATATCGGCCAATCCGCCATCCTTGAATTTCTGTAAACGAACGCCCTTGCCTCTCGTCATAACGGGCAATTCTTCAAGGTCATAGGTGAGGATTTTGCGGTTCTCTCCAATGACAGCAATCTTCTTGCCTTTCACCTCAATACAGCGAACGGCCTCTGTACCAGCTTTCACGTTTAGGGTTTTCCGCCCGGTCCGGGTCGAGGCAATTATCTCGCTTTCTTGAACTCTGAAGCCATAGCCTTCGGAGCTGGCAAGCAACAACTCTCGGGACTCGTCATGAACGAACATACCGACAGGCACGTGATCATTTTCCAAGTCTACCATCAGGCGGATAGGTTCACCATTTCCGCGACCTCCGGGGAGTTTATCAGCGCCTAACGTGTAGAATTTACCGTTTGAGGCGAAAATAATAATTTTGTCCGTGGTGTGAGCGTTCACACAAAATGCGAGGTTGTCTCCGTCCTTGAACTTTAGAGAGGACTCATCATCGAGATGACCTTTCATCGCTCTAATCCAGCCCATGCCCGAAAGCACAACTGAAATAGGTTCTTTCGTGATGAAGGCTGTGCTGAGATCTACATCGATGTCCGGCTGATCCTCGAAATGTGTTCGCCGAGCGCCAATTTCTGTTTTCGGCCCATAAATCTTTTTAAGCTCTTTGACTTGTTCGGAAATAACGGCCCATTGCTTTTTCTCTGACCCTAAAAGCGCTTCTAGCTCTGCTTTTTCAGCGGCAAGCTTGTCATATTCCGTCTTGATTTCGATTTCCTGAAGCTTGTTCAGGGCGCGAAGGCGCATGTTCAAAATGGCGTCCGCCTGACGTTCGGTCAGGTTAAACACCCGCATCAATTCTTCTTTGGGCTTGTCTTCAAACCTGATGATCCGAATGACTTCGTCCAAATTCAGGAAAGCAATCATATAGCCGTCTAGAACTTCCATTCTAAGATCGATCTTGCCAAGACGTTGTTGAGAGCGCCTCTGAAGAACGTCCCTACGGTGATCCAGCCAGCTTTGTATGACTTCCTTCAAATCCATCACGCGCGGCGTACGCGTGTTGTCCAACACATTCATATTGAGACTGACGCGGCTTTCTAATTCCGAAACCTTAAACAGGCTTTCCATCAAAATTTTTGCGTCAATGTTTTTGCTGCGCGGCTCAAGAACAATACGGACATCCTCGGCAGACTCGTCCCGTACATCCGCAAGACCGCTAGCTTTTTTCGACTCGATAACTTCAGCCAGCTTTTCAATCAGACGGGATTTTTGCACCTGATAGGGAATTTCGGTCACGACAATTTGGTAGGTTCCGCGACCCGTATCCTCAACTTCCCAACGGCACCGAACTTTGAAACTTCCCTTTCCGGTCTCGTAGGTTTTCAGCATTGAGGATTTAGGCTCAACGATAATTCCGCCCGTCGGCAAATCCGGCCCAAGAATATAATTCATCAGCGTTTCAATGCGGGCATTGGGCGTCTGAATGAGGTGGAGCGCGGCATCGCAAATCTCGGCGACATTATGCGGCGGGATAGACGTTGCCATACCCACGGCAATCCCCTGCGACCCATTGGCCAAAAGGTTTGGAAAGCCTGCTGGGAGAACCTGCGGCTCTACGTCTTCTTCATTGTAAGTTTGAATGAAATCTACGGCGTCTTCATCAATCCCTTCAAGGAGCGCCAACCCCGCAGCTGTCATTTTAGCTTCGGTATAGCGCATCGCGGCCGGACTATCGCCATCAATGTTCCCAAAATTCCCCTGCCCGTTAACGAGCGGATACCGCGCTGAGAAAGACTGCGAAAGTTTGACCAACGCGTCATAAATAGACTGGTCACCATGCGGGTGATATTGCCCCATCACATCGCCAACAATCCGGGCGCATTTTTTATGAGCGCCTTCCGGATTTAATTTGAGCTGCCGCATGGCATAGAGAATACGGCGGTGCACCGGCTTCATCCCGTCGCGAACATCCGGCAGGGCGCGTTGAGTAATGGTCGACAACGCATAGGCAAGGTAACGCGACGACAAAGCGTCATCAATATGCTCGCTAATCACCGCGCTTTCGGTAATTGTTTCGCCGTCATCAGTTGGTTTCTTAGCCATAAATCCTCAGTCTCGAATCAGACATAACTTTAGCCGCCTCAGCTTTAGAAACCACGCCCTAACGCAGAATTCTTGTGGTCGAGTCTAAATTTTTTGGATGCGGGCAATATCCGAGGCAATTAGGCGGTCTATCAATTGGTGCCTGGCATCGGGAAGAGTTCGGTTCAAATTCCACTGCACCCGTGTCTCTAAGAAATGCCCTGTCAGCTTAAGGCCGTCCAGAATATCTTCCGGTGACGAAAAGGATTCCCCGCGCAGGAATGGCGGCAGGCGAAGGAGCTTGTCGAGATAAGGCTCCGCGGCGCTCGCGCTCACGGCGCGTCCAGAACGCGGCGAAATATGGGTGAGGTTGTCATTCTTACCTGTGGCCGCGCAGCGATCAAAATCCAGCCCGTAGCCCAAGGCAGACAACAAGCCTGCTTCCCATCGAATATAAAGAGCAGGCCAAACATCAATATTATGAAGGTTTGCCAGTACGATTTCGAAAACATCAAAGATGGGTTCATGCGTTTCCCGCTCAGGAAGCATTTCCCGGCACATCGCCGTCATGGCGTTCAGACCCGTGAGAGACAGTCGGTCATCCATTAATTCTGCGGCTCGGGAATCTATGCCTTCAACCGTGTAATAGCCAAGTTGCTCCGACAGGCGGCCCCTCCACTCCACTCGTACATGATTGCCGGGTTGGAGCACCGGTCGCATTCGGCGGCTTATTCCGCCGCGTACTAAACCTTTGTGCCGACCTTGCTCGCGGGTGAACACATCAATTATAGCAGAAGTCTCACCGTGTTTTTGGGTAGAGAGAATATACCCTTCAGCTTGCCAATTCATATTGCCATACTGTCCAAGGTCTAAACGTCAAATTCAAGTCCGCTTTCGGCGTAGCGAGCCTTGTCGTCCTGCCAATTATCACGGACTTTTACAAAGAGGAACAGGTGTACCTTACGGCCCAGCCACTCGCTCATATCCTTGCGAGCGGCGGCCCCGATATCCTTTATCGTGCGCCCGCCCTTGCCTAGAACAATCGGTTTTTGACTGTCACGGCGGACGTAGATGACTTGGTCGACGCGGATGTCGCCCTTCTTCGTTTCTTTCCATCTCTCGGTCTCGACCATGGACGCATAGGGCAATTCATCGTGCAGACGCAGAAATAGCTTTTCGCGCGTAATCTCGGCGGCCATGAGCCGCATTGGAATGTCGGCGGCCTGGTCGGGAGAATATAAATAAGGCCCTTGAGGCATCGCATCCGCGATCAGAGTTCCAAGCCGCTCGACACCATCTAAGTTAAGCGCCGAAACAGAAATGATCTCCTTGTAAACGCCGCGCTCGGAAAACTCCTGAATAAGCGGCAAGGTTTCATCATGAGGAATTTTGTCAATTTTATTCAAAGCCAGTATAGCGTTCGAGACTTCGCGCTTCTTAAGTCCCTTTATCACCCGCTCACTATCTTCGCAGGATAGTCGGTCCTGACCGTCGCCCTCTCCGGCTTTGTGGCGGAGCCAAGCGGGCGCGTCTATGACGTGGACGATAACATTGGCGTCTTTCAGACCTGTCCAGGCCGCATGAACCATAGACTTGGATAGGCGATCTGTGTCCCGGGCCGCGAAAATGCCCGGCGTGTCAATCATGACAGCTTGCGCGGATTCCCCTTTCGAGGTCTTTAGCATAGCAATGCCGCGAATTTGAAACCGCGTTGTTTGAACTTTATGGGTAACGATGGAGACTTTCTCTCCCACCAATGCATTTGTCAGCGTCGACTTCCCGGCATTCGGGGCTCCGATTATGGCAGTAAATCCGGCGTAAGTTTCGCTCATATTGTTTTTTCTAATGCTTTTAAAAGGTGTGCAGCTGCTTCACGTTCAGCTTCTTTTTTCGATTGCCCCTCGCCCAAAGCTTCGCCTAATTCTTCGACGGTGACGCGAATCGTAAAAGTAGGGCGATGATCGGGGCCCGATCGATCTACTTGAGTATAGTGCGGGACATTTGGGCCAATAGACAGAGCCAATTCTTGCAAATTGGTTTTCGGATCTTTGGTAGACTCTTCGAGAACAGTATTAATTTCTTCTTGCCAAAACCGGTCATAGAATTCTTCGGCCCGTTTATATCCTCCGTCTATATAGAGAGCGGCCATCAGCGCTTCGCACGCATTCCCGAGAATAGATACCTTCTCGCGCCCGCCCTGCTTTTCTTCGCTCGACGACATCAGTAAGGCTTCGCCAAGCCGTATAGTTTGGGCCACGCGGGCGCAGGTTTCTTTTCTCACAAGCGCGTTAAGGCGGGTTGCCATAACGCCTTCTTTGGATTTTGTTTTGTCGAACAAGGTCTTAGCCGTCAGCAGACCCAAAACGCGATCGCCGAGAAATTCCAGACGCTCATTATCCACATTCTTGCGCCGACCATCTCCGTAGGACGCATGGGTTAGAGCGCGCTCAATAAGGTCGGCGTCCTGAAAATGGTACCCTATCCGTTCAAAAAGAGCGAGGATACGCGGAGGAACCCTGTCGGTCACATCGGGGGCAGAAATATCAGACTTCTTTTGCGCAGATGTACTCATTTGATCCTCTCAAAAAACCGACCGCCACGCATATTTCCCCACGTCCAAGGCTTATAAAGAACGAAGTCTTCTTTTACAGATAAAAGCACTATTTCGGCGCGCCCAATGATGTTCTCCGCGGGTACCATACCCGCCCCGCCATTTCGAACCGGAACGCGGCTATCCCCAGAATTATCGCGGTTGTCACCCATCAAGAAATAATGACCTTCGGGAATCCTATAACCTGATGAGTTATCGCTCGGGCTATTTTTCTGGCTGTCATAGACGAGGTGCGTGTTCCCATTTGGAAATGTTTCGGCCCAGAGTTCCGCTAGCACGTCATCACCATAACGATCTGCAAAGCTTTCTTCGCCCTGCTTAGTAAGCTGAACCTGCTCTCCGTTCAGGATAAGACGCCCATCCTGCATTTGTACTGTGTCGCCTGGCAAACCAATTAGGCGTTTAATAAAGTTTTTATCGTCCCCATCCGGACGAAAGACAAGTACGTCCCCGCGTTCCGGCTCACGTTCTAAAAATCGACCATCTCCACTGGGAAACGGCAAAGGCGCCGCCGCAAATCGGCCGTACCCAACAGAATATTTAGAGGTAATTATATAATCGCCTTTCATTAAGTTCGGTAACATGGAGCCGGACGGGATGTGAAAAGGCTGAAAGAGAAAAGTTCTTAAAACCAAAGCAATAATGACGGCCCAGAAAATCGTGGACAGCGTTTCGCGTAATTCCGATTTTTGTTGCTTTGCCATGCCCGTTCTTAGTCGCCCTTGCTGGCTTCCACAATCGCAAATGCCTGCGCGTAGGGCGGGTCATCACTTAGGCTCAAATGCACGACACCATGATAGCCTTCAGGAACTTTACCATTAAGTCTGGCTTTCGCTGATCCATGCAAAATAACTTCGGGCCGCCCGGAGGGGTGGTTAGTCACCTCCACATCTGTCCAGCTTAGAGCGCCTGTCTGGTTTCCGGCGAGAGCTTTCGCAACAGCTTCTTTTGCAGCAAATCTTTTCGCGTAGGCATTGGCAGGGACCGCCTTTGTCTCACAATAAGCTCGCTCCCCTTCGGTGAAAGTTCTTAATTTGAACTTTTCGCCAAACTTTTCAATAATTTGTACGATTCTGTTAATGTCACAAATATCTGTTCCGATTCCGATGATCACGCGGCTTGTCTCGCCTCGGTTACGATTTCGCGCATTTGTTTGATGGCAGCATCCAAGCCCATGAACACAGCTTCACCGATAATAAAATGCCCAATATTCAGTTCCATGCATTCGGGAATAGCAGCGACAGGCGCTACGTTTTCAAACGTCAGGCCGTGTCCAAAATGAACTTCGAGTCCAAGGCTCTGTGCTAAAGCGGCGCAACCTCTGAAATCCTCCAATATTTTGTTTGCTTTCTCGTCATCACCGTCGTCAAGCGCGTGAGCATAAGCGCCCGTGTGCAACTCCACGACTTTTGCATCTGTTTTCGCCGAGGCCTCAATTTGCCCTCGGTTTGCTTCAATAAAGAGAGATACCCTCGCGCCATTTGCATTTAGTTTGGAGATAATCGGAGTAAGAGTTTCGATTTGCCCCGCGACATCTAAGCCGCCCTCTGTGGTCCGTTCTTCCCGCCTTTCCGGTACGATACATATCGCATGAGGCTTTAAATCCGAGGCGATAGCCAACATTTCGTCCGTTGCCGCCATTTCCATATTCAGCGGAATATTTTCACTGCTGCAAAGGGCTTGGAGCCTGCTCATATCCTCATCGTGCATGTGACGGCGGTCTTCTCTCAAATGCGCTGTAATTCCGTCTGCCCCAGCCTGAATCGCGGCCCATGCGCCAGCCACAGGGTTGGGGTGGTCTCCGCCCCGTGCGTTTCGAATTGTTGCAATATGATCGATATTCACCCCTAACCGAGGTAGCGACTTCTCACTCACGACAAGCCTCGGCTGCCAGGTTTGACTGCCGGTATATTTTGCAATTCAGGTGGCAAATCCTCAGGATCATAATCAGGGAACTTACGCGCCGCCAGACTTACAAGTGGTACGCCAATATCCGCCATACCGTTTGAACGGTCAAAAATACAAGCTCCAGCTATAACTGAGGCGCCTGTTTTATTCATCGCCGCAATGCATTCACGGGAGGACAAACCAGTCGTCACAATATCTTCGACCATAAGGACTTTTTGCCTTGGCTCCAATTTGAACCCTCGTCGAAGTGTAAATTCACCGTTTTCGCGTTCAACAAAAAGAGATTCCAGCCCCATGTGACGCGCCGTCTCATAGCCTGGAATTACGCCTCCCATAGCGGGCGCAACGATGATGTCGGGTTGTTCCCCTAATTCTGATTTAACTTTCTCTGCCAAAGCCTTACACAATTTTTCTGTTAGCTTCGGGTTTTTAAAAATCAGGGCTTTTTGCAAGAAGACAGAACTGCGTCGTCCGGAAGACAAAATAAAGTGTCCTTCCAAGAGCGCTCCTGCCTCGCGAAAAACATCTAACACATCCTCAGTCTTCATTCGCTCTGTCCTCTTACTTTGCGGAAATGATTTCGCCCCGCGCCCGTTCGGCTGAGATTACATAGGCGCTTGCCCGCAAAGCAGCAATAATCTGTACAAGGTGACGGTTATCCCGCACTTCGACATCCATTATCATATCGAAAAAGACGGGGCTACGTTTGACCGTTTTGATATTCACAAGATTGCCACCCGACTCTCCAATAATTTTGGTTAAGTCGGCCAAAGCGCCCGGCACATGTTCCACTGTTACAGTCATTCGGCCCGTTGCAGAGGATTGATCGGCGCTCCTTCGCCACCCCAAATCAAGCCAGTCATCAGGATCCACATTTGTTGAAGACAGAGTCTCGCAATCAATCGTGTGTATTCTGATACCGCCTTTTTCATCCTCTACATTTTGCAACCCAATAATTCGGTCTCCTGGTATCGGAGAACAACAGCTTGAAAGATGCAGGCTGATGCCTTCACGTAACCCGTCGCCTTTAACATAGAGCCGTGCAGTCGAATCCTGAATGACTTCACGTCTCAGAACAATAGATTGAGACGGGTCTTTGCGGCGCGCCGGGAAAATTAAATCCATAAAAGAATTCAGAGACTGCTTGCCCCGACCGAGTGATTCAAAAAGTTCATCAACGTGTTCGGCATTGGATCGTTTGACGGCGTCTCGCATCAAAGCATCCGAAAATGTGAGACCTTCTCGCGCAAACGCATGTTTAGCTAAAAGCTCTCCGGTCCGCGCAAACTCCTCGGCCTCACCAGTACGCGTTAAACGGCGAAGCGCGGAACGGGCCTTCCCGGTTACGACAAAGTTTTCCCACCCTTCCAACGCTTCGGCTTCGCCGCCGCGAATGATTTTGACCACATCACCGTTTTTTAACGCCTGACGTAGGGGGTGTTTTTGGCCATTTACCAAGGCTCCGATACAGGTGTCTCCGACCTTAGTGTGGACGGCATAGGCGAAATCGAGAGGCATCGCCCCCCGAGGTAAGGCGATCAAATCACCTTTGGGCGTGAAGGTGAACACTTGATCCGTGAACATCTCGAGCTTGGCATGTTCCAAAAACTCATCTGCATCGCCGCTCTGTTCCATCATTTCAACAAGAGGCCGAATACGTTTCAACGGGTCACTTCCGCTTTCTAAGGCGCGTTCAGGATCATATCCGTAATTATTGTTTTTATAAGCCCAATGCGCCGCAACGCCCCGGGAGGCCACATCTTCCATGCGTTCTGTACGGATCTGCAGCTCAACCCGGCGGTTGTCCGGTGTTCGTATCGTTGTGTGAAGGGACTGATAGCCATTGGGTTTTGGCACAGAAATAAAATCGCGAAACCGCTCTGGGACAGCCCGGTAAACAGAATGCAGCAAGCCTAAAGCCTGATAGCAGACATCGCGGCTTTGCACGATAATTCGAAAAGCATAAATATCAGCGACATCTTCAAAACTGATGTTTTGGCGCTGTAACTTACGCCAAATTGCATAGGCACGTTTCTCACGCCCATAAATACGAGCACTTATTCCCGCCTTGTCGAAATGCGTGCGCAAATCCGTGGAAACCTCTGAAATGGCTTCCCCTTGGGTTTCCCGCCAGTCCACTAAACGACGTTCAACTGATTCAAACGCCGATGGATTTATATAACGAAATGAGAGTTCTTCCAGCTCCGCACAGATTCGGTCCATCCCTACGCGGCGAGCCAAGGGCGCATAGATATCGAGGGTTTCCGTTGCAATTCGTTTTCGGGACGCTGGTTTGGGGTGATGCTCCAGCGTGCGCATATTATGAAGCCGGTCACAGAGCTTAACGAGAAGAACGCGCACGTCCTTGCTTATCGCCAACACAAATTTCTGAAAATTTTCAGCCTGCGCCCGCTCCCGCGTCGCATTGGGAATGCTCAATTGGCCAAGCTTGGTGACGCCGTCTACAAGCTCTGCAATTTCCGGCGTGAACTCTTTCGAGAGCTCTTCAAAGGTTGTGTCGGTATCTTCTAAAACGTCATGGAGTAGCGCCGTGCAGATTGTCGCTACGTCCAAATGCAGGTCGGCTAAAATTCCGGCCACTTCGATCGGGTGCGCGTAATAAGGATCGCCTGAGTGACGTTTCTGATCGCCATGCGCTTTTACAGAGAAAACATAGGCTTTGTTTAAAAGGGCTTCGTCCGCCGTCGGGTCATATTTCCGAACGCGCTCAACCAGCTCGAATTGACGAAGAAATCGAGGACTTTGCCCTTTTGGGGCCGGTTGATTATCCAAGGTCACATGGTCCACAGTTTTTATATAGGCGGTTAAACGCCGCTATCAAATGGTTTACGCGGTATTAGGTAATAAAAAAGCCGCCTCAAAGGGCGGCTCAAATACATTTTATTGAAACGCCTAGAAGCGCGAAGAACTGTCATTATCGCGATCGCCTTGCAAAGCGCGAAGAAGGTCTGCTTCATTCATTTCGCTCGGGCCTGCATTGTCGTCATGACCAATCGCCAGAACTGGAGCTTCCTCTTCCTGATCTTCAGGCAGGTCATCATCAAAAATAACACGCTGCAGACCGGTAACGAGACTTTCGCGCAAATCATCGAGGTCCAATGTTTCTTCAGCCAATTCACGCAGGGCAACGACAGGTGTCTTGTCATTATCGCGATCAACGGTCAGCGATGACCCAGCCGCAATATTACGGGATCGGTGGGAAGCGAGAAGAACCAAATCAAAACGATTCGGGACTTTTTCGACACAATCTTCAACGGTAACGCGAGCCATGGGGCATCCTGTAAACTTTATGGACGACTATACAGTCCAAAATTTGAAATTAAGGTGCGTCTATACTGTTTGAAAGGCTTAATTGCAAGGTCAAGAATCCAGCCAGTGCCGCTTAATCACAGCATGGTCAAGGACGTCTTCACTCGGCAATTCTGAGAGCAATTCTACAGAAGTTTTGTGTAAAGTCGGATGCGTCCACGTCGATTCTATCTCCCAAATAGGCAGGAGAACAAAAGCCCTCAAATGGGCCCTTGGGTGAGGCAGAATAGGACTATTCACCTCCACCTCTCCGGCAAAATCAATAATATCTAAATCAAGAGCCCGCGGGGCGTTTAAGACGCTTCGCTTCCGGCCGAGTAGAGCCTCCAGAGCGTGAAGCCTACTTAATAAGTTCTTAGCCGTCAGTGATGTTTCAACTTTTAGGGCCGCATTGACGTAATCGGGATGACCCAATTCGGGCGGCCAGGCCGGGCTATGCCACAGAGATGAAACGCCTATAATTTCAATTTCCGAACGCCTCATTTCAGCCACAGCCTGACAGAAGGTGGTTTCGGGATTGGACAAATTGCCCCCCAACGCGATATAAGCGACGTTCATTTTTTTATTCATTTTATTATTTGAGCACATTTATGGCCTTTTACCCAGACGAACGCATAGCCATGTTTATCGACGGTTCAAACCTCTATTCTTCAGGAAAAACTCTAGATTTTGATATAGATTACAAAAAGCTTCTCGATCTTTTTAAGAACAAGGGCCGCCTCATTCAGGCGAAGTATTACACTGCCCTGTTAGATCACGAAGATTATTCTCCCATACGCCCCTTAATTGATTGGCTAGACTATAACGGTTTCCACGTCATTACGAAGCCGGCAAAAAGCTATACAGACCGGGACGGCCGCAACCGCGTTAAAGGCAATATGGATATCGAGATGACCATTGATATGCTGAATATTGCGCCGCATGTCGATCACATTCTCCTGTTTACAGGGGACGGAGACTTCAAAGCAGTCGTTGAAGCCGTGCAGTCCAAAGGCGTCCGCGTTAGCGTAATCTCCACGTTAAAATCCCGCCCGGCCATGCTCGCTGATGAACTTCGTCGTCAAGCCAACGACTTTATTGAACTCGCTGATATGGGTAAGATTATTGGAAGGCCGAAGCGGGACTATTCCACAGAAGATGAACAGGAATATGAGGACGGATAAGTCGTGAGCTTGCGGTCGGAGCCAGATTTTAATTGCGCCCGCTGTCCGCGGCTGCGCGCGTTTATCTTAGAAAACCGTGAGAAACATCCGGACTTTTTTAATGGGCCTGTCCCTAGTTTCGGCGACCCGAAGGCAGAGTGCCTTATTATCGGCCTAGCTCCGGGCCTGAAAGGCGCGAACGCCACGGGGCGTCCATTTACCGGCGATTACGCAGGTGATCTGCTTTATAAAGCCATAGAAGAATTCGACTTTTCTAACGGGAGATATAACGGTCATGCAGCAGACGGCCTGACCCTGTCGCGGGTCATGATTACCAATGCGGTTCGGTGCGTACCGCCTCAGAACAAACCCGTAGGTCAGGAAATCAATACGTGCCGGGATTATCTCTTAGGACAAATGGCGGAATTGCCAGAATTGAAAGCCCTGCTTTGCCTAGGCAAAATTGCCCATGACAGCACAATCAGAAGTCTTGGCTTGAAACTTAAAGATTATCCGTTCGGCCATAATGTAGCTTATGACATTGGAGAGGGCCGGAAACTATTTTCGAGCTATCATTGTTCGCGTTACAATACGAATACAAAGCGTTTGACCGAAGAAATGTTCTTTGATGTCTTCAGTGAAATTAAAACCTTTTTGGGTCGTTAGCCATTTTCCCGCATTAGACGGGCTTTTTGCCTTTGCCAGTCGCGTTTCTTCTGTGTTTCACGCTTATCGTGAGTTTGTTTACCTGTCGCAATCCCAATCAAAAGTTTCGCCGTGCCAGCTTTGTTAAAATACAGCTTCAACGGGACAATCGTGCGGCCCTTCCGTTGAGTTTCCCCTAGCAGGACATTGATTTCTTTGCGCTTTAACAAGAGCTTCCGGTGACGGGTCGGGCTGTGATTAAATTGACTGGCGGGCGCGTAAATTGGAATATTGGCGTTGATCAACCACGCCTCGTTCCCCTCAACGCTTACATAGGCCTCAGCAATATTTGCTCGGCCTTCGCGCAGGGCCTTCACCTCTGTGCCGAGCAGTTGGATGCCGGCTTCCATATTGTCTTCAACGGCATATTCATACCGCGCACGACGATTGTCTGCGATCAGAGTCTTCGGCGATTTATCTTTGGCTTTGGCCATAATTTAATAGGATATTCCTGCACGGTTCATTGCCGCTTCAACGGCGCGTTTTGTTGAGTCTGCACAGGGGACTATGGGCAAGCGAACAGACGGTTCCATTTTGCCCATAAGCGAGAGCGCATATTTTGCAGGCGCCGGACTCGGACAAAGGAATAAGTCTTTATGCAAACAATCCAGTTTCGCGTTCAGCGACTTCGCTTTAGTGAATTCGCCCTTCAACAACGCCTCATGAAGCTCTGAATAGGCTTTCGGCGCAACATTTGATCCAACCGAAATTGCGCCCATTCCGCCATGGGCGGAGTGCCCCAAAGAGCTCGGGTCATCACCAGAGAGCTGAATAAAGCCCTCACCACAGCGGTCTACCAAGCCTTGGACCCGAGCGACGTCGCCTGTTGCGTCCTTGCATCCAATAACAGTTGGCAATTTAGACAACCGACCCATTGTATCATTCGTAATATCAACAACACTGCGGCCAGGAATGTTATAAACAACAATTGGAATATCGACAGATTCCGAAATCGCCTTGAAATGCTGGTAAATGCCTTCTTGATTTGGTTTGTTGTAATAAGGCGTAACCACAAGAATAGCGTCAGCCCCCTCTTCCTTGGCGTGCCGAGCGTAAGCTTTAGACACAGTGGTCTCATTCGATCCAGCACCCGCGATAACTGGAACGCGGCCAGCCGCCGCTTCAACCGTCAAGGCTATAACGCGGCGATGCTCAGCATCCGTTAAAGTTGCTGATTCACCTGTCGTTCCGCAAGGCACCAGCCCATGTGTGCCATTATCTATTTGCCATTCGATGAAACTCTGGAACGCTTTCTCATCGACGCTGTTATCTTTGAACGGAGTCACAAGGGCTGTTATCGAACCTTTTATCATTTTGCTCTTTCATGTAGCTATTCGAATCAATGGGGTTCGAATTTATTTAGGATTTACAGACGGATAATGAACAAGCGTCATAACTTTCTTTCAGCTTACCAAGCAAGTGCCCCTTTGCCAAACGCTGTAATTTCATTGTGTCGAAAGAAAATCTTTTCTCCGTTATTGATTAGTGTTTTGAGTCTTGTTCCCTTGCAAATGGCGCAGGCAGCTCCAGATGTCGAGCCCCGCCTTAAACCTATTGCCCCGGCCCTTTCAAACTTTCTTTCCGAACAAGATGCGCTCAGCCTGCGCAAAGCTATTAGCGCCGCCAACCGCGATGACTGGCTGGAATTTGAACTCTATGAACGCGGAATCGAAGATGAGACAGCGAAAACGCTTCTGATTTGGGTTCGCGCGGTTGAGGACCGGAATGCTTCTTTTGATATTTTGACTAAGGCCGCGCAAGACCTCTCTGATTGGCCACGTCAAGTCACCATTCGGGCGCGGGCAGAAGCCGAAATGTTCGACAACCCCCTCCCTCCAAAAGATGCTGTTGAATGGTTCAAAGGAGAGGCTCCTGTATCCGGCGAAGGACGGGCCGCCTTGGCGCGCGCAAATTATGCACTAGGAAATGATGAAACGGCTGATATGTGGCTTCGTTCGGCTTGGCAGGGCGCCAAGTTAACGCGGTCACGGCAACAAGACCTATTTTCGCAATTTAGTTCGAAGCTCACGCCAGAAGACCATGCCCGGCGCGCCGATCACCTAATCTGGAATGGACGGTGGTTTTTTGATAGCGCGCAAGCTCTGCTGCCTTTCATGGACCGGGCTGAACGCAACCTTATGGACGCCCGTCTACGTGTGGCGGCTGATCGAGCGGGTATGGATGCCGCGATAGACGCTGTGCCGTCAAATTATAAGGCTGACACAGGACTACTCTATGAACGCGCAAAATGGCGTCGCCGCAAGCGGTCAAAGGATTACGCTCTCCCCATTCTTCAGGAAGTTCCAGGCGCCCCAATCAATGACCAGGGCAAAGCTGCGCTTTGGCGCGAAAAACAGATTATGGCGTACTGGCTGATAAGCGAGAAACGCTTTGCCGAAGCTTATAACATAGTGCTCGATCACGGCTTCACAGATGGTGCAGATTTTGCTGAAGCCGAATTTCTAGCCGGGTGGCTCGCGCTGCGGAAACTCGGTAAAGCCGAGCAGGCTCAAATCCATTTCCGCAAACTTGCGGAAGCCGTTTCCACCCCTGTGTCCCTGGGACGGGGCTATTACTGGTTAGGACGATCTCAAACTGGCGCCGAAGCCGATGCCAGTTTTTTGGAAGCCGCAAAATACCCGAATACATATTACGGTCAATTAGCTACATTAGAGCTGGGCCAAGGCTCAGCCACGCTAAGCCTTCCGCCAGAGGCCTCTTCAGACACAGAATTAGAAACTCTAAAACAAGATGACCGCGTCAAAGCTATGCAGCTTTTAGGAGAAATCGGCGATGAGCGTCTTTTCTCTCAAATTGCCTTTCACCTTGATGGTGTCCTAGACACGCCGGCGGAACTGTCAGCGCTGGCGAAAATATCTAAAGATTACGGTTATATGCGGCCCTCTGTGAGAGCTGCAAAACAAGCCTCCCGTTTTCAGACCATGCTGACAGAGTCCGGCTACCCAAGAGTGCCTATTATCGAAGCTCTACCGAACGAATTCGAGACAGCTTTTGTTTATGCGATTGCTCGTCAAGAAACTGAGTTTGAAACAAACGCCATTAGTTCAGCCCGGGCTTACGGGTTAATGCAAATGATCGATTCCACCGCGCGTTACACAGCCCGAAAACACAATGTGGACTACAGCCAGACACGCCTTTTAACTGACGCCGAATATTCTGCGCAGCTCGGCGCTTACCACTTAAATGATCTTCTTGAACGGTGGGACGGCTCTTACATATTAGCGGCTGTCTCTTATAATGCAGGGCCGCATCGTGCAAAACAGTGGATAGAAACCTATGGTGACCCCCGCACAGGAGAAATCGACCCAATTGATTGGATCGAGTCAACACCGTTTTCAGAAACTCGAAATTACGTTCAGAGAGTTATGGAAAACATGCAGGTTTACCGGGCTCGCTTAAACGGAAACAGCGCGCCGCTTTATCTAGATCGCGACTTACGTCAGGGACAAAAATAAGCGGATTTGGATCAGAGACTTAAAGCCTGCTCCATTACCTCAGCGTCGACATTACCGCCAGAGCCAATGACTACCACTTTTTGGTCTGGCGAAAACGGTTTATACTTCATAATCGACGCGAGAGAGGCAGCGCCTCCCGGTTCTAGAATTACATCCAACTCCCGTTTTGCAAGCGCCATAGCGTGCAGACAGTCTTCGTCCGTGACCGTGAAAACATCTGACAAAGACTGTGAATTCACGGCCCAAGTCAGCTCTCCCGGCTGAGGCGTCATCAGAGCGTCGCAAAGGGTTGCGGGCGGTGAGGACAGCGATACGCGTTCTCCTGCTTCAAGAGACAGTTGGTGATCATTATAATTCTGAGGCTCTGCCCCAAATATTTTTGCTTCAGGACATGACTTTTGTAAGGCTAAGCTAATTCCTGCGCACATTCCTCCTCCGCCCAAATTCACAACAACAGAGTGAAGGTCTGGACATTGTTCAGCTAGCTCAATGCCGATAGTTCCCTGCCCAGCAATTATATATGGATCATCAAAAGACGGAACAACAACCCGTCCTGAGGATCGGGAAATATGTTCGGCAATATGCTCACGACTTTCTGTCAGTCTGTCATAGAAACGAATTTCCGCCCCATAAGAAAGTACCGTTTCGACCTTAATTTTCGGCGCGTCTTTGGGCATAACGATAATCGCTGGAACTCCCAGTTCATTTGCTGAAATTGCAATACCAATCGCGTGGTTTCCAGAAGAAAAAGCCACCACCCCTATCTTGGATTCTTGTGGTGACAATTGAGACAATCGATTTCGTGCTCCTCGGTATTTGAAAGCGCCGCCCTTCTGTTTTGCCTCCGCTTTTAAGAACAGCTGACAACCGCAAATTTCATCAACCTGATCAGATCGTAAGAGGGACGTTACACGGGCATGACCCTCTAGCCGTTTGGAGGCACTTAACACGTCTTCAAAACTGGGGACCCGACTATTCATAAATGACTCTCTTCATACACGCTTGCCCATTGACGGTAGACGATACGCGTGGAAAGAAAAGTCTAAATAAACCACAATGAATATGGGGACTATGATGCACGGCTTAATGATGAAACATGAGTTGATGATCAGCGATTTAATCGAACACGCTGCAACCGTTCACAAAGACCGCGAAATTTACACGCTCAATACGGATATGACGGAGCACCGCTATGGTTGGGGTGATTGCGCCGTCCGTGTTCGGAAGCTTGCGAATGCTTTGCTAGAAGCAGGCGTCAAAAAAGGCGACCGAGTTGCCACTATTGCGTGGAATAATTACCGCCATATTGAAATCTATTATGCGGTCTCATCAATTGGGGCGATCGTCCACACTATCAATCCCCGTTTAAAGCCCAATCAAATCGCTTGGATGGTCAATCATGCTGAAGACAGCATGCTGATGTTCGACACAACTTTTGGCCCGATTGTAGACGGCGTTTCTGCCATGTGCCCAACGGTCAAGAAATGGATATGCCTGTCAGACAAAGATAATATGCCGGACTACAAGACTGACGTAGAAGACTATGAGAGCTTCATCGCGGGCGCGTCGGAGACAATAGAATGGGAACGGTTTGACGAGAACACAGCTTGCACACTTTGCTACACTTCCGGCACCACCGGAGACCCTAAGGGCGTACTCTACTCTCACCGCTCCACAATTCTTCATGCCATGGCAGGCTGCTTTCAAGACGTCATTGGCGGAGGGTCACTCGACACCATTTTGGGCGTCGTGCCTATGTTCCACGTCTCCGCTTGGGGTCTGGTTTACTCCGCCGCGATGGTCGGCGCAAAGCTAGTCATGCCGGGTCCAGGGCTTGATGGTGCCAGTCTTTGTAAAATGATCAATCAGGAAGGCGTCACCCTGATGGCGGGAGTTCCGACTGTCTGGCTCGGAATTTACAACCATGCCAAGGAAAATAATATTGACTTAAAGACAGTAAAAAAAGCCTTGGTTGGCGGTTCCGCACTCCCTGAAAGCCTCCTCCGAGCATATGAACTGGATCTCGGTATCCCAATGCAGCAAGGCTGGGGCATGACAGAAACCTCGCCCCTAGGAACGACTTACTCTCCTTATCCTGGTACCGAAAATGATGATTATGAAGACCTTGTTGCTCATAAGCTCATGGCGGGTCGTCGTATCTTCGGCGTGGAAATGCGAATTGTAGACGACGAAGGAAATGTTTTACCGCAAGACGGTGAAGCCGAAGGACACCTTCATGTTCGCGGCCCTTGGATTTCTTCAGGGTATTTCAAAGGGGCTGGGGCCGAGAACTTTACTGATGATGGCTGGTTCCGCACAGGTGATGTGGGCGTGCTCCACCCCAAGGGTTATATGGAGATTACGGATCGCTCTAAAGACGTTATTAAATCCGGCGGAGAATGGGTGAGTTCAATAGAAGTCGAAAATGCCGCCTCAGATCACCCTGACGTCGCTATGGCTGCCTGTATCGGCATTCATCATCCAAAGTGGCAGGAAAGGCCTTTCCTTGTTGTGCAGCCTGTACCAGGAAAAACACCTGACAAGGAAGAAATCAAAGCCTGCATCGCACGTAAATGCGCCAAATGGTGGATGCCAGACGCTATCGTTTTTGTGGAGGCCCTGCCCTTAGGCGCGACAGGCAAAATCCTCAAACGAGAGTTGAAAGAGGAATATAAAGACTTTGATCTGGAAGGGGTCGCTTAAGGCTCCTTCCCCTCCCCGACGCCGAAAAGTTTCCCTTTCTCAGTGAAGAGTATGACGCTCAAACTGATGAGGCCTAGAAGCACATAGGCGATCAGAAGAGGACGTACGGTTCCGTCGAAAACGCGGGCTACGATAATGCCCAACAAGCTCGATAGGGTCATAGTAATAAAGCCGTAAACCGCATTTGCGGTTCCGGCAATTTTACCCATTGGCTCGAGCGCCAATGAGGTAAAATTTGCTCCCATCATGCCAAAACAAGCGAATGTCATCGCGAACAAGACATAAAACACCCAGAAGTCTTGGCCGACAAACTGCATCCATAACAAGTTCACCAGAGACAAGGCGATAAAGACAAGAACGACGGCGTGGCTGATGCGCCTCATGCCCCATTTGTCCACGACACGGCTATTGCTGTAATTCATGACCGCCAATACCCCTGCGATGCCGGCAAACCAAATCCAGAACCTATCGCCGCGCCCAAATACGTCATCAAAGACTTGTTCAGAGGCACCAATGAAAGAGAAAAGACAGCCAAATATGACGCCGCTGGCTATCATATATCCAAAGCTGATGCGGTTCGTCAGCACGGCATGAAAAGCCTCCCGAATGCTCTTCAGACTAAAGGGGCGGCGGTCTTCTTCTGGTAGGGTTTGAGGAAGACGAAATTGCGTCCACATAAAGACCAAAAAGGAAAACGCGCCTAAAACTCCGAATATCCATTCCCATGGAGCCACCGTCATGACGAGCGTCCCCAAAGCCGGGGCGATAATCGGCACTATCATAAAGACCGTATAAACGAGAGACATGATGCGAGCCATGGCGCGTCCCGCAGACAGGTCACGAATGACCGCCCCTGCCGCAACCCGCGTCCCGGCGCAGGTTATCCCCTGAATAAATCGGAATGCCAGAAGCCAGTAAAAACTAGGGGCAATCATGCACATAAAAGATGTCAGGAAATAGCCAATTAAAGAGGCCTGTAATAAGACTTTCCGCCCAAAACGATCAGAAATGGGCCCGAAAACAAGTTGCGGAAATCCAAACCCTAAAATGAAAGCAAAGACGATGAGCTGTTGGTCATTTGGATTGGCAATTTGAAGTTCTTCGCCAATGAGAGACAGGGCAGGCAGCATCACATCAATGCCAAGCGCCTGAAGTCCGAATACCGCTGCCATCATTGCCACAAACTCCCAAAGAGGAATTGGCAATTTCATGCTATCTCGTTTTACGGGTTTCGTCTGTGTCATTTCGGGCCTATGCGCCGCTCATCTTCATTAAGCAAGTCGCGAAATTGCAGGTCTTGGATGCGTTAATTCATAACGTCGATATAACTCTCACTCGATAAAGGTTGAAATATCCTCGAGTTTTTTCTTTATCAGGGCATGTTTTGGTACAGTCGCGCCTTCGGCCGGATGGCCAACGACCATCAAAACAAAAGTCTTCTCATTATCTGGCCGTCCACAAATTTCTCTTAAAAACCCCATAGGGGCAGGCGTATGCGTGAGCGTGCCAAGCCCTGCTGAGTGTAAAGCCGTGATAAGCAACCCAGTGGCTAACCCGACAGATTCTGTCACATAATAATTTTTCTTATCCTGGCCCACGACCTCACCGCCCCGGCGCTGTGCAAAGACAGCAATTAACCAGGGCGCGGTTTCAAGGAATGGCTTACTCTCATCCGTCCCAAGAGGGGCTAATGCGTGGAGCCATTCTTCTGACGCGCGCCCGCCATAAAACTCCGCCTCTTCAGCCTCAGCAGCGATACGGATTTTTCGCTTCGTTTCAGAATCGGAAATTGCCACAAAATGCCAAGGTTGGTGATTGGCACCGCTCGGAGCTGTTCCAGCAGCTTTGATACAGGTTTCAATAATGTCTTTCGGAACAGGCTTGTCGGAAAAATTCCGTATAGTTCGGCGCGTCAAAAGCCGGTTCAGGACAGCCTCAGAACGTTGCCGCATCTGCTCTTCGGTGAGGTCTTGATAGCCCTCTAACGGAACATATTCCTCGGTCACACTTGCGTCCAATCCAGTATGACCTTTCCTGTTTTACCCGTTTCCATAAGGTCAAAGGCTTTCTGGAACTCTGTTGCCGCAAAACGGTGGGTAATGAGCGGGCTCATGTCGAGGCCGCCGTCAATCAAAGCCAGCATTTTATACCAAGTCTCATACATTTGACGGCCATAGATACCCCGCAAAGTTAATGCTTTCCCGACAATTTTGCCAAAGTCGACAGGGTAAGGCTTGGCCGGAATGCCAAGCATCGCGATGTTACCGCCCATCAACATGCAATCCAGCATTTGATTGAAGGCTGGCTGGGCGCCGCTCATTTCGAGGCCAACATCAAACCCTTCATCTAGGCCGATTTCGTCCATGACCTTTTTCAGATCTTCATTCATTGTGTTGACCATGCGCGTCCGGGTCGTGAGCGTTTTTGCAAACTCCAAACGCCAGTCATTGATGTCCGTCAGCACAATACGCCGCGCCCCTGCGCGTTCGGCCACAGCCGCCGCCATAATGCCAATAGGCCCGGCGCCCGTAATCAGAACGTCCTCACCGACGAGATCAAACGCCAGAGTCGTATGCACCGCATTGCCGAGCGGGTCGAGAATGGAGGCAATCTCCAGGGGAAAATCCTTACCCAAAGGGATAACGTTAAATTCGGGGAGCGCTAGGTACTCGGCAAACGCGCCGGGCAAATTCACGCCTATGCCTTTCGTGTCCGGATCGAGGTGAAACCGCCCTGCCCGTGCATTCCGGGATTTCCGGCCTACCACATGGCCTTCTCCGCTGACGCGATCTCCGACTTTAACGCGGGTAACAGTCGAGCCGACAGCCACGACATGTCCCCCATATTCATGGCCCACGACAAGCGGAACAGGCACATTTTTCTGTGCCCACTCATCCCATTGGTAGATATGCATATCCGTGCCGCAAATGGCCGTGCGCTCGATTTTGATAAGCACTTCATTTGGGGTGATATCCGGCACAGGCACCTCTTCCATCCAGAGGCCTTTTTCAGACTTGGCTTTAACGAGGGCCTTCATGGTTTTTGGCAGGGTCTCAGCCATTAAATCACTCCTAGCTCTTTGCCGACCTTAGTGAAGGCAGCGATGGTGCGGTCAATTTGTTCTGGTGTGTGAGCGGCGCTCATTTGCGTTCTAATCCGGGCCTGGCCTTTTGGAACGACCGGGAAGAAAAAACCGATAACGTAAATGCCTTCATCTAAAAGCTTTGCCGCCATGTCTTGTGCTATATTGGCGTCGCCCAACATGACAGGAATGATTGGATGCTCCCCCTCCGGAAGGGTGAATCCCGCATCTGTCATGCCTTTGCGGAAGTGCTCTGAATTGGTTTTAAGCTGTTTCCGAAGGTTATCGCCTTGTTTTGCCAACTCAATCGCTTTCAGACTCGCCCCGACGAGACCAGGGGCCAGAGAGTTAGAAAATAGGTAAGGTCGCGAACGCTGGCGCAGCATATCGACTACGGATTGTTTCGCGCAGGTAAAGCCGCCCATAGCTCCGCCAAGCGCTTTGCCGAGTGTCCCTGTAAGGATATCGATTCCGCCTTCGACACCGCGAAATTCTGCTGAGCCGCGACCATTCTCGCCCAGAAATCCTGTCGCGTGACAATCATCGACCATCAGCAGAGCGCCGAACTCTTTCTTCAGCGCGACAATCTCGTCCAGCTTCGCGATCGTGCCATCCATAGAGAAGACACCGTCTGTTGCAATCAAGATGTTTCGCGCACCGTCGGCTTTGGCAGCCTTAAGCTTTTCGCGTAGATCTGTCATATCAGACGTTTTGAAACGATACCGCATAGCTTTGCAAAGACGGATGCCATCGATAATCGAAGCGTGATTGAGTGTATCGGAAATAATGGCGTCATCAGGGCCTAGCAAAGGCTCGAACAGACCTCCATTGGCATCAAAACAAGCCGCGTAAAGGATGCTGTCTTCAAAACCGAGCCAGTCTGCGATAGATTTTTCTAGCTCACGGTGTTGGGCCTGAGTGCCGCAAATAAAACGCACTGAGGCCATACCGAAGCCATGCTTTTGGGTGGCATCCTGAGACGCTTTAATCAGGTCGGGGTGATTGGCGAGTCCCAAGTAGTTATTGGCGCAGAAGTTCAAAACCTCTTTCTCTTTCCCGTCCTGGGTAATATCGATGTCAGAGGACTGATCACTCGTAATCAAACGCTCACTCTTCCAAAGTCCTTCCTCTTTAATGGACTCCAGTTCTTTATCTAAATCTGCGTAAAAACTATCTGACATGTACTGACCTCAAATCACCGAGCTGAATTTTCGTTCAACCAATAACATATTAACGCGTTAAACCAGAGCTATGACATCAGTTTCCCAAAATAATTTGCCTCTTAACCCAAATACAGATGCTTTATTAGATACAATTCGCCGCTGTGAAGTCTGTGCCCATTCCAACCCGCCTTTACCTGTTACGCCAAACCCCATCGTGCGGGGGACTAAAAAATCTAAAATTCGTATCATCAGCCAAGCCCCAGGCACTTTGGCTCACGCCAGCTCGGTTCCATTCAACGATCCCTCCGGCAAACGACTTAGAGACTGGCTCGGCGTTGACGAAACGGCTTTCTATAATCCCGATCTTTTTGCCATTACGCCCATGGGGTTCTGTTTTCCGGGTCAGGATAAAAATGGTGGGGATCTCCCACCACGAAAAGAATGTGCGCCGCTCTGGCAAGATCCTCTCTCCAACGCATTACCGAATATTGAGCTCATGCTTCTCGTCGGCATGTATGCGGTGAAAAGCTACCTTGGCCCCAAAATGGAGCGTAACCTAACAGAGACGGTAAGAAAATGGCCAAGTTTTGGCCCTGGCCTCATGCCCCTCCCGCATCCCAGCTGGCGAAATAATGGTTGGATAAAAAAGCACGAGTGGTTTGCAGATGAATTGCTCGCCTTAAAGCGGCGCGTGCGCGAGATTATCGGCGAGGAGAATACGAAATCGGGAAAGACTTGAACGCCCATCACTGTCCACAACCTTCAATGTATAAAACCCCGCTGATTTCGGTTTGAATGTCGCGGCTCCATATTTTGCGTCTAATATTTCTCCATCTACGTAAAACCGTAAATCTTTTGAAGACTGCGCCCGGAGCCGTAAGTCTTTTCGGCTGTTTCGGATAAGCACTTCGCTTCCATCGGACGGAAAAGAAATTTGGGGACCCGCATCCAAGGATGTTTTGAATGCCTTACTTTCTCGAATGCGATTGTCCACTATCCTAAGAGGTCTCTCAGAGCGATCCGTAAGACTATCGAAAACATCAAAAAGTAAGGGGGCCGCAGACTCGCGCCCTGTCTCGCCTGGACGCGGGGCTCCGTCGGGCCGGCCCACCCAAACGACAATCGTATGATCTTTGGCATAGCCTGCCGCCCAACTATCTCGTGCGCCATAAGACGTCCCTGTTTTATAAGCGATAGCTGACCGACTTTGGGACAAATGGCCCGGTAGTCGTCCTTGCGGCGGTGTCGCCGAGGTTAGTACCTCGGTGATTTTTTGAACCATGTCTGGCGGCAGAATTTGCACGCCTACCTCTTCCCGAGACTGCTCGAACTCCCAGTTTAGCGGTTTAGCGACGCCGTCATTGGCGAGAGCTGTGTAAAGCGTCGCTAGATCAACCGCCGTCATCCCGGCCCCGCCCAGTGCCAAAGACAAACCACTGTCTTCATCGCGGTGTTTCGGAAAACGCGGAATTGCCCCTGCCGAGGTCAAGAGCGCTTCGAATCTGGCAGAGCCGACTTGATCAAGGGCGGCGACAGCTGGAACATTCAATGAATGTTTCAAGGCGTCCTGCAACCGTACCTTGCCATGATAGCGTCGATTAAAGTTTTCCGGCTGATAGGCTCCGAAACGGGTCGGCGCGTCCCGTATCGTGCTGTTCATCGCCGCCTGTCCGTCGCTCATCGCAAGACCATATATAAAGGGTTTGAGCGTTGACCCTGGTGAGCGTATGGCGCGGGTCAGATCCAGCCAGCCACCCTCATGATCTCGCGCACCTGCTGTGACCTGCGCGACAACATTACGCGTTTTGTTCTCAACGACCAAAATGGAGGCGTTTACAGCGCGGTCTTGTTGTCCCAGTGATTGCGCCAAAACCCTGTGGGCCGATTGCTGAATTTGGGGATCAATAAAACTATGAACATCCCGGTCACGAGCCGAAAGGAGCGGCGCACCTATCTCTGCATCAGACGGAAAATCATTTATAAATTGCGGCACCGGGACGTCCTTGGCTTCTCGGGCCAATTGTTCTGTCAGCACACCCTCATCGACGAGTTTAGAAAGAATACGATCGCGCCCTGCCTTGGCCGCTACAGGATGTCGGTCGGGGCGGCGGGCTTCCGGAGCTTGCGGCAAAGCAATCAGCAGCGCGATTTCATCCCAAGTCAGCTGTCTTGGCGTTTTTTTGAAATAGCGCCAACTGGCCGCTTCAATTCCCTGAATATTGCTACCATAGGAAATACGGGTCAGATATTGTTCAAGTATGTCGTCTTTGGAGAAAACCAGTTCATATTTCAGAGCGGCAAGGCTCTCAATGGCTTTCGATTTTAATACGCGGGGACGCGGTTTATATTGCCGAACGAGTTGCATAGTTATGGTGGACGCGCCGGATTTTGCCTGTCCCGAACTGTGCCAGGTTTTGAGCGCCCTCCCTATAGCGGGGATGTCTACACCGCTATGTGAGTAAAAGCGGGCATCTTCTATGGCGAGAAGCGCACGGATAAAATTTGGGTCGATTTCTTCCAATGTTGGAGGCAAACGCCAATAGCTATCATTCGTCGAATAGCGCGCCAAAACCTGATCGTTCTGATCATAAAGCGTTGTCGCGTTCTCAGTCCGTACCTCATCAGACGCGATAGGAAACGTTAATAGTCCTATTATGCCGACCCAAGCCGTCGCAAGGGCAAGACCTAGCCATTTCGGATATTTCACCCGGGGGCGCATTAATTGCTACCAGGGCCTTGAATGATTAGTCTTTTTGCTTCGGTGCGACCGTTAAATTCCGGACGATACATATCCTCGGCAACGGCGCCCGGAAAGACGAAGTCACCCTGCGTTACAGCGCGCACAACATAGGCGACAGAAATCTGACCGTCATCCCAGCGATTGACGCGTTCGGATGCGACCAAGCGGTCATCCCGCATCTCCGCCATATCCAAATCCGTGAGATCGCCTAAGAATCGGTAAGGGCCGGTGTCTCCAGCTTCTTCCGGCAAGAGAATAGACTCAATCTCAACTCCGGCTGGCAAAAGGTCTGCAAGAACGATCATGGCAGACCGTTTTTGGGCCGGATCAATGGTCACTCGGATGATAGCGCGTTCGCCTTTTACAAGTTGGTTTTGGTTCGTGATTTGCCCGGACATAGAGAACATCTGCTTTTCAACATCATAACCTTGAGCGACGGCGCCAGGATCACTGTTCGGCAAGCCGGAAAGAGTCGCCGAAACCCAAACAGGCTTGTCACCCATGTTTTGGATAGTCTGGTTTTCAGAAATTGCCTGCCCTCCCAAATTAACTGAGTGGGAGGTTTTCGATTTGGTTAAATCTACGCCCTGCGTCTTCAATGACAACTCGCCTTGTCCCGCATCCAATGAGGCAATCATACGGACAAGATAGGATTGCTCCTGCGTGTTTAAATATTGAGCCTCTTGGGTGGCGGCGGCGACAAAGTTTAAGAGTTCGGAATTTTTATCTGCTCCGATATAGTTCTGCGCAACCGCAATCATAGCCGCGGCGTTTCTTAAATCCGACGCGTAATAATCGTCTGGATTGCCTGAACCGCCTCGCCGTTCATGTGCCAAGGTAAAAATTCGATTGGCGCGTCTAGTGTCGCCAATTTTTGATAAAGCCGTGCCGAGATATGTCAGAGCCAAAGGCGAGCTGATTTCTTTGGCATTGTTGTCGGTCAAATAACGTAAGTCCGGAACATCCACTTTATCGGCAAGAGCCAAAACATAATGTGCATAAGCGGCCCGTTCAAATCGGCGAATGTCTTGTTCCAAACCGCCGGAATTATTCCAGCCATAATTAAAGTTCAGATTTAGATTTGTATATCGGCTCGGTTCTGAGATTTTACGAACAGCTGATAAAGCTCGGTCTAATGCATCTTGAGGAACCGATTGTCCGTTTTCTTTGGCGAGCAAGAGAAACTCCGTTACATAGATTTGCAACCACGGCGAAGAATTACCGTCATTCACTCGCCAGAGACCAAACGCGCCTTGCGCGTCCTGACGCGCAACAAGCCGTTTTATGGCCAAATCAATTCTGGCATGTCTTTGTTCGTCACTGAGGCCTTGAATCCCGCCGAGCTGATTGACGAAGAGGAGCGGCATCGCCGTACTCGCCGTTTGTTCGGTGCATCCATAGGGGTAGATGGACAGGGCCTTTAGATAAGTCTGCGCGTCAAGACCCGGAAGGTTGGAAACCGACAGGGTTACATCCGTGGCTTCCGGGATAAACCCATCCAGATTGAGAGACGAAAGCGCATAACTTTGGTTGGGTGCAAGCTCTGTCAGACGTTTCAAGGCTTGGGGGCGATAAGGAGAACGTGTCTCGATCTGCCGCGCATTACTTCGGGCATACCCGTTGGGGCCTGCCACACTCAGGTTAAAGTCTGAGACGCCCAAGCCATCAGCGGCGATCGGGATCGTCACGTCCCGGCGCTCGTCCCGAGCCAAGCTGAAAGTCGTCGCGTCTTTAGACGTTAATTCTGAAATAGCTGTGACCGAGTAATCTCCCACAGGGCCATCCAGATTGTCGAGACTGACTGTTGCAATCCCTGTGTCGCTCGGGGCGAGAAAGCGCGGTAGCCCGACTGTCAGCGGAACAGGATCACGCACCGTTAAATCTCGCTCTCCGCTGCCGGCAGCCGATTTTGACCAAGCTGTCGCCATAAGGCGTATCTGTCCCTGAAAGTCAGGGATTTCCAAATCGATGACGGTTTGACCGCCCTTAACTTTAACGGGTCCCTGATAGAGCGCCACAGTTTGGGTCGGAACGACGCTGAGGCCCGCCCCGCCAAGGCTGTCCCCGCCCTGCGGCAGGATAGCAGCTGTCCCAAGATTAGGGTTTAAAAGCCGCGCATAATCATCACGCACATCCAGACTGAAAGCTTTTTTGCCGTAGAGGTATTCAGCTGCATCGGGACTTTCATATTGGGTCAGTTGCAAGATGCCTTCATCAACAGCGGCCAGGCTAACCCAGGCCTGTTCTCCTCTTGGAATGTTTGCGACTTGAACAGCTACTTCATAGGTCTGGCGGGGTTCAATTATTTCATCTGCCTCAAACGTCACAGCGAGAGTCTGATCCGAACGGTCAAGAGCAATATAGCTCATTCCGGCCGCGCGGCGCTGAATGGACTTTCCGTCTTTATCTTCCGGCGTGTAGAGTGTCAGCATGGCATAAACGCTGTCGCCCCAGCTTTTGTCGAACATAAATGTCAGGTCTGACTCCCCTTCCGGGAGAACAACAGTCTGAATGGATTGGACCGTTTCATTTGCAATAACGAAATCCCCAACGCCTGCATAAGGCGAATTAACTGAGAGCGTCACGCTTTGGCCGGGACTGACCTTTTCCTCGACCTTGCCCATAACAATGCGGTCGGGCGCATCGACTCCGCTACCGGGCCTCGCCCATCCAACATTAAACCGGAATGCCGCTTTATGACCTTCAGGCCCTGTGGCCTCTAAACGATATTGACCACTTGGCAGATTTCTTGACCAAGTAGTTGGCGTCCCAGTTGTCTCAATTACGCCGTCGAAAAGCGCAATGTCTGACACATCCTTACGATAACGCCACTTGCCATTTTCCCGATACCACTGAAAATCGTGAATTTCCTCATAGAGGGTCCAATTCAGCGCGCTATCAATGGCTTCGCCCGATGCAGACACATTCACAAGGTCAATACTAACGGGCGCATTGCGGCTCGCATAGTCGCCCTCAAATCCTGTTTTAAATCCGATATAACTGTCTTGCGTCCGTAACGGCACATATTGGGTTTTGCGCACAAAGCGGCCGCCCGGCTCTGCGACACCCGAGGTCACCATTAATCGAAGGGGGTAACTCGACTCTATACTCTGACCTGAAAGATCAACCGGCAGGCTCAAACGCCCATTCTCATCCGTGACCCCCGTGCCAATCTCAACAATGCGCTCTTCGAAAGTCTCTTGAGTGTCACCAAAATTGAAGCCTTTATAATTCTCAAAGGGATCATTTTCGATCTGGATACGGGCTTCAGCCTCTCCTTCAAGAGACGCCCCTGGCGCGCCGTAAAGAAAGTCAGCTTGTAAAATCAGAGTGCTTTTCGTCTCAGCCGTTAAACGCTCATCTGTTATGTTACTAACGAGTTTAAGTTTTTGCGGGACAAAGTCCTGTACATCAAACCTAACCCGTTTTTCAGCCTCCATACCCTCCGGTGATAGAGCTATAGTCCAGACACCTCTTGGTGCATCCGCCGGTAATTCGTAATCAATCGTGAGCGCGCCGGCCATATCCCGGCTTTGGTACGTCTGCTCAAAGGCTATGCCTCCATCCGGTTTTGTGAGCGTTAGCTTGACCGGGCGGTCAAACCGGGCCTCGCCTTTTTCTCCACGTAAGAGCGCTGTGAGGTAAACAGTTTCTCCCGGACGATAGACCCCGCGTTCCGTGTAAGCAAAAATATCAATCGGGCTTTGCGCCGTCCGACCCTCGACGTTATAGGCCGTCATATCTAGCGGGCTACGAGACAAGTCCAACATAGCAAAATCATTATTCGGGCCATAAGCCAGCACCATTTTCGGGGCTATATTGCCGTCTCCGCGCAGCAAAGCGGATGGAAAAGAAGCGCGCCCATCAGGGCCTGTCTCAACAGAGCCCAAAAGGTCATTGTTTTGAGCGATCAGATCAAGTCGAACATTGCCCACAAGTTCTGCCGTCTTCAGCGATCGAACATTTACATGCATTTCATCCGCGCCAGTATAACTCGTCAGCGCCATATCTGTGGAAACAATCCAGCGCCAAGCTTGGGCAACGCGGTTGTCATTTTCCTTTTCCGTCGCGCGCTTGGCCGTAACAATATAGGCCCCATAATCTAAGTCTTTGGTAATTTGCTGGAGCGGGAAAATGGTTTTTACGGCAGTATTGGACTCGTTCGCTACGTCCAGTTCGCCCGACCAAACCTCAACCTTTTCATCCCAAGCCTCATAGCCATAGCTATACTCCCCTTCCAGAGATTGAGACCCGGCATTTGGTTCTGTCTGGCTCAGGATGCGGTGGTTGACCCGCTCAACAGTTATGTCGAGTGTATCAATATTAACCGTTTCTATGGAAAGGCCGCCTGTGTTGGTTTTAGGCAGAATAATTCCGTTGTCGGTAAAGCCGATAAAGGCGGGTTTATCCCCAAATGACACGGTCACATTTTGATCTGCCCCGAGAACGAGATCCGACTTATTCGACGGCAAACCCTCCTTCAGGGTCAAATTATATTCGGTATCAAACGACAGTCCCCCGACACAGAGCGATTTTCCGCGAACAGACAGCGCTACCGCGGTCTCCGGAGCAATATCGATATAAGGGCGGAGTTCGACTTCTTGTTCTTGGGCAACTGGGCGATTGAATTCCAGACAGGCATTTAATCGGCCATTGGCGGTTTCATCGGGATACCAACGCATATACCGAAAAATCGAGGTCGTGGGATCATCGGTTTGCGCCTCAATTTCTGACTGCGGTTTGCCATCTGTAACGGGTTGAACTTCAATCCCAGCAGAGCTTGATCTCGTGCTTGATGCAGGAATGTCTCCGCCTATTCCGCCTGCAGGGTAAAATACATAGCCTGCCCATCCTGCCAGAGCGAAAGCCCCGATCCCAGCCAGTGTCGCGAAAATCCCTAATAACTTGCTTTGCATGAGGCACCCTTTGTTAGTTGTCTTTAATTAACGAGAGTTCATGTCTGAACTGTGTCACGTGTTTGACAATTTACGGGTTTTTTAACGGAAGTTTTGCGCCAAGGCGAGGCGGATTTCGCCCGAAGAAATTATTAAGCCTAACTTCGCCGCATATCGTTCAAAGTTTGACGATATTCCCAGCGTTGAATTTCTGCCAAGGTTCTTGATATTCGAAACTCGATATCTTGAACTGCGACTTGGCGCGCCCCAGCCGTCTTAGTTTCGCCTGTCAATGTTTCTGCGCGCTCGCACCTTTCGGCCAAGGCTCGCGCCCCGACCGCACGCGCGGACCCTTTTAAAGAGTGTACAACCGACGCCCATGTGTCATCATCAGCGCCTGGAGTAAGCGCTCTGCCCCACATTTCAGTCTGGTGTTTGAACAACCCAAAAACCTCACGCGTGAGGTCTATATCCCCCTGAACATAAAGGTTCAGATGGTCGAAATCGATTTCCGCTTCCATCTCTGAAGGAGTGTTTGTCATTTCGGCAGTTTAACGGCATATAAGATTCGAAACAGCTATTTTTCGAGTCCTTCATGCAATATTTTAGAAACACCCGACTTCATGGTGTCTCCAACTGGTGGAGCTGGATTTTTGTTTTCTGGCTGACGCTTTTGGGCTGGATTCTCGCCCAGCTCTTTCTAACCAGCCCGCTACTTCCGATCGCCCAAGAAATCGACCCGGAATTGGGCCAGGCTTTTCTTGAAGCTTCGGCCACTGCTTTCGATGACGTCAACATGGCGGTTATTGGGCTCGCCGCTTTGGGGTTTCTTGTCACAACGGCATTCGGTCTTATATTTTCTCTCATTGCCCTGACTACCAAGAATAATAGTTCAAAAGGGTTTGGCATTGCAGGCGGGATCGCCATAGCCGGATCGTTTTTATGTTTATTCCTTTTGTCTCCTCTGGCGTCCTCCCCAGAAAGCACAGATGTGCTGAACCGCTTACTCGCGCTAAGCCCTTTGTCTTATGCCTTGATTTTATTGACCTTTCCTGCATCTCTGGTAATGCTTTATATTGGGCAAAAGTTCATCCACAAACGAACCATCCTGTCCTTGCATACCGCATTTTCTAAATTTCGGTTCGCCCGGGCGTTTCAAGCCATTGTTGTCACTTGGGTTGTTTTGGGCGTTTTGGCATTTGGTTTGAACGCCTTTGGGATAACGCCGCTCACCTTTACCTTTGATGCGACGCGTTTCTTTGTTTACGCGGCGATCTCTCTTGCCTTTATCCCCCTTCAGTCCGCTACAGAAGAAATTGTCTTTCGAGGGTATTTGAATCAGGCCGTTGAAAATCTGACCCGTAATAAATGGGTGGCTTTTATCCTGACCAGCCTGCTCTTTATGGCCATGCACCTTGCAAACCCTGAAGCTTTGTCAGGCGCAGAAGCCGGCATTTTGCCAATTGTGATGAGCAGCTATTTCTTTTTCGGATTTGCGGCTTGTTTATTAGTCTGGATGGATGATGGTTTGGAATCAGCCATTGGCGTTCATGCCGCAAACAACACGTTTGCCGCCGTTTTTGTTAATTATGAAAATTCGGTTCTGCCGACACCGTCGATTTTTCAAATTCAGGCCAGTCCGGGTCTCGACAGCGTTTTCACGATTTTAACCTTGGCGATCATCCTTATCGCGCTTTACGCCCTTCGGCCAAAACCTGTCGTCCGAGCGGCGTAAGCCGGCACACCATCCAATCCGGCCGCATTGGATTGGCAAACCAGCCTTCGGCCCATCCCTGAGCAATCGCAGCTCTTTGAATAGACGCGCTGACACGCTGCCCTGTGCCGTCAAACAGGGCCAATCGCCCGTCTTTCTGCTCCAGGCCTGATTGCAGCCAAGCGAGTACCTCACGCCGAAGCGCGGAATTATTTCGTTTTTCGGAGAGCACAGCCCACCCCATTTTTCACTTTGGGGCGTATCGGTCTTCGCCGCTTTCCCCTGACAAGGGAAACTGATACAGTTTTTCACTCTATATTCCGTTAAGACGATATTCGGACAATTTTAATAAAGAGGTGTGCGTGTCAGACATTTCAAAAAAAATTCTGAGTATTGATCCGGACGAGCAGGATTCGGCCTCAAAAACATCTCCGTCCTCGCCTGCTACCTCAGGCGCAGAGACATACCCGGCTTTTGTTCACCGCACTTCCCCAATGCCTACACCTCAGAAAGATCAACAAAGTAGACGTTGGATTATTTGGATCGGAATTATACTAGCTATTCTATGGAGCGGGCTTAGCGCTTCATTTCTATTTTTGCAGCCTTCGAACACGGTGGGTTTGTTCACGCCGATTGGCCTTACAATTAGCGGGCTTATCATTCTCTTTCCTGCTTTGGCTTTGCTAATGTTTTGCATGGCGGTCTCTAAATTAGGTCAAGTGAGCGCCAGAGCCGATAGTCTCTCTTATGCGAGTGAGAGGCTGTTACAGGCCGACCAATCATCAGCAGAGCAAGCAAAAACTCTCGCCGAAGCCATTCGCGGGCAAATAAATAGCCTTGATAACGAAATGACTGTTTTGGCGGATCGATTTGAAGCTACTCGCGATATGGCTCAGGCTCATTCAATAACCTTAAATGAAGCGTCCTCCTCTCTCCTCTCCACAAACCAGACACTTGAGCAAAGTCTGATAGAACAACGGAGGGCGCTAGAGTCGATGATGAAGATTGCCGAAGAAAAATTTCAGCAAACGGAAAAAACCTTAGAAGAGCAAAAACACTCCCTCTCCGAAATAATGGATCACGCTACGCTTAGTCTGAACGAAGCCGGTCAGAAATTGGAAGATAAAAGTCGTGCTTTTGATAGTTTCATTTCGGAGTCCGAAGCTCGTTTGACGTCAATGACCGAAAAATTCTCTGATACGGAAGAAAGGTCTATCGTTATTTCAGACAAGCTCAAAGGTCATGTCGAAGCTTTGACACAAAAAATTTCAAATTTGCAGTCGCAAAACGTTCGCCTATCTGAAACTTTAGAATCCCGAATGCCCCTGCTGTCTTCCCTCTCGGACTCAGCAGATGCTGCGAAAGACGAACTCTTTGGCGTTATCAGCAAAAGTGTAGATGCAACCGACGCGCTGCGCGCAGAAGTTAAATCCGCTAGCGACCTACTTTCAGAAAAGTTTCAAGACCTCAATTCAGGTCTGACCGAACGTCAAAACTCCACCCGCGAAATCATAAAGCAGGCAGAAGACTCTGTCTCGGCAAGTCAGGAAAAGGCAGAAAAAACTCTTCAAGAAATCGAAGCGCGCTTAAAACGTCTCCAAGAAATTTCGGCCGGTATTGAGGCGGTTCAGACCCTCAAAGGAAAAGTAGAGAATAATAATCCTGTAGCCTCTACCAAACCCTCGGAAAAACTTTCCTCCGAACGATTGCATCTGCGACCACTTGAAGAAGACCTTCCTAACGCCCCGGACTCCTCTTCTTACCCATATGATTTGGAACTAGACCCGTTGGATTTAGAGGCTGATATGTCTATTCCACTTCCAGAGGTCGAAGCACATGACGCGCAGTCTGGGGATGCGGACGTTGTTAAGCCCGTGACGGAATCCGCTCCTTTATTCGGCCGCGCAAAGCCAAAAGAGAAATCACCTTGGCGTTGGCGCGATATGATGGGCGGGTTCGATAGTCCTGACAGCGCCGAAGATTTAAACAAAGACGGTTTGAACAAAAGAGGTTTGAACCCAGACGATATACATCACGATGTTTCCGCGCCGGATGCCGCAGCGTATCCGGAGGCGCCCCGGCCCTTCGATCTCTGGATAGGTCACCTTGGCATTGATCTTGATGATGGCCTTAATCACGGAACGGTTCTCGACGCAGCGAATGCTATCGTCATGAAGTCAGAAACTATTTCAACCGTTCTTTGGCGGCGCGTCCCTCACCTTGCCGAGGAAATTTCAGCCGCAACCCAAACCCATGAAGGGTTCGCGGAAGCGGCCCATCACTATCGGGAACGTCTTTCGGACTCTATTAATCCGGAAATCATGAACCGGGATGCGATTCGAAACCGTCTAAACACGACAGATGGAAAACTCTATCTCCTCAGTTGCTTGGTATAGACATCATTTTAGCTCCGCCGATTACCTAAAAGTAGTTTCTGGTAATAACGTTGAACACAAAAAAACCGGGCACGAGGCCCGGTTTCTCATTCCGTAGAACAGACGTCTTTAGAAGCTGTACCGAGCAGCCACGCCGTAAGTCCGTGGCTGGTTCGGATAAGTATTAACCGTGCCAGCTTGAACTACACCTGGGAAAGCACTTGTGTATGTTTCATGGTTGAACAGATTACGTCCCCAGAAACGAAGTTCTACACCATTATCGAAGTCAAAGCCGAGTGAGCCGTTAAACAATTGCGTATCCCGTGTCAGGCCTGCAATGTTGTCAACGATCTGCACTTCATCTTCATACTGATAGTTACCGCGAATATAGGCTGACATGCCGTTTTCAAATTGGTGCGTGTAAGTCGCTGACGCCGTTAGAGCGATCTCATTAATACCAGCAGGTTTTTCACCAGACAGGTCGACTGTCGTTCCATTCGGCCCTGGCGCACCTACAAATGAGTCATAAACCGGATCTTGAATAACCGCGCCAAGAGTCAATGTTAATGGATCAAAAGGCGTGAAGGTTGAGTCAAACTCGATGCCCTGAGTGGACTGCGCTCCGGCATTAGCCAGAACAAAACCTGTGCCTTGGAAGATTGTTGACTGGAAATTGTCAACTGTTTGATCGAAGAGAGCGATGTTTATGGCGCCTCTTTCAAATCGGGCTTTCAAACCGATTTCAAAGACTTCCACAGTCTCTGGGTTAGAGAAGCGTGTCCCGAAATTACGTCCTGTTGAAGGCACGTAATTATTCGGCAATAACCCAGCCGCCTGTAGCGCTGCGGCATCTTCAATGAATGGACGAGAGTCACGGGTCAGGTTCCAAGACGATGCTTTAAATCCAGTAGCGTAACTACCATAAACATTGAGGTTATCACTGACTTCATATGCTGCCTTCAACGTATAGGTAAAGTCGTCATCCTGCGTACGGCCTTCTTCAACAGAGTTCGGAAAGTCCACGAACTGAGGCTGGAACTGTAATGCAAACAATGGAGCAAGCGGGTTCGTAGCTGGATTAGAAACGGCAGCTTGTGAGAAAGCTTGAACACCAGCATTATACTGACCAAACGCTGCTTGCGCTGCCATACCAGCGCCGCCGCTTGCGATTAAGTTTATATTCTCTGGGGTTGGCGGGAGACCGAAAGCGGCCATAAAGCTTGGAATTCCCCCTGGAAGAACCCCTGGTATAGGCGCTTGACCATTTAAGAAGACAGTTGTTGAGACAACTTGAACGCCGTCAGCACCTTGGAAATCCAGATTACTAAAGACGTCGCCATTAACCGCGCTGGCTGAGACATTTTTTTCATCGTTAGTATAGTTACCGCCTACCGTCAGAGTAAGCCGGTCTGTAACATTAAAGTCAAGCGTACCAAAGGCTGAATAGGCTTTGTCTTCCTGACGGGAGTTCTCAATAATTGCTGTCTCATCTGCAAAGAACGTGCCTGGAGCAAAACCAAGAATTTGCTCTATGCCGCCTAATTGTCCACCTGATAATATATCAAGGTAGCTCCGGAGGTCTTCACCGTAGATTAGTCCAGATTCCTGCTCAATTGTTTCGTCAAAGTAATAGCCGCCGATCATCCACTCCAGACGGTTGCCGCCATTGGATGACAAACGAATTTCTTGGGTAAATGTATCAAGAATGTTTTCTTGGTTCGTATCGGCCAAAAGGTCGAGAGAGTTGAAATCTGAGTCACTTACAAAAGACGAATCCGTCTTCCTAATTGCCGTAATGGATGTCAGCGTCATATTGCCAAAATCATAATCGATTTGACCCGAGAAACCGCTATCCGTGATCTGGTTCAATGTCTCGCTATTCGTAAATGTTTGATAGGAGAATTGGTTATTGGCGGACGGTTGCTGCCCACCTAATGAAGCAATAACTTGTCCGGCAGTCGGTTGACCCGCGCCGAGAGGGCCTTCAATCGCGACGCCTGTGCCGCAGCAATTTTCTGACAAATCACTTAAATCACCAATCAAACGAACAGAAAGCGCGTCGGTCGGCTCCCATAAAATCTGCCCGCGAAGGTTGAAGCGGTCAACATTATTGAGCTCATCGCCGCCGCCGCCAGTGTTGTCAAAGTATCCGTCACGTTTTTGATAACCGCCGCCTAAGCTTACAGCAACGTTCTCAGCAACGGCCCCAGTAATATATCCCTTAGCATAATTCTGGTTGTAATTGCCGTATCCGCCTTCAACATAGCCCTGAGTTTCAAACTGAGGCTTTTCAGTCACAATGCTGACAACACCGGCAGACGCGTTTTTACCAAATAAGGTAGACTGAGGGCCGGAAAGGACTTCAACACGCTCAAGCGCTGGAAGGTCACTAATCTGCGCTGCGGCGCGAGAGCGATATACTCCGTCGATGAAAAGTCCAACTGCCGGCTCGATGCCGTAATTGTTGCCGCCGTTACCGAAACCGCGGATAGTCAGCGTTGTATTGGCCGTATTCTGAAGTTGTGAAACACGAAATGTCGGAACAACGGATTGAAGGTCTTTAACATCAAGAATTTGTGCTTTCTCAATTGTATCAGATGAGGTCACAGTTACTGCAACAGGGGTTTCTTGAAGAGTTTGTGTTCGCTTCGTTGCCGTTACGATAATTTCATCGTCGACTTGCGCGTAAGCTGGCGCGGCAATTGTAGTGGCAAGAAGCGTTGCACCACTGATAAGAAGTGATTTCTTAAACATGTTTCCCGGATCCTTATTGTTGGAACATTATATCGATTCAGATGACCGATAATTAATTTAATTGCTATCGAAAGCTCTGAATCAACGCAAGTCCAATGTTGATTGATTTCAATGGAGTGTTGCGAATTAGCCACAAGCGTATAAACCCTTTTTATGACTGATCGGCCCACTCCTATTTCTTCTGATAAACCCCGCTGGCAATCGCTAGAGGCCACATCGGATGTGGCCGGAGAGCGATTGGATAAATGGCTTAGCAACTGGACAGGCCTTTCCCGTTCTCGCGTCAAAGACCTTCTCCAAGCGGGTCATGTTAGAATAGATGGGGACATACTGACCAGCGGGACACACAAAGTTAAAGCGGAGCACGAATACGCCCTCCTCGTTCCGGCATTGGTGGACGACACGCCGACCCCTGAAGACATCGCTCTTGATATCGTTTTTGAGGATGACCAACTCATAGTTGTCAACAAACCCGCGGGAATGACGGTGCATCCGGCCCCCGGCTCCCGTTCCGCGACCCTAGTGAACGCACTACTTTATCATTGTAAAGATACGCTTTCCGGTATTGGCGGAGTGATGCGTCCCGGGATTGTTCACAGATTGGACAAGGACACATCCGGGCTTTTAGTCGTGGCAAAAACGGATCGGGCGCATCGCTATCTCTCAAAGCAATTTGCTAAACATACGATTGAACGGGTCTATACCTGTTTTGTGAGGGGCGCGCCGAAACCGCGCTCCGGAACGGTTGAGAGTCGCTTGGCAAGGTCTGCTACCGATCGAAAAAAACAAGCCGTTGTTAGGGGGACTCTAGGCGCCATCGATATGTCGGAGCATGGCCGTCATGCAATAACGCACTACAAATATGTAAAAGGATTTGGCCAAAAAGCCCATGCCGCTATTGGCACCCCTAAGGTCAGTCAGCTAGACTGTCAGTTGGAAACGGGACGCACTCATCAAATCCGGGTTCACATGGCCGCCATTAATGCCCCGCTTCTAGGTGACCCATTATATGGAAACCAGCGCGGTTTCCTGACGGCCAACAAACCAGACGAAGCCGCGCTGAGAGAAGCGATCTTCGTATTCAAAAGACAGGCTCTGCACGCCAAACATCTCGGATTTCTTCACCCGCTCACAAAAGAGTTGATGACATTTGATGCTGATCTGCCCCCTGATATGCTAAGCTTATATGAAGCGCTTTCGGGTTTAGAGAGAGGGTAATCCAAGCGAATGGAAAAGCGTTCGTCAATTAATCGCCTTTGAACCTTTAAACGCCATTTGCGTATCTTATATGTAAGCCTCAATTTCTCTACTGGGAGCCCTAAATGGCGGATGCCAAAACCACATTACCAGCCGGCAAAGACACGACCGATCCAAGCAAAGGCGACGCGGCCTATACAGGCAATTTAAGCCTTTCTACGGCTTTGTCTCCAGAACAGGGCCTGAATAGCTATTTACAAGAAATCCGTAAGTTTCCAATGCTAGAGCGCGATGAGGAATTCATGCTCGCTAAGCGCTGGACGGAACGCGGCGACACAGAGGCTGCGGAGAGGATGGTAACCTCCCATCTTAGATTAGTGGCAAAAATTGCTATGGGGTACCGGGGATACGGCCTTCCTATCGGAGAAGTCATTTCCGAAGGCAATGTGGGCCTTATGCAAGCAGTCAAGAAGTTCGATCCGGACAAGGGTTTTCGTCTCTCTACTTATGCAATGTGGTGGATTCGCGCCGCTATTCAGGAATACGTCCTGCGGTCTTGGTCACTTGTTAAAATGGGCACAACCGCCGCGCAGAAAAAATTATTTTTTAATCTCAGACGCTTGAAGGGCGAAATGAAGGCAGTTGAAGACGGTGACCTCACGCCTGAACATGTCGAGAAGATAGCAACAACCCTCAATGTGAAGGTGGATGAGGTTCACTCGATGAACCGTCGTATGTCCGGAGGGGGGGATGCGTCTTTGAATGTAACTATCGGCGGCGATGATGGGACCGCCGAATGGCAGGAATGGTTGCAAGACGAGGCAGATTCCCAAGAAGAAGAATTGGGTCAATCCCAGGAACATGATGAGCGTATGGAGCTTCTCCACGAAGCCATGGCCGACTTAAATGATCGGGAGCGCGACATTATCATGAAGCGAAAACTTTCTGACGAGCCTATGACATTAGAGGATTTAGCCGGGATTTATGACGTCAGCCGAGAACGGATTCGCCAAATCGAAGGGCGTGCTTTTGAGAAGCTTCAAGAAGCCATGCTCGCTGCAACAGAAGCCAAAGGCTATATTGAAGGGTAAGTCTAATATTTCGTGATTTTGGGAACTACGCCCTTCTCTGCCCGTTCTTTTCGCAAGCAGATATTTAGAGGAGTAGACATGTCAATTTATACTAGACTTGAAAAAGATCACGACAAACAACGCGACCTGATAGAGAAAATCAAAAAGACCCAGAACGGGTCGAAGAATCGTTCTGAACTTTGGAGAGATCTAAAGGTCGAACTGGAAGCTCACGCTTCAGCTGAAGAGCAAGCTTTTTATTCAGAATTGATGCGAGACCCTGACGGCACAGACGAAACGCGCCATGCGGTCGAAGAGCATCAAGAAATGCACGAAATGATCTCGGAATTAGACATCATGGATCAATCTGAAGATCTATGGCTGAAGAAATTCGAGAAACTCGCTCACAAGGTTATCCATCACGTCGATGAAGAGGAAGCCGGGTTCTTTCCAAAGGCCAAGAAACTCTTCAAGAAATCCGAAGAGAAAGAAATGCTTGAAGATTTTAATGAACGAAAACCCAAAGAAGAGAAAAAGCAGGAATCTGCTGCGTAAGTTTAGCTAAGCATAGTTACTTTAAGCCCCGCTAATGCGGGGCTTTTTTATAGCCGGAACGCGTTACGGAAGTTGGAAGAGATCTTCGACGCTAACTTCCAATGCCCGGGCCAATTTTAAGGATAAAATTGTCGTTGGGACAAACACCCCGTTTTCTACCGTATTGATCGTCTTCCGGCTCACGCTGACTTTGTCTGCCAAGTCGCTCTGAGTCAGCCCGGCCGCTTTGCGGTATTGGGTTAAAGTATTCACGAGCTCGGGATGATTAGGCACCGTGAAGTTCCAAAAAGGCAAAAGTATAGAGCGGGGTGGCAACGCCTATGGCCATAATCAGCCGTGACATGTCGCTGCCTGTCATTGGGATGAAGCGGGTCATAAGGAACAAACCTAAAATGGCCATCATCAAGATGAGGTAACCTATTTTTAGTGATGTATTGCGGTGTGCTTTCACGAGGTCATCTTCCAAGACGGCCTGAGCGGACGAAGACAAGCGTTTGAACATCCGTTTTCCTCTGACCACTAAGACCAGTAACGCTAAAGCCCATAAAATTTGACCAGCATCGGCGATGTTATCCGCCCAGCTCCGTGTGGCCGAGTTTGCATCTGCGATCCAATCCATACTTGGCACCTGCCAAACGAGATAGGTCGAGCCGAGAAACATGAGGATCAGCGCCCTCTGCCGTGATAAATTTTCTGTATTTTCAACCTTTGCCATGAGAGCTCCTTTGTGTAACGTATAGGTTACATATAAAGAGCCCGTATTGTAACGTCAAGGTTACATTTATATTTTTGATGACCCTCCCTGTTCAGGCAATCCCTGTCAAAATCTATCAAGCAAATCGTGGAGCGATTTTTAAATCTTTGACCCACCCCAATTTTTCAAATACCAGCAATATCGTCCCATTATAATCGAAAACCCGGTTCCAGAACCCTTTGCGCGGCAAATGCAGCGCGGATTGCGGCTCATCATGGTGGTGATCGTGAAAGGCTTCCCCGCCTGTCAAAAGCGCCATGGCGTAATCCGCCCATTTCGGAGTTGAGAGGTGTCCTAATACGTTAATGCCATAAGTGGTGGCGTGGAACTGAATTGCCCGCCCAATGATGACGCAGCCATGTAAGATTCCGGTCAGAATAAGAGACCCGCCGCTCATCCAGACAATAAGGTATATAACCGCGGGAATGGCTAAATGGACAATGAGCGAAATCGAATGATAAAACCGATCCATCCAGACCACGATCGGATTTTGCCGAAGCCACAAAGCCATGGGACGACGATTGTCATTTTCATCCCGCCACAGGATCCAGCCTATCCACGCCCAGAACTTTCCCTCAAACGGGTTGTGGGGGTCGCCTGGCTTGTCCGCAAAGCTATGATGCTGGCTGTGATAATTGACCCATTCGCGCACGGTTCCCTGCATGGCGATGACGAGGTTGAGCATAGTGAGAATTTGAGCCGGCGCCCGAAGTTCCCCGGCCTTGTGCTGCATAATTCGGTGCAGCGGCCCGATGCCTGCATTACAAACAAAGATAGACAGAGCCACGACGGCGAGCCCCAATGGCAAATACCACCACACCATATCCAGGCTCTGGACTAATAAGCCCACCAGAATAAGCGTAACTAAAAGTGCCAACCCTAGAACAGGATAAATGACAGCAGAAAAAAGACTCCCGAAACTTAGCGTTTTCCAGCTTTTCGGGATCGTCAGGGATCGCGCGTTCATACAGCCTCCATGCGAATCTATAATCCTTGATAGCCGCAAATAGCTGGCTGAGGTGCCTAAATTATTGTTTAAAAAGCAGTAGAGGCATTTAGAAAATTGACGACCTAAGCAATAAGAATTTCAGCTCTCTTTTTAAATTTTCGATATGTTTGAACGAATATAAAAAGAAAAATAGACAATTAGACCCTAAAGCTATCATCATCGTTGACCAAAAATTACGGTGAAAGCCATAAAACGCCAATAGCCCACCCCCTAAAGCGATCAACAAGCCGCAAAATGCTATGATACCCGGAGGTCCATAGTTTTTAACATTCTGCCGACGGCCTGAATAATCACTGCCATGAGAGTTAAACAGCTTTGAAAACAGAAAATGAATTATAAGCAGACAGGCAAATACAATTAAGAAAAAAATTGCTTTCGGGGCTGTTGTAAAAACGCCTAAGCCCAATGCAACGATTGCTAACTCTCCGTATAAATATTTCAGAAGTTGAAAGCGTTTTATAATCTCATCTTTAGCGTTTTATAATCTCATCTTTTTTGTCGACCATTAAAACTCAGCAGGTGTAATCGTCACACTCTCTCCGCATCCACACGCATCGGTCTGGTTCGGGTTTTTGAAAGTGAATTTCGCCGACAGGATATCAACTTCATAGTCAATAACAGAGCCTAAGATGAACAGGACCGCCTTTGCATCGACGACAATAGTCACGCCATTATCTTCGACGACTTCGTCAAATTTCTCGATTTCGGGAACATAATCCATCATATATTCCATGCCGGCGCAGCCGCCATTTTTGACGCCAACGCGCAGATAGCCTTGATCGCGTTCGGCGAGAATAGATTTCACCTGTTCAGCCGCTGCATCTGTCAGTGTCACAAGTTTCGGACGCGGGCGACGGGTACGGGTTTTTGTGAGAACTTTGCTCATAACATATTCAATTCAAGTTTCGCTTCATCGGACATCCGGTCAGGCGTCCAAGGCGGGTCAAATGTCATGTGTACATCTACGTCACGAACGCCATCTACAGCGAGACAGGCATCACGCACCCATAACGGCATTTCTCCGGCCACGGGACAGCCAGGTGCTGTCAGGGTCATCGTGACGTTTAACAGCCGATCGTCTTCTAGCTCGACCTTGTAAATCAAGCCAAGCTCGTAGATATCCGTCGGAATTTCCGGGTCATAAACGGACTTGAGCTGTTCAATCACGTCATGTGTGATGGTCGCAATTTCGGCGTCAGTCGGTTTTGTCGTTGGCGCGCCAGAAACGTCCATTACGTCGCGTTTCTTCGCAGGCGCTTCAGTCGCACTGCCCTTTTCATTCTCGGACGTCATTCCGGGAATTTGAGAGTTCGCCAAGGCTTCCGCCTCGCGCTGTCTGTCAGTCATGTTTTCCATTTCGACTCCTATATAGTCCTTTTCGACTAGGATAAAAAGAGGCTCGCCTTATTCAGACCTGCAATCAGTCGGTCGGCCTCGTCTATTGAGTTGTAAATCCCAAAACTCGCCCGCACGGAGCCGTGAATTTCGAACCGTTCCATAAGCGGCTGCGTACAATGTTGCCCGGCCCGCACGGCGACCCCGTATTTATCCAGTATCTGGGCCACATCATGGGCATGAGCACCTTCAAGGTTAAACGCTAGAACAGGCCCCTTCTCCGGCGCGTCGCCTAGCAATTTGAAGGAACTCATCTCCTGCAACCCTTGCAGAGCATGGTTATAAACGGCCATTTCATGTTTGTGCACGGCGTCAAAATCAAATTGCGAAACCCAGTCAATTGCCGCACCGAGAGCGATTGCCTCTAGAATTGGCGGCGTTCCGGCTTCGAACTTATGCGGTGGTTCATTATAGATGACGCGGTCTTCAAAGACGTCTTCAATCATTTCCCCGCCGCCGTTAAAAGGCTGCATACGCTCCAACTTATCAGTCTTGCCATAAAGCGCGCCAATTCCAGTCGGGCCGTAAAGCTTATGTCCCGTCATGGCAAAGAGGTCAGCGTCAATATCAACAACATCAACCTTTTGGTGAACCGCGGCTTGCGTGCCGTCGACAATAAAGGTCGCGCCCGCCTCGTGCGCCCACTTTCCGATCTGCTTAACCGGATTTACTGTGCCAAGCACGTTGGACATATAAACGACCGAGACGATTTTCGTCTTGGGCGAGAACATCGACTTAAAAGCGTCGATATCTAGCGTGCCATTTTCAAGAACCGGCACAAATTTAAGAACTGCGCCCAGACGTTCTCGCATAAAATGCCAAGGCACAATATTGGAGTGATGCTCCATTTGCGTAACGATAATTTCGTCGCCGGGCTTAATCGTGTGCATCAGACCGTAAGCGGCCAGATTGAGCGCTTCGGTCGCGCCTTTGGTAAAGACGATATTGTCCGGCGACGGCGCGCCCAGAAATTTTGCGACTTTCTCCCTCGCCCCTTCAAAACCTTCCGTCGTTTCATTGGCCATTGTGTGGAGACCGCGGTGCACATTGGCATATGACGTTTCCATTTGGCGGCTCAGCGCGTCAATCACGGCACGCGGCTTTTGCGCCGACGCGGCATTATCGAGATAGGCCAGCGGATAACCGTTCACCTCGCGCGAAAGGATCGGAAATTGTTCGCGTATGGCGTTAACGTCAAAACTCATGAAAAATACCCAAATGCGATTTTTACAACACTGAAAAGTAAAATAAGAATTCCAGCAAACCGCAAATACCGAAAGAGAGCCTTATCGCCCTTGTATCCCGCCAAAAGGCGGCCGAATAAATAAAGGTTAGCCCCTAAGAAAGCCGCAATAATGTCTGCTGTCGAGATCATTTACACATCGCCCTTCAAAAAGTGTGCTCTAAAAAAGGTCATCCTATAAACCGCCTGACAAAATATACAGCTGCAAGCGTTAAAGTTATGACGGTTAGACCTTTGATAAAACTTTGCAGTTTCGGATTACTTCCCGCGCGCCGCCTCGAAATATGAGACGCAATAAACAACGTCACGGCACAAACGAAAAGCAATATGGCAAGGTTGGAGGACGTCATCCCTCTTTTCCGCCTTTTGAGCCCTTACTTAAATCGCCGTGAACCATCTCTGTGCCGAACATCTAAATTCCAAAAACGATTTTAAGGGCGCCGTAGAAAACGAGCGTCAAACCGAATATTCGCATAAAACTTGTAACTCTTGACCGGCCCTTACTCCGTTCGGAAATGCGGCCTGCTAGAAACAGACCAATTCCGATAAGGATTATGGCAGTTACGGCCAGTGTCACTCAGCTGTCTCCAACCACTCCCGGATCTGCTCGCTTAAGGAATCGCGCAAGTCTTCGTCTGTCAAGCTGTCAAATGCCTCGGCGACAAAAGCTTCGGTCAATAGCGCCCGCGCCTGCTTCAGTGGAATACCTCGCTGACGCATATAAAACAGCGCGCTGTCATCTAAGGCTCCGATCGTGTTCCCGTGTTCACAAGCGACATCATCAGCGTAAATTTCCAGCTCTGGCTTGGCGCGGACTTCGGCGTTGTCAGACAGCATGAGCGCGTCATGGCGCATGGCCGCGTCTGTGTGTTGTGCAGGACGTTCGACGAGGAATTTGCCTTGAAATACGCCGCGCGTTTTATCTGTGACCACGCCTTTGACGGCTTGGCGGATATGGCTATCGGGCTGCTTCAATCGAATGAAGCTGGTCATGTCCGTGTGACGTTTATCGCGGAGCAAGTAAGCGCCATTCAATACCGCTTTCACGCCCTCACCTTCACAGGTCAGATGCGTTTCCAAACGGCTCAACGCACCTCCAAATGAAAGGCAATGTTGCGTAATCGTCGTGTTCACCTCTGCCGCAATATGTGCATGGGAAATACGAATATGGCTATCCGGGTCGCGGTGAATAATTCGGCGGGAAAGCGTCGCGCCTTCGGAGAGATGTATTTGCAGATCCAGATTGGAAAATCCATTCTCGGCGCCTTCATAATTCTCTGTGATCGTCAGGCTCGCGCCTTTATCGACCATGATGGCGATACGGGCATGGCCTTGGGTCAAACGGTCAATGGCCAAGTCGCTTTTGGGATGGGTATCCGCCGGAACATAAACATTCCAGCTTTGCCCGCCAAATTGCGCAGCAAGCTCTGCCATGGCTCCGTGGCCTTTTTGGCCTTCGCCCTCAGAGAGTTTCACGCCTTCAGGGACTTCAAATTCCGGAATAGCAGTTCGAGTCAGACCATTCTGGTCGTCACTGACCTTGGCCTGAACGTCCGTCCATTTCCACGCTTCCTGTCGGCGATTGGGTAATGTTTTAAGATCAAGCGGCATAGGCGTCATATCCTTCCGCTTCGAGTTTCTTGGCAAATTCCGCATCGCCTGAGTCGGCAATTTTACCGCCTGCGAGGACGTGGACTTTGTCCGGTACAATATAGTCAAGCAGACGCTGATAATGGGTAATGACCAGCATACCGCGATCTTTGGAGCGCAACTTGTTCACCCCGTCGGCGACGATACGCATAGCGTCAACATCAAGGCCTGAATCAGTCTCGTCCATAACGATAAAGCGCGGCTCCAGCATCATCATCTGGAATATTTCCATACGCTTCTTCTCGCCGCCGGAAAAACCGACATTGAGCGGGCGTTTTAGCATTTCCGGCTTCATCTTCAGCTCCGCGGCCAAAGCCTTAGCCTTTTTCAAAAACTCCGGCGCTTTCATTTCTTCTTCGCCGCGCGCTTTGCGCTGGGCATTTAGCGCGGTCTTTAGGAATGTCATAGTCGGCACGCCGGGAATTTCCAGCGGATACTGAAATGATAGGAACAGGCCTTTTGCCGCGCGTTCTTCCGGGTCCATATCGAGCAGGTCTTCGCCTTCAAACTCGATAGAGCCGTCCGAAGCCTCATAGCCGTCACGGCCCGTCAAAACATAGGACAAGGTCGATTTGCCGGCCCCGTTCGGTCCCATAATCGCATGAACCTCCCCCGCCGGAATCTCCAGCGAGAGGTCCTTTAATATTGTTTTCTGACCGTCATCAACGGTCGCGGATAAGTTATTGATTTTTAACATTTTTATACTTCTCATCAATTCTTCAGTTTACCCCCTATCATTCCGCATTTGCTCTTCGCGCCATGCGAAATGAAAGGGTTAAATTTGTTACGCGCCTTTAAAACACGTCACTTCGATTTCAATTTTCATTCTCTCATCGACCATTCCCGCGATTACCATGGTGGCCGCCGGCAGAATGGCGCCGAAATGCTTACGCAAAACGGGGAGCACTTCTTCAACATATTTGCGGTCAGACACGGTGTATTGCACCCGGATTGTATGGCCGAGTTCAAACCCGGCCGCTTTCAGCGCCGCCATGATATTCGTGAAAGTGTTCTGCGCCTGCTGCGCCGCGCTTTCCGGCAATTCACCTGAATTATAATCATATCCGACTGTCCCGGAGACAAAGCACCAATCGCCCTGCACTACAGCGCGGGACATCGCATAGGTCTTCTCTCCCTCAGAGAGTTGGATAAATTTCCGTTTTGCGTCAGGCTTTTTAGCCATTGTTAGGTCCTTCATTAGGGGCAGGCTTCCGTCTGCCAGTCTGTTGTGTTTTCGCCGCGCCAACATTTGATGCGCGAGCCGAAAGCCGCTAATTTTTGATCGTTCATAGGCCCTGATAATATCAGATAGATTTCTTCGCCTTTGATCGCATCATCGGCAAATCCCTCAGCGGAAAAAATCAGCACCGACCCATCTTCTCGGTCAAACTGGCTGGACGAAGTTTGCAAGATTGTGTCGGCATTCTCCGGTGCGAAATAAAGCCGGACTTGATCTATTGCTTCTATGCGCGACTGACCCACTTTCAAACCCGTATACTTCGCCAGATCCTGACTATAGGCGGTAAAATCAATATCCTCTAAATTACGCTTTTCCCGCACAATCGGGGCTGCAGGCGGCGTTTCCGTTCTTCCTTCCACTGAAGCCGGGTCGGTCGGGTCTGTGACGGCCGCCGTCTGCGCCTCAACGATTGCTTCAGGCGCGCTGGGCGTGTCCGGAGAACAAGCGATAAGCGCCGCCATAGCGGGTATAATAAGGAAAAGCCGCATTACGGACAGACCTGCTGTTGCCAATTTCCGGCGTTAGAGCCCCTGCGACATTGAACGCGAACATTATACTCTGACAGCACGAAGTTATCGCTTTCGCCCGGGCGGAACATGGCTGTGATTTCCTGTGCTTTTACAGAATCGTCCATCAAATTATGTGCTGTCGCAATGAGGCTATAACCATTCGCGGTTTGCGGAGTCAGGCGCATATCGAAGCTTTGATTCCCTTCATTCGTCTCTGGTTCAAATCGGTCTTCCAAGAGGTTTTCAACCTCGGCATAAGACATCCCCAATTCCATTCCCGGAATGGTGATCTTCTGCGCAGATATTACCCCTTCGGGCTCCGTCGGTTCAGCCGTTTTATCCGGAGGTGTCAAATCACCAGGCTGTGGGTCGAGGATTGTTTCCTCAGACATCTCTACAGGTGGAGTATCGTCTGAACGCAACACGACACTCAAGGACAAGCCCACGACAATCAGCGCCACAAGAACGGAGAAAAGGGCAATCCATACGGCCTTATTCGGCGTTTCTTTTTGTGCCATTACCCGACACTCCCTTCCAGACTGATGGCGACCAGTTTCTGCGCCTCAACCGCAAACTCCATAGGGAGTTCTTGCAGCACGTCACGGCAGAACCCATTGACCAACAGCGCAACAGCTTCTTCTTCTGACAGGCCGCGTTGACGGCAATAAAAGAGTTGATCATCCGATAGTTTGGACGTTGTGGCCTCATGCTCAAACTGCGCACTCGGCGTATTACTTTCAACATAAGGCACAGTGTGCGCGCCGCATTCATCGCCAATCAGCAAAGAATCGCATTGTGTAAAGTTCCGGGCATTCGTGGCTTTCTTATGAGCGCTAACGAGACCTCTATAGGTCGAGTTGGATTTCCCGGCGCTGATGCCTTTGGAAATCACGCGGGATTTTGTATTTTTGCCCAAATGGATCATCTTCGTGCCGGTATCGGCCTGTTGATAGCCATTGGTAATCGCGATGGAGTAAAACTCGCCCTGGGAATTATCGCCGCGAAGGATGCAGCTTGGGTATTTCCAGGTCACAGCAGAGCCAGTTTCAACTTGTGTCCATGACACTTTGGAGTTGTCACCGCGGCAATCGGCGCGCTTAGTCACAAAGTTATAGACCCCGCCCTTGCCTTCGCTATCGCCCGGCCACCAGTTCTGGACCGTAGAATACTTCACTTCCGCATCTTCGTGCACAACAATCTCAACAATCGCCGCATGAAGTTGATTTTCGTCCCGCATAGGCGCCGTGCACCCTTCCAAGTAAGAGACGTAAGAGCCCTTATCCGCAATGATGAGCGTGCGCTCAAACTGGCCCGTCCCCTGCGCGTTCATCCGGAAATAGGTTGAAAGTTCCATCGGGCATCTCACCCCTGGCGGAATATAAACAAAGGATCCGTCAGAAAAGACAGCATTGTTGAGCGTCGCGAAATAGTTGTCTGTAATCGGCACAACCGATCCCATATATTTTTTGACAAGCTCTGGATGGTTTTTAACAGCTTCGGAGAAGGAACAGAAAATAACGCCCTCTTTGGCCAGTTCTTCTTTGAATGTCGTCACAACGGACACAGAGTCGAACACGGCATCTACGGCAACTTTCGGCGCGCCTTCTACTCCGGCCAGAACCTCTTGTTCGCGCAAGGAAATGCCCAGCTTGTCGTAAACAGCCAGAATTTCCGGATCAACTTCATCCAGCGATTTCGGGCCTTCTTTTTTCTTCGGGGACGCGTAGTAATAGGCGTCCTGATAGTCAATTTTGGGATATTTAACCATCGCCCAGTCCGGCTCCTCCAGCGTTAGCCAGCGGCGATAAGCCTCTAGCCGCCACTCAAGCAGCCATTCCGGCTCTTCCTTTTTGGCAGAAATGAACCGAACAATATCCTCGTCCAACCCTTTGGGCGCGAAGTCTTGTTCGATATCGGAATCAAATCCGTATTTATATTTGTCGGCCTCGAGTGAGCGCACACCTTCAACAGTGGATTGCTCAATGGACTCTTTGACTTTTACCTGTTCACTCATGTTGCACCTATCTTGGTTGCAGCTGTCTTTTGTTTGCTCTCTAGAGGTCGAATTTCCGCGAAATCGTTTGGAACGACCTTAAAAGGGAGCGGCTTTCGGCGTATCTTGCTCCACGCCACGAGGAAGTCTTCGACTTCATTCAAGATTGCATTATCGCCGAAACTTATGCGGATCGCGCCTTTCGGGGCTTCGTCGAGCCGTCCCATGGCTTTGATAGAGCGGCTTTCCCCGACCTTGCCAGAAGAACACGCCGTTCCGGTCGAAACGGAAATGCCTTCGAGATCGAGCGCCATCATCAAAGTCATGGAGCTCGCATCAGGAATGGCAAAAAAGCTGGTATTTGGAATGCGGTCAGCGCCCTCACCGAAAATCACCAGATCCGGCTCCATTCTTTTAAGTTCTGCTTCTAAAATAGCGCGTAGTTCGCGTGTATGTTCCAGATTGATGTTCATCTCACAGGCCGCGCCAAACCCAGCAATTCCACCAACATTATGAGTGCCAGAACGGCGGCGGCGTTCCTGCCCCCCACCTGACAAGAGCGGCGTAAAAGGTGCATCCGGGGCCACGTAAAGCGCCCCCACACCTTTTGGGCCGCCAATTTTATGGGCGGAGACAGAAAGGTAATCGGGCATAAAGGTCATAGAAATCTTGCCTAATGCCTGAACGGCGTCGACCAAAATCAGACCTCCGGCTTTGCGAACAAGCTCTGTCGCCGTCTCTACATCTTGAACCACGCCTGTTTCGGAGTTTGCGGCCACGATGGAGACGAAAGGCCGTCCGAGACTTTTGTCCCACGTGCCCAGCTTCTTCGCCAACCAAGTCACATCTGTGCGGCCTTCTCGATCCGCCGGGATGAGCTCGAAAGAAACGCCGAAATTCTCAGCCGCTAATATTGTTGCCGGATGATCCATGGAGGATATTAAGAGGTGTTTGCACCCCGCCTGAATTGCGGACCAAATGGCTGTGTTGTCAGCTTCAGTTCCGCTCCCTGTAAACATAACGTCTTGAGCGCAGACTCCCATCGCCAGACCCACGGCCTCCCGGGCTTTGGACACAATTCCGTTAGCGGCGCGGCCATCGACATGTTGCGCCGTTGGATTTCCGTCCACGGACATGGCCTCGGTGACAGCCTCTATCACTTCCGGCCACGTAAAGGTCGTCGCGTTGTGATCGAGATAAGTTCTATTTTTAGGGAGGCTACTCATTCCGCCGCCTCCAATTCCTGCGTCCGAACAGCCAAGACGGGCAAACGCCCCTCAACGACGTCCTGAACAGTCACAGAAGCCAGAAATTGCTCTATATGGCTTTCTAGGGCGCCCCAAAGATTATGGGTCAGACAACGGCTTGTCCGGCCGGTACATCCGAGTCGGTCATCCGGCGTGCAGCCATGGGCTTTGATATCCTCATTGACGGCATGAATAATACGGTCGAGCGTCAGGGATTCAGCCGGAACATTGAGAATATAGCCGCCTTTTGCCCCGCGCACGGATTTTACCAGTTCGGCTTTGCGAAGTTTGTTAAACAATTGCTCTAGAAAGGTGATAGAAATGCCCTGACGCTCGCTAATATCAGCTAAAGACGAGCGCACACCTTCGCCTTGCGCGGCAAGGTCGGCCATCGCCATTACGGCGTATCGTCCTTTGGCAGTGAGTTTCAAAGCGTTTCAGGCTCCTTTATGAAGGTTTTTCTCGCAATTCGCAGCAGGTCTTGTTAAAGGGCGCGCGAACCGACAATTTACAAGCAGGATGTATGTATCCTGACCTATTTAGTCAAGATTAGAACAGGGTTCTTTCGCGCGACATATCCACCTTTTTACAGGACGTTACGCCGAAGCGACCCATATTTATGTGAGGGTTAATGCCTGAAGTCATTTTTGCCGGACCGGATGGTCGTCTCGAAGGTCGTTATCACCCCTCGGATGACCCGCAAGCCCCTTGTGCGTTGATTCTATCGCCTCACCCGAAAGCGGGCGGTCATATGGATCACCGCATCCCCGTTGCGATGTATGAAAGCTATAAGCGCCGCGGCTTCTCCGTCCTGCGCTTCAATTTCCGCGGTATTGGACGCTCTATGGGCGTTTACGACAACGGTCAGGGCGAGCTGCAAGACGCAGCCTATGCACTTGACTGGCTACAGAGCTTTAACCAGAACGCGCCGTTCTCTTGGGTGTCGGGTTACTCCTTCGGCGCGTGGATTGGCATGCAGCTCTTGATGCGCCGCCCGGAAGTCGCCGGATTTATTTCCATGTCTCTGCCGACCAATACGTATGACTTCGCGTTCCTCGCCCCCTGCCCGGCGTCAGGTCTGGTCACTTATGGATCTGAAGACTCGATTGTCCCTGCCGATGACGTGGACCGGATTGTCGATAAAATCCGCGTGCAAAAGGGTCACAAGATTTCAACGCATGAAATCGAAGGCGCGGATCATTTCTACACCAATCATCTGGAAATTGCTCTAGACGTGATTGAGGACTATCTGGACGAAAATCTCGACCCCCGGTATTCGCCTCCGAGAGCACCGAAACTCATTGAATAAAGCTTACCGAATAAAGAAAAACCCGGCCTTTCGAGCCGGGTTTTTTTATTACCTAATCATAGAAGACCTATGCCTCATTTAAAATATCGTCGATCCGGCGCTGCGCAATGGGATGATATCCGGGACGGGCTTCGGCATAGACGCGCTCCGCCCATTCGGCTTTACCGTTTTCCTTTAAAGCGTCGTAAAGGCGATAGATGAACTTCCCACGTCCAACCGTCATGAGGAAACCTTCAAGATCCGGATACGCCGCTTCATAATCCGTTTTGATTGCAAGCATGTACCAGGCGAAAGCTGTCTCCGCATTTTGCGTGCCTGTCAGAGAAAACGCCTTGTCTAGATCTTCATATTGCTCAGAGGCCAGATCATCCGGCAAACCATTGAGGAAATGAAGCCACTCATGCGTCGACCACTCAGCCGCTATTTCTTCAAGCTCGAAAGTTGATAGCTCTCCCGCCACCCAAGCATCAGAATGGGTCTGAACCGTCTCAAATGCGTCGGATTGGGGGTTCTTAGCGGTGTTTGGCAAGCCTGGCTCGTAAACCCAAGCGTCAATTTCGGCGTCGGTTACAGCATCCGGAAAATCCACCCGCAAATTCTCATTCATATAATTCAGAAAGTCCTCTGTCGTCACACTCTCAAAGGCATGGTCGTTAAACCAGCTTTTTAGGAACGGGTCGAAAGCCGCGCGGCCAAAGCGCTCTTCCAAAAAGATCAAGAAATACTGACCTTTGACATAAGCCACTTGCGAGAACGCATCATCGGGATGGGAAATGTCTGCCGGCAACTTCAACTGCGTCAACTCTGGACGAGCCGCACCCGCGATGTCGCGCTTCAGATCTTCAAGTGCGAGAGCCTGTTCCATGACGGCGCGGCGTTCGCCATAAAGTTTTTCCATCACGCGATTTTCGACATAAGACGTGAAACCTTCGTTCAGCCAGGCATCGCGCCAAGTGGCGTTCGTCACCAAATTACCTGACCAGCTATGAGCCAGTTCATGCGCAACAACATTGGTCAGACTTTTGTCGCCGGCAATCAGGGTCGGAGTCATGAAAGAAAGGCGGGGGTTTTCCATCCCGCCAAATGGGAAACTCGGCGGCAGAACAATCAAGTCATAACGTCCCCAGCGATAGGGGCCATACAGCTCCTCATTGGCCTCTTCCATCATGGGAGTTTCCGAGAATTCTTCCGCCGAGGCGTCGAGAATGTAATCTTCGGCGTAAACCCCGATATGATCATTGATCGCCTTAAACTCGATATCACCTACGGCAATGGCAATGAGGTAGGACGGAATAGCCTGCGGCATATCAAATTGATATTCTCCGTCTTCGTTTTCCTCGCCCTGCGACGCACTCATTAGGGGGCGTAGACCGTCCGGCACGCGTAACGTGGCAGAATAGGTCAGGCGCACGGCGGGGGTGTCCTGTAAAGGGGCCATTGTGCGAGCGTTGATGGCTTGAGCCTGAGAGAAAAGATAAGGGTCTTCTTTTCCCGCGGTTTGTTCAGGGGACAACCATTGCAGGCCTTCGGCAGTGGGCGATGTTGTATAGTCGATAAGGACTTGCTCAGTCTCTTCACCCAGCGGAATACGAAGTTCTTGCCCCAAAACGGGGTCGGCCTCTCCTAAGGTGTAGTCCTCGACTGGGGTGGTCGTTTCGCCGTTTACAAGGCTGATAGAATTGATCGTCAGGTCTTTGGTATCCAGCACCAGAGTTTCAACATCAGGATCAATCCGCTCAAAATCCAGAGTCGCGACGCCGTCCAAGACCTTCTCTTCGAAATTCACATCCAGATTTAAATCTATATGCGTAAGACGGACGTCCTTATAATTCGCATAAGTGAACTTGTCCGTCGTTTCGACAACAGGTCTTTCCGCAAATGTTTCAATTTCAGGCGTTTCTGTTTCCGGTTGCGGCGCCTGACTATCTCCACAGGAGCCAAGAAAGAAGGCCGAAGCAAGAAGGGGAAAAGCGGCATTTTTAAAAGTAGACAAAATATTCTCCAGTATTTTTCATATGGTGTAAGCGAATTAAGGGCGCGCGACAACGCCTCCTGTCATGGGATACGGAACGCCAGTGGTTCCGGGGAAAGAAATCGGCAAACCTTTGACCGTCCGGACCGCCAGATAGGCAAAGGCCTGCGCTTCCAGCGCGTCTCCGTCCCATCCGACGTCTTCTGCGCTTAGTACGTTACCGTCCGTATGCATATCAAGCATCCCCATAATGGCGGGATTATGACGCCCGCCCCCGCAGACGATTATATTGTCCGGCGTAAAGGCTCGAAGATCACGGGAGATGGATTGCGCGCAGAAACTTGCCAAAGTTGCCGCGCCGTTTTCCAAACTCATACCCCGCATGTCAGCCAAAACGTCAAAATCATATCGATCTGCCGAACGAGGCGTGGGTCTCTTGAAGAAATCCCGTTCAAACCACCTGGCGATACGTTTTAAATCAGAATGGCCTTTCATGGATTGTTCACCCGCCAAATCGTAATTCCGCCCCCCCTTAAGTTCCATCCAGCTGTCCAATGGGCCGTTACCGGGTCCGCAATCTGTTGCAATGAGAGGCTTGTTGCCGTCTATCAAGGTCACATTTGAAACGCCGCCAATATTCACGACGGCGATGCGCCCCTTTAATTGGGAGTAGCGGCATAGAGCCTGGTGATAGATAGGCGCCAGAGGCGCGCCCTGCCCGCCCGCTTTCACATCGGCTGTACGAAAATCATACACGCAAGGCACACCGAATTTTGTCGCAAGGGTTTGGCCACTGCCCAGTTGAAGAGTCTGGCCCTTCTCGCCGTTTTGCGCGGGCTGATGGAATACCGTCTGACCGTGATAACCGATGATATCCACATTCTCTATCCCGAGGGATCCGATTGCTTCAATGTGAACCGCGTCAATATAATCAGACCCGATCTGCAGTTTATTGGGGGGCGGACCGTTAAACCGCCAGTTCAAAGCTATTTTCACCGCATCCTTCACAGCCCCCCCGTCATCAGGAAAATCAATGCAAATAGTCCGCCCAAACCTAAAAATCTCTTCCCCATCCGTTTCGATAACCGCCGCATCAACACCGTCCAGTGACGTCCCGCTCATCAAACCTAATGCCATATATCGTTTCGATTCCATCACCTTTGCCTTTGACATGATTTTTCCGCTTGATAGAAGCCGCAAAGTAAAAAAACTAAGATGCTTTTATGACCAATTACAAATCCGATTTAATGAAAACGCTTTCCAAGCGGGGGTTTCTCTATCAATGCACTGATGAAGAGGGGCTCGACAAAGCTGCCTCTACATCCGTTGTGACAGGCTATATCGGCTTTGATTGCACCGCGCCCACCCTTCATGTCGGATCGCTGGTGCAAATCATGATGCTGCGACACCTTCAAAAGTCAGGCGGGCGACCCATAGTCCTACTCGGGGGCGGCACAACTAAAATTGGCGACCCGTCCATGAAGGACAAGACCCGCCCCATCCTTACCGATGAAATGATCGAAGAAAACAAGGCGGGTATCAAACAGGTCTTTTCAAATTTCATTGATTTCGACGGAGATAATCCGGCGATTCTCGTTGATAACGCCGAATGGCTGGACAATCTTGGCTACATTGAATTTCTGCGCTTAGTCGGCACCCAATTTACCATCAACCGCATGGTGACGATGGAAACGGCGAAGCGCCGACTTGAGAATGAATTGCCGATGACGTTTCTGGAATTCAACTACCCGCTCTTGCAAAGCTATGATTTCGTTGAACTCAACAAACGCTATGGCTGCACTCTCCAACTGGGCGGCTCAGACCAATGGGGTAACATTGTTACGGGTGTGGATCTCACGCGCCGTATGGAAGGCAATGAAGTCTTTGGCTTTACCACTCCGCTCATTACGACGGCCTCAGGCGGAAAGATGGGTAAGACGGTTGATGGCGCCATTTGGCTAAACGGCGATCCGGGCCTGAGCGAACACCATTTCCGCACCCCATATGAATATTGGCAGTTTTGGCGTAACACGGACGACGCCGATGTCGGTCGGTTCTTACGTCTTTTCACAGATGTGTCCTTGGACGAAATCGCCAGACTCGAAGCCCTTGAAGGCGCCGAAATCAACATTGCCAAAGCCCGCTTGGCAGATGAAGCGACAACTCTTTTGCACGGCGCAAGCGCGGCAAAAGAAGCCGCTGAAACAGCTAAACAGACATTCGAGCAAGGCATGGCGGCAGAAGGGCTTCCCACATTCGAAATTCAGGAAAATGAGCTTGGCTCTCTTGGAGTTTTAGCGGCCACTGTCACGGCAGGTCTGGCGGGATCAAACGGAGAAGCCCGTCGCCACATCAAAGCCGGCGCGCTCAAAGTGAATGACGAGAAAGTCACGACACATGAGAGAACACTTCAGAGCTCAGATGTGAATGAGGGTATTATCAAACTGTCCGTTGGTAAGAAGAAACACGCTTTACTGAAGATCGTCTAACCCTTCATTTGCCTCTCTAGCGGTCGGCGCGACTTCTTCCGCTTGATCCATTAACTGTTCGACCTCTGGCATATCATCTCGTTTTTTGCGGAATATTCCACGCAAGAAACCAGGTGTCAGAGCCGATAAGGGATTCACCGCAATTTGCGTGGCTTCAAATGGCCCCACCACTTGATAACTTAGAGCAAAAATGCCTTCTCCTTCTTTTCCGACCAGTACATCCCCGATAATTGGCAGATCCCCTAATAGCGAGTTCGCTGTATAGGCCGGAACCAAAGCTCCGTCCAAATCCACAGTTTCATTCCTTAAATCAATATTGCCTTCGCCTGTCATTCCGAGCGCAGGGCCGTAAACACGCGCTTCGCGAATAGTCAAAACCCCTTTGGAAAAGTGGAAAGGCATGACGAGATTCTCGAACATGAGGCCCTCTCCCGAGAGCGTATTAAACAAGCCTGTTAGGGACCCTAGCGAGAGGAGCTGCGCCAGAATGGGCGCCTCTCTAACTCTGAAGTCCGTAATTTCGGCCTGGCCAATAAAACTTCCCTCTTCTCCGGGCAGAGGTAAATGACCTGTCATTGAGAATTTACCGCCCTGGATACTATCGACACTAAGAAAGGCGCTCGCTGCCTGGGATGCCCTAGGAAACTTTACGTCAACCTTTCGGACTTTCGTTACTTCGTCTGTCTCTAGACTAACTCGTACAGGCCCCTCCTCAGTCTCAGCCGAAAGGTTTAACTGCGTCATGTCCTGACCATTATGATTATATAAAAGGGAGGCGTTGCGCGCCTTGAACTTTGGGTCAAGAATAAGTTCTTCCAAATTTGCTTCCAACGAAATCGGAGCCTCAAGAGTGGACGTCTGGGCGGAAAGCGAACGATCTATTACCGAGGATAAATTCAGTAAGGTTCCGTCCAATGTGGCAGCTAGTAACTCTCTTTCTGCATCCGGCTGAATTTGCAGTTGAGTATCAACCAAATTTGAAACTTTCAAAGTCTCAAAAACAAGATTTTTCAAAGCAAGGTCGGACCGAAACGCTATTTGTCCTTCGATCTCTAAGCCGGGCGCTGAAACTACAAGATTCGAAATGTCAAAAGCGTCACCATCCCTAAGCAGAGATGCCGACAGCCGTCCCTCTACCCCCTTTGGTTTATTCCAATAATCGCCCACGCTAATTTCAGTCGCGCTAAGGTCTGCCTCAATAAGAGCGGAGCGAATATTACCCTCAGTCCCGGTAGCCCGAATATCAATCTTTGTTGCGCCATAAAAATACTCTCGAAACCCAACACCGAATTCATCAAGAGTGTTATGATCCATATCTCCGGATAAATGATATTGAGTCGGCGTCAGACCTTCATCAAACGTCTCTTTCCACTCCAGATTTGTTTTCCACGGACCAATTTTAACCGGCCCTGAAGCCTGCAATCCATAATTATCAACATGAAGGGATATTTCTCCCTCCGTCAGCTTATAAGTGCCAATTTTAGACGGTGCAGAGACATCGGTAAAATTCCCCTCTACGTCATATAAAATTCGGCTTTGATCAAAATATTCGAGTAATGGCCGGGTTATAGTAAGTTTGACTTCGCCTTGCCCCTGTACGTCAATCGGATCAATCTCGTACCTGTCGGTAAGCTCAAACGGCGGTTGACCCAATAGGCCCAACATGTCTGATGCACCGCCTTGGGCATTCATCGTGATAATCATATCTCCGCCCTTGGGCTGAAGCACCGGTATTTCGACCTGGCTTGGTAAAACTGTTAAAGCCCCAATCCGCCCGCCATTGAGGTCAAAATTTAGACTATTATTGGCAATCTTCGCGGTGCCAGAGGCCTGGGTTAGTGGCGTCATAGTAGAGATATATTTTACCGTCCCATCGCGAACCGTGAAATCCATATCCATTACATTTTCGACTAACTCTTCCCCTTGCCGCTCAAGATCGGCCTCAAAGCTAAGTGCATCGACTTTTCCAGCTGTGACCGATCGGCCCAGCCAGCGCCTCGCGCCATCTGCAAATTTAACAGGCCAAACGTCTAATAATTCCGGCGTTGAAAGCTCTCCTTGAAGTGCGCCCTTCGCTCTTATCGCTTCGAAGACACCTTCTTCGTTCCTATCCAAAAAGACTGAGGCAACCCATTGATGTGTCCCTCTATCAAGAGTCAGGGTTTCCATGCGGAGCGTTTGGGCGTCCACATCGAGACGTCCAGCTATGTCCAGCCCTTTAAAGGAAAGCCTCTTTTCAAAAACCGGGCGGGCGTCCAGACTTAAATTTTCGAAATTAAGGTCAAAGAAAGGAGAGGAGTTAATATCGCCGTCATTAATCGTATCTAAATCGGATAGCGTCCCCTTGGATTTAAAGCTTAATAAAGGCGCCGCAACATCTAGCCGCTCCACAGTCATCTCGTCTTCCCCGAGATTCAAGAAGGCTTTTGTAGCCACGGATTCAAAATCAAATGTTTGGCCCAAATCCTCACGTTCAAAGCGTCCAGCATCTACCTTAATGTCGAGGTCAGCGGATTGCAGACCGATCTCAGGGCCATAAATAAAATTCATTCTTGACGTAACAGGCGCATTTATATCCCGGATCTCGGAATAACGACCTTTCGTCGGGCCTGAAATTGCAGGGTTAATACCAACTGCCTGAAGAGAGACATCAAAACTATCAAATTCTGTATTCGTCATTACCGAAAGGGATAATGGGATTTGATCTTTGATTTCAGACTGGTTGAGCTGCGCCATCAAGTCGAAACTTAAGTCCTCTCTTTGACGTTGAAAATCCAATGCAACGTCATCAAGGGACAGGGCAAGTCCGTTCACGGAGTTGATATAATATGCACGAGCCCCGGTCACTTCGACCGCTTCAACCCCGTCTAAATCAATAGCAGCTCGTTGACGTGAGCTTGCGCGGCGTCCTTGCCATAACGGTCCTAAACGCCCCAAAGTGTCCGGCGTCCCAAGCCCGGCCCGGATACGACCGTTCTCATCCTCCACCCAACTGACGACCCCCCCCGTCAAAACAACCTTACGCGGAATGAGGCTTCCTTTTCTAAACTCCCCCAGAGGAAAATAAGTCTGCAAAGTCGGAAGGTTTTGAAACTCAGTTCCATCCGTCGTGTTAATGCTGATGTTTTGGCCGGTAAAAACGATGTCATCCGTTGCCGGGTACCAATCCAGACGCATTTTCGGAATTTCCACCCCAGCGCCGGCAACCGCCTCAGCAAAAAGCTGACCGAGAACACCCCGCGCTTCAGATATGTCTACGCTTTGTTGTGATAAAAGCCAGGAGACGCCATAGAGCCAAGCAATGGCTACCCCCATAATAACAACGCCCAATTCTGCAGTCACTCGCCACAGGCGGTAGATAATCCGCTTGGTCCAATATAAAATTCTCGACTCCGCTCCGGTCTGCTCAGAGGGTGAAGCATCAGGCTTTATATGTGGTGCTTCTTCTGTCATGCTGAAAAACGCTCTAGCCTACCGCCTTGTGTCTGGCTATGGGCGCTTCTGTAATTGAACTGCCATAGACCGAAAGCCTAATATGAGTGACTTAAAAATTGGTGATAATGCACCGGACTTTAACCTAGAAAGCGACGGCGGAGACACAGTGAAATTAAAAGACCTCAAAGGTCAATCTGTTGTACTGTATTTTTACCCCAGAGATGACACGCCGGGTTGCACCAAAGAAGCCATCCAGTTTTCTGAACTAAAGGAAGAATTTGAAGCGCATAATTGCGCCATTATCGGAATTTCAAAAGACACAGCCCAAAAACATGATAAATTCATCGCCAAACATGATCTAAAAGTTCGGCTCGGGGCAGATGTTGAGGGAGACGTTGTCGAGAAATACGGAGTATGGGTTGAAAAGAACATGTATGGCAAAAAGTATATGGGCATTGAACGCGCCACATTTCTGATCGGACCTGATCAAAAAATTCAACGCATCTGGAGGAAGGTTCGCGTTAAAGGTCATGTCGACGCCGTTCTTGAAGAAGTCAAAGGCAAGTAGCCTTTCTTTTAGACGATGACTTTCAATCCGATCGAACATGCCTGTGACGTTCTGCACCTGACTTCGCCGAATGAAAAAGCGGCTGCCGCTCTATCCCTTCGCGAGCACTGGCATTCAAGCTGCCGTGATAAGTATGAGACCGACCATGCGCCTGAAAGCAAACCTGGCAGGCCGAAAAAACCTGACCTTGTCCTTCCAAGCGAAGTCCCGCGCAGACGTTTAGGCTCTCCAGAAGGGCGGGGCGCCCTCCTCCACGCTATCGCCCATATTGAACTGAACGCAATTGATCTAGCAGCAGATATGATTGCGCGTTTTGCCAGCCACCCGTTGATTTACCCAGACCTTCAAAGCGACTTCATCGAAGATTGGAGCCAGGTTTGCGCCGAAGAGGCGAAACATTTTAACTTGCTTACAAATAGAATGGCATCGCTTGGGGTCGCTTATGGCGACTATCCCGCCCATAACGGTTTATGGGACGCCGCTTTCAAGACCCGCCACGATATTGCGGCGCGGCTCGCTATCGCCCCTATGGTCTTAGAGGCACGAGGTCTGGACGTAACGCCGGGTATGATCGCAAAACTTGAGAAAGTTGGAGACGAGAAAAGCGTCGCTATCCTGAAGGTGATTTACAAAGATGAAATCGGCCATGTCAAAATTGGGGCGAAATGGTTTCAAAATATTGCCCAACTAGAAGGAGAATCACCTCGCCCTTATTTCCACAAGCTAGTAAAAACGCATTTTGCGGGGCGATTAAAACCTCCATTTAATGTGCAAGCCCGCACTTTAGCTGGCCTGACAGAGGATTATTACGCCCCATTAGCAATTTGTTAATATAGTTTAACGACGGTTTACACGAGTATAACAGTTCTTAACGTGTAAAAGCTCTTGAACTGATTATGACCTTTTGGTCTAAGAGGGAAATTATTCACATGCGGATGGGGAATTATGATAAATGACGTCGTGGCGGATGCGCGCCAACGCATTCTGCAACAGTTTCCGGAACGTCAAATTTATCTCCGTTCCGGAGGTGAAGTGAAATACTATGTCTTCACTACTCGTTTCCAACTTATCGCAGTCACGGTTCTCTCTGTGATGATGCTTTGGTGCTTGGCCACCATGGTTAACCTGTTTTGGGGCCATAACCCGCTTCGTGCACCAGCAAAGGAAGTCAAACGGGTAGAAGCAAAATATGAGAGAATGCTAGCCGACCAACGGGCAAAGCAGCTTAACGCAGAACTTTTACTCGCCGAACAAAAACAAAGCTTCGAAACGATGGCCAAAAGCTTTGAAGAAAAGCATATGGCCATTTCTCAGCTTGTTCAGGCTTCCGCCCCTGTCAATCAAACGGTTTTACCTACTGTCAAATATGCGTCGAACCGGGTATTAATGTCTCCGACCCTTAGAGATGCCAGTCCCCGGGTGCCGCGCAAGGCGATAGTTCCGAATGCTATGGCTGAAACAGGCCTCAACATTGATAAATCTCTGAACACGATCGACCAAACACAAAACAAAATCCTAATCTCAGCAGAAGCAGAAACTTTGGATCGGATTGAACGTAACAGAGCCTTGATCCGTGCAACCAATATGCAGGTGGACACAGTCCTCAAAGAAGGCCCATTTGGTAAAGGCGGCCTCTATGTTCCATTAAATGGAGAAGATGTTCCTCTGGCAGACGGTAAATTCGGCTCACGTATGGCCAGTATTCAAGCCAGACTTTCAGAAGCAGAAGCATTGGATAAAGCCGTGCTCTCGCTTCCCCTTGGGTATCCAGTAGGTGACAACACATATCAAACGAGCAAATACGGGGTACGTCACGACCCTTTCACGCGTCGCCCAACTTTCCACGAAGGCACTGACTTTAGTGGACGCACGAACTCACCAATCGTAGCAACTGCAGACGGCGTGGTTTCTTTTGCGGGCCGTAATGGCGGGTATGGCCGCGTTGTCGAGATTGACCATGGGCACGGATTTATTACTCGCTATGCTCATTTGCAGAAATCATTTGTTAAAAAGGGGCAGAAAGTTTCTCGGGGGGAGAAAATAGCCGGGATGGGATCGACAGGACGAAGCACAGGATCTCACCTACATTATGAAGTTCATTTCCAGGGCCGTGTCTATGACCCGGAAAACTTTTTGAGAGCAGGCCTCTATGTTCAATAAAACGAATTCAAACGCCCCGACGCAAGAAGAGGCTAAAAAATCCTCCTCCTCTCCTGCGCCGCGCGTCTCTTCCGGCCCGTCCATATTGGGCCGCGACCTGATTATCACGGGTGACATAAAGACAGATGGCGACGTTCAGATTGACGGCCGCGTTGACGGCAATGTCGATGCCGGAAATATCACCATTGGAGAACAAGGCATTATTAACGGCAAGGTTATTGCCAAAAGTGTGCATGTCCGAGGAAAAATAACTGGAAAAGTGGACGCAGGCTCTATTGAGCTGGCTGAAACCGCCAATGTTCAAGCTGATCTGGTGCAGGATCAGTTGATGATCGCAAATGGAGCCTTTTTTGACGGCAAATGCGCCCGAAAATCAACGCCGACAAGCACGGCGAAAACGTCCGAAACTAAGACTGGCTCGGCTAAAAAAGCCAGCTAAGTCTATCTCACTTATATATCGAAATCAGCCGCCAATAGGTGGCTTTTTTTTATGCTCAGTTTTCTTCTCCGGCATTTACGCGAGCTGACAGAGCAGCCGCCATAAACGGATCCAGTTTTCCATCTAAAACGCCGGACGTATCAGACGTTTCCACCCCGGTCCGTAAGTCCTTCACCATCTGATATGGCTGAAGGACATAGGATCGAATTTGGTGGCCCCACCCAATCTCCGCCTTATTATCAGCTTCGGCCTGAGCCGCCGCCTCTCGTTCCTGGAGCTCTTTCTCGTAGAGCCGCGCCCGTAACATATCCCACGCTTGCGCCCGATTTTTATGTTGGCTCCGGTCATTCTGGCACTGCACAACTATCCCGGTCGGCTCATGCGTAATACGCACGGCAGAGTCGGTTTTATTAACGTGTTGTCCCCCGGCCCCAGACGCGCGGTAAGTATCGACGCGGCAATCACTCTCATTAATTTCAATCTCAATCGAGTCGTCGATTTGAGGATATACCCAAACCGATGCGAAACTGGTGTGTCGCCGCGCTGAGCTATCATAGGGCGATATACGCACGAGACGGTGCACGCCAGATTCAGTTTTCAGCCACCCAAAGGCATTATGGCCTTTCACTTTGATTGTGGCTGACTTGATGCCTGCCCCGTCGCCGTCCTCGTGTTCGATCACTTCGACTTTCATATTTCGTGAATTCGCCCAACGGGAATACATTCGAAGGACCATTTCGGCCCAGTCCTGGGCTTCAGTGCCGCCCGCGCCCGGATGAATTTCAACGAAACAGTCATTAGCGTCAGCTTCACCGGAAAGCAGAGCTTCCAGTTCGGCTTCGGCCGCTTTCTCTTGGACTTTAACCAACGCCTGTGCCGCGGCCTCAAGCATCTCGTCATCGTCGTCCATTTCTGCCAATTCAGCCAGTTCGACGTTGTCTGACAAATCGCTTTGAAGCTTTCCAATCGACTCAAATGCGCTTTCAAGACGAGAGCGCTCTTGCATCAAAGTTTGAGCTTTTTGAGGATCGTCCCAAAAGGACGGATCTTCGGCGAGAGCGTTTAATTCTGCCAAGCGGTGTTCAGACGGCTCCCAGTCAAAGACGCCTCCTCAGCAGCTCTATAGACTGCTCAATTTCAGTTTTCATTTGAGAAATATCGGCACGCATGGCGGTCAAATACCTTAATACAAGCCGTCGTCAATAGTTTCCGGTTCTGGGTCTTCCACATCCGGCGTCTGACTTTGTGAGTCCGGCTCCTGCAGGGAGCCTGTAGGATCAAACACACCCTCTTCGGTCTCACCCTCTCCGCCCTGGCCTGCCCTTCCAAAAACTGCGCCGCCATTTTCAAGAGCCTCCCTTTGGTCAAAACGACGACTCTGACCATAATAAGAGCGAGTATCAGAACCACTGCCTACGCGAATGCTTGAGGATAGCTCCCCGACTCCGGGCTCTGTGCCGGGACGATAGGCTTCCAGTATGAAATTCGGCGCCCCAATGTAAGAGCTCGCTCCGGTATTACGATTGACGGGAGCCAATGTGACGCCTTCGGGAATCCGGAAAGGCACAGGAGACGTACCCTCCAATGCGTCTTCCATGAAGTCTTTAAAAATCGGTACAGCAGCAGAACTGCCGGTTTCCCTCCCCATAGACTCGGGTGTATCCATTCCGACATATACGCCTACAACCAAGTCCGGAGAAAAGCCCATAAACCAAGCATCTTTGGAATCATTCGTTGTGCCTGTCTTCCCGCCTAATGGCCGCCCTAAGCTACGAACAGATCCGCCGGTTCCGTTTTCGACAACGCCCTGCATAATATACGTCATTTGATAGGCCGTAACCGGATCGATAATTTGAGTTCGGAGATCCGGTAACTCCGGTGGAGGATTACCTTCATATTCTTCTTGTTGGCATTCATTACAGTTAACATTGCCATGGACAAAAATAGTCTTCCCGGTTCCGTCTTGGACCCGGTCGAGGATAGTGGGCGTGACCGATTTCCCACCATTTATCATTTCAGAATAGGCAGTCGCCATTTTAAGGAGCGTTGTTTCTCCGGCACCCAGCGCCCAAGCCAGTTCGGGCCGGGGGTTTTCATAAATCCCGAAGCGCTTGCTTATATCCATAATCGGCTCCATGCCGATGTCATTGGCTAAACGGACCGTCATGGCGTTACGGGATTTTTCAATACCCAACCGCAACGTGCTCAAGCCATAAAACTTTCCAGAGTCATAGTTTGAGGGTTTATAATATCTCTCACAGTTCGCTCCCGCGGAGGCCCCTTCCTGACAATTCACGTCGTTGCGTTCAATTACAAAGGGCGCGTCCAGAACCTGACTGGACGGCGTATATCCATTTTCCAGGGCCGCTGCATAGACGAAGGGTTTAAAGGCGGAACCGGGTTGTCTCTGGGCTTGTGTTGCGCGGTTAAACTGACTTTGTTCAAAGCTATAGCCCCCGACCAAGGCCAGAACCCGACCGGTATGTGGGTCCATCGCGATTAAGGCTCCATTGATCTTTGGAACTTGGCGCAAATTATACTCGTCAGTGTCTTCCTTGCGCTGAACAAGAATGATGTCGCCCACGGAGACGACTTCTGTTACGGATGCTGGCTGATTGCTATAACGCCCATTTGGCAGAGCTTCCCCGGCCCATCGGATATCTTTTAGCCACATTGTCCCTGAGGTGTCTTGGTCTTGAAGTAACGCATTCTCTGCTGAATCTTCTCTTGCCTCGGTTGCGACCTCAGCCGTGACCGCCGTTACAGTCTCGCCTATGTTTTCCGAAGCTGTCGCTTCTACTTTAGGGGGAGAAAACCCTAAGTCTGCCTTATCTTCTTCGACAGCCAGTACGATAGCGACGCGCCAATCCTCTACATCTTTGGGTCCTTCATATTCTCTCAAGCGGGCCTGCCAGTCGTCGAGATTGTCCCAATGCGTGAGAGGTCCGCGATAGCCATGCCGACGGTCAAACATTTCCAGGCCGCGGCGCAAAGCCCGGCGGCCGTTGAGCTGCATTGAGGTGTCGAGCGTCGTACGGATCGACAACCCACCGGTGTAAAGTTCATCATAGCCATACATTTGCGAGATTTGCTTTCGCGCTTCTTCAACAAAATATTCAGCCGCGAGATATTCTTCGCCTTCGAGCCGATCGGTCAAAACAATATCTGTCGCTTTGGCCGCTTCGCCCTCAGCTTCCGTGGCGTATCCGTCCTCTACCATACGGCTGATGACATAGGCTCGGCGATTAAGAGCCCGTTCTTTTTTGACTGGGTCATGTATTTGGTAATTTGACGGCGCTTTTGGAAGTACGGCCAAATAAGCCATCTCTTCCAAACTGAGGTCTTTCATCGGCTTCCCGAAGTAATTCAAAGACGCCGCTGCGACGCCATAAGCGCCCCGGCCAAAGTAAATATCATTAAGGTATAGCTCAAGAATTTGATCCTTGGTCATTGCTTTTTCGATACGGCGAGCAATAACAACTTCCCGGATTTTCCGGTCAATATTCCGCTGGTTTCCTACAAGGAAGTTCTTGGCGACTTGCTGGGTCAGTGTGGACCCGCCCTCTAGTCGGCGGTTATTCAAGACATGCCCAACATTGGCGATCATCGCGCGGGCGAAGCCACGTTCATCGAACCCGTCATGCTTATAGAAACGCTGGTCTTCGGCCGCGACGAAGGCATGTTGAAGTTGGAGTGGGACGCTTTCAATAGGTACGAACACACGCGCTTCAGTCCGGAATTCACTGATAAGTTTTCCGTCCCCGGCATGAACACGGGACATCACCGGCGGCTGATATTCTTTTAAAACTTCAAGGGTCGGGAGGTCTTTGGTCGCTTTGACGACATAAACAAACGCGAAAATTGCCAGGGCCACCGCAAAGCCGAAACCAATTGCGATTACCCATTTCAATATACGGAGAAACTTAGTCATAGACAGCCAGATACCCTTCGAATCGGCCCTTAGTTTGGCAACCAATTCTGTCGAATGTAAGACTTTAATGTGAGAGATTGAAGGCGCAATTATATTCTTCAGTCAGGCCCTGCGCCTTAGACCTCAAAAAGTTGTTTAGCAGAGCTTATCTCTCTTCGGCAAAATACCGATCAATTGAGCTAACAACAGACCTCATCATCTTATCTCGATGTGAGGATTGAAGTAGGAGTGTCTCGTCCTGGGGGTTTGATAAAAAACCAAGCTCTAATAGAACCGCTGGCACATCCGGGGCTAGTAGCACAAAGTAACCGGCGCGGCGATGTGAGTTCCCGACCAACTCAGTTGAACCAGAAAGTTCGGATAATAAAATATCCGCAAATTGTTCAGATTGGCTTTCAGTCTTCCTTTGTGCGAGATCGACCAAAATATCTCCCACAGGGTCGGACTGTTTGGATAAATCGACATCCACAATCCAGTTTTGCGAGCTACTTACCAGTTTTTTGGAACGTCCCTTTGCGCGATCAGCCAAAGTGTAAACAGAAGCTCCACGAGCGGATCGTGTCCCTGCACTATCGGCGTGGAGAGAAATGAAGAGATCTGCCCCGCCCTCTCTTGCCACGCGCAAACGTAGGTCGTGATCAACATAGACATCCCTATCCCGGGTCATTCTAACGTCATAGCGTCCCGTTCTCTCGAGCAGGGCTTTTAGCGAGTTTGAGGCTTTGGTCGTGATCTCTTTTTCATACGTCCCCTTTACGCCGATCGCTCCTGGGTCGCGGCCTCCATGGCCGGGGTCAATGAAAATAACAGGTTTACGCGAAAATTCCGACTGATCGATTGCTCCATTTATGTGGGGGGCCAAACGGGGGTGCGGAACACTGTTTTTAAAGTAACGTGGTTCTGTAACTATAGGCGCCCGGCGCGGCGCGGGAGCCGCCACGGCTTGGCTCAGTGTTGGTTTCACGCGGGGAGTCACATTCGGCCCCGCGCACGCCGACATAGGCAAGAATAGGGCGGTCGTTGTCAGACCGCCAAGTAAAGTTAATAACTTGCGAATAGAGGCCATACTCACCTTATTTACGGATGGGAGTGAATAAACTCTTACAGTGACATGCGTTTATCACAGCTAAAATCACCTTTCAAAGATATCAATATGAAATAGGCTTTGCAAACCAGTTTAATATGGGGCAAACATGGATTCAGATAAGAACGGCACCGACACATCCGTCGCAAGGTGCGGACCCATTTTTTTCGGCCCTACCCCTGTCCCTATCTTATCTACGCGGTTGGCATATTTTGTGTCTAATATCCGCGATACTGAGAGTTTTGATGCACGCAGGTAAGTTCAATATGACGCACTCCCGGCCAGATGACCCGAAAGGTCAGGCAGGAATGTCTTTGCGCGCTTTTTCACCCTATTCCTTTAATCATTTGCAGCCCCTCTTGCCGCCTACAAGGCCCATGAGAGCGAGGCGCAACGGAGTTTTCCATGTCAAAGAAAATGTTAATCGACGCCTCCCACCCGGAAGAAACGCGCGTCGTTATTGTCGATCACAACCGCGTTGAGGAGCTCGATTTTGAGAGCCGCAATAAGCGTCAGCTGCGCGGCAATGTCTATCTCGCCCGTGTTACACGGGTAGAGCCCTCCCTTCAGGCCGCCTTTATTGAATATGGCGGCAATCGCCACGGTTTTCTCGCCTTTTCAGAGATTCATCCCGACTATTACCAAATCCCTTATGAGGATCGCATGGCGATACTCGAAGAGGAAGAAGAACATAGTTCCGATGAAGACGACCCCGAGGCAGATAACGAAAACTCTAGCGACGACGTTGAACGCGACGAGAATGTCGATCCAGACGCCCAGGACGCGGCCGATGAAAATGACGCCGAAGTTGCGGACGAACAAGCCAAAGTGGCGAGTACGCGCCGAAAGCGTATTTCCCGCCGCCGCTATAAAATTCAGGAGGTCATAAAACGCGGCCAGATTATTCTGGTTCAAGCTGTCAAAGAAGAACGCGGCAATAAAGGCGCCGCGATGACGACTTACCTTTCACTCGCCGGACGTTATTGTGTCTTAATGCCCAACACTCCCCGGGGCGGTGGTATCTCCCGTAAAATTTCCAATGGCTCTGACCGAAAACGTCTGAAGTCCGTCATGGGCGATTTGGATGTCCCGCAAGGCATGGGCGTGATTGTTCGAACCGCCGGGGCTAAACGCACTAAGGCCGAAATTAAACGCGACTATGAGTATCTGTCTCGGCTCTGGGGGGATATTCGCGAAACAACCTTGAAATCCATTGCGCCTGCCCTCATCCACGAGGAAGGCAATCTCGTGAAGCGTTCCATCCGGGATCTTTATAACAAAGACATCGACGAAGTTTTGGTCGAAGGTGAAGAAGCCTATAAAACGGCCAAGGCCTTCATTAAAATGCTTATGCCAAGTCACGCGAAATTCGTGAAGCAGTACAAAGACGACATCCCTCTTTTCCTCCGTTACAACGCGGAAAGTCAGATCGAAAACAGCTTGTCTCCTCTAGTTCAGCTCAAATCCGGCGGCTACCTTGTCATTCATCCGACCGAAGCCCTTGTTTCAGTTGACGTTAACTCCGGCCGCTCCACCAAAGAGCGTAATGTTGAACGCACGGCTCTGAAAACCAATCTGGAAGCCGCAGAAGAAGTCGCGCGCCAAATGCGCCTTCGTGACTTGGCTGGTCTCATCGTGATTGATTTCATCGACATGGATGAAAACAAGAACAACCGTTCAGTGGAACGGAAAATGAAAGATTCTCTGTCTCAAGACCGGGCCCGCATTCAAACCAGCCGAATTTCACAATTCGGCCTTATGGAAATTTCACGTCAGCGCCGCCGTCGTAGCCTGCTGGAAGGCTCCACAACCCCCTGCCCACACTGCGCAGGTGTAGGCCGCAAACGCACTGTAGAGAGCAGCGCACTGGCAGCGATTCGCGCTGTCGAAGAAACAGCGGCTCACGGCGAAGCCGAGCGTATCCGGTTGAAAGTCTCTCCGGATGTCGCCTTCTACCTCGTGAACGAAAAACGGGATCTACTGACACAGGTCGACCAAGATATGGGCGTCTTCACAGAAGTTCTCGCAGATGATGAGCTTATCCGTCCGCATTACGAAATTGAAATTACTGAAAAGAAGGACCGGAAAGGCCCCGATCCTTTGGACGAAATTGAAAAGGAGTTTCGCCGCCAGCGCCAGAAAGCGCAAAACGCCCCAAAAAAGCAATCGTCCAAATCCAAAGATGATGATTCCTCAGACGAAGACGAGTCAGACGAGACTTCGAATGACGCAGAGGAGTCTTCTGACAACTCGGATGAAAAACGGACAGGTCGCCGCCGAAGCCGCCGCGGACGTCGTGGAGGACGTGGTCGTTCCCGGTCTCGTAATGACAATCAAAATGAGGAAAGCGACAACGACAAAACCTCTGAGCCATCCGATAACAAGAAGTCTGACAATGAGTCGGCGCCCGACGGTCTAGAAGTTATCGACCCAAAAGCAGAGTCGGACAGCAAGCCGAAATCACGTCGACGCCGCGCAACTCGCAAAGCTCCGACTCGTAAGTCGGATGATAGCAAATCTGACTCCGATGTATCTCAGAAGAGTAACGAGCTGAAGCAAGAAGCTGACAAGGCCGATCCGAAAGCAAATGAAAAAGATGCGGCGAAAGCCAAATCGCGATCAAGCCGACGTCGTAAAGCTCCGTCTAAGAAATCTTCTTCAGACGAGACATCTCTTAAATCAGATTCGGGTTCAGATTCGGATAAAGGCTCCGCTCCTGTGCAAGAAGAAAAAACGGCAGCCAAATTAAAAGCCTCATCAAACGGTAGACGCCGTGCGGCCCCGTCGCGCAAACCAAAAGCTGATAACGAAGCGGGTACCGAAGCGGACGCAAAGCCTAAACGCAGCCGAAAAGCGCCTGCAAAAAAAGCAGCAACAAAGAAGGCTCCCGCGAAAAAAGCAGAAGGAACGGATGAATCTTCTAAACCGGCTCGGAAACGCAAAGCCCCTACAAAGGCCGCAAAAGCCTCTGATAAAGCTGAAAATGCAACGAAAGAATCGACTGCTAAAACTGAAGCTGTAAAGTCCAGCTCGCGCCGACGCGCCGCACCTAAAAAGAAAGTTGCGGAACCATCGGACTCAAATGACGCGGCGACAAATGAAACCCCAAAAGCAAAGAAAGAGACCGCAAAACGCCGTGCTCCTGCTACAAAGGCTTCAATCGCTAAGTCAGGCGACGCCCCCGCAACAGAGGCTAAACCAGCAAGACGCCGCGCTGCCCCGTCTAAAGCTTCGGACATAGCGACAAAGTCTCCTCGTACGCGTAAGGCTCCTCCCAAAAAGGCCGCAAGTGAAAAGTCAGACCCCAAACCTGACCCTGACCCTGCCCCCGCATCGCAACCTCAGAAAAGCGATCCAAAATCTGAAGCGCCGCCTAAGAAAAAGAAGCGGAGTTGGTTCGGGTTAAAACGATAAACTCTCTGTGACCGCGAAACATTGCAGTCACTGCTTTGTTACGCCTGCGTAACTTGACGGAGTCACACGGTTTTGAAAAACTCACGCCATAACTTAAAGGACTAGGTGTGGCTGTTAGACACTTCATACGCGGGCTTAAAATCAGTGCGATAGCGCTGACCTGCGCGATCATTCCGGTCGCGCAAACCCACGCGCAATCTTTGCTTCGGGACACTGAAATCGAAGAGACTCTCAATGATTTCACGGACCCAATTCTCAGGGTCGGGGGGTTGTCGCCTGCATCTGTCGATATTTATTTGGTCAACGACCCCTCCCTCAACGCATTTGTCACGCGGGGACAGAACATATTCCTGCATAGCGGGCTTATCCTGGAAGCTGAAAACCCGAACCAGCTTAAAGGCGTTATCGCCCATGAGACCGGCCACATTGTTGGCGGACATATCGTTCGATCGGATTACGGCAGTCGAAGCGCTTATGGATCTATGCTGGTCGCGGCCGGGTTAGGACTGGCGGCTATTCTCGCCGGCGAAACTTCCGCCGGAGCGCTTATTTTGGGCGGGTCTTCGCAGTTCGGAACTTTAGAGGTTCTGTCTTACTCCCGCGTCAACGAATCTGCTGCCGATCAATACGCCGCAAGATTTATGGAAGCGACGGGACAATCAGGTATAGGCTTAATTGAGTTTTTTGAGAAATTCCGGGCTCAGGAAGTTTTATCGCAGGCCCGTCGTTATCCCTATTTCCGTGGACACCCTCTTTCATCTGATCGAATTGATGCTTTGCGGGAGCGAGTTGATGAGAGCGAATATCGCACCGTGACCGACCCGCCCGAAGACCAACATGATATGGATATGATGAAGGCCAAGCTGAGAGGCTTTCTTGAAGGGCCTCAACTCGTCTTCTCGCGTTATCCACTCTCTGATAAAAGCCAATATGCGCGTTATGCCCGCGCCGTCGCCTTTTTCCGATCTGCGAGTTTGAACAATGCGATTAAGGAAATCGACTCACTCATCGAGGAAGAACCGGAGAATCCTTATTTCCACGAATTGAAGGCTCAAATTCTCTATGAAAGCGGACAAAGAGAAGACGCCCTGCCCCCAGCCCGCCGCGCCTTGGAATTAAAACCCGATGCCCCCCTGTTAAAGATTGCTCTCGCGCAGTCCCTCATAGAAACACGCGAGGGTCCACAGGTCGAGGAGGCGGTTTCACTTATCAAGTCAGCTTTACAAGATGAACGTGACAACAGCTATGGTTGGTATTTGCTGTCCTTAGCCTATGGGCAACAAGGCAATGACGCCTTGGCAAAATACGCGAGTGCTGAACGCTTTTATGCGATTGGGGATATTCAGCGCGCCCGATCTTTTGCCCAGCGCGCTCAGCAAGACCTTCCCCGCAATGAACCACAATGGCGGCGGGCTTCGGATATCGTCGTTGTTTCCGATGCGCAACTTGCGAGAGAAGGCAAAAGAAGCCGCGGACCAAAGCCGTTCTCTCTTAATGTCTCACAATCCGGTGAGCCCTCTCTTCCCCGTTAAATTTCTGAAGATTTCTTAATCGCGCCCTGATATAGCAGCGAAAATTAGAACAGGTATAGATTCATGAAACGATTTCTCATCGCCGTTTCGGCAACCGCCATGGCATTTTCACTCAGCGCCTGCGCCCAAGCGGGGCCAGGGCCGGATATGAAAGAAGCTGACGTTGAGCGTATTATAAAAGACTATTTGATGGAAAACCCTGAGATCATTCGGGACGCCTTGATTGAACTTGATGAACGCCAAGACCGTGAAGCGATTGCGGCTGTTTCCAATCAAATCTTCAATGACCCGCGCGACATTAGTGTTGGCCCAGACGACGCCAAGGTGACCGTGGTTGAATTTTTTGATTACAATTGCGGGTTCTGTAAAAACTCCACTCAGTGGGTCGAAGATCTGTTAGAAGATTATCCCGATGATGTGCGCGTTGTTTTTAAAGAACTGCCTATCTTGGACAGCCGATCTAAAACTTCCCGCTACGCCGCCAAAGCCGCTCTCGCGGCGGGGCGACAAGATAAATATACCGAAGTCCATTTTGCTCTTATGGATCAACGGAGCCTGACTCAGGAACGCATTCGTCAAGTCGTGAAAGATAGCGGTGCGGACATGAAGAAATTTGAAGCCGACATGAAAGATGTCGCTCTGGACCGTCAAATCGAAGATACGCTTCTGCTCTCCAGCCGCATACCGGCTTTGACCGGCACGCCATTCTTCTTGGTCAATAATGATTTTGTTGCAGGGGCTAATACCAACCGGCTAGACGAATTACTTGCGAAAGCCCTTGAGAGCTAAAGGGCTACCGCTCACCTTTATAACTAACGTCAGACGCCTCACAGATAAATACTGTGAGGCTCAAAAGCATAGAACAAACCATAAACATTTGTTGACATTTATCGCATAGTCTGGCTCTATCCCTAAGAATCGGAGCGAGACCTTATGCCTAAACCGACAACACAATTTGTGTGCCAGTCCTGCGGAACCGTCCATGGGAAATGGGCCGGACGGTGTGATTCCTGCGGGGAATGGAACACCCTTGTTGAAGAGATCACAGCTCAAAATGAACGCCCTGCCCATAAGAGGCGTAAGGGGCGATCCGTCGACTTTGTTGATCTTGGCGGGGAAAGTCGGGACGTCCCGCGCCTGAGTACAGGCATTGCCGAATTAGATCGCGTCACCGGAGGCGGATTGGTCCCCGGCTCTGCCCTATTAGTGGGCGGCGACCCCGGCATTGGGAAATCAACTCTTCTCCTTCAAGCCACAGGCAAGTTGGCCAAAAGCGGTATCAAGACTGCCTATATTTCAGGCGAAGAATCCGTAGGACAAGTGCGGCGCCGGGCAAAACGGCTCGGTTTGGCTGACAGCCCGGTTTCCCTCGCAGCAGAAACCTCTCTTGGCCCGGTCATAGATGGTTTGATGGCTGAAAAACCGGATGTCGTTATCATCGATTCCATTCAAACCCTCTGGACTGACCAACTCGGCGCGGCTCCTGGCACTGTCGCCCAGGTGCGGGCCTGCGCTCAAGAATTGACCCGTTTTGCCAAAAAACGCGGCACTTGTGTCATCTTAGTCGGGCACGTCACCAAAGATGGTCAAATTGCGGGCCCTCGCGTGGTTGAACATATGGTGGATGCCGTGCTTTATTTCGAAGGGGATCGCGCTCATCAATTCAGAATTTTACGCGGTCACAAGAATCGCTTTGGTCCTACAGACGAAATCGGTGTCTTCGAAATGCTCGAAAGCGGACTTGGGGAAGTGCCCAACCCGTCCGCACTTTTCCTCAATGGACGTCGAGATTTATCAAGCGGTGCCGCCGTTTTTGCCGGGCTAGAAGGCACCCGGCCCGTCCTGACAGAAATACAGGCCTTGGTCGCCCCTGCCGCCTTTGGCACGCCGAGGCGCGCTGTCGTCGGATGGGACAATGGCCGCCTAGCTATGGTCTTAGCGGTTCTAGAGGCTCGGTGCGGTGTAAGCTTTGCGGGAAAAGATGTTTACCTCAACGTAGCCGGCGGCTTACGTATCAATGAGCCTGCTGCCGACCTCGCAGTCGCCGCTGCGCTTGTCTCTTCGGCTTTCGATATGCCCCTCCCCGCTGATACAGTCGTCTTCGGCGAAATTAGCCTGTCCGGCGATGTTCGGGCTGTCGGGCGGTCCGACGCAAGGTTAAAGGAGGCCGCAAAATTAGGCTTTAAAAAAGCCATAGCGCCCCGCCCTCTTAAAACTGATCAAGGGAAAACCGACCAAGCTAATGAAAATGCGGCACTGCCGATAATTGCAATCAAGGCTTTGCCCGACCTCGTTCGCCGTGTAGAAGCCAGCGCAGAAGCCGGGAAGGATTGGGAGACCAATTGGGCGGCGTAGACTTATAAAGCGAGCCTCGTATGAGTATTGGACCGTTTGCCTTTAACGGATTTGATGTCGTCGTTCTCGTCATTCTGCTCATATCCCTTATAATTGCCTTACAGCGCGGCTTTCTTCGAGAAGTGCTCTCGCTTGTCGCCCTGTTAATGGCCGGTATCCTAACGCTTTTTGTCTGGGGCCAATTTCGCTATCAGGTTCAAGACTTTATTTCGCCGTCCTGGTTAGCTGACGCGACCCTAGGTATAGGGACATTTGCCATTGTTTACCTGTTGGCCGTTTTTATTCTGTCGAAAATATTCGGCGAGCTGGAAGCCCCGCCGGCAAAGTTTTTCAATCGCTCACTCGGGGCCGTTTTCGGAATTTTCCGAGGACTGATCTTGGCAGCACTTGGCGTAATGGTTTTAACTGCCAGTCACCGCGCCAGCATGGAAGCTCAAGATTTCAAAAGAGACATTTTAGAAAACCCTGGTATTTATCCATCCGACATAATGAACCGAATGCCGGAATCCATGCGAGATCAAATGGAGGCTCCGCCTAAACCGCTTCCGGACTATCTCGAAACCTCTACTTTTTACCCGCTTCTGAACCGCATCGGGAATGTCATCCGAAATCTACCTTTTGCGGAGTGGAAGTCTTACGCAGACCGTATTAAAGACGGCGATATTGACGCTTTCAGCCGGGAGATTAGCGAATGACCGATATATCTACATCAGGACTTATAAATCCTTCCTGTGAGATTGATTTGAATGAAGATAAAATCCGCGAAGAGTGCGGGGTCTTTGGTATCTTTGGTATGGAAAACGCCGCGTCTTTAACGGCTCTCGGCTTACACGCATTGCAGCATCGTGGCCAAGAAGCCTGCGGCATCGCCAGTTATGATGGCAAAAAATTTCATACGGAAAGACATCTTGGCCTAGTAGGAGATAACTTTACCGGCGAAGATCCCTCCGAGCGTCTACCGGGTCATATTTCGATTGGTCACAACCGTTACTCTACGGCCGGACAAACCGTCCTACGGAATGTTCAGCCCCTCTTCTCTGAGCTGCACTCCGGCGGCTTTGCTCTCGCCCATAATGGCCATATTACGAATGCTTACGCCATTAGGGAGCATCTCGTTGAAAAAGGGGCGCTATTTCAATCGACCTCCGATACCGAAGTCGTCATTCACCTCATCGCGCGTAAGAAATCGGGCGAGTTTATTGATCGGTTTGTAAACGCCATACGCCAGGTTGACGGCGGTTACGCTTTTGTCGGCATGACCGAAGATATGCTTATCGGCGCGCGGGATCGTTTTGGCATCCGCCCTCTTTTGATTGGCCGGGTCGGCGACAGCTATATTCTCGCCTCTGAAACCTGTGCATTTGACATGATTGGCGCCACGTTTATCCGCGAAGTTGATGCCGGCGAAGTCGTAGTTATCAACGCCGACGGCATTCGTTCTTTTACCGCCTTTCCAAACGCCCAGTGCAGGCCCTGTATTTTTGAATTTGTCTACTTTGCCCGGCCCGACAGTATTGTCGGCGGGAAAAGCGTCTATGAAGTCCGCAAACGCATGGGCCGACGTTTGGCGCAAGAAACACCGGCGGATGTGGATGTTATCATTCCCGTCCCTGATAGCGGCGTCCCCGCCGCATTGGGGTATAGTCAGGAAACAGGTACCCCGTTTGAGCTTGGGATTATCCGAAATCACTATGTCGGACGGACATTTATCCAACCCACGCAACAAATTCGGGATATGGGCGTGCGGCTGAAACATTCGGCCAACCGCTCTATGATCGAAGGCAAGCGTGTTTTGCTCGTCGACGACTCAATCGTGCGCGGCACGACCTCCACCAAAATTGTCCGCATGATCAAAGCCGCTGGGGCGAAAGAGGTTCATTTCCGGTCGGCCTCACCGCCCATCAAACATCCAGATCACTACGGAATTGATATGCCGACTAAGGACAAACTTTTGGCGGCAAATTATGATCTGAAAGCCATGACTGAAATGTTAGAGGTCGACAGCTTAGGGTTCCTCTCTGTTGAGGGTCTTTATTGGGCCATGGGCGCCGAGAAACGCAACGCGGATGCTCCGCAATTTACCGACCATTGCTTTACCGGCGATTACCCCACTCCATTGATTGACCGAGACCGCGAGGCTAGCGGAGAATCCAAACAGCTCTCTTTCCTCGTCGAAGTTGCGTAAGGTCTGATTATGTCAAAACCTTTGAAAGGACGCGTCACCCTCGTGACAGGTGCTTCGCGCGGAATCGGTTACGCCGCTGCAGAAGCGCTGGCCGAGGCCGGGTCTGACATTATTGCTCTCGCCCGAACACAGGGCGGGCTAGAAGCCCTGGACGACGCCGTAAAAGCCAAAGGGCAAAGCTGCACGCTTGTTCCTATGGATTTAACCCAAACAGACGGAATTGACCGTTTAGGCGCGATCATTAACGAAAGATGGGGCAAACTCGACGGACTTTTGGCGAATGCAGGCATGCTGGGCGAGATTACGCCCGTTCCACACCTTGATCCAAAAACCTGGGACAAACTCGTTAACGTCAACCTAACCGCAAATTACCGGCTTATCCGCTCCCTAGATCCCCTTCTACGAGCGTCTGACTCAGGGCGCGCCCTTTTCCTAACGTCAGGGGTCGCAGCCACACGCCGAGCCTATTGGGGCGCTTACGCCGCGACCAAAGCTGGTTTGGAAGCTTTGGTCCAATCTTATGCCAAAGAAGCAGAGGTTACGGCACTAAAGGTCAATTTACTCAACCCCGGCGCAACACGCACCGCGATGAGGGCGAAAGCCATGCCCGGCGAAGACCCGAGCAAGCTCCCAAACCCTTCAGACATTGCGCCACTGATTGTAAAAATGCTGTCTCCTGAATACTCAGAGACGGACCAGATTATAAATTACCGCGAGACAGTTTAGCCTCGCGCATAATTTCTTTTAATTGGATCAGCTGACCCTAATTCGTCAGCACGACTCGGTAGCGCGCTTTTCCGCTCTCGAGATGCTCCAGGGCTTCATTGACCTTTTCCATTGGGAAGTATTCTACCATTGGTTTGATATCGTGACGTGTACAAAATTCGAGCATTTTTGCGACGCGGTCCGGAGAGCCCGTGTCTGAGCCGCCCACGGATTTACCACCTGAAATCAAAGAGAAAGCGGGGATGCCCATAGGTTTATCTACGGCTCCGACCGTAATCAATCGACCATTAGAGCGTAAAGTGGCAAGGTAGCTAGGCCAATCCAGGCTGACATTAACGGTCGAAAGGATAAAGTCGAACTTGCCTTTCAACTTCTTCATTGAATCGGCGTCACGGCTATTGGCAACATGGTGCGCGCCCAACTCCTTCAATTCGTCTTCTTTATCCATAGACGTCGTAAAGGCCGTCACCTCGCAGCCCCAAGCGCGCGCAAATTGCAACGCCAAATGCCCTAGACCGCCTATGCCGATAACGGCGACGCGGTCTGTTGGCTTCAAATCGTAATCGACGAAGGGCGAAAATACTGTGATACCGCCGCAGAATAGCGGCCCCGCCGATTTTGCGTCCATTCCGTCTGGAATAGGCACAGCCCAAATATCTTGGACACGAACGCGATCTGCAAATCCGCCTTTGGAAATAATTGTCGGGACACCTGTTTGGCAACGCTGTTGCGTTCCAGATAAACACGGCGCGCAATGCATGCAGCTTTCGGCATTCCACCCTACGCCCACGGTTTGGCCTACTTTAAGGTTTTTTACAGCACTCCCGATCTCCGTAATTTCACCTATGGCCTCATGACCCGGCACCATGGGATACTGCCCAAAACCCCAGTCATTGTTAATCATTGAAAGGTCTGAATGGCAAACACCGCAGGCGGACACTTTCACATCGACTTCATGCGCGCCTATTGCCCCCGGATCAAAGCTGTAAGGTTCGAGTTTTGCACCGGCTTCTTTGGCGGCATACGCGTTAATATCAGTCATAGTTTTTCCTTAGTGATTTAGTCGAGATTAGACGGATCAAATACGAAAAGTCCGTCGATAGGTTCCTTTAAGACGTGGGCAATGCGGAAAGCCAATTCAAGTGAAGGCGCATAACGCTCGGCCTCTACCGCTATAATCGTCTGGCGGGTTGCGCCCACCCTTTCGGCCAGCTCGACTTGGGAGTACCCATTTAACACACGTACGCGCTTAATCTTATTTGTTATGTTAGACTTCTTACCTCCCATGTTTAGGCCTTGTAAGCCCACAATATGGTTGCATGACGATACAAATCTGAAAGATATGAAATCACACAGAGCGCAAAGATCATCTCGATGGGCTCAATTACAGAGACAGGTCCTTGATAAACGTCACCAATAACAAATTGAGCTAAGAGGGTAATGATTACGAAGCCTACCCCTAACTGAAGCAAACCATATGCGGCTTGGCTGCCTTTTCGGGATATCTCTATATCTCGTTCATCTTTTTGAAACCGCTCTTTTTTCTTACGAACTTCAAACGCGATAGAGACACCCGCGTGCAGGATGATCGTAATGACGACCAATTTGACAATAACCCCACTCATCTGCGCCGGACTGAAATTCTGTGGAGAAAGCCCAAACCCTCCGGTCATGGCATTCCAGAACCAAATAAGAATTGCCCCATCTGCCAAAATTTTAATCCAGCTCTGACGTTGCGGCTCCGTCATTTCTTCTATGCGTGTCATCTTGCAAACCTCCAAAATGTAAGATATCTTTTACATAAGGAAGGAAAGAGTGAGTGTAAAGTATTTTTTACATTTTCAAGTCTTTTAATCGTGCTATCATCAATGAAATTCACGAACGGGGAGATTAAAATGAAGTACTTTTTACTAACGAGCGCTGCGGTATTGGCACTGGGCGCATGCCAGGCTCAATCGAACGCCTCTACAGCTTCGGAGCCGGTTGCCGAACAACAGGCAGAAAAAGAAATTCCTAAATTCTCAGCCGAAGCCTTTTTTCAAACCACAAGTTACGGCCTCCCCTCTAGTGCGGGGAAGGCATTTGGAGCCTCTAGCGGTGACTTATTGGTGACTTCTGATGAGAGCGGGATTTTCAATGCGTACAGACTAAATGCGGAAACGGGCGAAAAAACCCAACTTACGGACTCTAAAGAAAACCCAATTTCCGCCGTGAGCTGGTTTCCTGATGACGAGCGTTTTCTCTACACCTCCGATGGCGGTGGCGATGAACTCAACCATGTCTATGTGCAAGAGCTGGACGGGTCCGCAAAAGACCTGACGCCAGGAAACCCTGTCAAAGCCAGCTTTATAGGCTGGTCAGATACCGGCGACAGTTTCTTCCTGATGACCAATGAACGGGATGCCAAAACCTTTGATGTTTACCGTTATCAAACGGAAGATTATTCGCGCGAAATGATTTTTGAAAATGACGGCAAACAAGTTGATGCGATCAGCAGAGATGGCCGTTATTTGGCCCTAACGCAGAACCGCACCTCAGCCGATTCAGATATCTATCTTGTAGATATGAAAAGCCGGGATCAAACCCCGACTCTTATCACAGAACATGAGGGAAATATTTCTCACGCCTCGAATGAGTTCTCTCCTAACGGAGAGTACTTGATTTATGCGACTGACGAATTCGGCGAATTTACCCAGGCTTGGCAATATAATATTGAGACCGGAGAGAAATCAGAACTCCTGAAAGCGGATTGGGACGTCTCTTACGTTACTTACTCCCCAAGCGGCCGATATCGCGTGAGCGGCATAAACGATGACGGGTCAACAAAAGTTACAATTCGCGATCTGACAGAAAAAAAAGACGTAAAACTAAATGACCTGCCGGAGGGAAATGTCAATTCCGTCCGCTTCTCCGCTGAAGAAGACCAAGTGGCTTTCATTATGAATGGCGACAGGGCGCCGTCAGACATTCATGTCGCCTCACTTGCCAGCGGAGACGTTAAAGGACTGACAAATGCATTAAACCCAGAAATTTCCTCTGATATGTTGGTTGAAGGCGAAGTCGTTCGATACGAGAGTTATGACCGACTGGAAATTCCAGGCATCCTTTACAAACCACACGGCGCTAGCGCGGAGACGGCCGTCCCTGCCCTTATCATGGTTCATGGCGGTCCGGGCGGGCAAAACCGCAAGGGCTACAATGCAACCATTCAGCATTTGGTCAATAATGGCTACGCGGTTTACGCCATGAACAATCGTGGCAGCTCCGGCTATGGTAAGACCTTTTTCCATATGGATGATAAAAAACACGGCGATGTCGATCTGAAAGACGTGATCGCGTCTAAGGATTTCATGGCGGAGTATGAGTGGGTTGATGGAGAGCGTATCGGCATTATAGGCGGGAGTTATGGCGGCTATATGGTTGCCGCGGCTCTAGCCTTTGAACCCGAGGAATTTGATGTTGGCATCAATATCTTCGGTGTCACCAATTGGGTACGGACGCTGAAATCTATTCCGCCCTGGTGGGAAAGCTTTCGGGAATCCCTCTATGATGAGATGGGAGATCCGGCGACCGACGAGGAGCGTCATCGCGCTATTTCACCGCTTTTTCATGCGGAAGATATCAACAAGCCTCTCTTAGTCGTTCAAGGCGCTAACGATCCACGCGTGTTACAAGTTGAAAGTGATGAATTGGTAGAGGCCGTTCGAAAAAATGATGTGCCAGTCGAATATATTATTTTCGAAGATGAAGGGCATGGCTTCAGAAACAAATCCAACCGAATCGAAGCCTCAAATGCCTATGTCGAGTTTCTCGATACTTATCTGAAATCGGCTTCTGATCCGGATCCGGTAGCAAGCCAAGAATAGCCTTAATCAAAGTAGCGGCGCAGCTATCTGTTGCGCCGACTATTTTCTCTAAGTGGTTCCATGCCCTGCTTTCGGACCGTATTATCATAGGGGTTTTCATCCGCTTTGACATAGAGACGAATGGGTATTCCAACTAATTCAAAGTCTTCACGTAATCCATTGATAAGATAGCGTTTATAGCTCTCCGGAAGCTTTGTTGCACGGGAGCATTTCAAAACAAATGTTGGCGGCCGGGTCTTGGTCTGACTAATATATTTCGGCTTAATGCGCTTGCCGTTCACGGCGGGCGGCGGGTGACGCTGAACTTTTTCAACCAACCAGTCATTTAGCTCTGACGTCTTCACCTTAGCGGACCAATCAATCTGAACCCGTTCGATCGCTGGCAGAAGACGGTCCACGCTTTTCCCTGTAAGGCCGGAAAACATAATGACCGGAACGCCTTTCAATTGCGGTAGAAGGCGCGCGGCCTCTTCTCGGAGATATTTGGCCATTTCTGATTTGTTCTCGACCAGATCCCACTTGGTGACGCCAATAACCAGAGCGCGGCCTTCGCGTTCACAAAGGTCGGCAATTTGCAGGTCTTGCTTATCGAATGGTTTTTCGGCGTCCATGAGCAGGACGACGACCTGCGCGAATTTAATCGCACGTAGGCTATCCTGCACTGAAAGGCGCTCTAAAGTCTCTTGCACTTTGGCTTTCTTGCGCATTCCGGCAGTGTCATGAAATTGTACCCGGCGGCCTTGCCAGACGAAATCAATGGTGATTGAATCTCGGGTAACTCCGGCCTCGGGCCCTGTTAGCAATCGGTCTTCACCGATAAGCGTATTGATAAGCGTCGATTTGCCTGCGTTTGGGCGTCCAACTATGGCAATTCGGACTGGCGCTTCAGATTCGTCGATAACCTCATCTGGCATGTCGAGCTTCACGCCTCGAAGTGCTAGCTCAATCGCATCGTCAAGATCAACAAACCCGATATTGTGCTCAGCAGCCACTTCAATTGGGTCCCCCATACCGAGAGAATACCCTTCCGTCACTCCGACATCTCCGGCACGGCTTTCGCACTTATTCGCCACGAGAACGACGGGTTTACCTGTCTTGCGCACAAATTGCGCGAATGTACGATCTAGCGGCGTTACGCCGTCCCGGGCGTCATAAACAAACAAGCAGATATCAGCATCCATGACGGCGGCTTCCGTCCGCTCGCGCATTCTGGCTTCAAGGACATCGCCTTTGGCCGTCTCAAACCCAGCCGTATCCATCAAGGTCAGGTCATGCCCGCGCATTTTGGATTTAGTTTCACGGACATCCCGTGTCACTCCAGGCGTATCATTTACGATAGCAAGAGCTTTCCCTGCCAACCGATTGAATAAAGTAGATTTTCCGACATTGGGGCGGCCGATAACAGCGATCTTGGCAGACCTTTTCTGACCTGGATCTTCGTCTTTCCAATCATCATCTTTGGCGCGGCGCACCATAACAGGTCCTGACTATCTTAGAGCGATGAGCTTAGCGTCATCGGTCACGACATAAATCGTTTCATTCGCAATGATGGGCGAAACGAATACATCGCCACCCACTTCACCCCTGCTCATGATATTTCCATTTTGAGGGTTCAGAGTAACCGTTTCTCCACGTGATGACGCCATGAAAAGACGCCCTCCGGCCATTATCGGTCCCGACCAAACAATGCGCGTTTTCCGTTTTTCGGGGTTTTTGAAAGCATCCAGCTGTTGAAGCCAAACAACAGAGCCATCAAGCTTTGAAAGACAGACAACCTGTCCTTCTGTCGTGACGGCAAAAACAAAATCCCCAACAATAAGAGGAATGCCAAGCGTTCCGGCAGGCTGACGCCAAATACGTTGTCCCGTACGGAAGTCAAAAGCGCTCATGACGCCGCTCTGCGCAGAGGCTATAACATAGCCGTCCGCGACAGCCGGACCACTCGAAATATCATTCAGAGAAGCCAACGGTGTCAAACGCGCATTTGAACTCAGTGAGTCTTGCCACAAAACGCCGCCATTCTGAACGCGTAAGGCGACAATTTCACCTGAAGAAAACGGCGCGAGAACGACATCATCAACGACAGCAGGGGCAGGAGATGTCAGCATACGGGCACTTTCAATAATACCCTGATAGGTCCAAAGCACTTCGCCTGTATTCGCGTTAAAAGCATAAAGTTCATTATCGTCAGAAATGACAAACACACGCCCGTTATTTGCCACGGGGGCAGAATGCATAGGCACACGGGCTTCATATTTCCACTTTTCAGTCCCGGTAGAGGGATCTAGAGCTGCAATAGCGCCTAACCCTGAACTTACAAAAAGAGTGCCTCCGTCAAAGGTAACTCCTCCGCCGACACTTTCTTTATCTGTGCCGGAATTATCCCGGAACAGAGCTAAAGGATTTCTGATCCGTTCAATTATTCCTGCACGGCCTTCACGCGTGCGTTCCCGTTCAGAAACTTTGATCTCATAGCTCCAGAGTTTATCCCCTGTTGTTTCACTTACCGCAGTGACTTCATTATCTCCGTCCATCGTGTAGATCACACCATTAACGATAATGGGGGACGCGACCACTCGGGTTTTTCGCCCTGATCCTTTCCCAATGTCTTTGGACCAGACCTTGGAAAGAGAGCCCGAAGCCGCTGTATTCTGCACCACATGAGACGCGTTCCCGCCAACCTGAGGCCAATCCGTATTTACATATGCCGGAGGCAAACTCACTTGGTCCGGCGTTACCGTGCCTGATACACTTAGTGAATCCGAAAGTTCGAGAATGGAAATGCGTTCATTTTCTCCTGCAACGTCACCTTGCTCAGCACGTTTTTCAGCATCTGTTTTATCAAACGGGTTGATAGCGTCTGTTACGCTAGAAAGCGTAGAACAACCGCTCAACAAGAGAGTAGTCAATGCAAGAGCAGACAGTTTTGTCCGGGCAGTCAAATTGCTCACGGGGCGTCTCCGGATTCGGTTTGGTTCGTTGGTTCTGGCGCGGCCTCAGCTGGCTCTAACGCATCAGTTTCTGTTTCATTAGGCGGGGGTAGAGCGGCGCCGCTCTCCGAAACGTCGTCCCCAGAATTTGGCGTGACAGGCTCTGGAGCCAGCGCCTCACCTACTTCAGCCGCTGGAACAAGGGTCAGGAATTGTCCCGCGCGCTCGGCGATTGAGGGCGGGACCCCCGGAATACTTTCCAAGTAAGTAAATTCTTGTCGCGCTGTGTTCATATCGCCCGTTTGATAAGCGACAAACCCGGCCAGCTCCCGCGCCAGAAACTCATAAGGCGCATCTTTTGCAGCCAAAGGGTCTAGACGGGCCTGAACGTCCGCATACGCACCCTGATCGGAAAGAATGTAGGCTGCTTTGAGTTTCGCAAGGTCTTTATGTCTGGCTAGCTTAAACTTTTCCGCCGCCTGATCATAGAGATCAACGGCCTTAGCTGAGTCGCCTCCCTCTAATTCAACGGCCGCTGCCCGCATCAAAGAAAGTCCGGCATATCCACTCGGGGCTTTTTCAGAAAGAGCGACAAAAGAAGAAACAGCTCTTTCTGACTGTCCATCTGCCGCCAAATCAGAAGCACTGACATAGCTCGAAGACGCGGCCCGCGCCATGCGGTCGTCACTGGATTTACGCCATTCCAGAAACGCGGTTCCCGCAATGATAAGCGCAATTACCGCCGCAATCGCCGGTCCATATTTTTTGAGGAGTTTATTATAGTCGTCCTTACGGAGTTCTTCCTCGACTTCATTGATAAAATCGACCACGGCGACCTGTTCTCTTGCTAATGCCGCGAGTCAACGCCGGCTTACTCTTAAAATCCGGCGGAACCTATCGCTTCGACCCGCCCGCCGCAACAGCAAAGGGCATTAACAGGGCGTAAGCTAACCAGGTCCGCCACATTGATATTTAAAGGTTATTTTTTGAAGTGATAAACGTTTTCCATGCGAGGAAAACTGCGGTCTTTCACGTTCGACGCATATTCAGACGCGGCCTTTTCAACCAAGGCTTTCTGATCCGCAAATTTGTGGACAAATTTCGGCACGCGATCGAACAGGCCGAGCATATCGGGCGTGACCAGTATTTGCCCATCACACTTCGCCGAAGCCCCAATCCCGATTGTAGGAATAGAAACAGCTTCCGTGACTTTATCGGCTATATCTTCAGAGACGCCCTCAACAACAACGGCGAAAGAACCTGCCTCGGCGGCGGCTTTTGCATTCTCTACAATCTCATTGGCAACAGATTCCCGTCGGCCGCGCGCGCGAAAACCTCCCAACACGTGATGACTTTGCGGACGTAGTCCAACATGGCTCATCACCGGAATACCGCGTTCAACAAGGTATCGAATAGTTTCCGCCGCGTAAGAGCCGCTCTCAATCTTGATTGCTTGGCAGCCGGTTTCCATCATCATACGCGACGCATTTTGAAAAGCCCGCTCTTTACCATCTTCATATGAGCCAAAAGGCATATCCACCACGACTAAGGCTTTCTGAGAACCCCGCATCACCGCTTGCCCGTGTAGAATCATCATTTCCATTGTCACGCCGACAGTGGAATTCAGTCCGTGAATAACCATCCCGACACTGTCCCCCACCAGAATCAAGTCGCAATACTCATCCAAAATGGATGCAGTCGGCGCATCATACGCTGTCAAACAGACGATAGGGTCACCGCCTTTTCGCGCCGTAATCTCCGGAGCAGTCATTCGTTTAACGTGGTTTTGTGCTGACATAGTAAAAGCCCTATCCGTTCGGAAACGCTATACGCGTCAAGCCTATAGGTCTGCAAGCTGACTCTCGGGAAAATCAAACAAGGCTGAAGCGCCTGCTTGGACTTGCGCGAGCGCGGCATTTGCTTCGGGTAAGATCGCAACCGCGTGATAGCGGGCAAGACTTGCCATAGAGGCTGTAAGTTCGTCTCCGGACTCAGCTCCCTTCACAACGGACTTAAGAAGAAAGGCTCCGGAAATAACGGACGCGCATAGATTTAAATATGGCATTGCTACGCTGAGCGCCTCTTTATCATCCGCCTTTAGAACGATGTCTGTCGCGGTAGAAAGCGCCTCTATGCCTTTAGTGAGTGAGGCTGTGCACTGGCTCAAGCCCAACTTGTCCGCAGATGAACTCCCCTCTGCAAGCGACTGAATTTGCTTAAGGTCTTCAATCAACCTTTTCATCGCCTCGCCGCCATCTCGGCGAAGTTTACGTCCAACCAGGTCAATTGCCTGAATTCCATTTGTACCCTCGTAAATCGGGGCAATACGTGCGTCGCGGTAATGTTGGGCCGCACCGGTTTCCTCAACGAAACCCATTCCGCCATGCACCTGAACGCCAATAGAGGCGACTTGGACGCCTGTGTCGGAGCCATAGGATTTAATAATGGGCGTCAATAGAGCTTCGCGGGCGTGTGCGGTTTTCGCAACATCCGCATCTTGGCTGGCAAAAGCCAAATCTGAAGCCGCGGCTGTAGCCATCGCGATCGCCCGGGCCCCCATAAGGCGGGTTTTCATTTCCAGAAGCATGCGTCGAACATCAGGGTGACCTAAGATTGGGTCGCCCGCTTCGCCTTCAATGGGCACGCCTTGCACGCGCTCATTCGCGTAATCTAGAGCGGCTTGATAGGCGCGTTCACCGATTGCGACCCCTTGCACTCCAACAAAAAGTCGGGCCTCATTCATCATCGTAAACATACAGGCGAGACCGCGATTAACCTCTCCCACGAGCCAACCTGTTGCGCCGTCAAATTCCATAGTACAGGTCGGGGAGCCGTGAATGCCTAGTTTATGTTCCAGCCCTATAGGTTTGAATTTATTGCGTTCTCCAAGAGATCCGTCTTCATTGACAAAATATTTGGGGCAAAGAAAAAGGGATATGCCCCGCGATCCTTCGGGAGAATCGGGTAAGCGCGCCAGAACTAAATGGATGATATTATCGGCGCAATCATGATCGCCCCAAGTAATATAGATTTTTTGTCCTTTAAGGCTGTAAGTTCCGTCGCCGTTATCAGTCGCTTTTGTTCGAACCGGCCCCAAATCGGATCCAGCTTGAGGTTCTGTCAGGCACATGGCCCCGCTCCATTCGCCTGTCACCATTTTAGACAGATATATCTCTTGAAGCTCCTTAGACGCATGGGCGTGAATGGCTTTGGCCGCGCTGGACGTCAGCATCGGGCAGAGGCCAAAAGACATATTGGAGGCGTAAATCATCTCATTGGTCGCAACACTCACTACGCTCGGAAGGCCCATTCCGCCAATATCTTCGGGCGTAGCGAGTGTTTGCCAGCCGCCCTCTACAAAGGCCTTATATGCCTCTTTAAATCCCGGTGACGCCGTCACGTCATCGCCTTTGAGCTGCGCCGGAGACTGATCGCCGTCCCAATTTGTCGGGGCTATCACATCGCTGGAAAAAGCCGCCGCCCCGGCCAGAACGTCACTAACCAACTCTTGGCTCGCATCTTCGAATTGCGGCAAAGCGCGGAGCGCCTCCATATCCACGCTGTGACTGAGCAAAAACTGCATCGCTTTCTGGGGCGGATGAAATGTCATAAATTCTCTACTCTTTGTTTTCGCTCTCCTTTTAGCAAAAAGAAAGCCTTCTAATTGTCATAAGTCATGCCACATCACAGCAAAGCCGATAAGAGGCGCTTTGTCACATTCACATATAGCGCATATACGTTTTTGTTCGACTTGATGAAATTCAAAGGAACTTACAGGAATTAACGATGACATTTCAGGCGAAACTTCCGACCCTTTGTATCTCCCTTCTCATCACAGCTGCTTTGCTTTCCGGTTGCGGAGACAAGGAAACAACTGGGTCAGCAAGCCAATCAACGCCAGTCGCGACTAAAAAGCCCATGACGCAGATGGAAAGAGGTCGAATTATTTTTAAACGCTGTCAGGCCTGTCATACTCTAGGGCAAGACGAAATTCACAAGGTTGGCCCAAATCTCCACGGCCTCTTCGGAAGTGTTTCGGGTGCAAAACCTGACTTTAATTATTCAAAAGCGATGAGCGCCTCTGATATTGTCTGGACAGATAAAACTCTCGATACTTTTTTGATCCGCCCTAGCGACTATATTCCAGGCAACCGGATGAGTTTCATCGGATTAAAGAAGGAAGAGGACCGAGCAGCGGTTATCGCCTATATGAAACAACATACCAACGGGATAGAATCTAAAACTTCCGCCAAATCCCCGTAAACAAACCAGTTTCCTTAACGAGATTCCGTCCCGCAAGCGTTTGTAGTGCGCCGATCTGAATATATTGATTGGGTCTAATTTTATAGGCGATAGATAGCTCTAACTTGGCCTGTTTTGTGCTGGGAACGATAAAATTGCCGTTTCTCTGTTCCTGAATATCTAACCCGTATAATTGGGCCAGGCCCATCCACTTGTCATTCGGCTTTATTCCGGCCGTCAGATCGAGTTGCCACCGACTGATATCACTACTTTTCAGGTCATAACGCGTTCCCAGTTGAACGTCATAAAACCAAACCCATCTTGGGTCTTCGCCAGATTTAAGAGATTTACTTCGCCCGAAGAGCGCCCTCACCTCAATTTCATTGTTGCGGCCGCCAAGGTTCAGTCGAGGGTCATCAAGCCCGCCGTCTAGGACATAGGACGCCAGAACAGAGGCGGCCAAACCCTCTTTCCGTTTGATCTGATACTGCAAGCTCAGTTTCGTCTCTTCGAAATCAGCGAAGTCAACGTCACTTCCGGCGCCTTCAAAATCAATGAATTGATACCCGGTCTGCCCGACCATCATTATATTTTCGAATAAGCCAAACTCCAGATAGAGGCGCGTGTCACTTTTGGTAAAGCTTTGCAGCTCAACACTATCGCCTTCACTACCTATGAGTGTATCGGCAGAGCTATAAGCCCCCGTTAGGATAAGCTGGGCTTTGCCAGGCTTTAACGTCCAGGCACTCGCCGACGCCTCAACATATCCGAAAGCAGGTATCAGTCCGGAGAGAGTTAGAAACAAAGCCCTTTTAACAAAATTACAATAACACTTTGACATCAACACCCCCTCTCAAGTTTTTAATCTTTGCAACATCCTCAGGTCAAATGATAAGAGATAATCAAATGAACCGGAAAGGGCCTGAACTCAAACGCAATGGCCGACACAACATTTCAAAAACTGGCCTTTGTCGCCAGTCAGAAACCCGACGCTCAAAGCGCCCTTAAAACTTTGACGGAGCGTTACGGCAACGTGGATGCCGCAACAGCAGACGCGATTATTGCTTTGGGCGGCGATGGATTCATGCTGGAGACATTACGGCGGCATACGACTTTGGTGCAGCGCGGACTGCCTGTTTACGGCATGAACCGAGGCACGGTCGGGTTTCTGATGAATGCTTATTCAGAAGAAAGCTTGTTGGAGCGTCTCTCTGCAGCAGAAAAAACGACTGTACGTCCGCTGAAAATGATGGTGGAAGCTAAGGGCGGGCGTTTCGAAGATCTGGCCTTTAACGAAATCTCTCTCTTTCGTCAGACGCAACAGGCCGCACATATATCTGTGACTGTAGATGGGCATGAACGACTCGAGAAACTAATTGCCGACGGCATTCTGGTCGCAACTCCAGCAGGCTCGACCGCTTATAACCTGTCCGCTCACGGCCCTGTTGTTCCTTTAGGCTCCCGTATTTTAGCGCTTACCCCCATTAGTGCTTTCCGACCGCGTCGTTGGCGTGGGGCTTTACTAAACGCCAATGCCACCGTAGAATTCAAGGTGCTGGATCCGCTCCGCCGCCCGGTTTCAGTTTCCGCTGACAATCAAGAAATTCGTAATGTGACCTATGTGAAAGTGCACGAGGATCGCGGAAAAAAGCTGAACCTCTTATTTGACGCCGATCACGGGCTGGACGAAAAAATCCTGCGCGAACAATTTTCGACTTAATCGCTTTTTCGTTGATCCGATTCGAGACCGTCCAAAATCCCGTAAAAATAGTCACTATCAGCTTCCGATAGTTCAATTGGCAGCGTCAAAATTCGTTCCAGCATTTTGACTTGAAATTCATGCGCGGAAAGTTTTCCACCTGACATTTCAATATCATTGTAGAGCTTGAGAGCTTCCCGCATAAATCGGGTTTGGGGTTCTTTGAACCCCGCTTTCGCACAGAGACCACGCAATGCAAATGGCCCTGTATCATGGAGCATAAGAACAACTTTTCTGACGCTTAAATCTGCCAGGGCAGCAAGGCAATAATGAACGAGGCTTACCTTACCAAGCCCCATAGCTCTGAGTGTCAATTCAGGACTGAGACGCCCATTACATTTCAAAGCGGAAACGAGATCTCTGAGCGTCTTTTCAGAAAAATGCTCATTGGTTAGTCTGACGAGAGTTCTTTCGTGGGTCTCCCGTCCGATTCTGTTCGAATTTTCCTTAGATAGTGACTTTCTGCGAAATAACCTATCTGCGATGTCTTCCGCAGAGGCCGCCACAAGTTTCTCCACGACAAGCATCGGCATTGACGCTCTATTTAACATAGCTTGCCGGATAATGTCGTCTTCACGGTAGGTCTCAATCATCGCTTGCGCGGCTTCGTCCGACAAATGGAGAGTGTCATTGGCGGCGAGCGTGCGGCTCGACTGGGCGTCTCCTGTCTCTATCAAACTCAAGATGATGCGGTTGGATAGATCTTTACGCGCCGCGACAGCCCTCACCTTTCCCACCATTCCTGACTTCAGAACAAGCGAAAGATCAGCCTCTGTCAGTAAAGGAGAATGCGTAATCAATGGGACAGCAATCGAATCGATGTCTTCGATCAATCTCGACAAAACCGGTCTAGGAATAAAGGGAGAGTTCCTAAGTGTAATCGCCAAAGAACGACGAACCAATTCGGAGACGTCCTCACTGATGACTTCAATTAAGCGATTTGCGTAATCTCTTTCGCCTTCGGTAAGGTTGGGGTTCTGAATAACTTTAGATAGACGCATAGTCGCGTGGCTGCGCTTTTCAGGGTCAGCGTCATGCACAGCCTGACGGGCATCTTCAGTCTTAATGCGGTCTGTATCTTGAAGCATGCCCTGATTTATCCCGAACAGGGTTAATCAGTCGTTAGGACATGGAAAATTAGCCTTAATTTCAGGCATATTTGACAACCGGGGTTGCCACCATAGCTTGTCAAATAGGTTTGAAAAATGGTACCGCCTCTTGGTCTCGAACCAAGGACCTCCGGTTCCACAAACCGCGCACAAACTTAATAAAAACAATGAGTGTTCCGATATTTTGAGCGCTGATTCGGGCGGAACAAATCGTGAAAGTTGGAACAAATCAGTTGTGATCGAGTGCATCCGCTTCCTCGGTATTACGAAGGTGAGAACGTGAACGACGAGGCTCATGCAATGATGATGGCTTTAATGGGGTCGATGGTGCTTGGCCTCGGCATGGGCGGATTTAATCGTTACGGCGAGATAGAGTCTCGACCTCGTTCTCCAAACCAAATTTATAGCCGTCCAATTGGCCCTCCTACTTTGGCTCAAATAAGAGCGAAAGAGGCGAGAAACTTGCGCGACTGGGGGCGCGAGGTGCGGCGCACCTTGGCTGTCAGGCTGCCCGTCCCTGCATCTTATCCGCCAAACCCAAATGAAACCAGACAGATGCGCCGCGCAAGAGAGCGCTCTGAGAGCAAAGCTTGGGAATCACACCTCAAGAGACTGGATCGGGCGGCTTCTTCCCCACCGCATTTACAAAAAGGAGAGTGACGTGAGCTTATCACCGACTGAAATGCATGAGCAAATTCAGCGCCGCTTGGAATCCGCACAGGAAGGGCTAAGTCGAATCATGCCAAAGGCTAAAGAGCGCAAGCTGACTGTGGGTAAATATGAGGCGTCCAACTGGACTCACCTTGAGCAAGTTTTGTCTGATGCAGATGAGTCCTGCCCACGCGCCGCCGATACTATTCGATGGCTTATTTGGTGGAAAGCGCTCGACCTTCAGACCCTTGCGTATCTTTTAAGTGATGTTGAATCCTCCCCCACCAAAGGAACCTAACATGACAGAGAGAAAACCGTTATTCGTCCCGCTCAAAACAAAATACTATGAGCAGTTTGAGGCGGGCGTGAAGGTATCTGAAATGCGTCCTTATGGGCCGCGCTGGAATGAGCGCACTTGTTTTGTCGGGCGCCCCGTCACTCTATCTAAAGGGTATGGCAAGCAAAACCGTATTTCAGGCGTGATAACACGTTTCCGCCGCACGACGCCCGAACATCTTGGAGCCGCGCAAAACGACTGGATCGCCGTCTATGGCGAAGACCGAAACGATGTTGCCGAGATATTTATAAGAACGGAGCTAAGTCAATGACCGACTCATACACCGCCGAATCCCTTTAGCCGCCTTCTACGGGCCCTATCTCTTACGCTTTCTAGTTTGCGCCAATCACTGAGGCTCAAAAACTGTAAGGGCTGTTTGGTTCGGGCAACGTGTCTGTTCAATTCTATCATATATAAGTTTGGGATTGGGTCTTTGGTCATGGGTACTTCCTTTTTGTTTTAGGAATTACCTCTTGCCAGAAACCTTCAGACGCTCACACGCACCGCTCGTTGGCTATTGAGAAGCGGGTCTGGTTTTGTATATGATGTCCAAATGAGCCATGGAGAAAGATTTCGCCACGAGATGTACGTGACCCGTCAAAAGATGGACTATCACAAGATCAAGGCCGAGAATATCGGCAAGCGCCTGCAATTCATCGAGGGCGCGTTAATCGTAATGCTGGCAATTTTCTTTTCAAATATCGGGATAAGGTATTTCGGCGGCAACTATCCGGAATGGGTCATCGTGTTGGGCGGGGCGTTACTGGGAGGTCTCATTGGCTCGACCGTTCCCAAGCCTATCCTGAAATCTTATCACAAACGCATGAACGTCCGCTATCTTCGAAAATATTTGGCGATGGAAAACCTTTTGACAGGAACGTCTAATGACAATGCCGAATAGCGCGCGGCCGTCGCCTTGCCCTTTCTGCGGCGAGGCGAAACACTCGATTGATCTGGATGTCGTGACCGGGTTTGTGCGGGTGAAGTGCCTCAATTATGAGTGCCACGCGCAAGGACCGAAAGTGATGTTGCCCACGCGGATAAAGGACAGCGCTCACCCCGATGTGCCGAAGTTTGAGGCGACCGCGATTGAGCGATGGAATAAGAGATCTAGTTAGAAAAATGAAGCCAGACCCATGTGGAGAATAGGAAATCTGTATATATTTTTTATTAGACGGGCTCGACACTGAGGGTAATTTCTTCATAAATACGAAGCCCACAGCTAGATTCGGGATGGAAAGCCACACTTGCGAAGCTAGAGTTTAAATTGTCGCAATTTGAGGACTCCAACACCCGCCAATGTCTCACACACGATATATAATATACTGTGATGAATCCGACGCAAAGGGTCGGTTCTATTCTAATTTCTACGGCGGCGCATTAATCCGTGCCGATCGGCAATTTGCAATTGAGCAAGAACTGCAAGCTAAAAAAGATTTTCTAAACGTCTTTGAAGGTGAAATGAAATGGGAAAAAGTAACCCCTCACTATAAAGCCAAGTATATTGATTTCTTAGAGACCTTCTTTGATATTATTGAAAGGGGAGACCTCAAGGTGCGGATCATGTTTACGCACAATCAAAACATCCCGAATTTGCAGGATTATCAGGTCGGAAACGACTACTTACTCCTTTATTATCAGTTCATCAAACACGCGTTTGGACTACGCTATTCAGTGCCTCAGAACGGATCTGCATCGGCAATGGTTTTGCTTGACGATCTTCCGAGCGACCAAAAAAGTATTGATCAATTCCGAACATATCTATCTGATTTATCAAACTACCCGGTCTGGTCGCGCGCGAAGTTCAGTATCGCATTCGAGGACATTACAGCCATCAACTCTAAAGGTCACAATATTCTGCAGGGGTTGGATATCATTCTAGGCGGAATAAACTCTCGACTTAATGAAAAGCACACGAGAGTAGTGCCGCCAGCCAAAAGGCGAAGCAAAAGAGCGCGGGCGAAGGAAGAGGTTTACGCTGTTATCAAAAGACGGGTTAAGAGGCTTTATCCAAATTTCAATTTTGGAACGGGCACGGGAACGCCTGGCGGATTAGAGGACCGATTTAACCATCCGTATCGTCATTGGCTGTTTCTTCCGAACAATTCGACGCACGACCCGAACAAAACGAAAAAAGCTTCTAGGAAAAAATGATGCCCCATCGGTTCCTACGTACGACCAACTGCACCGCAGGAGGCTTCGGAATCGACAGGGCATCCCATATATAGCTCGATATATAAGAAGTAAATAATGTTTTTCTTTAAGATTTCATAAAAGAAAATCAATCTTTCCGCTTCCCAAACAGCTGTTGATACCAGGGCTTAGATCGCCTCGCTTCATTATTATTCAACTTTTGTACTAGCGCATCTATCTCCGCCGCACGGGCCTTTTCCGCCTCGACAATCGTTTCTTCTGAAAACTCTCTTTGCTTCACCGCCCCAACCAATTCCGTCAGCCGCGTCCGGTGAACCGCTAAGTCAGCGCCGAACTTTATGGCCCGCTCCTGGAGGGACGGATAATCGGTAGCGGGCGGCACGTCACTCAGCGGGGGGATAACCAGCAAGTCTGGGCTCACTTTCGCCGCGCTCCTCGCGTCCGGCTTCGTCACCACCGAATAAGAGACGATCGAGCTGGGTGTGCTGCACCCGCCAATCATCAGGAATAAAACCGGGGCAGACGTCAACATTTTTCGCATTTTTCAGATCCTCTTTTAGTTGAAAGACTTGGCCTTCCAGTTCCGCGATCGTGCGGATGGCGGCGTAGTCGGTTTTGACAATGGTTTGGGTTTCACGTTCGATGACGGCGGGAACTTTATCGGCACCTGCCTCTATCTCGGCTTCGCCTTTTTCAGAGCGGTCCTCGGCTTCGTCAACGCCTGTTTCCCATTTTTCTCTTTCAACGGACTTGCCGTATTTATAACCAGCAAAGGTTCCAAGAGAGGTCATGCCCAGGGCACTGAGAGAAACGATGGCGACAAGGCCGCCCGTGATTTGAGAGCCAATCACGGCAGCACCTCGCCTGTTTCCCACCAATACTTGACGTCAAAAGAAGGACAGGCCGTCGCTTTAGTGTCTCTATGTCCGATAATCTTGGCGGAAGGGTAATGGACAAGTTGCTCTTCCAGGACTTTCCGAAGGGTGGAAAACTGCGCCTTGGTGAAATTGGCTTCCGGCCCATGAGATTCAGACAAGCCGCCAACCATCATTATTCCGAGTGTGTTGGTGTTGTGGCCAGAGGCGTGGGCGCCATTGCGGTCCACAGGTCGAAGGCTTTCGAATGAGCCGTCGCGGTGAATAAAACCGTGATAGCCGACATCCGTCCAGCCTTGCTCAACGACGTGCCATTGATGGAGGTCGGCCTTCGAGACTTTCCGGTTTGCTTTCGTCGCGCTCGAGTGGACAATGATCGTATGAATGGGTCTTTTCGATTTTCGCAAATATGACATTGCAGGCTCCTTGGGTTCGGGATGGGGAATAGGGTCGCGGGAAGCGAAGTTCCCGGTTTTGTCGCCGCCAAACGCGATAGAGAGAAAACGGATTATCCAGTGCATGGTCAGGCGCGGGGCGTCATGTCTTTGGAGGTCTGATATTTCAGGCTCATCTTACCGTCCGTGACAGTCAGGCCGAATTCGACCAACAGGGCGTCACGCTGCCCCGCGAATTCCTTTAGGCTCTCAGGCGCGCGGTCGAGGCCAAGACGAAACACATCATCGGGGCCGGGATTGTCGACCAGGGACGGGACGCAAGTGGCGAGCGGATCATGCAGCCGCAGATCCCGCTCAATATAGCGCGCCGCGCTGAACAGAGCGCTTCGGTCAAAGCGCTGGCCGAGGAGAACCTTCTGACAGGTCTCCAATGCGCGGATGTTAAAATCAGACATGGATATCTCCATTAAAAAAGCCCCTTGCGGGGCAGGCGAAATTTAGCGGTAGAGAAGAATTTAGGGCCTTACCCTCACGTTGACGGAGGGCGAGGTGTAGCGGAGCTGCGTTCCTGGGCTTGTTGCTTTAAATCCATCTGCCGCCTGACACTTCACTCTGGCCGTGAAGAACAGACGGTATTTCCCCGCCGGGGCCGCTTCGGGAATTTTGTAGGTTACGACCTGCAAGGACTGACCTTCGGGCCACCCCGTTTCGCCGTTTCGCAAAGTGTAATTGACCGGGCCGACCATTTTGATTTTGACAGTGCCGGCGCAGCCAGGCCTTTTACGAACCGTAAAAGACGTCGGGATTTCGTCTCCAGCCGCCGCTTCGTACCGCATCGGCTTCATGTCGAGAATTTCCATGTACGGCTTATTATGATCATCAAAGACCGTGCCATCGACCAGAGGCAGAAGGCGGTCATAAATCCCCCAGAAAACCACAGAGAGAGAAATCGCGAAGACCGACCGGACAATTGTCCGGTCGGGAAACTTATCATTCCCTAGAACCCAGAACAGGCCGAGGGCAGACACAATCAACGCGAGCAAGCGGATTAAATCAATTAGGGTCACTTTGACCTCCTTTTTTGCGGGCATAGGCCAAGAGCGCGTTAATCACTGCGTCTTTGAACCCTTCGCCCTCACTCATCCCCCTTCCAATTTTTATTGTGATGCGTGTTATGAAAATGCCGAATATCCCGACCAGAAAGCCAAACCCCAAAAGCACATCGCGGTTTTGGGCGTCCACAAAAGGGACGATGTTGGCTAAAAACGGCCCGACAAACACGGCGCAGAGAAACCCGACGATAACAATCTGCAAGGACTCAAAATGCGAGGCAGGCTTCTTCGCGATAATGTGCGCGACGCTTCCGGCGATTCCCGCCACGCCGATCAGCAGCTTGAGCAGGACGCCTTCGAGAGAGGTAATATTCATCGGGTCACGCTTTTAAATAGAGTTTTAGGGTCATCGATAGGGAGGGGCCGTTAGACCTCTTCCGGGTTAGACGGGTCTGCCACCGGAACTGAATTGCGGGCGTCTACTCTTGCCTTGACCTTCTCGGCGATAGCGAACGCCTTATCCGTGGATTTGAGCCACATCTCAGAGTAGGATTTCTGCACAGCATCGGGATTGCCCGAATGGCTCACCTCTCGGTGAAAGGCCCTCATTTGCATGAAGATGAGAGGGTTGGCCTCTATCAAAGCCAAGGCATCCAGACAGGCCTGTTCGAGCCTCGCCGGGTCGAAGTCCTGCGACTGCCGCGCCTGCCAATCCGCGTCATTGGCTTCGGCGCGGGCTAATCTTTCTTCTTCTTCGGTCATGGGTTACTCCTATCCCGGTTCACTTGTGGAAATTGTAACGCGCACTTCTTCTGTGACGTAGCTTGCAGGAAGAGTTGTTGTGCCAGTAGCCCGCGCTTCATAAGTGGGGCCAGTTGTGGCTGTGAACGTTCCGGCTTTTGTTGCTGACGCCACGAAGGTCTCTTGAACATAATTGTCTCCGCTTCCGTTGGTAAACGGATGAACTGTTCTAGTGATTTCGCCATTGTTTGTGGTCGTTCCGATGTCTGTCCAACTGCCACCTGTTGTCCGTCTCTCGGTTTTGACTTGAGCGCTACCCGCCGTGATGGTGGTAGTGCCGACAGCGTAAGCGCTACTGTAGTAATTTCGAGAAGACGTAATCCGGGCTGTGCCTGTAACGGTTTTTGTCTTGCCGTTTCCGCCGATACCTGTTGTTGTGACCGTTCCATCAGATGTTCGGAAGTCAGAGGTTTCTATAGCAGATGTTCCAAGCTGTTCTCCAAACTGCCAAACCTCTCCGTCTGTTGTGTAAACGACGCGGCCATTTGTTCGGGTGCATGCATCCGGTGTTCCGAGATTTGCACCTTCCCATCTCATTAAGTCAGATGAAGCGCCAAACCCGTTACCTTGAACTATCCATGAATTACCATCAGGGCTTTCATGGATAAATGGAATTTCAGAATATAGACCGTCATCCGTTGCATAGAGACCTTTCCCGTTTGCACCCCTAAATCCAATCGCGTCAGACTCGAACAGAATAGCACTATACTCATCACCGTTGTCCTTATAGGCGCCGATTATCATTCTGGCCGTATTCGCATCGCCTGTACTGGCCGAAACACTAAACGTGGCGCTAGAAAGGTTCTCCTCTAAGTCTTCAATCGCCTCCGATTGTAGCGTGACAGTGGATTGCAAAGGAATGACCTTTTGCGCTTCAATTTCAGACGGGGTGGCGGGGCGAATATTGAACTCGGACAGACCAATATCTTTTAGCGACAATGAAACGCCGAAGCCTGTCCAATTCCCCATAAAGAAAATTCGGAGATTATCGACATCAGGGACAAAGGATTGACCCGAATAGTCGTAAAACTGACTGAACCGGACTTGCTTTCTGAAGTCGTCTGTTGAATCTAGAACGTCATCAAAATGAAGCCGCGTTGCAGTGTTGAGAACGACATCACCTGTGTCCCTCATCTGAATGTGAATGCCAGACGCTTCAAAGGTTCCATTGCGAAGATAAACTACGCCCTCTATGACGAATTGAGGCGAGAACTTCCAATCTTGGATGAACCCGCCTGAATTTGTGAAAAGCTGAATACCTATCTGGTCGTTTGTTTGCCCGTCAAGATACGGAGCCTGAGTATAGAGCGCAGAGTTGGTTGTTCGTAAGATGTCCCCGCCGTCATCTGACCAGACAAGCCAATCTTTCGGAACCTGATACCCGACGTGTGTCTCAAACGGCTCCGCAAAGGTCGGGTCTAACAACCACCCGTCCCGCTTTATATTCGCCGACACCTGATTGATTTGGGTGGACAGCGCGTCTCTCGCGCTCGCATTTGTAATGGCCGCAGAGGTGATGTCCGCTTCATTCTGGTCAACGCGGGATGTTTGCGTGGTAATCCGTTGAGCCTCTGCGGTTAAATCCGCCTGAGACGCTTTGACGGTGTATAGGTCGCTGATGTCGCTTTCTGTAGCATCGGTCCGCGCGTCCAAGTTAGTTAGCGCGAGAGCGTTCGCTTCGTCGGCATCGGTATAGGTATCGAAAAACTCTGTAATCTCGGCGGCGCTGTCGCCCATTTTGGACTCGAAACGTGCGACCCGTGTCGAAAGCGCGGCGTCTCCGTCGTCTGAGCTTTGTTGCACCGCCGCATCAGCCTGAGCGCGAGCTTGATTAACTTCGGCCTTCGCATCATTGATTTGGGTGGTCGCGTCGGATTGCGAGACCGTGGCTTCGAGGTCGGCTAGAATTTGGGACGCAGGCGTCCCGCCAACCGCATCTGTATTGTCTGAATTAGGAACCCGCTCAGGAACCTGCGTGGGAGGTGTGGCGGTCGTTCCGGTCGTCGTGGTCGGGCCAGTGGAAGCTGGCGTTGTGACATAGCCGACATAGTGGCGAGAGGGGTTGTCTGTAGACGTTCTAGCAGTCGGTCTGACGGGCGTTGCCTGGTAAGTAACATTCCCGCCTTCTCGATCAGCGTCATCGTAGAATATATAATAAAAGCTATTGAGAGTTAATCCGGTTAGAGTATCGCCATCCACATCAAGACCAGCGGCTTTATCCGTATAGTGCCGCGCATGAGACGAGATCGCAATTGAAGCAGTTGAGCCAGTCTTGGTAGCTAATATGGCAGCGCCCTCGACCCATGACTCTTGGATGATGACAGATACCCCTGCGAGACGGACTGTTGCTAGTGTCCCGGGGTTTGCGAATGGCCTCGGCGGGAAGTCTGGATCTCTCGGCGGAGAAATATTCGGACGAGTGTCCGGCACGTCCGTTTCATCAAAATCATGTGTTAGGGCGCTGTATTCACGCAAAATGAAGTTGATATAGCCCTCAGGTGTCTCGGCGTAGCCTTCAATCGACCATGTACGTCCGTTCATTGCCGGGACATCCGTATTGGCCAAAGTGACGGTCCCGCCTACGGCATAATCTTCAAATGGGATAAGTGGCAGGTTCTCAATCTCGCCGTTCGCCTGCAAGCGGGATGTGAATAGATCGGCTTTCTCAATCTTCGCGCCTTGGGTGGAATTCGCGACCAAGGGCAGTGTTTGCTTGAGGTAATTGATCTCGCCTCCGTCTTCGACAATCCACTCGGTCTTCGTCAGTTCCGGAAGGTCTTTCTCTGCGAACTTCTCTAGCGGCTCAATATATTTGGTTTGGGTCGCATTATAGACTTCGGTGGAATAACCATCCTCGTCATATCGCTTGACCCGGGCGGCCGGATAGTTGGCGAAGTCAATCGTGCCGTAATGAGGGCGGTTTCCTTCCGGAACGGTGCGTATTTTTGCGAGGCTCTCGACCAGAATGCCGTTGAAGGTGTCTCGGATGTTTTGACCGTCTTGTCTGGATCCCGATGTTACCACGCCGTGGCACTCAAACTCTTTCAGATCGCAATAATCTGCATTGTCCTCAATCTGGTCTTTGTCGAGAAGGTCTTCGAAATCGCCCGCGTAACCGAGACCGGCAATGAGCTTGTCTCCATTCTCGCCCCCGAACCAACCATGCTGGAATTGACCGTCCACAAGCCCTGAATTTGCACTATAAACATAGGTAGAAGGGTCGGAATAAATTCCACCGTTGCGAGGGTCGCAAACCTTTACACCGGACAGCTCAACGCGAAACTCTGGAAAGCCGCGAAACGGAATGAAGTTTTTGCCCTGCTGATCTTCGGGGTCGTCTTCATCACCAATGTCATCGTTTGTGTTTACGCCTCGCAGCATCCCAAGGCAGAGGCCGTTATGGTCATCAATGTCATTCAGCTCTGTCAGCTCATTATAAGTGTTCCATAGGCTCGGGTAGAGTGTTTTTAAGTCCGCCCCAAGACCGGAATTATTGTCTCCGAGCCAAAGCCTGAAACTAGCCCTTGGAACGTCATTCTTACCGAGAAAATGGGACGTGATGGTTGCCCATCCTATTGTAGCGTCGCCAGAAAGGGTAACGGGCTCTCCGTCCATATAGAGCTTATGGAACGCCGTGCAGGGAACCGCCGAAAAGATAGAAATGCGTTCGCCCGTTTCGAGGTCAACGCCTCGCGAGTTGTCAAAGCTCCCTACCCCGCCGACAATGCGGCGGCCAATTAAGACCTCCCTCGGTGCGCCGTTCTGAAGGCGTCTCTGAATGGTTTGGGTGGCATCGAGAGAACCCACGTCCTGCTTTGGCAGCTTGGGCATCTTGATAAAGGCGGATAAGATTGTACCCAGAACCGATGTAACCGCCCTAAAGACGCTTTTGACGACCTTAGGCATTTATACGGTAACCCTGAACCAAAGCATGGCGTCCAACACTGGCAAAGCCTCCCGGATGACCGAGGCCCGTGACAACCGGCCCGTTTACGATAGCCGCCGCTTCCCCCTCAAACTGTGCAATCACGAGATCGCCGGTTCTTGGGCGGTCAACCGGCGTTGCAAAATGCGATATAGTTTCATGCAATCCTCCTCCAAATTGTCGGTGCATTATTCGAGCGGCCTCAAATTCCGTGCTGTAAGTGCCGATAAATTCTGTTGCGGGGTTTCGCCCCGTCTCAACGCCAATCCAGCCGCCTAAATAAATCAGGCAGTCCCATTGGCCGTGTTCAAAGATTTGTCCGTCATTCTCGCGCAAGAACTGCGCGAGTCGATTAGCGATAGACAGTTCTCGGCCCCTGATTAGGTCGATAAGGGCTTCCGCCCGGATTGCTCGGCACGGTGTACCCACCAGAGCCAGAACCTTCTTTATTCCAGTCAAAGACACCGTTTCGGAAAACAACGTCTGAGAGGTGCTTAAAACAGCCGTCTCGCGGATGAAGCAAACGCTGGTCCACGTCCGAGTAAATTCTCTGAGCAGGGTTTTGGGCCAGCAAACGAAAGGACAAGCATTCGATTATGAACATCGGCTTTCGCTCGTCGCTGCGGTCAAGATAGGCCTTGTCGATACGGCCCGCGAATTTGTGCTTACGCGACACGGCCAGCATTGTGTCGATGTCCAAGTCCAGACGGTGAAAGTCCACGCGAACCTTACGCAATCTCTCCTCAAATATACTTTGCAGAACGCTGTCTGGCGTTCCCTGACCGTCCGGCCCTGAAAGAATATGAGAGCCGTCCAGCGTAATTCGGCATTTGTCAGACACCGTGCCGGGCTGGGACGCATATCCGTGTAGGTTGCCATAAGGCGCCGCGGTATAGTTCACGCCGTCCACCGAGTAGCCGACATTATCACGAACAAAGTGCAGCGCGCCGGAAGCCAGATGAACCGTGCAGGCCTTTCGCGTCACATAGGCGGTCATTCTGATATGGCTCCGAAATACTCAAACCCTGACAGATTGTGCGTGGTAAACCGTCCGGAACCCGTCTGGCGGCTGTCTTCGTTCAAATCGACCTGAAACAGGCATCTTGGGCGGATGCGCGTCGCGGCTATAGTGACACTCGAAAGGTCGTAACGCGGGCGGATTTTGACCTTAACCGCTTTGATATCCCCCAACCCAGTGCCGGTTCCTGTCATCGTTGCGTCAAGTCCCACGCGAAAATAGTGCGTGATGCCAAAGGCGTCCTTGAAAGCAATCGGGTCTCCGACCGTCACAGTCTCGCCCGGCGGGATTTGTAGGCTTAATGTGCTGTTCGCCCGGCTCATGCCTTTGACCAGAACCTCTTTGACAATGGTCTCTGACGCGCCGTTCTCGATAGCCTCTTGATGCTGCCAAGGGTAAAGGCGGGCATAATCGTAAATACCGAGAATATGAATGCCCTCGCCCTCATCCAGAGCGGCTTCGAACTCGCGCGCTTCCAGTCCTTTTAGCGGTATGAAGTCAGCCCGAAACGCCCAGTAAGGACTTCCAAAATTGTTCGGCACCTGGCCGTATTTATCGTAATGCGTCTGGTAAACGGGACGGAAGGTAAGGCCCTGCGCATCCCCGCCAATATTTATCACTCTCAGGCTCATGCCGCGCCCCGATTTCGGTCAAACTCATATTGCTGAATGCGCGCCGGTATATTCTGCTCGATTTCCTCTTTCTGTCGGCGGTCTTTCTCATCGACCTTCGCCATGATTTCTTCTGTCGTCGTGCCGTAGAAATTGTTCGTGCTGTTATATCTGACAATCGTCTGATTGCCGCCAGAGCCCCGACTGTCGTTTACAGGCGTCATCTGGCGCTCGTTATAGACCTGCCCTCTATTGCCCGGGATCATATAGTTCTTGCCGTTCATGGAGAGAATTTCAGGGCGGTTCTTCTCTCCAACTTCGTACATTGTCCCGGGCGAGACTGGACCGCCGTTTTCCCGGCCACCGCCGATAGCTACCCGGCTAACCATCGCCGCCTGTGCCAACACATTTGCATAAACTGCGGCGGCTAATACGAAGTTGAATGGCGGCGGCGCAGACGCCATGGCTTTGGCAGCAGCGGTTGGCGCTGCAATAGCAACTTGGGCCAACGCCGCGCCCTTCTCTGCGACCAGAAACGCTTTCGTCGCTTTAGAGTGCTCTCCCAATATCAGAGACATGGACCCTGCCAGACTGCTAAAGCCGTCCGCCATAAGGGCCGCGGTGCTTGCGTTGGCCTGAACCTTAAGTTCTTTCAGCTTAAGCTGGGTATCAGCCTCTATCGCAATCCGTCTTTGATTAAACTCCTCGATCACGTTGAGCTGTGCGAACAAGTTACCTTGTAGCGTGGCCAGTTTTTCAGCCTCAAGCTCTTGCAGGGCGTTCATTCGCTCCCGCTCCTGCTCGACGATGTCGAACGCCGCATAGGCGGCGCCCTCTCCCATCCCGCCGAATCCCGCAACGTCCGGTGTTCCGTATGCTCCCTCGCGGGTTAGCTGCGCATCAAACCTATTAATGCTCTGGTCAATCCGCTCGGCCTCGGCTTTTCTGCGTGCCGTCTCTCTGGCAAGGCGGATTTCTTCCTCGGCAGCTTTTTCCCGTAACGCCTTCTCATGGTCGTAAATGTCTTTATTGGCGCCCCGCATGGCCTCGCGCTTGGCGTTTGCGAGTTGTGCGTTAACCTTGGCGGCGTCAGCGCCGTTTTTAATGGCCTCCGCAGCAACCGCGTCTAGAGCCTTCATTTCCTCGCGTAAGCGGCGCTGAATGAGTTGAACGACCCTGCCCTCACCCTGCATTCGGGCTTCAATCAACTTGTCTTCGCGCTTTGCCAATTCTTCCAGCGCACTTTCCCGCGCCTTGGTTCTCTCCTCGGCAGCCTTAAGAGCATCTTTGTCATTCGCCAGACGCTCCTTCGCTATCTTTGCAGATCGCTTGGAAATGGCATCAAAGGCACCCCCGGCGTAATCTGTATTGCCGATTTCCTCCAAACGCTCCTTGGTAAGAGCCAGTTCTTTGTTCGCGCGTTCGAGCGGGGTTAGATCATCTGTCTTGATAGGTGCGATTTTGATATTGCTTGGGTCAAGCAGTCCGATTTGTCGGTGTTCCTGCTGCATCGCCACCATTGCCGCATTATAAACTGTTAGGAGCGTGTTGACCTTCTCAATCGACTTCTCAATAGCGTAATTCATCGGCGTCAAAAGCGCATTGAAGACAGTCGCAAGACCTTGCGTAACCGTCCCGCCGACTATCCGCACATAGGCGCCGGCCAATTCAAACCCCGTTGCAATGCCCCGCGTTATGGAGTTCACGCGTTTTGCCGTATATTCAACGATAGTGTCCCAGACTGCCTGCCAATTGAGACCGAACGACTCAATGATCGCCGTCGCCTGTTCTCCCAAGAAGTCACGAACACTCTCATAGGCAAGCTGTGCGGACGCTTTAACCACATCGCCCATCTTAACGGAGGTTTTGTTTGCCTGGTTGATCTCGTAAGTGAGGCCAGCAGCGCCGGCAGCAACCACACTTAAAGCTAACGCCAACGGCCCTAAACGCGTGGCGAGACCTTTCGCAAAATGGGCTCCGTCTGATAATGCGTTATTAAGTCCGCCGCGTCCGCCGTACACCTGAGCCAGCTGGCCGCCCTGTTGGGTAGCTACCATCATGGGCGACTGCCCCATAATTAGCCCAGAAATGATATCGTTTGACTGGTATAGGAACTGTTGCCGACGAAAGTTTAGCTGACGAGTTGCTCTTTCGTTTAATTGGACTGCCGAGGTGTTCGCTTTCAGCGCCGCGCTTTGCAGGTTCTCGGCTTTAGTGGCGGATTTTGTCGCGATTGTCGCCCGATATTGGGCGGCGGTCATACGTTCAGTCTGCCCTTCCAGTCCTTTGGCCGACGCTTGAGCGCCGGAAGCACTTTTACTGAGTTTGTCGAGATCCCCAGAGGCTTTTTTGACGGGTGATGAGTCAACGGACAAACCAAGTTGTGCAATATCCATTCAGTCCTCCATGCGAAAAAAGCCCAGTCAATGAGAGGGGCGGTTCAGTCGGTAATTTTAGGTTGGTTAGCTAGGCGTGAGGATGGGTCCAGACGACTTCGCCGTTTCGTTGCGCCCGGATCAACTCCCAAGCGCCATTTTCATTCTTGCGGGTGTCGCATTTATATTTTGTGTCTGAAGCGGCGAAACTAAAGGAGACGGTGCCGTCCGACTGGTATCCACTCCACTGAGTTTCTTCTCCCCCAACCGTCGACTCTATGTGCATAGGATGATTTCCTATCATCCCGAGTAGCTCGTCCCTGCGTTCTTGGGCATCACCCGGCGGCAACTCAATCTGGGTCTTACATTCTTGCCAAAGATAGCCGATTTCTTCTTTGTCGATTTCGCTAATACTAGTCGCACCACACGAGATAAGTGACAGAGTAGAAAGGATCAAAATAGGTCTAAGCATACTCTCTATTGGCAGACTGCTATTAAAACGACAAGAAAAACAAGAATGTGTAACATATTAGTTGACACATGTAACATGATACATTACATACAATCATGATTAAAACAATTAGGCACAAAGGACTTCGAGAGTATTGGAAAAGCGGAACAGCCCGCAGACTAAACGCAGACTGGGTTCCTAAAATTCGACGCATCCTGAATGCCTTAGACAGAGCGGAAGCACCGGAAGACATGAACATCCCGGGTTACTATTTCCACCTCCTTAAGGGTAAGGAAGCAAACCGCTACTCTGTTCGCGTCTCAGGCAACTGGCGCATAACTTTTGAATTTGACGGCAATGACGCCACAATTTTAGACCTAGAGGACTACCACTGATGACCAATCGACACAGATCCATTCCTGAAATGCATCCAGGCGAATTGCTTCGTGAGGATGTTCTTCCGGCCCTTAACATCAACAAAACCGATTTTGCTGGACTGCTTGGCATATCGCGGCAGCATCTGCATGCTATTCTCAATGAAGAGCGCCCCATCAGTCCTAAAGTGGCTGTCCGCTTAGGCAAGCTCTGCGGCAACGGTGCTCGACTCTGGCTAAACCTCCAAACTGCTTATGATCTTGATCAGGCCGAAAGAACGGTAGACGTCTCAGGTATCAAAACTTTAGCGGTCGCTTAGACCCATGGCCCCTAAAGCCACAAAAACGTATATTGAGGTCTGGTTTGACGACGAGACCTGACCAGCATTGACGCATGGTGCAAGGCTCAGCCTAAGAAAACAACACGCCCAGAAGCCATCCGCCGCCTTGTTCGCTTGGGGTTAGACGAAGAATTGTCCTAAACCCCTCGCACCTTGTCGTCCTGCTTTTTCCGTTCAATGCTTTCTTTCTGCTGCTCTGAATATGTGCTCATGAACTCCATATCCATTGATCGAATAAGCTTCACATCATCGGCGCTAGGCTTTCGTCCGGTGAGCCGGGCCCACACCTCAATGGCATGAAAATCGACAGGGGCTGGCCCTCCCTCTCCAAAAGTCCTTGCTTGGTGCATCTCGAAGAACCAATTCCAGTATTTTCGGCCAATTGGCGGGATATCTGGCTCTGGAGAGCGCCGATTAAAGCGCGCCCTGAATTGCTTCGCTGTCTGACCGTCCACGCCATAAGTATTATAGGTGAAATAAGTCCTGACCGCTTTTAAGAGCCAGTATTCAGCCCTTTGAAGAAATTCGATTTGGTTATGGTAAAAACCTCGGCTTGCGCGAACACCTCGTCATTTTTCAGAAGCTCGACTACATTAGCCTCGCAAAAGTCCGGCACTTTGCCGTCGAGCGTGTTGTCGCCCCATTCCCAACCAACGACAGACTTGGCAAGGCACGTTAAACCGCGCTCGTCTTCCAGAGCGTTGATGACAGCCTCGTCCTTGCCCATTGATCGGGCAGCTTGGATTTTCTTGGCGTAGTCTTCGTAGTGAGGTTTTACCTTCTCATCGCGGAAATAAAGCATATCGAGCTTTAGGCCCGTTCCCTGCCCTGTTGCTGGGTTGATGATTTCAAGCGTCGCTACCCCGGCCTTAAAGTTCAGAAAGTCCATTAGACGACCGCCGCAGGCTCAACCACGAGCTCTTGCTCGGTGTAAATGGTGAAGTTCTGACGGATGATATCGTTCGCGCCGCCCATATCCATCACATTGGACTGCTTACCACGGTAATAGGTGGTTTTACCTGTATAATCGGCAGCGCCGGCAGGCTCGACCTTTTTATAGGCATACGGGAATTGCGTCTTACCTGCTGCGATCGCAGCGGCTTGGCCTGCATCCTGTTCTTGAGAGGCGTCGCGGACAACAGCGAACATCCATTCCATGTTCTGATTGTTGCGAACACCTTTAGACTTCAGCGTCCGGTTTTTAGAGATAGATTCGAAACTGACCTCGGCTTCTTCGAGACCGCTGGTCGGCACCTCGCCCGTGTCTGAGATTTCAACAAACGTTAGTAATTCGAACGCGGCTTTATCCAAATCCTCACCTTGAGGGGTGGTGCAGATGAATAGTTTTGTGCCCACATTGGGCTGACCATTAGACATAATTATCTCCTATATGCTCTGTATGGAATTGTGATGGGAACGCGCACTTCATTATCTTCATAAATAGGCGGACGTTCGTTGGCCTGTTGGTGAATGGTGACGCACAAGTCGTCATCGTAAAATCTATTGCCCTTCGCAAAAACGGTCAGAAGGCGTGAAGCCAGCTCTTTGACGTCGATTATTCCGGCATTACGTCTCTGGATAATCGTCACTTGAAAGACGCCGGATATGTTCTTGAGCGGTCCCAGTGTTGGCCCCGCCCCATCGGCGGAGAAGTCCTGCACATCCAAATATGGATAAGTTGTCGGCTCAAACCCCACATTCGGAATGGCTACGCGTAGCGCAACGCTCGGCTCTTGCTCCGCCATAAATCCGACGAAGGTTTCCACCTCGTCCAATAGCCGTTTGTAAACACGCGTTTCCGCGCCTATAAGCTCAGCCATGGCGAGCGCTCCTGTCAGTAAAGAAGAGGTCCAGAGACGCCTTAGGGCTTGTCATGACCTTCTCGGCACGGAGAAATCGGATGATGTAAAAGCAAACACGTCCCTCGACACAGCCCGCCGCGTCCTCGTGACCTTGGATCTATCCCTTGAACTGTCTGAAGACGAGATAGCGGCGCTCAAATCGACGCCCTGAAGGTCGTTGCTGCATCGTTGACAAAAGACTGCCACCGCGCCGCATTTGTCAGTACAAACCCGTCTCCAGGCTTTCCCCGGCTTCCATACTCTCTTGGCCGCGCATAGTTTGCGGTAAACATCCCAAATATCGTCTGCCCTAAATCCGCCTGATTAATCGTGAGCGATATGGCGCCTGTGTCCGGCGTAAAACTGGCCTCTCCATCTGGACGAGGCTCAAGCCGTAAGACGGGCTGTCCAATCGACGCCTGAAAAGAGCTGCGCAAGAACCCTGTATCAATTCGCATCCGTCCGCCTTCACGAGCAGGCTTTAAGACGCCGTAAAATAACTCCTGAGTGGCAATCTTAAATACCGCCTCAATGCGGCGCTCAGACTTGGCGATCCACTCATCAACCTGGGCGTCGAAGTCATTCATTCTAAGCCTCGTGTAAAGTCAATGTCGTATTCCGAAATGCAGCGACATTGAACGATGTCGGCAGTTTTGGCCCCCAAACTGGTATCACCCGGGAATCTCAACATAGACCCAAGCGGAGTTATAAACGCCTCGCCGAAGCCGATTTCCTCATCATGCAGTGCCGAGTGCGAAAACCGCACTCTTCCGTCTCGGCTATCTCTCCACCGCTTCGTTACAGCCTGAGCCTCTACCTCTCCTGATGCTATTGCCTGTCGATAAGTTTCATATTTCGATGCCTGTAAGGCTTGCAGCGTCTCCGTGCGGGCGATTGTGTCAGCCCTCAATTTGAGTAAACGATCCGAATAGCGTCCGGCAATTTTATCGATTTCAGTCTGCTTCAAGCCTTTACCAGACCGGATCGCTTTCAGGACAGTTCGGTCAAACCTCTTATCCCGTTTCTTCCGGCGCAAATAAGCCCTGAGCTGGCTTGTTTCCCCAGACGCAAGTTCTCCCTTGCGCGGGATAACGCCTGTTCCTGCGGCTTTGTCAGCCCCAGAATGCCGCCTGAGCGACGATTTGAGCCGCGCTGCACTCGGCCCACAATATCGAGTGCCGTCCGCCGTGGATTATCTCCCGCCTCTAGTCCGCGTCTTAAAGTCTCTCTGACTGTTTGGCGCTGCCCCTCTGCAATACGCGTCACCAATCGGGAAGACATATCCGCGAGCCACCGTTCAGCCTCCAGATTGCGGGCGTCAAAGCGGATGATGGCTTTTAATCCCGTCTGGGAAAGGCGAACCGCAGATAATCCTTGCGCCGTTATGCGGCCGCCAGACACATAAGTCTCGGCCACACGCTCTGCGACTATCTGGAAGGCCTCGTCTTGAATATTGAGCGCTCTTAGCGCCCCGTCCAGATCGTTGCGCTCCAAGGCCCGAATAATGCGCTGCACATCGGAGCCGTCTACTATGTCCGCGACAGCCTCAAGAAAGGCTTCGCGGGTTTTATCGTTCCCGCTTTCCAGTAGCGCCTTAAGCGCTCTCCTTTCTCGACGGGAGGCCATAGGTTATTTTCCCTTGGAGCCTTCCTTAGAGCCCGTGTCCTTTGCGCCAGACTTCGAGGCAGTGACCTTCGATATTGTGAGGCCTTCCAGCGCTAGCGCGCCAATACGCTCATCTGATAAAGCCTTCGCGAGGTCCAGCTCGACAGTTTCATTGGACGAAACAGTTCTCACCCCTGATTTCGTATTGAACGCATAGTTTCCGCGCGATTTGTTCTGTATTTTGTAAGTGCTCATTTAAGCCTCCAGCTTGAGTTTGTATAATACTGTGATGCCAGCAGGTGAGACCGGAATAACGTCCACGATCTCACTCCACGCTGTGCTTTCGCTCACGTCGTCTTTCGTGATGCCCACACAGACCTTGTCGTCTTTGCTCGGCGTAATATTGATATCGGCGCTGACCAAAAGAGTTCTTTCCATTGCCAGAATGGATCCGTTTCGGTCGCGCGCTACTCTGTTTGTATCGACAATTATCAAGTCGTGATAAGTGAATTCTGATGACGGCTCGTCGAAGTCGGATGCGCGTTCGCCTCGCGTTTGAAGGACTGCCGGAAACCCCTCCCCGTCCGAACTCACGGAAGCAATACCGGCGGCGACCTCGGCCCGAACCGCTTCCCAGTCCTCAGCCACCGACCGCCCTCAATCCAAAGTTCATATCATCCGGATCGTTCACATATGGCTCGAACATGGCATGAATGAGCGTCGAAACCGGCATGGCAGAATGCGTCCCGTCAGCCTTGCCAGTCACCGTCCATCGGATGCTATCCACCCCTGTCAAAACCTTCTGTTCAGACTGAGTGAATGTCTTCGTAAACAGACCGGGCGTCGCTAGTTCAAGCCTTGCAGCTTCGTATGTGGCGGGCTCTACAACAGACAGGGTCTCGTCATAACCTTGGGCCAGTATCGCGACATAGCGATATTGAATGTAGTCAGAGGCCCGTTGCAAAGCTGCCAGAGCTTCTGCGTCATTTGCCTCTGTTGGCGCGCTATTCCCCCTTGCGAGAGCGTGAGCGCGCCAGTCTGTTAGGTTTCCGTACATAGCGGATTATGCGCTAAAGGCCTTGCGGTCTTTGGCTGTGAAAGGCGTCTCGCCTTCGTCCAAAAGCTGGTTCAAGGCGGTCAGATTAGGCTCTCCGTCTTTGGTAAAGTCGTCCTCTGACAGACCTTTGACCAATTCGTCATAGCGGGCCTTGCGTACCGGGTCAGTTTCAGCGGACTTGGCAGGCTTTCCCTTGCCTTTCGGTGCAGATGCTTTGCCAATGAGCCAAGCAGGCATTTCATCGCCTTTGACATCCATTTCAGTGCCGACCGCAACTTCTTTTCCTTTGGCATCAAAGACGCCAGATCGTTCTATAGTGACTTTCATAAGTCTCTCCATGTGGTTTGGTTTACTCAATTACTCAATTACTCAATCAAGCCATGTCCAACTTTGTCGGCGCTTGATTTCTCCAACAGTCTGGCGCGAAACGCCGAACATTTTAGCTATTTCTGAATGAGTTCCATCCATTACTCGAATGGCCCTTACATCCACTTCTGTAAGCTTGGCGCAGCCGTGACGCTCTCCGCGATTATCGGTCCCATCAAGGACACGGTCCGCGTTGTTTTCTATGTTGGTTGCCCAGCGTAGATGCTTGGGGTTTATACATTTCCGATTGTGACAGACTCTCGGTTTATGTGCGCAAACAGAGTTCGCGCTAGGGGCTGGCCCAACAAACCTAATCAGAGCCTCTTTCGGCGCAGTCACAATATGACCGTCAATACTCAGAACGCCATAACCATGAGTGCCTATGGCATAAGGCCAGATAACGCACACGTCAGGAGGTGTGGCTACTGTCTCCATCAAGAAACTTAATGGCTCTCCCGGACTGGCATGTTTAGAGGCTAAAGGGTCGCCGTATTTCCGCCAACGCTCATAGTGAGCGCCGCACCATTCACGGCGTCTTTTGGGCTTGAAACAGCCCTCGATTTTGCAGATACACCCTTTGGGCATCGAGACCTCCTAACTAGGTTTCATGTCAAGGGCCGGGCGAGTGTTGGTAGCACCGTCCGGCCCGTCTATTATAGCCCGTTAGGTACTAACTGCAACTCCACACTGGCTCTCCGCATCAAACTTAATTTCCACCGCGGCGGCTGCCATGGTGCGGAAATCATAATCGTCTTCTGGATTAGCGCGGAAACGAGGCAAGGTCGCAATCGGCATACCGTTGAGAACCTGAACAACGCGGCGGTCTTTGACCAAAGCGATCAACTGATCTGCGTTCACAGAGTCAGAAACGACCACTTCACGGACGCCGCCAGTTTCCATAACGCGCTGCGCAATGGTCTTGTCGGACTCAGCCTTGAAGTCTGTGTTCTGTGCGTAGAACCAATCGTCGAAATTGACGTAAAGCGTAACTGGAACTTTGAAGTTCTTGTTATGCAGCAATTTGACGGTCGCATTGACCTCTGCAAGCCACTGAGCGCCAGTCGCACCATTTAGCGTCACGCCTGTAGAACGTGTGTTGCGGTTCGGGTGATTACGAAGACCGTAAAGCGGGTTGCCGCCGACGACGATACTTGTGTCACCGTCCAGGGCAATACTTTCCAGCTTCTCAGCGACCCGGCGCATAGCGTTCATGCGGCCTGCACTATCGAGTGGAATGCCCTCTGACTGAGCGGCAAGCATTTGACGCCAGCCGTAACCGAAGGTGCTATCGACGATAGGCAGCGGCGTTCCGTGGTAGTCATAGACCTGTTGGTCCCGACGCGCGGACTGACGACCGTCAAGGCTGATATTTGCCTCGCCTGAGTCGCTTACCGTCTGGAAGTGGTGCACCAATTTGCCAAGCGGCATAGGTGTGGACACCGTGCGGGCCAGATCATTGAACACTGCCAGGGTCGAACGCTGAATCTCAACAGCCTCCGTGTCCCATTCGCCCCAAACATCGCGGGGGACAGGTAAAGCGTTACCGATAAGGATATCGCTTCCCATTGCAGTGTTCAGCAAGCCCTGCTGGGCGTTGAACTGACGGCGCGTGTTCAGAACATGCGCCTCTTGTGGTTTTGTGAAAAGTAACATTAATCAGCCCTCCTTAAGCCGCTGGTACAATGTAGCCGTCAACGAAGACGACATCGGCCAAAGCATCAGCGGTGTAAGCGCCGGCAGTGTCGTTAAACACCGCGACCACCTTGTCGCCGCTTGTGGCTTTGGTGAACCGACCAGACGCTCCGACTGTCAGCGCGTCGTTGACGGCGTAAGTCGCAGCCGCGAGGCGGGCGTGAAATACGTCGTTCGGGTTGGCTTCGTATCCAATACCTGTATCGCCAGACGCATAAGCATCCGCGACGGTTTGTTCTTTGAAAGCCACGTTTCCGAGAACGTGCACACGCTTGCCAATGGCCGTTGTGAGTTGAGTTAAGGCCGCACCTGTGTCCTCGACAGCACACCCCGGAAGGTATGCGCCAGAGACAGGCAGATTGACCGCGACAGGGTCCTTATCCAAGGGACCACGATAGATGACGTTCGCCATGGGTTACGCCTCCTCTTTCATGTTTGCGTTCAGGTCATAGCCCTCGAACTCATCCTTGCCGTCTTTCGACTTAAAGGCATTGTTGAGTCCTGCGGCCTTGCCGGGCTCGGCTTTTTTGGCGAGTGCGCGGGCGGTATTGAGCGTAAGCTCTTTCGCTGCGTCTTCGTCCATCAGCCCGCCTTCGACGATCTTGTTTTGAAGCTCGGTAAGCTCCGCGTCGTCCTTGGCTTTTTGATTGGCCTCAAGCTCCTTCTGGGCATCCAGAACGGGCTTCATTTTCTCTTCAACAGAGTTGCTGATTGTCTCAGCTAATCCATCACTCATTTTTTTGACGCTATCCGCGAGGGCGTTAACCGTCTCGGTAAGAGCGTCCAGCTTCTTTTCATCAGCCATATCCGCGTTCTCCTTTGTTGCGGGGTTCGTTTCCTCCGAGACGGAGAAAATATCCAAGATTTTGGATTTCAGTGCGTCCAGCTTTCCAGCCTTCTTGCGTTGCTCGACTGCGCGCGCGAGGTGCTGCACCGCCCAGTCCATTTCACGGTCGGCGTCATCAAGCGCCGAGTTGATTACATTGATGTTTTCGCCTTTGGCGTTGACCATAAGCCCGACGCCTTGCTCGGGCGTTGCCGCCCCTTCTTCGTTCAAGAGAATGGCGTCGTGGTCGAATTGCATCTCCGTGGCGATAAAGCCGTATTCAATGCCGTCCTTATTGCTCAGACCCTTTTCGGCTTTCACCAAATTGGCGAGTAGCGCATTGGATGTGTGAACAGGTTCGCCTTTGTTGATCGCGTCTATGACGGACTTTCCGCCCTCAGAGCGGTTGGCGACCTCGATATCGATAATCTTGTCGAGAAAGACGCGGCCATTTTCACGGCGCACATTCTCATTCCAAGCGCCGATATATCCAAGGTTCAGCCCTTCAGGGTCTTTGGCACTAATAAAGCGGTCATTGACCAGAGGGTGTCCAAGAGGCGCAGGCGTCCGGTCGAGGGTTTTGTAACCCTTCTCAATTTCGTCTGCGGGGTAAAAGACCCCGTTCATCACCACATCATCCGGCAAGGTAGCGCTCGGCACGATCATGATCTCGCGACCGTTGCGGGTTTCGGTTCTCACGGCGGCCGTGTTAACCAGTGTGCGGATATTAATCCGTGTCAGACCCTCATGGGCTTGTGTGTTCTTATTCGTCAGAAATGTCATCTATAGGCTCCTCTCCGGCCTCATCCGCATCGGCAGGGTCGTCGTTAAAGTCATTGAGTTGGTCGGGTGTGAGCGGTGCGTAATCGACCGTTCCGCGTATCTCGTCATCGGTGAACAAGAGCGCTCCGTTCGTGGTGTGGCTGTGCTTCTCATTCATGTCCGTCATTTTGGACGCCCGGTCTGTTTTCTCGGTTATCGAGCTTTCAGTTAGGTCAGCCCAATCAATCAGCCAGTCGCGTTCCGGCAGGATTCCAAAGCGCTCCAGACGGTCAATAAAGGCCATAAGGTTCGGAATGACGACGCTGTCCCGGCGTGACATGCAGGTCTTTGCCCACTCCTGGGCGTCCTCTGTGCTGGCTCTCTCGCCGGACTGTGAGCCAATGAGAATTTTGAGCGGTATCTCGATAGAAGCTGCGAACAGCTCCAACGGGCCTTGTTTGAAATGTTCAGGGCTTGGCAGATTGACCGGAACGGTCGTGACCTTAATCCCTTGCGCGAGAAACGTCTTGTCGAACCCCTTGTTGAAGTCGTCAACGGCCTCCCCGATTTTGTCAGCCACTTCGCCCGGCTCGACACCCATGCCTTTCGCAAGTTTTGTGGCGTCAGCATCTTTGTCCAGTTCAAGAACCAGACCCGACTTAGCGTTTTTCCAGAAGCCTTCACCGCCTGCGCCGACGACCTTTTCCAGATCGATTAGGTTGTTATATCCCGCCTCTAACAGGCTCGGCGCGTGAACCGTCCCGTCCTCAGACCAGACGATAACGCGGTCTGGGTGGACGTTGACCGTCCGTTGCGGGTTAGTCTCGCCTGCACGGTCAAGGCTGGCCTCCTGAAACTGAAACATCTTGGGCTCGCCATATGTCTCGGACGTTTCGTCATAATCCCAATCAGAGACCGTAAGCTGACCCTTCCAAGCAGGTATAAGTCCGACAAGGCCGTTTAATCCGCCCGGGACACGGCTCACTGGCTTATCAAAGGTCTGATCGTCCGCGAGCCTCAATATGACGCCGGAATAACCTCCAACCAGAGACCGGGCATCGGCGAGACAAAGGTTCTGCCAAACCCTCAGCTTTTCGAAGCGCCGGCGGATAAGCCTTTCCTGCTCCGTCTCCGCATCGTCCGGCTGTTTCTGCTTTTCCAGAACGTAAGGCATGTCCTGCCAGCATTTCTTTGCCGTCTTGTTCACACCCGCCTTGGCAAGGCTGTTACGCGTGTATTTCTGGTAGAAGTGATTAAACGACAGGTGTTCAGGATAGCCGAAATCCGCCGCGTAATTATGCTTTGTGTCCCCAAAATAGCCGGGGAATAGGTTCTCTAATCGACGCGAGGCGGCGTTCATCAGAGATTGTTTGATGCTCATCGGTGACGTGCGCCTAAGAATATGGCGGTGTTTGATTGGTCGTTCAGCATAAGTTCTGTCATCCCCCAAATCATCGCGTCAGCACGGTCAGGCGAGTCCTCGCCCATATATCCAGAGACCATGAAGCCGCACATTTGATCCTCTAATTCCGGAAAGCGGCCACAGTGTTTGGCGCGTCCCTGCTCGTATAAACTTGCCACAGGCTCGGCCCGCACATGCTTACCCCTAGAAGCCGTTACCAGCTTGACTGGGGCAGACCTGTCCGCCGTCCGAATGACGCTTTCGACCATGGCCCCGCCATAATTGCGTTCGGCTACGATCTTGTCCGCTTCCCATTTATGATAAAGATTGACCGCGACGCGGCCCCATTGATCCGGATGAGCGCGTAATGTGGCGTCCTCCAAAACATAACCGTTGTCGTTAAAATCTATGCCAGACGCGATTATTCCGATCTCGTCAGAACGATAGTCTGCATCCCCACTGGCGCCAGAAGGGTCCACGGCAATGACAATGCGTTTAAACTCCGCGGGAACTTCAGCCCTACATGCGTCCAAACCGTCTATCGTCCAGAGTGCGCCTTCAGTATCGTCTAGGAACACACCCTCCAGAAACCGTTTCCTTTGGGCTTCCGGCATCGACTCAAGTGTCTCGATGTAATCCGACGACAGATTTTCCAAATTGTCGCCCGGGTTCATCACGATGTGTCCGTATCGAGACTTATTGCGTAAAGGCTCTTTGGTCACTGGGTCTATCTTTTGGATAAACAGACGATAGGTCCAGTGTGACTTACCAGGTGGGTTGCAATCGAAATACGCCTTGTTCACCAAGCTCGTTTTTTGTGCCAGGCGCGTCAGCGCAATTAAAACCGCCTTATAACTGATCTGCGAACACTCATTGAAATAGAGCGTTGCGAATTCTTTACCGAGGATCTTCTCGGTGCGTTCTTTGTCATCCAAACCCAGAAGCCAGATTTCGGAGCCGTTCGGCAGCCGCACGACCCAGTCCGTCTTGTCGATGTGATAACTAAGGCCCGGATAGCAGAGAGCCATGACCTTGGGCAGCGTATCCAGCCCCACTGATTGCTTGATGTGGTTGAACCTGTGCCTGAGTATTCCGTGACGGCTGCCCGCCGCTTTCAAGGCCCTTGTGACAACGGCATAAACCAGCTCGAAGGTTTTGCCCGAACGCGAGCCCCCATAAAGCATTACGCGAGTTAACGCAGTCGATATGAGTAAGTTGGCAGCCTCGTCCTGCTTTGGGGTTAGTTTAAAACTTGGCGGCTTTTCCATCGATCACAACGGTAAAACCCTTCTGACCATTGTCCTTTTCGAAAAACCCGATGTGTTTACCGAGGCTGTCGAGGGCTGACTTCTTGTCGTGCAGTTTGAATCTCACCTTGCGCACGTCTCGGGCATCTTCCCCTCGTCCGTCGGTGAAGTCTTCGACAGAGACCTCAGAGATCGCCGCCGCCTGGTCACTGGTCAGCTCTGAAAGGTCTACATAAGGTTCGCCGTCGGACGTGATTTGAATATAGTTTTCCATATTCGAAAAGGCGAGTTTCGCGTATTCTTGAGCGATGCGGTCAGCCGTTATTTCAAGTCTGTCAGCCCGCTTTTCTTTGGCTATTGCTAAGGAATTTTGAATTTCAACATTCTTCAACAAACGTTGGCCCTGAGAATAAGCGGTTTTTTCGCTATAGCCCGCCCGTATCGCGGCTTGCGTTGCATTCAAATCTATAAGGTATTCTGCGACGAATAACTTTTGTTTCGGCGTCAGTTTTTTTGTTTTAGCCATGGGAGCTAAAACCTCGAAATTTTCGCATGAACATTCCTTGTTCGAAATCGGGATGTAGAAATTTGGATAAAGCTTCGCTTATAGCGATCTCAGTGGTTCGGTGATTATCACCTTTACGAGACCCGGATCGGACAGAGGTGGCCAACAATGAAAACATTACGTCATCGAGGCACATGCGCGGTCGCCCATCCCGCCTTTAGATGAGAAAAGGTTATCAAAACGTTATTTGTAATATTAGAAAAATGTGAAATCAGGCTTTGATCAATTGCGAGAGGTGAACCAGTTGTTCCTGCTCGATGCCGAAAAGCTCAAAGGCGATCTTTGCTTCATGATCCATAATTTCGCGCACCTCAACTTCGAAACCGGTTAAAGTCCCCTCGCGAAACGTTGCCTTGTCTCCAACGGCGTATTCGGCAAAAGTTTCAATATGTGCGAAATATTCCGGCTCGGAGAATTGTGTCAGGCTCAACCCTGTCCCGTCTGTGTCGTCCGCCCAATCGGTCGTATAGTGCGGCCCGTATTTGGAAACGTGCTTGTCCATCCACTCGGGAGAAAATGTGTAAAGCCTGCGTTTGTTTCCCATGAGGAATTTCAAAAGACCGCGACGGATCAACTCGCGCCACTGATAATCTCTTATTTCGATGAAGAGGTAGCCGACCAGTAGCGGAAAGGCCTGTTTCTCTTTTTCTTTTCGCTTCGCCTTGTCAGCCTTGTTCTTGAACCGGAAAACGGTTCGGAAAGGGACATACACGCGAAACCCTGCACGTTCGAGGAATTCGGATAACGTAAATTCATACCGCGCCGTTTGGCCCACGTGTTTGGGACGGGGAACCCGCATCAGATGCCAGCTAGTCCCCATCAGCGACTCTCTTTGAGTTTCAACTGGGCCCGCGCCTTATCGACTATCCGGGAATATTCATGCGCTTCAGTAATTCGGCCGTACTGGCGCGCGCGTCCTTCCTGAATTGTGGCATTTCTTATTTTCGCTTTCAGCTGTGCGCACGTCATGTGTCTGCCTCTGTCAGGCCCAGACGCAATCGAATGTCCTCGATGGTTTTCTCGGCCAAACCGTAACCCAGCCCGTGACGGGTCTCGATTTCGATCCCCTGCGGCGCCAAAGCTTTTCGTAAAGTGCTGATGTGAACCCGAACGGTATTCTCTTCGACGTATCCGGCTCGATCACCGTAAGCCGCCAAGAGCAATCTGTCCGACCGCAAAAACCTACCAGGCATCAGCGCCGCCAAAATTCGGATCTGGCCCTGCGTAAGTTTTAGGACCCGGCTCGCCTGCTCTGCGAAACGGTCACCGCCAAAGCCCAGAGCTTCCAAGGCCTGAACCGCTGCCAAATAGTTTGCTTCCAGATCGCCTCGGGACATGCTCGTCGTGTCTGTATCGAAATTCATGAAACCGCTCCGCGACACTCGGCGAACATTTGGGTATATATCCGTAGGATATATATACCCAAAAATGTTCGCGTCGTTTTGTGTCCAATGTTCGCCGAACATTTTAAAAATGTTCGCCTAAAACCTAATAAAAACAAACATTTACTAGACTTTTTCCATGAAGCGAACATTTCGGAAATGTTCGCGTTATAATGTATCAAATGTTCGCCAATGTTCGCCACGCTAAAAAGCCTCCAAGATATTGAATTTATTGTCATTTTCAGATATTTTCTCTTTTTTCTTGAGTTCGTTGACTGCGCGCCGAAATTGGGCGGTCGTTTCGAAAATTCCGTCTTCGATAGCAATATTCCGGAGTGCTTCCCGTTCGACAGGAGCCTCCGTTTCCACCAATTTGAACAACGCTAATTGCTTGCCTTTGAGCGGTGTTTCTTCCTCGACAGGAACCGGCGGAGACGTCTCATTGAGGACCAGACTTGTGATTTCGGTGTCGAAACCGCCTATCATAATGGTCTGCGGTTCAAGCCAAAACGGGTCCGCTAGCTCGCTATTTTTCTGTCTTGTATTCGTCAAAACAGCCTTGCTGGTGCCTTCCTCAGTGCCGAGACGGAAGAGAAAATCCGCAGCCCCTTCGAGGGCATTTGACCCCCGCATGCGGTCTTTATTCGAGTGGCCTGTGTGGTGTATTGGCATGACAGTTGCGCCAAGCGGCACGCGGATGTCGCTGTCCACACGGCTGACAAAATCGCTCATATCGGCTGTGGAATTTTCATCTCCGGATCCAAAGTTCCGTGCGACGGTATCGATGACGACCAGTTTCGCAGACGGTCCGCCTTCGGTTATTTTCTCTATGTGATTGCGCAGTTCTGCGGCACATTCACCGTCGCGCAAACGGATGGGTCTTTTGGTCAGATAGAAAGGTAGTTTACTGATATCCACATTGTGGTGCTGGCCCCAAGCCACGACGCGTTTTGCAAGGCCGTTATGGCCCTCCCCCGCGATATAGATTGCGGTTCCCTGTTCCACCTCATGGCCGTGCCAGTCTTTACCGCTTGCCGTGCACAGCGCCCAATCGAGCGCGAGGAACGACTTGTAGGCTCCGGGCGGCCCGAAAAGCACCCCAGTGGCGTCCTGTTCGAGGAAACCCTCTACCTGCCATTTGGTGGGGCCGAGCTGCTCCGCCAGTTCGCTGATGTGCATAAAAAGAGAACTGTCATCGGCTATCGACGTTTGATTTCGCTTTTCCTCTTTCGCCCAGGCTAAGACGGTGGCGAAGGTCACAGGCCGCGTGTTAGACAAGTTTGCAGAGAAGGTTCGCCATTTCGCAGCCATCTCTTCGCCGCGGTATTTGAGACTGTTCATCGACCAGTCGTTCCAGAGTGCGAAGCCTTGCTGTCCGCCGCCAAACTGATGATAGAGGGCCATTCCTGTCTTGACCCAGTCTTCATAACTATCACATCGTTCTGACAGAACGCTGAGGCAGGTCTTGATCTGATCTGTCGTCAAATCGAGCGGAGGCTTGGCATAAGCCAGTGCGCGTAAATCGTCAGAAACGCCGTCCGGCAGCTCCGCAGGCAAAGCACCCTGTTCCCTTTCAACTTCCTCCCAGTCATCCGGAATAATAGACTCGAAATAGGTGATGATGTCTTTCGCATCGTCGCGGCTCAAAACCGTGAGATCGCTATAGGGCACATCGGCCAGATCGTCTCCGTGCCAGCGATAGGGACTCCCCGTGTCAGGGTGGGTCGCATGTGAAACAAACTGTTGTCCCTTGCCGAGGATTTCGACCGCATGACGGTCGCCGAACATGTCTTCAAAAGTCCGGCTTTTCATTTTTGCGAACGGCACATCTGTGCGGAACACGAATAGTGTTTTCGGGGCACGGCCAGTTCGCCGCGGGGCGTAGCCGAGACGCTCGACATAAGAGGTCATACGATCGCAGATATCCCGATCGAGAATGTCAAGATCAACCGCCGGGGTCGTAGCGGTTAGAATACCGACGCCCCCGTGAGCGTAACCATTAGAAAGCCAAGCGGATAGATTATCCTTATCGGCCTTGATATCCTGCCAGCCTTTACGGCCCGGATGCTTGAGCCCGAGCTTTATCGGAATAATCGGATACCCTTTATCAAGCAGAGGCTTTCCGTATTGAGCGAGGAAGTCTGTCATGCCGCAGCTCCCGCCCGCTCAGATACGGGGACGGCTGTGACCTGTTTCGGAAAAACAGAGAGGGCGGCGTTCAGGAAAACCACGTTTGTCGGATTGTCGGTTTTGGTACGACGGTAGACGGGGCCGAATACCGGGACGAACTGCGTTCTGAAGCGAAGCCTTCCATGCCCCGGATAGGGTAGCTTTTCCAACTGATAATCGCACAGCCAGACCGCACCGAAGTCGTCACGGGCGACATAATACCATCGGCGGTTCACACAAACCGTCTGTCCGGTTTTGATATAAAGTGATCCGCTCATATACACGCCGCCCGAATTGACAGCGAGCGCAAAGCGCGGCTTAAAGAAGAAATGCGGTTCGGAACGCCCGCCAAGACTTTCCGAACCGCCAAGCGTGTCACATCCATTGCAGAGGAAATTTTATGACAAACTTGATCTTCGAGACGGGAGCGCCTTCGATAATGGACCGCCCCCCGTTGCATTTTCATGAAGCTGTTTGTGTATGGGTAGACCACCACCGCGGCCTGACAGAGCCCCAGATCGCCGCCAAGTATGGTGTCTGCGCGAACAGCGTCAGCTCTGTCTTGACGGAGCTGACGCATGAAGGCGCCGAGAAGGCCGCGCTTGCCGTCGTAACAGAAGGATATGGGGCTGCGGGGCCGACGCATCAGGTGTCTTCCTGAAAATTCGCGAAGGCTTTAAGATATCCGGCCAGACTTTCGGCACACGCGGCCGCATCCCGCGCTTTCACAGGGCAGGACGAGAATTGTCTGTCTAAATCCAGTATATCCCGGCGCAATTCGCATGCGAGCGTCTTTATTTTGTAGAGGCTGACACTGGGCGTCGCTGCACCTTCAAGCCCAGCCGCCGGAGCCTGATGAACATTTTGGGAAATATCGGGCATTATCCGATTTCCCACCAAGCGCGACCTGCGCGACTGGCTTTAACAGCTAAGTCGGATGAGATGACGCCAAGCGCGCCTATCCAACCTAAAGGATAACTAAGTCCGAGAAGACAAAGCCCTGCGATCTTCATCAAGGGCTTGTAAATCTCTTTCGATTTGTCGTTTCTGGGCTTCAAGGCGGGCCTCCCGTAGGGTGATGTGATCCTGAACAATCGGGACAAACACCGCGTCGAGAAACGCTCGGCCGTAAACGGCTGTCATTCGGGCAAGGTGGTCAGGACGCGTCGGGAACGCCGTTCCGTCGACCCACTTATAGGCCGTGTCCGGAGAGACGCGTATATCCGAGGCAACCAGCTTGGCCGCGTTCATCGGGTAACGGTGTAAAAGAAAGTCGGACAGACGCCGTTTCAGGTCGTCGCCTGTATCATTCCGAAATTTCTCCATGATCTGTATCTCCATGTCAGGTAAGCCCTAAGCATGGATAGGAAATGTCAGTTTCGAACGACTTTGGCGAGACAGTCGAAATTGACGGATTTAAAGATTTGAAAACAGGCGAGAGTGGCACAATCATTGCGGCACCTCGTCTCTTTCCAAACCATCCAATTGGCTGGTGATGGCCTCGTACCGACCGGTGGTCAGGTCTTTCCCAGTTTTCAAACTGGGAAGAACTTTACCGTCATTTGCCAAGCGGGAGGACAGCGTAGAAAGGGTTATTCCGTTTCTAGTGCAGTAATTTTCCGCCCTTTGGAGCAATTTTTCACGCAGCTTCATGTTTCCTGCATTATTAGGTATTATTACCGATGTCAATTTATATTCGGTAGAATTACCGCGTTACCTATCTCTTTAAGTGGTTTACCTAGTAACCATGAAAGACTCGGAGATGATTGAGCGCATCGAACGCCGTCTAAAAGCGGTTGGTTTGTCAGCGAGTGCGGCGTCCACGGAAGCAGGCCTTTCGATTGATTTCATTCGCAATATGAAAAGAGGGTTGAGTAAACATCCGAGCGGCGAAAACTTACAAAAACTAGCAGACGTGCTTGAGACTACAGTGGGCCATCTGATGGGTTTTAACGAACATTCAGAAAGAGCTGACGACGATTTGAGCGGCAACGGCGCGCGGTACACCGATGACGAATCTGGGGACGAACAGGGTGTAGTCCGGGTGCCTTCGTACGGGTTCCGTGCCGGAATGGGCGGCGGAGGCGTAGTGTTGGATGAAGCCCCGTTATATCACTGGCCTGTTAGAGAAGAGTATCTAAAAGCTGTACGACTATCGACAGCCGATTTGGTTTCTATAGAAGTTGAGGGCGATAGCATGTCCCCCAGTCTAGAGTCCGGCGATCAGATCATGATTAATCGCAAAGACAAGAACCCTGCCCGGGGCGGGATATTCGCAATTTTTGATTCGGACACCCTAGTAGTAAAACGAATAGAGAAGATTCCCGGAACAGACCCGATTATGCTGCGATTGATCTCAGATAATCCGCACCACAATGCTTATGACGTAATAGCGGATGATACCGCAATTGTCGGCCGCGTGGTTTGGTATGCGAGAAGGCTCTAGGTGCAGCCGAGATGGTGGGCTGAGCATAGGAAACCACGCCCCAATAACAACCCAGAAACCCGAAGTCAGTTAATTTTATAGTAGAAAAGCAAAGAAAGGAATGAATTATGTCATTCAATAAAATTACGATCTCCGCCGATGTAATCAGCGAGAGAAGCAATATCACCTTCCGAAAGGACAATCTCACTGGAAGACTAAACATTCAAAATATGCCTGTTGATTTTGCTGACTGCACAACCAAAGAGGCGGCAGAAAAGGCCGCAAAAAAGGAAGCCCTAAAGCTTTTAAAGGAAGCTATTGATTCTCTAAAAGACTGAGCGCTTCTTCAGCGAGCATTTTTGCCGCTGCGGCTTCTGTTTCAACATTGTCAAGCCTCTCCACAAGAGCTTCGTATTCGGCTTTATCTATTTTCTTTTCCATGTCGATAGATATAGCCTATTGAGCTTGCGGTGTCTATCGGATGTTGCGATATTGACATTCTTGGCGACCTCAACACCACCGCTCATCCTTAGGCGTCGCAATCCACTCCTTGGAATACCGAACCGCATACCCCTGCTCTAACATGGTCTGCCCATAATCTTCGCCGTCGACGCCAATACGCGCGATCAACCGGCCCCACTTCCCCTTTTTACCTGTCGTATATATCTCGACCACCCTGCCCTCCAGTAGCGCCCGAGCGTAACCCTTGGCCTCATAGCCGAGATTGCGTTCCCTGCGGCAAGACGCCGTTCTGGTTTCGGGCGTGTCTATCCCGTCCAGCCTCACCTTCGTGACGCCAAACAACGGCTCCGACAGCTCGATTGTGTCTCCGTCTATGACGCGTTCGATGATGATTTGGGGTGCTGGGAAGATGTCCATGGGTTCGAGTAGCACACGTAAACACGGGTTTTAAGGAGGAAAGAGCTGGATCGCTGAAAATAAATAGGTAGATTTACCTATTATTGATTGACTTCGGTATATTTACCTACTACTACAGTTCTCGTAAACCGAAAACACGAGAACACGATACATGCGACACCAACCTTCTATACCGAAAAGAGCGAGAGTCTCTTTCAACCATTCACAACAGAAGCAGCGCCAACAGGGCAATCAGGCTTCGATCAACATTGAATTGGAAATTAAAAGCGCGGCGTGTCTTCGATCGCTCGACGATAATCTGGATCATGCTCATGGCAATATCTCCGATAAAGAGTGTGTAAAACTTGCCCATGAGTGTGGGGTGCGGAAGTCTTCAGCTTCCGCACCCATCACGAGCGCGAAGTTATCGGGTTCACGGATTAACGATTTATCGGATGACGGGTTTTCGCTTTTACGCCGGGTTTTAGGTCGGGCGAGACCGTTGAAGTTTCTATCTGCTGTAAATGACGGCCGGAGTCAATTCGGGGGGCTTTCAGCATGAACGTCCTACAATTCACCCACCCGAAACACGGAATCCGATACGTAGCCCGTTCAGGCGACCTCCCCGGCTATATTCCCGGAGGTTTCTCCCTCACAAGCGATGCGTCAAAAGCTCTCCGGTTCGAGGGACACAATCTTAACAAGGTAACCAGTCCAAAAGGCAGATTGCGAGACTGGCTTATTCTTTCACGTTGGCATGACCCGTTTTGCCAGGAAGCAACCGACCGAATTATTCCGGCTTCTGAAATACTAGAAGCGGAGGTCGCGTAATGACCTCGATTAAACAGCTCGACAAACTCAATATGCGTCAGCTTTGCCGGTGGCTCTCAGAGCAATCAGATCGCGATGTCAGCTTTGTCGAATTTGATGGAACACGGCTGCATTTCGGCGTTCAGGAAAACTGGACACTCCGGTCTGTCGATCTGAACGGGACGGTGCACCCAGCGGGGCGCGTTGCCTTAGGAGGCTACCCCAAATATTTCTCTATGGCGTGTTATCCCTGCCAGATTGCCGATGGCGACGCCGTTTTTATGATCCGCAATCATCTCACTCAAGAGCCGCACAATCGGTTCGGGACGGCGGCGTAATGGCTTTTTCCGATATTACAACGCCTGACTATTGGGACTGCGAATGCCCGACGGACTACGTCCACCGCAGTTTCGTTTCTTCCTGTCACCTGTGCGGCGCTTTGCGCGAAGAACAACCTGACTCAAGGCGCACCGAAGTAGACCAATTGGAGACTGTATAATGCTATCTCGTAAAGTCGTTAAATACGCCGCAGAGTCTCTCACCCTTGTTTTCGCCATGGGCGTTATGGCCGCTTGGGTCATACTTCTCGGTGTTTTTACGGGGGCTTTATAATGCCCGCCGTCCCCGACCTGTATTCGCCGCATGACAACCTGCACGGAGAGGCTCTTATCAAAGAGTTCCGTCTGACGGACAATCCGGATGTCGCAGTTCTGTGCCGCCGACTGGCTACTTTTCTCGACGAGGATTCCGATGCGGAAAAAGAAGTCAGCCGGATTGACGAGATGCTTAACGAAGACGGTTGGGACTGTGTCGATGACGTTATCTCGTCACTGAAAGAGGACCAATCCGCAATCACCGAAGCAGGTTTTGACGACCTGCACGAATTAATTCTCGCTTATCAGAAAAAAGAACAAAGGGCTTTGGAAGCAGATGAGCTGGAAACTCTTTCCGAAGAACAAGTGCACGAAATCGACCGCCTTCGTGCGGAAAACAAATCATTCACTGAAACCCTAACCCTAATGGAGAACGCCATGCTTGAAGAGAAAATTGAAAAGCTGATTGAAGCGCTGGAACGCAATACCGCCGCCCATGAAAAGACCGCCAAGATGCCCCCTGCTTCGTCGACTAAACCGAAGAAAGAAAAGGCAGTGGAGAAAGCCCCTGCGAAAACCACGGTCAAAGAACCGGACACTTCCGAAACGGAAGAAAGCGAAAACAAACTTTCCGATACCGACGTGAAAAACAGGCTCATTGACTATCAGGAATTAGTTGGTCGCGACAAGGCGAAAGAGCTTTTGACCTCGTTCACGAAAGGGGGTGCAGCCAAGTTTAGCGCCTTACCAGAGAGTAAATACCAGGACGCCTTCGACGCCTGCACCGAAGCTCTTAAAGCCGCAAAGAAGGCTTCGTAATGCCGACTCCAGCCACACCTTATTGGGACTGGCCTGAGAACGCGCATCGTCGAAGCCGCGCTTCTATCCGGCAACTTTCTCAGAAGCTTCGGCCTTCGCACTTTTCCATCGGAGGAAAATCGCACCGCGTTCTTAATCCGATAACCGGCGCGATGGAGACGAAGAAAATTCCGGCAACTTTGGTCGAGAATGATCGTCAGGATCACACCCGTGAACGACGAGAAAAACTCAGAGAGGACGCGAAATGACTGAAGAACAGAAACCAATTTTAGCTTTTAAAGCCTTTAATTCGGATATGACTTGTCGAGGGTTCCAATACGAAGTTGGAAAAACCTACGATCACGAAGGGTCGATATCAATATGCAGAAGTGGGTTTCACGCCTGTCCAGCACCTTTTTCTGTTTGGGGCTATTATCCTCGAAGTCCGGAAACACGTTATGCCTTGGTTGAGCAAAGCGGAGAAGTAGAAGCGGACGGGGATAAAACAGTCTCTTCGCGAATAGCGATTAAAGCCAGCCTCGACCTTGCCGGAATGTTTAAAGCGCAGGTCGAGTGGGTTCGCAACACTATTAAAACGGCGACCACTGGCAACAAGGCACATTCGGCGACCACTGGCNACNNGGCACATTCGGCGACCACTGGCTACGAGGCACATTCGGCGACCACTGGCGATAACAGTATAGCCGCCTCTCTAGGCCGTTCTGGTCGCGCAAAAGCCGCATTAAACTCTTGGATTGTGCTCTCTGAATATGACGATGATGGAAACCTTCTTTCTGTGCAAACGGCAGAAGTAAACAACCAGGAAATCAAAGCAGACACATACTATCGACTTGTCGATGGAAACTTCAGCGAGGTAGAGTAATGGCCCAGCACGCAAAACTATCAGCTTCAGGAGCGCACCGTTGGATGGCTTGTCCCGCGTCCGTTCAACAGGAAGAAGGCCTGCCAGATACCTCAAGTGACTATGCACAAGAAGGCACTGACGCCCACGATTTGGCAGAGCATTTCTTGAAAAACAGACGCAATGCGGCTGACGATATTGATACGATTGAAACGGACAGTTTCACCGATGCCCCAGAAGAAGTCGCTGAGTATGTCCAGATGTATCTCGACTATGTGCGTGGTCTCCCGGGTAAATTATTCACCGAGCAACGTGTAGATTTCTCTCCATGGGTGCCAGAAGGTTTCGGCACAGCCGACGCGATTGTTCTTAATGAGAACATAGCCCACGTCGTGGATCTGAAATACGGCAAAGGCCTGCGAGTGGACGCAGAACAAAACCCGCAGGCTCTTCTATATGCATTGGGTGCCCTTAACGAGTATGGCTACCTATTCGACGAGATAGACACGTTCCGGCTTGTCATTGTCCAGCCTCGGCTAGACCATATCAGCGAATGGGACATATCCCGTAAAGACCTGATGGCTTGGGGAGAATCGACCAAGGCAGTTGCTGAGGAAGCCGCAAGCGGAAACGGACGTTTCAATCCGGGCGAGAAGCAATGCCAATGGTGTAAAGCAAAAGAGTTTTGCAAGCCCCGTGCCGTCAAAATTTTATCTATTGCTTCTGAAGGCTTTGAAGCCGTTGGCGATCCAATTGAGCCGACCCCAAAGGACAAACTCACCCTCGATGAAATCGCTGAACTTTTACCTCATTTCGGCGAACTCTCTAAGTGGATGAGAGACTTGGAAGGCTTTGCCTATAATCTGGCTATGCAGGGCCAAGACGTGCCTGACCATAAGCTCGTAGAGGGCCGCTCGATGCGCAAATGGGGTGATGAAGAAGCCGCAGAGCGAAAATTGAAACGCGACCTTGGCGCGACGAACGCTTTCACCAAAAAGCTTCTTTCTCCGGCTCAAGCTGAAAAGGCTTACGGCAAAGAGAAAGACAAAATCCAATCATACATAACCAAACCAAGCGGGAAACCTACGCTTGTGCCCGCCTCGGACAAACGTCCGGCCATTGAAATTGACCCAACCGAAGGTTTCTCGGCGGTCGCTTAAATTCGCAACACGAAAGGACGTTTAACAATGTCACAATTTATCTTTATCAAAGGGGCCAGAGTATCGTTCCCCCATCTTTTCACAAAGCCGATTATCAACGGCGACGAAGGAAGCTGCGGGGCCACATTGATGCTGGACCGCACCAAGCACAAAGCCACGATTGAGAAAATCAAAGCTGACGGCGAGGAACTTCGTAAAAACGCCCTCAAAAACGCTCGGGTTCCTGACGACAAATGGTGTCTTCGCGCCGGAGAGGACAAAGGCCGTCCTGAATACGACGGTTACGATGTCGTTTCTGCCAATAACCGCGGACGACCGACAGTTATCGACGGCACCGGAACTGGCGTCGTTACCAATGAGGAAGACAATAAGATTTATGCGGGCTGTTATGTGAACGCAAAAATCCGACTCTGGGCGCAAAATAACAAATACGGAAAGCGCATCAATGCTGAACTCGTATCGATCCAGTTCTCGGCAGACGGTGAACCCCTGGATTCTTCATATGTGAGCGTGGACGAAGCGATGGAAGGCTTTGGCGCCACGGGCACAGATGACGACTTTCTGGACTCATAATCAAAAAGCTTAAGAAAGACCGGCCCGTGATTTATCTCGATACAGAGACTTATAACGCAGAGAAAGACATCTCCGCAGGCACGTATGAATATACGCGCACATGTGAGGCGATGCTTGTTAGCTATGCGTTTGATGACGGGCCGGTGCACCTGTGGGACTGCACTGACACCAGCGAAATGCCCGCGAATTTGCGCGAAGCCTTAGAAGATGCAGGGCATTCCATCATAGCGCACAATGCAATGTTTGACAGAAACGTCATTCGGTACGCTCTCGGCGTTTATACCAAACGGTCGCGTTGGCGCTGCACGATGGTGAAAGCCATGGCTCACGGCCTCCCCGGGAGTCTCGACCAGATAGGCGTAATCCTTGGCTTGCCTTCCGATAAGGCGAAACTGAAAGCGGGAAAGAAACATATCCAGCGTTTCTGCAAACCTGCACCTAAAAATCATAAGGCTGATAGATATACCAGAGAGACCCATCCGGAAGAATGGGCAGGGTTTTGCGAGTACGCGGCTGCGGACATCACTGCGATGCGCGAAATTGATAAGCGTCTCCCCAGCTGGAACATGAAAGAAAGCGAACTAGCGCTTTACCATCTGGATCAAAAAATAAATGACCGCGGATTTGCCGTCGACACGGACCTTGTAGAAGCCGGAAGCCGCGCGGCGGCCACAGAGAAAATAAATCTGGCAAAAAGGTTCGTGGAACTAACCGGCGGCGCGGTCCAGCGGCCTACTATGCGGGAACAGTTCCGTGTATATTTGAACGACAGGTTCGATCTCTCTTTAGACAACACACGGGCACAGACCTTTCGCGATATGTTGAAAGCAGACAACGCACTGCCAGAAGACCTTCGAGAGTTGATGCAGATTTCAATTCGTTCGAACAAGACGTCTACCGCCAAATATAAAACCCTAGCACCCGCAGTTTCACCGGATGGCCGCTTTCGAGGCGGTTTGCAGTATGCAGGGGCCGCCAGAACCCGCCGTTGGTCTGGGAGAACGTTTCAGCCTCAAAACCTGCCCAGCCGCGGTCTGCCGGACGCTGTCTCTGTTGATTGCTATATCCGTGCGTTGAAAGCCGATATGCACGAGGACCTATTTGACAATCTCATGCTATATGGGAGCGCGGCTTTGCGCGGGGTCGTTGTGGCTCCGGAGAATAAGAAACTGGTTGTCTCTGACTTATCCAATATCGAAGGCCGCGCGAACGCTTGGCTGGCAGGCGAAACTTGGAAACTGGAAGCCTTTCGCGCTTTTGATCGCGGAGACGGTCCCGACCTCTATAAAGTTGCAGCAGGTCGTATTCTGGGCAAAGACCCCCTTAAAGTTAATAAGCCTGAACGGAACGGTCTCGGCAAAGTGTCAGAGCTGGCTTTCGGCTATCAGGGCGGCGTCGGTGCTTGTCAGAATTTTGCTAAAGACCAGATGGCGGACCTCATGCCTATTATCCAAGCCAGTGCGGGACAGTTTGTCGCCCGCGCAAAGGATAACTGGGTGATCTGGGGCGAAGAGCGAAACGAGGGGTCGGACACATCTTATGACGAATGGATTGCCAGTGAATCTGTCAAACTCGCTTGGCGCGATCGCCATCCGGCAATCTGTTCGCTTTGGAAAGCATGCGAGGAAGCCGCTCGTTTAGCTCTTAAGAATAAAGGGCGTGTATATCGCGCGGGGCCAAAACTCCGGTTTAAAACCCTCCAGTTTGCCGGACACACATATCTTTTAATGAAGCTGCCCAGCGGTAAATTCTGTTGTTACTTTGAGCCCAGGCTTACGAGAGACGGGACGCTGACTTATATGCGCGTCAATCCCCTCACCAAGCAGTGGGAGCGTTCAGCCTCTTATGGCGGGGTATTCGTCGAGAACGCCTGCCAGTCGCTTTCCCGGGATATTCTTTGCGAAGGCATGTTGCGAGCAGAAGATCGCAATTACGAAATCATTCTGACAGTTCACGATGAACTGGTCACCGAAACACCTGACACAGCTGAATTTAACGCTCCGGCGCTGTCATCCCTCCTCGCGACTGTTCCTGACTTTGCTGAAGGCTTCCCTTTGGCGGCGGCTGGGTTTGAAGCCGCCCGATACAGGAAGGATTAAACAGTGTCTGAGTCCCACATTCAGAAAAAGGTTGGCGAGTTTGCGAAGGCGCAAGGATGGCGTGCCTATCCGTTCAGGTCGGTCAATCACAACGCCATTCCTGACCGCATATATTTTCGTAAATCCCAAACCAAAATGATCGAATTTAAAGATGCCGGGGAAGAACCGACACCTTTACAAGCCTATGAAATAAGAGAGCTTCGGGCGGAAGGCATGGACGTCCATGTTATTGACAATGTCGAGGACGGCAAAGATGTCTTCCGTCTCCAAAGAGATATGTTGCATGATTACCAGCGGCGCGCCGTGCAGTTCGCCAAAGACCACCCAAAGTGCGCATTATGGATGGATATGGGGCTGGGTAAGACGGCGACCACGCTGACAGTAGCTGTCGACCTTTTGGAAGAGTTTGAGTTTGAGAACGCCCTTGTTATTGCCCCCTTACGTGTAGCCAAATCTGTCTGGCCGTCCGAGGTGACCAAATGGGCGCACACGAGAAAACTGGTCGTCAATAATCTATGCGTCCCCGCTTCCAAGCGTAAAAAGGCCTATGAGAAACCCGCGGACATTCACGTCATCAATCGCGAGTTAGTCACGAAACTCGTCGAATATTGGGGGCAAAACTGGCCCTATGACTTCGTTATTATAGACGAGTCTTCAAGCTTCAAGTCCCACCAGTCCAAGCGGTTCAAATCGCTTAAAAAGGTGCGAAATAAAATAGAGAGAATGATACAGCTGACCGGGACGCCCGCAAGCAACGGACTGCACGACCTTTGGTCTCAAATCTTTTTACTCGATGGCGGCGAACGCCTCGGAAAGACCATCACAGCCTACCGTAGAGCTTACTTCGATCAGGATTACCACGGCTTCACATGGACTCCGAAAGACGGCGTAAAAGATAAGATTTACCAGAAGTTGGACGATATCGTTCTGACATTGTCGAGCGAGGATTATCTTTCTTTACCGCCTTATATTCTCAATCGAGTAGAACTCGATATGCCGGCCGACACCGCCAAACAGTACAAAACCTTGGAAAAGGATTTCATCCTAGAACTTGAAGATGCAGATGTCACCGCCCTTCATGCGGCCTCTTTGACGAATAAACTCTTACAGTTTGCCAATGGGGCGATCTATTCGGGCGACGCAGACGAGCGCATCACGGTCAATGTTCATTCCTTAAAACTGGACGCGCTGAGCGATATTATTGATGAAGCCGCAGGGTCGCCCGTCTTAGTTGCGTACAACTACAAGAGTGACGCCGAACGGATCCAAAATCGGTTTAAGCAAGCTGTTCTATTGGACGCTGACAACGCCACAATCGAGAAATGGAACGCGGGTAAAATACCTCTCTTACTCGCTCACCCCGCAAGCGCCGGCCACGGTTTGAACCTCCAGGACGGAGGCAATACTCTCGTTTGGTATGGGTTGAATTGGTCACTGGAACTCTATCAGCAGTTCAATAAGCGCCTGCACCGACAGGGCCAGACCAAACCCGTCATAGCACACCACATCATCATCAAGGACAGCGTCGATGAAACAGTCATGGCGGCCTTAGAAGCGAAGAACACGACGCAAAAAGCGCTTTTGGACGCCCTCAAGAAAGACGTGAAACGGAGAACAACCCCATGAAGAACAAGCTATCAGACCTTAACAATCACCTATTCGAAACTCTCGACTTCCTGAATGATAGAGATATTGACGGAGAGAAGCTTGAAACTGAGATCAAGCGGGCGAAGGCCATTACGGACGTATCCGACAAGATTATCCAAAATGCCAATCTACAACTGAATGCGGCAAAACTCATGGCGACGCACGGCGCCGGAGTATCCGCGAACCTTCCCATGATTGAGCAGAAGCCAAAACCATGAAGGGACGGCAAATAAACTATAGTGAAGAAGAGCTCGCGTTTCTACGTAGCCACGCCAAAACGCCCCGTCGCAGGCTTGCTGAGCTGTTTAACGATGCCTTTGGTCGCAATGTCTCTCTGGAGAACATCAAGGCCAAATGTACGCGGATGGGCCTGAAAACGGGTCGAACAGGTTGTTATTCCAAAGGCCATGTCTCTCATAACAAAGGACGAAAAGGGTGGTGCGCTCCCGGTAGTGAAAAGGGCTGGTTCAAAAAGGGCACCCAGCCGCCAAATCAACGCCCTATAGGTTCAGAACGCGTCTGCCCTAAAGATGGTTATATTCTCATCAAAATAGACGAGACAAACCCCCATACCGGGCACCGTGGCCATTTCGTGCTGAAACATCGGCACCTATGGGAGCAGCAGAACGGCCCAGTTCCTGAAGGATACTTTCTGAAATGCCTGGACGGGAACAAACTCAACACCTGCCCTACGAACTGGGAGTGCATGCCCAACGGCATGAAAACGCGCCTCGTCGCAGGAAATGCAGGACGCGAGTATGACAACGCGCCCGTGGAACTGAAGCCAACAATCTTGGCGACGGCGAAAGTCGAGCAACGTCTTTACGAATTAATAAAGGAGAGAAAGTAATGCCCCAGAATTTCACGGATTGCATGATCGATTTCGAGACGATGGGGCCCACACCAGACAGTGTTGTGTTGCAAATGGGTTGGTGTTTTTTCAATCGTAAAGACAACGAAAAGCCGGTTGGGTTCCGCCGTATGTTTTGCCAACTCGAACAGAAGATGCTCGGCAGAACTGTCACGCCTTCGACAGCCGACTGGTGGGAAACCCAAGACCAAGACCTTTTCCAGAGAGTTTCTTCCGGGAAAGATGAGATTGAGGACGTTCTATCAGATTTTACAGCCTCATGGCAGAAACATGCGATCGAGAGCACTTGGCTCTGGAGTAACGGCCCGGCTTTTGATGAACCGATTCTGGTCAGTCTGTATAATTCTATTGAACAGCAAACGCCGTGGAAGTTTTGGAATAGCCGGTGTCTGCGAACGCTAAAAGCCACCAGTCCTTTTGTAGCGGGCTTTCGTGCTTCGGAAGCGCATGACGCGCTGAACGACGCTCTGGCCCAGGCGAAGACTGTCAGAGCGATATATCAGAAACTTGATGAGCTGAAACGGGAGACGAACTGATGGCGAAAACAAACCCAAAAGCTTTAGCAGGCCGCCAGAAAAGGCAATTCCAGTTTCTGCCAATTCCGGTTTTGAATGAAATCGCAGAAGGCATGGCCGAAGGCGCACGAAAATACGGAGCATATAACTGGCGCGAAAAGCCAATTGAAGCATCGGATTATTATGACAGCACGATGCGCCATCTAACGGCTTGGATGAGCGGAGAGGATGTTGATCCAGATAGCGGCGTCCACCACCTATCAAAAGCAATTACAGGCTTGGTCGTCGTAAGAGATGCCGTTTTGAACGGCTCGTTCATCGATGACCGACCAAAGCAGAAAAACCAGTCGCCAGACGTGGTCGTCCCTAACATTTTGACGAAAGGCGGACTCCAATGTCAGTAGATGCTTATCCCCTCTCATGGCCCACCGCATGGCCTCGCACGTCAGAACACGAACGTGAGGAGGGTCGTTACAAATACCGCACGAATAGCGGTTTCCTCAGCATGTATAAGGCCCAATCGGGGTTATACTCAGAGCTGGAACGCCTCGGCGTCGAAAGCGTGATTGTGTCGTCCAACCTCGTACGAAACCTCGACGGCTCTATTCGCAGCGGACAGCGCAGACCGGAAGACCCGGGCATAGCGATTTACTTCAAATGGAACGGTAAAGACATGGTTATGGCCATGGACGACTTTATCGAGCCGGAGTGCAATGTTCGCCGCTTGACGCTTGCCATAAAAGCCATGCGAGACCTTGAGCGTAATGGCGGCGGCACAATGATGGAGAAAGCCTTTACTGGCTTTGCCGCCCTTCCCGCCCCTATGAGCGGCGGCGGTGATTGGCGCGCTGTCTTAAACTTCCGTTTCGACGAATATCCATCAGGCGAAGAAATTCGGACGCGGTTCAAGAGTATGGCCAAGCAACACCATTCCGACAAAGGCGGAAATGATGTGGACATGGCTGCGCTAATTCAGGCGCGCGATGCGGCTTTGGGGAGTGTGGCATGATGGGAAAATCAACTGAACAACCGCAAAAAGACGCGCAACCCAGCCCCTGCCCGCCCGCCGTAAAAAACATAAATCGCCACCTCATCGCCGTAGGGCTTCCCGCAATCTGGCAAGGTTTCAATCAAATGACTGATGGAGAAGAAGTTGACCGATATAATAATTGAGATTGCAGCCAAAATTATGTTGGGAGTGCTCTGTGCAGGGGGTTTTATGGCATTTGAGGACACTGGAAAGATTTCACCTTTATTGATCTCTGTGTTCTCTTTGGTGATTATTGGGGTGTGGTAATGACCTCCCCTTCCCAAAACCCAAAGCGAAGAAGCAAGCTCCAGCGCATGATCGACGACGCGCAATCGGCTGGCTTGGTCGTGACGCGGGTCGTGGACAAAGGCTATGGTCAATATGACTTAATCACAACTTCTCCCCAGAACCACGCACAGGAACAGTCTGCCAATATTATTGACTTGGAGATGCGCAAGGCGTTCTCAAAGGGATGATGGGAATGGTAAAGATACCATATTACAGAATCCGGCGTAACGAAATGGCCTATTGGGAGCCAACGCCGCGCATGAAGGCCTTGGGGTTTTCCAATGTGCCGCTCGGCAAAGACGGGCCGGAGGCGTGGTCTAAAGCCCATTACTGGAACGCCGAGTATCAGAAGGCGCGAAAGCTGGCCAAGGCTCAAGGTATAGAAGCCGTAGTTAAAACCGCCTGCCCTTATGGCAACGGAACGCTCGGCGCTCTCTACTGGCACTTTACGCGGTCGGAAGCCTTCTCGCGCAAGTCCAGAGCGGGGAAAGATGATTATCGCCGTGCGTGGCGGTATTTGAAGCCCGCTTTTGCTGATACATTCATCACCCAAATATCGGAAGGCGATTGCGAACGTTTTCAGATCCGCATGGAGCAAAACCATTCCGGCTATGAGCGGTACCGAACCATGCAGGTCTTTCGGAAGTTGATGAAGGAATGCGTCAAACGCCAATGGGTCAAGTACAACCCCGCGACCTCTCTTCCAAACCCCATGCCGCGCGGCCGATCCGCGTTTTGGCTAGCTGAGGAGATCGCGACGCATATCTTGGACGCGCATGAGGCAGGCTATACGGGCTTGTCAGTCGGATTGCGTATCATGTGGGACACTCTGGTCTCTCCTGTCGATGTGCGCGCTCTCAGAGTCGGCCAGATAGACGGTGACTTGATGTTTAACGCCCGGGAGAAAACCAGAGCAACGGCCATTTTTACCCTGTCCCCTGAAACGATAGGCGCCATTGACGACTACAAGCGATCACTCGACTTCCAGCTCATGCCTGATGCACAGCTCATACGAATGCGGTCCGGCCGAATTTACAAATCAAAGGACAGCTTTGCGAAAGACTTTAGGGCTGTGCGGGAGATATCATTCAAAGGCGATACGCGCCGCATGGCAGACTATCGCCGTTCAGGAAATTGGGAAGCAGCGCTCGGCGGCGCATCCAAAGCAGACCGAGCAGCAATGCTTGCAAACACCCTCGATAAAGACGCGTTTCTTGACGCCACTTACACCCCTATCAACCGGATAGATTCGGACAAAATGTATGCCAAAAGAAACGAAGGTCGCTCCATTTTGTTGGAACAGAAACGGTCTGGAATGTTGGAACGGATTACAGGCTAGGCGAATGACTCACGCAACTATCTGTAATTTAAGGGAAAAATGGTACCGCCTCTTGGTCTCGAACCAAGGACCTCCGGTTCCACAAACCGGCGCTCTAACCAACTGAGCTAAGGCGGCTAAACAGTGTGGCGGGACACCTAGCTTATGGACCCCCGCCATTCAAGTCGTTTTTATCATGCTTTAGAAGGAAAAGCAGATAAATTATGTGTTGATATTACGAAACCCTTGCGACCCCATTCTTTCCTGTCTTTGAATATATTCACTCAAGACCCGCGCCCGATCAGCTGGGTCCGGATGGGTGGACAAAAATGCAGGCTGACGAGATGGTGTGTCTGCGGCCATTTTTTCCCACAGACGAACGGCCTGATTAGGGTCATACCCGGATTTGTGCATGTAATTGACGCCCAAAAGGTCTGATTCAGTTTCGTGTTTGCGAGAATATGGTAAGACAATCCCGATTTGCGAGCCTAACCCCAGAGCGGTCACCAACATCTGCGTATTTCGATTAGCGCCTTGTAAACAGGACCTCCTTTGCGCCGCAGCCATATTTTTACACTTTCCCGAGAAAACCGAACTCCCTATCAAAGTCCCCCCAAGTACAGCGCCTTGCGACGCGATTTGCATAGACATCCTTTCGCGGGCGTGGGAGGCGGCAACATGACCGACTTCGTGTCCCATAATTCCAGCGATCTGATCATCATTATCAGCAAAGTCCATCATACCTGTATAGAATCCTACCCGGTTTCCCGGCAGTACAAACGCGTTTTTTGTATCTTCATCAAAAACGGCATAGTCCCAAGTTTGATCCGCTCGGCCCGCCCCTCTTGAAATGCGGCTCCCAATGTTGCGGAGGCGCCGAGTATATCGTGGATCATTTGTTGTGGGTGTCTCTTGCTTTAAATCTGCCCATGATGCCGCTGCCATATTGTCCAGTTCTGCCCCGCTTGGCGCCAGCCCTACAAATTGAGAGCGTCCCGTTACCGGATTAGTTGTACAACTCGCAAGTGCTGCTGCAGCCCCGCCGCCCGCAAGAGCTTTCACAAAACCGCGTCTATTCTGAACGTTGGTTTCTTGTATTGAGCCTTTTGAACTTGCCTTTGACACCAGTGAATTTGGGCTGTGGGTCTGGGAATGGTTGAAACACATTAATTTATCCTCCTGTGAATATAACGAGATGTCATACTCTTTCATAATGCTGCCAAAATATACAGATAAGGACCAGTATAGCATCGGCGGTTAAAATAGGAACGCATTGTCTTTGCTATCAGTTCCTTGATAAAGGGGGTGTACGGAACAGCCTTTAAAACCTTGCTGCACAGGAGATTACATGCGCAAGATCTTAATCGGGATTGCAGTTTTATTCGTGTTACTCGTCGGGGCGTTTATTATCGTCCCAGGCCTTATTCCCTCAGACGTTTACAAACAGAAAATCGAGACCCAACTCTCCAAAGAACTAGGGCGAGACGTAACCATCTCAGGTGACGTGCGCGTGCAATCATTTCCTTTGATCAAAGCGAAAACCAATGGCGTGCGCATTGAAAATTACGAAGGTTTTTCCGACACCCCTTTCCTTACCGTGGAAGAGCTAGAGGCCCGCATCCGTCTCTTCCCTCTTTTGGCCAAGCGGGTCGAAATTGCAGGGTTTAATTTGATAAAGCCTCAAGTTTATCTTGAGCGGCTGACGGATGGGCGCGCGAACTGGGAAAGAATAACCGAAAATGAAGAGACGCCTTCGGCGCCTGAAACGGATGAACCTTTTGCAAGGGACGGTCGTTTTGCCAATCTTGACCCACAGATTGAGGCTTTTAATCTCGTAGACGGACAAGTCATATATCAAGATAGCTTTGGCGGAGAACGATATGAGGCCGCCGATATTGACGGGTTTCTATCAGTGCCAGGCTTATCTGAGCCTCTAAAAATGGATTTAAGCCTGACGTATCAGGGAGAGCGCGCAGAAATCGACATGACACTGAATAGTATCCGCGCGTTCCTCGACGGAAATGAAGCGCCTTTCGATGCCGATATCAATACAGCATTCGCTAATATTTCCGCAAAAGGTAAGTTTTTAGCCTCCCCCGAAATGGATTTCGATGTAACTCTAGACTCAGAGATAAATAATCCTCGAGCGATTCAGAGCCTTAGTCCGCAAGAGATACCTTATCTTGGCCTTTTGACTTCCCTTAAAGCCAAAGGGAATTTCAGTCAGGTCAGTGGCCTCATCACGGCGAGCAACACTGACATTGAGGCGACCGGCGAAGCCTTAAATGGACGCTTCAATGGGTCTGCAACGCTCGGCGAAACACCTATTCTGAATGGGGAAACAGAGTTTGAGATTACGAATTTTGTGGCCTTAAAACCTTATTTGCCTGACGATACTCCGCCTCTTGATTTCTTTCAGTCCTTAGAAGGCAAAGCCAGCTTAAATGGCACGCCAAATGGGTTTGCCGCAAAGACTCTTCAGGCAAGTGCTAGAGGCGAAGACTTTTCAGCCCAATTCAACGGAGCCGCGGAGTATTCAGACGCTGGCATAACTGCCAATGGAACCTTCGACACCGAAGTTACAAACGCAGAAAATTTAGTTCAAACAGCCCAAATTGAAACGCCTTATGCAAGGCTCATTTCCGCTTTAAATGCGACCGGGCGCTTAAATTACAACTCTAGTAAAATTGTGATTTCAGATTTAGAGGCCACGGCCTCAAGCGGTGCTGTAAACGGCAGTTATAAGGGAGGCCTCGCCTTGGCAGACATTCCCAAAGCCGAAGGTCAGTTTAGCCTCGACATTCCGAATTTTGCTGAGGTGGCCCAGACCCTTCCGAGTAAAGTGCCCTATTCGCAGTCAATTAAGACTATAAGCGCTTCTGGACAAATCAGTACACAGGGCGAAACATTTATTTTAACCGACCTTCAGGCAGGCTTGAGTGAAGGACTTCTGAATGCGACTTTTGCCGGAAACGGACAATATGCGCTTAACGATGCAAACGCCTTATCTTTGGACGGCGCTATAACGGGGGAAATCACCGATGTCAGAGCTCTAGCCGCATTAAACGGCACCGATCTTTCTCCTAACACGGACACTGGAGCAATATTCGAGACTTTTTCTATCACAGGTGACATCGCCGGAACAGCTAACAAACTCACTCTGTCCAAGGCAGAGATCGCGTTTGACGACATTCGAGGGAGCGGCGCCTTATCGGCTACACTCCGCGAGCCGCGCCCTCTAATAGAAGGAAATTTGGCACTTCAAGGACTTGATCTACGACCCTATATGGCCAGCTACAGCACGCAAAACCCGACAGGCGAAATTCAGCCTTGGAGTGAGGCTCCCCTCAATCTCGCCCCCCTCAAATCCCTCGATGCAGAACTCGATGTATCAACCCCCAATGTTATTACAGACAGGTTGAAATTAGGCCAAACCCAGATGGACGTGACACTGCAAGATGGCGTTTTAAACGCAAAACTTCCTACGGTGGCGCTTTACGGCGGAAATGGAAAAATGGATTTAACATTTGACGCTTCCAAGCCTGTCCCGTCTTTGACCCTAACGGCGGGGTTAAATGAGCTTAACGGAAATAATTTTCTCAGTGCGATCGCCGGTTTCACCAAAGCATCCGGCGAAGCTAAAACTGACCTTTCCATCACCTCCTCCGGACGTTCCCAAGCGGAAATTATGCGTGGACTAAACGGCCAAGGCGGGTTTGGGCTGCTGGACGGGCAAATTCAGGGCATTGATGCCAGCAAGTTCTTGACGGGTCTCGATGATGCCTTGAAGTCACGAAGCCTCCCGTCCGGAATTGGGAGTTCTCAAATCACCAAATTTAAAGATCTAGTTGGCCTTTTCAAAATTGAAGACGGCGTAGTGAGCATCAATGAGTTTAATCTGGCGGCGCTGGGCGTAAGCGCGAATGGTGTCGGCACAATTGATATGGGGAATCAAAAAATGGATTTCCGGTTCAGGCCAAAGCTCACAGGAGATAATGCAAATAAACTTGGAAGCTTCGGCATCCCAATTCGTTTTGCCGGAGATTTCGGACAAGCGTCCCCAAGTTTGGACACGGAGTTTCTCGGCAAAATCGTAGCCGATCGAGCCAAAGGCGAAGTGACCTCTAGGCTACAAGACCAAGTTAAAGGCCCCTTAGGCGGCATTCTTGGCGGCGTTCTAGGAGGCCAGAACACACCGCCAGATTCCTCGCCCGAGACAGCAACACAAGAGGAGCCGCCCCAGTCTCTGGACGCGCCTGCAGAACAGCCCGCCGAAAAAGTAGAAGAGGAAGATACAAAGAACGAGTTGGAAAAAGCCCTGGGGTCAATTTTCGGGGACAGGTAATTTTGCCTCATTAGCAAAACTTTGCCTCGAAGAGGCGCAACTTTGCCCCGTCTTCGGACTGAATTGCAGGATGATTTATCGTGACTTCCTTCCTATGTCTTTGGAGAAACTCAATAAGTGAGCCTTTATGATAGACGATCCAATTATTGCTTCTCAAACTCCTGCCGAGGACTTTACTATCCGGCAGGTTTGGGATGCCTATACGGAAGAAGAACATGGCGTCTGGGATACACTTTACGAGCGTCAAAGCGAGCTTTTGAAGGGCCGCACGACGCACGAATTTCTTGATGGGTTAAAAAAACTCTCTCTGAGTGAAGGCGGCATTCCTAACCTTGACGACCTCAATCCAAAGTTAGAGGCTTTGACAGGTTGGAAAGTTGTTATGGTTCCCCACCTTGTGCCGGACGACGTGTTCTTTGACCATCTTGCCAATCGACGATTCCCTGCCGGGCGATTTATACGCAAGGCTGATCAGTTGGATTACTTGCAGGAACCAGATATTTTTCATGATATTTTCGGACATGTGCCACTGCTAACCCAGCCAATTTTTGCAGATTATATGGAAGCTTATGGGAAAGGCGGATTGCGGGCATTAGAGTATAACGGTTTGAAAAACCTGGCTCGTCTTTACTGGTACACCGTGGAATTTGGCCTGATCAAAACGCCGGAAGGCTTACGCCATTACGGCGCCGGCATTGTCTCCTCTTTTGGTGAAGCGCAATACAGCCTGGAAAGTCCGTCCCCTCATCGCATCGATTTCGATTTAATGCGCGTCATGCAAACGGATTACAAAATTGATGACTATCAGGATGTCTATTTTGTTATCGACTCGTTTGAGCAATTGTTTGAAGCAACACAGCAAGATTTCGCGCCGCTTTATGACCAACTATCCAAAGTTTCCGAGGCCTATACACCGCAAACGATATTGAAGACAGATAGTGTTCTCCAAAAAGGAACATTGGAATATAGTCAGAGTAAATCTGCTTCTAAAGAGTGAACCTGCCCCCTCTTTCACGTCCTAAAATTTAAAAGACGTCATATCCGAAATAGCCACACCTAACGTCCTTGATGGAACAAATAGTTCCTGCGAGTCTGGCCTGCTCACGTCCCTAAGTCCCACGTCTAATTTTCCATAAAAAAAGCCCAGCGCGAAGCCGGGCTTTCGAAAAGCTACGTGGTCTAAGACCCTAGTTTACACCAGCGATTGTGCCGAGTGTTACCAGGACTTCAGTCCGGCGGTTTAGTTGCTCTCTGACGCCGTCACCTGTTTCAACGAACGGCTCAGTTTCACCTTTGCCTTCAGATGTTATCATATTGGCATCTACGCCTTGGCGGCCAAGTTCTTCACGAGCATCCGCAGCACGGCGCTGTGAAAGGCCGAGGTTATAGGCCTGTGAACCGGATGTATCAGTATGACCGACAACGCGGATGTTCTGAACTGCACAATACTGACCTACATCTAGGATGCGGTTAATTGTGTTGCGTGTTTCAGCAGATTGGCCTTTGTCGAATTCGTAATAGATGATCTCTTGACGATATTCTTCTTCACAAACGTTAACAACTGGGCACTGTTCAATCGTTGGCGCTGTTGATCCATCGGAACATACAACTGGCTGTGCAGGACATTCAGCAGCACTGAAGACCATAGAACCATCCCAACACTCAACGTCTGGCTCAGGCTGTGGCTCTGGCGGACACTGATTGGCGTTAAACACCATAGAACCGTCCCAGCATGACACATCAGGTGTTGGCGCAGGCGGCGGCGTAGACGCACCAAAGCGATAACGAATACCTGTCATCACTGTGTGAGAATTAACATTATCCAACTCGGTTGTGATATCTGTTGTAGCGCCTGTAACGTTATTTGTACGGACACCTTGAACAGTCAGGTCACCACCGTCTTGATATTTATAGTTTGTATCCCACGTTAGGTTATCTGTGATAGCAACCCCAAGGCCAGCAATAGCTTGCCAACCAAAATTGTTGTCTTTGTCATCAAAGGCACAATTAAAGGAATCACCACCGTTACGGGCACCTGGGCAAGCTGTTGACGGAACTAAAACAGTTCCGGGGGAGCCGACAGCGCCGGATGGGAAATCACTTGCTACTGCAGAGAGGTCACCTTGTACAATGCCCAGACCTGCACCAACATAAGGCTGTAAGGTGCCAGTGCTGTTGAAGTCATATAGAGCGTTAACCATCAATGAATTCGTCCGGAGCTTGGCGTAAGATTGTGGCAACGAATCGATTCGTCCAAGGTCCGTCCAAAGAGAAGAACCATCTAATTCAACACGGAACCCGTTACCTACTTCATAACCTAGTCCGAGTGAGTATGCGACGTCACCGACGCTTTCATTCTCACCCACGAGGCCGCCGGAAAATTCTGTATCTGTATGTGCGCCGTAACCTGCGTTTCCGCGCAAGTACCAACCGCTATCGCTATCTTGGGCGGTGGCAAGTGTTGGGACCGCCATTAATGCGGCGGCTGCCGCGGCAAAGAGAAGCTGCTGCTTCATGATAAATTCCTCCGTAAATGGTCAGACCATTTTTATTAATAATTAAATGTCGCACCTATCATGCTGACAAATCTAATACTTCTGTAATATGAAATTGTTCCATATTATTTGACGTCCGATCCGAATAAGTCTCCCGCCCTTCTATTCAAGGCGGCGGAGCCGAATTATCAAACCGACAGACCCTATAAAATTAAAAACCAAACAAGTCTTTAATAAGGCATTAAAACGGATTCTTATTTTTACGACTTTATGGAATGCCGAGACATTAGGAAAATTAGTTTTTCCATAAAAAAAGCCCGGCGCGAAGCCGGGCTTTCGAAAAGATATGTGGTCTAAGACCCTAGTTCACACCAGCGATGGTGCCGAGTGTTACCAGGACTTCAGTCCGGCGGTTTAGTTGCTCTCTGACGCCGTCACCTGTTTCAACGAACGGCTCAGTTTCACCTTTGCCTTCAGATGTGATCATATTGGCATCTACGCCTTGGCGGCCAAGTTCTTCACGAGCATCCGCAGCACGGCGCTGTGAAAGGCCGAGGTTATAGGCCTGTGAACCGGATGTATCAGTATGACCGACAACGCGGATGTTCTGAACTGCACAATACTGACCTACATCTAGGATGCGGTTAATTGTGTTGCGTGTTTCAGCAGATTGGCCTTTGTCGAATTCGTAATAGATGATCTCTTGACGATATTCTTCTTCACAAACGTTAACAACTGGGCACTGTTCAATCGTTGGCGCTGTTGATCCATCGGAACATACAACTGGCTGTGCAGGACATTCAGCAGCACTGAAGACCATAGAACCATCCCAACACTCAACGTCTGGCTCAGGCTGTGGCTCTGGCGGACACTGATTGGCGTTGAACACCATAGAACCATCCCAGCAAGACACGTCAGGTGTCGGCGCAGGCGGCGGTGTAGACGCACCAAAGCGGTAACGGAAGCCTGTCATCACTGTGTGAGACCCGACATCTTCCAAATCAGCTGTGAACTGTGTTGACAGTCCGGATCTGTTGTTTGTGCGGGTACCAGCAATGTTTGCTGTACCAGAATCGAGGTACTTGTAGTTTGTATCCCAGGATAGGTTGTCTGTGATTGCATACCCAAGACCCGCAAGGATTTGCCAGCCAAGATTAGACTCATCACCTTTTGCAGAGCAAACGAAGGAATCTGATCCATTGCGCAAGCCAGGGCAAGCAGGTGAAGGGACCAGAACAGTTCCCGGAGTGCCGACTGCGCCTGATGGGAAATCACTCGCAACGGCAGAAAGGTTTGATTCAACAATACCGATACCAGCACCAACATATGGTTCCCAGCGACCAAAATCATCAAAGTCATAGATTGCGTTAAGCATCAAAGAATTTGTACGAAGCTTTGAATATGACTGCGGCAGGGAATCAATCTTGCCCATGTCAGTCCAAAGAGAGGAACCATCGAGTTCCATGCGCCAGCCGCTTCCAAACTCGTATCCCAAGCCAAGAGAGTAAGCGACATTGCCTTCGCTTTCATTCTCGCCGATCAGGCCATCAGTGAATTCTGTATCTGTGTGGACGCCGTAACCTGCGTTTCCGCGTAAGTACCAACCGCTATCCTGAGCAGTCGCAAGCGATGGGGCTGCCATCAATGCGGCGGCTGCCGCGGCAAAAAGAAGCTTCTGCTTCATAGTAAATTCCTCCGTCAATGGTCAGAGCCATTTCTGTTAACAATCTGATTGTCCCGCCTAACGCGATAACAAATCTATTACCGCCCTAACACGAAATGGTTCCGCGTGGCCATAATGGAATAAAAATATTTCAATTAATTTAAAAGAATTTTTTTAGAAAGTTGCGAAAATGCACCACTTTTCACGAAATTCCGTCTATTCGGCACGGTTTGACTTAAAAAATCAAATGTTTTCAATCTAAAAAACGAATCTAAGGGGGAATGGTACGCCCACACGGACTCGAACCGTGGACATCCTCATTAAAAGTGAGGCGCTCTACCAACTGAGCTATGGGCGCTTTCCAAAGCGTGGCGTTACCTATGCGGGGCAGTTTTGACAGTCAAGCCCCAAACTGTGGGTTCTTCCCGTCAAATTCAGTCAAAATCAGCCTTTCCAATTACTCCGGAAAGAATCTGCGAAGTCTTTGAACCTTTGTTCTGCTATAGCAGTCCTTATTCTAGCCATCAGGTCCTCAAAATAAGCTATATTATGCCAACTCAGAATCATAGCCCCCAACATTTCTTTTGAGCGGATGAGATGATGGATGTAGGCTTTAGAATAACTTTGAGACGCCTCACACTTTATTGAGCCATCGAGCGGCGCCTGATCCTCGGCAAACTCTGCTCTTTTGATATTATACGGGCCCTCATCCGTCCAAACCTGCCCATGTCTTCCAGACCGTGTAGGAATCACACAATCAAACATATCGACGCCCCGGGCCACCGATTCGACCAGATCAATAGGCTTGCCCACTCCCATCAGATAGCGGGGGCGACTCTCGGGTAAATGCGGCACGGTGAACTCTAGGACATTACACATGGCCTCATGCCCCTCCCCGACGGCCAAACCGCCAATCGCAAACCCGCCATACCCGCCAGATGTGGTTTCACTCAAACTTGCCTCGGCAGAGCGTTGCCGTAAATCCTCATAGATCGACCCCTGGATAATGGCAAAGAGGGTTTGGTCTTTTCTGTCTCCAAACGCCGCCAAAGAACGCTTTCCCCACCGCAAAGAAAGTTCCATGGATTTTTTAGCTTGCTCATGTGTCGACGGAAAATCAGTGCATTCGTCCAGCTGCATCGAAATATCAGCACCGAGCAGATCGGCCTGAATTTCTATCGATCTTTCCGGAGAAAGCATATGACGACTTCCGTCCAAATGGCTCTGAAACTCGACGCCCTCTTCACTCATCTTACGGAGTTTTGAGAGAGACCAGACCTGAAATCCACCCGAATCGGTCAGGATTGGGCCGCTCCACCCTCCAAATTTATGAAGGCCACCAAGTTTTTTAACCCGTTCCGCACCGGGTCGAAGCATAAGATGATAGGTATTTCCCAATATAATATCGGCCCCGGTCTCCTTCACTTGGTCCATATAAACACCTTTGACCGTTCCGGCCGTCCCAACAGGCATAAAGGCAGGTGTTCGAATGTCTCCGCGCGGCGTTTTCAAAACACCCGTTCGAGCCTTGCCTTCGGAGGCGTGAATATCAAAAGGGAAAATTGCCACTATTGCGCCTTCCAGATTAAGCTACTATCGCCATAAGAATAAAAACGGTAATCGTGTTTTATCGCATGGGCATAAGCCTTTTGCATCCTGTCGAGACCGGCCAGAGCACTTACCAGCATAAATAAAGTAGATTTCGGCAAATGAAAATTCGTCATTAGCCCGTCAACCACCTTAAATTTTGACCCGGGCGTGAGAAATATATCCGTTTCGGTTGCCCCGTCTGCTATCAAACCGTTTTCATCGCAGGCACTTTCCAATGCCCTCAAAGAAGTCGTCCCCACAGCAATGACCCGCCTTCGCTCTGATTTCGCGTCATTCAAATTCTTCGCCGTCTCACGGGAAATCGAATAGCGTTCAGAATGCATTTTATGGGTGGAGGTATCGTCGGATTTGACGGGCAGAAACGTCCCGGCGCCTACATGTAAAGTTAGGCGTTCAATCTGCACGCCCTTATCCGCCAAAGCTGCAAAAACAGTATCGGTAAAATGAAGTCCTGCCGTCGGCGCGGCAACAGATCCCGTCTCATTCGCGTAAACAGTTTGATAGTCTTTAACGTCCTGCTCGTCCGGCTTACGTTTCCGCGCAATATAGGGCGGCAGAGGCGGCTCCCCGGCGGCGTTTATTTCCGCAATGAGATCGCCTTGAGCCTTTAAAACAAGGCCAACATCTCCTCCGTCCTGCTTATCTGTCACAGTCCCCGTCAGAGTTTTCGAGAACGTAAGGACATCACCGGGCCGCACCCGTTTCGCCGGACGAATAAACGCCCGCCAGATATTATCTGCCACGGGCGTATGGAGATTCACATCCACCGTTACGGCGCCGCCGCCGCCATGCTCACGCGCGGCGCGCTTGCCCTTTAAAGCAGCGGCGAAAACTTTCGTCTCATTCAGAACCAGCACATCTCCAGCGCGCAAAAGAGACGGCAAGTCAGAGACGTGACGATCCGAAAACTCTCCCCCTGCGCCGACTTGGAGCAGTTTGGCTGAGTCGCGCGGAACCGCTGGCCGCAACGCAATTGCGGCCTCAGGCAGAGTAAAATCAAAAAGAGAGACGTCCATATTGGATCGCCTTATAAATATTAGCCTTCAACGACCGTCATTTTGACGATTTTACCTGGCATACGGGGCGGCTCGCCTTTGGGCAGGGCGTGAATCAAATCCATCCCGCTTTCGACTTCACCCCAGACTGTGTATTGGCCATCCAGGAACCCGGCCTCGTCCAAACAGATGAAAAACTGACTAGAAGCGGAATTCGGGTTTTGCGCCCGCGCCATGGAACAAACGCCTTCGACATGAGGATGGCGGTTAAATTCTGCCGGAATATTCTTTTTTGCACCGCCCATACCAGTGCCGTCTGGGCAACCACCCTGAGCCATAAAGCCATCAATCACCCGGTGGAAGGTCAGCCCGTCATAAAAGCCTTCTTTGGCGAGTGTTGTGATTTGCTCTACATGTTTCGGCGCAAGATCAGGACGGAGCAAAATAGTCACATCACCAGGTTTTCCGTCATTGGCATCGACGGTCATGATAAGTTTATCGGACATAGGAGAACTTTCTTCTTATGATAATATAAGCTTTAGAGTTTGAATTTATTCAGTTTTTGTCGGCACAGAGATATCACAGATATCCGGATAGGTGCCGTCGGACTTTGCCTCGGTTTTGAGAAAGGCTTGAAATGCTGGGTGGTTCGTTTTCATGACATAAGCCTCAGGGCGAACTTCATCTGCCAAATCTGCGGCAACACGAACGGTATTCATTTGATCCGGAACAAAACCTGCTTCTCCAGCCGTTCCAACTTTGAAACGACGCAAGTGTTTATGTCCGAGGACAGTATTCCCCCAGATCGTGTATTCTTGATCGAGATGAGAGGCGCGATCGCGCATCAGAAAAAATTGGCTGTTTGCAGTATCCGGATCGCTTGTTCGAGCCATAGACGTCACGCCTCTGCAGTGTAGCCCATAAGCTGTCACTTTCCCATCTGCTGTCAACATCGACTGAGCCATAGGCTGGGACGCGACAGGTAAGGATTTATAAAATCCAACATCTATGGACTTCCCTCCGTCCTGACGCGCGCTAATCAAGGTAACGGGCATGGAGGCATCGCGCCGGAACGTAAAGTTACCCTTTAGATCTGGAAGCTCGGAATCCCCACTTCCGTCACCATTCGATCCATCACCGGTCTGGTTCATAAAACCTTCAATCACCCGGTGGAATGGGACATTGTCATAAAAACCTGCGCGAGCGAGCGCTTTGACCCGCTCCACGTGAGCGGGCGCAATCTCGGGATATAGCTCAACGCCTATAAGGCCGTAAGCTGTATCAATTAATAGAAGGTTTTCAGGGTCAACTTTCCGCCAGGCATCAGAGGGAACATTGCTGCCCTCGGCCGCCGAATTTGTTGCTTCAGATGGGGTTTCCTGCGCAGAACAAGCCGTCCCCAACATTGCCAGTGGCATAGCGAGTGAAAAAGCCAAAGCTGTTGTAACATGTTTCATCATGTAAATTTATCCTTCAAGCGAAGCTCAACTTCGGGGGTAACAAACTGCGAAACATCACCGCCAAGGCGGGCGATTTCTTTCACAAGGCGGGACGCAATAGTTTGGAACTGCGGGTCAGCCATGAGAAATACAGTTTCAATATCCGGGTTTAAACGATCATTCATTCCCGCCATCTGGAATTCATATTCGAAATCCGAAACGGCGCGTAGGCCGCGCACTATCATATTGGCGCCGACATTTTCAACGAAATGTATCAGTAGGCCTTCGAACGGCAGGACCTCTACCTCAATGCGATCCCGAAACGGCTCCACAACATTCTCGACCATCTCCACCCGTTCACTAAGCGGAAAAAGCGGGTTTTTTGATCGGTTTATGGCCACGCCGACAACCAGGCGGTCACACAAGCGACTCGCCCGTTTCAGAATATCCAAATGCCCCAGGGTCATCGGATCAAATGTTCCGGGATACAGGGCAGTTCGGTGTTTGGCGTTATGTGTCATGAAAGCGTTATAACAAAGCAAGTGAGCTTTTAAACAAATAGTTTAGGAAGGTATAATTTCGGAGAGTTGCCCGCCAATACGTATTGGGCTGACCGTTTTTGCCAGGCCTTTCCCGTCTGTCTCCACATAGACGCCGCACAGGGTTCCGTCTCCCGAAGCCGGCGTAAAGCGGCCCCCTTTAATACGAGTCGTAAATCGCCGCAGCGGTTCTTCGACTTCCATCCCTATTATGGAATTATAATCTCCGCACATGCCGGCATCTGTCTGAAAAGCCGTCCCCTCCGGCAGAATTCGCGCATCGGCCGTCGGGACATGCTGATGCGTTCCCACCACAAGCGAGGCCCGACCGTCACAAAAATACCCCATCGCCGCCTTTTCTGAGGTGGCTTCAGCGTGAATATCCACCAAGACGGCATCCGCGACATCGCCGAGCGGCGCGGCGGATAGCTCTCGCTCAACCCCAATAAAAGGGTCATCCAGCGCATCCATAAACACCCGGCCATGCACATTTATAACGAGGAAGTTATAGCCCTTCACATTGAACAGTCCGGCGCCGCGTCCCGGCACCTGACCCACGGGATAGTTACAAGGACGCAGAAGCCGCTCTTCATTTTCAATGACGCTAATCCCCTGCGCTTGGTCAAAACTGTGATTGCCCAGAGTGAGCACGTCCGCGCCTGCCTCGAACAACTCATCCGCCGTCGCCCGCGTTATTCCGAAACCGCCCGCCGCATTTTCCGCGTTAATAACCACGGCATCGAGGCCGAGTTTAGAGCGCACATGCGGAAGGTGGCGCGTGACGGCGTTGCGCCCGGCGCGTCCGACGACATCTCCGAAAAAGGCAAATTTCATGCAAAGATCCTAAAAAACTGTTCCGTCAATATACCGTCCAAGGGCTGATCATGTTCATCTGTCGGCAGGTCCGGCACCTCTTGCCCAGCATAAGCCACGCCGCAAGCAAAAACGTCACCTTCTGCGCGAAGTTTGGCGAGAGTTCGGTCATAATATCCGCCGCCATACCCCAGCCGTTCCCCCTCAGGCGTAAACGCAAGGAGCGGAACGAGAAGTAGGTTCGGGACGATGATTTCCTGATGCCCCTCAGGCTCAGTCGTACCAAACAAACCTTTTATCAAAATATCATTTTTCTTATATTTGCGGAAGCTCAACGCCTGTCCCATAGGTGGCGTGACGGGTAAGGCAAGCTCACAACCCGTTTCTTCTATAGCCTCCATCAATGGTAGTGGATCTATTTCCTGACCCATGGGACAATAGCCTCCAACAACACTTCCTCGAAACAAACCTACTGGAAAATGACGTATCAATTCTATTGACGCCCCGGGTATATTCAGGCGCGAACGCCGTTCTTTCGCAGATAGCCTTGCGGATCGTTTCACCTCAACAATCACTTTAGCACCCTTGTTTTAAACAGTTTTACCCGCAACCCGCCATGATTAATCGGCGCGTCGGTCGGAAGCCAGGGCAGGTTCGTGGCTTGCGCTAAATTCGTATCCGATGTGATCATTCCAACACGCCAGCCCTGGAACTTTTCCTGCATGATTTGACCGAAGCTATTATAAAGCGCGAACAAATCTTTTTTCTTGCCGACTCGGGCGCCATAAGGCGGATTGACAATGACCAACCCCGGCGGCCCGTCCGGTCGTTCAAGCGCAGTCAGCGGCATCGGCGAGAAGGTGCAATGCTGCGTCACCCCGGCCCGTGCTGCATTTTCATTCGCGAATTCAATGACTTTCACATTGCGGTCAGAGCCATAGAAATGGTGCTTCACATCCAAACGAGGTTTTTCCGCCTTGAGTTTATCCACCCTTTCTGCGTCATAAGTCGCAAGCTTTTCAAATGCGAAAGACCGGCTACGACCCGGCAAGAGACCTGCTGAGGTTTCTGCGGCCTCAATAAGAAACGTTCCTGAACCGCACATAGGATCGAGAACTGGTTCATCGCCCTTGAAACCGCACCCTCGCAAACAAAGCGCCGCCATAGTTTCGCGCATCGGCGCCTTGCCCATGGCTTGCTTATAACCGCGCTTATGGAGCCCCTGCCCTGACGTATTTACTGATAGAATCACATTGTTACGGTCAATACGCGTTTTAATGACGATATCGGCGTCCTGTTTGGAGTCGACAATCTCTGCGCCAAACCCTTCGGATATGGCGCGTTCTATGCGCTCCTCGGCCGCGCCGGCGTGATAGATTTTACTTTTCTTATTCGTGCTGACTTCAACTTTTACTTTTGAGCCGGAGGTCAGCGTGTCTTCCCAAGGAAATTTGCGCGCACGCTTGTCTAACTGCGCCAGATGAAAGGCACGAAACTCTCCAATTCGGGCGAGGACTTTTGAAGCGCCGCGCAGGCTCAAATTGGCGCGCCAGACATCTTCCCAATCCCCAGAAATAGTGATGCCGCCAGCCGTCGCTTTGGGATTGTTAAATCCTGCCTCTTTCACTTCTTGAAGCAATAACTCTTCTAACCCCGGAGAGGTCGACAGGAAAATTTCAAAAGGGGCAGCGCTCATATGAACTGTCTTATCTGGCATTATGAAAGGAACCAAGTTGTCCCTACATTTGCGCATCGGTGAGCTGAAAATTTGTTATTTCGGCTTCTTCTATCAAAAGCAGGAACTCACTTGACCCTAAAACAAAAAACCCGGCACAAGGCCGGGTTTGACTTTATCCATATCAACTCAAGCGTAGCCTAAGCTGCGTTTGGAAAATCTAGATCATGTCGTCTTCTTCGAACAGCTCGTCCTTATCAACTTTTTTATCTTTGACTTCGGCTTTGTCGATGATCAGGTCGACAACTTTTTCTTCATAGATTGGGGCGCGGAGTTGAGCGATCGCATTCGGGTTTTTCTGGTAAAACTCAACAACTTGCTGTTCCTGACCCGGATATTGACGCGCTTCGGCGATCATAGCCTGCTGAAGCTCTTCATTGGTGATTTGAACTTCGGCCTTTTGGCCCATTTCAGCCAGAACCAGACCTAATCGTACGCGGCGTTCCGCAATCTTGCGGTAGTCTTTTTCTAACTGTTTATCAGTTTTCTTGGCGTCGTCTTCGTCCAGTTGTCCGGCCTCTTTCTCGGCCTTCACCTGATTCCAGATATTTTCAAACTCGGCTTCAACCATGTTTGGTGGAAGATCAAAGCTGTGCTTTTTGTCAAGTTCGTCAAGAATGGCGCGCTTAAGTTTCATGCGAGACTGCATGTCGAGTTCGGACTCATACTGCTTTTTGACAGCGTCCTTGAGTGCGTCCAGATCATCAAGACCAAAGTTCTTGGCAAAATCATCGTCAATCTCGGCATCTTTCGCGCCCTGGACTTCGTGGACTTTCGTCGCAAAGACAGCTTCTTTACCTGCCAAGTCAGCGGCCTGATATTCTTTGGGGAACGTGACTTTTACGTCCAGCTCGTCGCCGGCTTTAGCGCCGATAAGCTGCTCTTCAAATCCCGGAATGAAACTACCGGAACCGATAACCAGTTGATGACCTTCCATGGCGCCGCCCTCAAAAGCTTCGCCGTCAATTGTGCCAACAAAATCAATCAAGACTGCATCGTCTTTTTTGGCTTTAGCTGTTTTAGCTTTTTTCTTGTAAGTCTTCTGCCCTTTACCCAGCTCAGCCAAACGCTCTTCCATATCCGCATCTGAGGCTTCGTATTTCAGACGTGTGAATTTAAGAGTAGCTGGATCAACGGGTTCGAAGTCAGGGATTGATTCGACGGTCAATTGATATTCTAAATCCGCGGTGCCTTTTGTAACTTCCTCGCCGTTTGCACGAAGATCAATTTTTGGCTGACCAGCAGGGCGGATTTTATTGTCATTGATTGCTTTTTGAGACGTTTCATTGACGGTCTCTTCGACAATATCTTTCATGATAGATTGGCCGAACATTTTTTTGATGTGGGATGCCGGGACTTTACCAGGGCGGAAGCCTTTAAGAGAGACTTGCGGCTGCATTTCCTTGATTTTGGCATCTAGCTTGGCAGACAGGTCCTCTTTGGGAACTGTCACCGCATAGGTGTAGCTCAGGCCTTCGGTTTTTACTTCTTTGATTTGCATGACGGACATCCATCCTGTGTCAATGTCGGGTGCAGGCCCGCTAGCCATAAGGCACATAGCTTCGCCGCCCCGGGTCAGGGGTTAAAATTTCGCGCCTTATGTCACGGAGACTCCCATCTTGCAATGGCAGCTTACGCTTGAAACGTGCTTAATTTCAGCGTTAGAAGAATGTACGCTCAAACTTTTCTCAACCCCTTTAATCTAAAGACTGTTTTGCGATGGAACCCAGCTGGCTCTTATATCTCGGCATTGCCGCAGGTCCCTTTGTTCAAGAAGACGCAGCCGTACTGGCTGCCGCCACTCTATCCGCGTCTAAGCCTCAACACTTCCCGACTATTTTTATCGTCATACTCATCGGTTTGATTCTTTCCGATGTTTGGAAATACTGGATCGGTTGGGCCGCGTTGAAAAACCCTCACGCCAGAGCCTTTGCTGAAAAAAAGCATGTTGCCAATTTACAGGATAAGGTGCAGCGCCACCTCTTTTTCACTCTATTGGGCGCTCGTTTCCTTCCTCTGGCGCGTGTCCCGGCCTATGTGGCCTGTGGATATTTCAATGTTTCCTACGTCAGATACTGCCTCTTTATCGCTTTTACCGCTACTTTATACACGATCATAATCTTCACGCTCTGCCACTACCTAGGCAAAGCAGTTGGAGATAAACTTGAGGTGATTATGCCCGTGGCCGCTCTTACCTTGATTGCGATCTTTGGCTCTCTCATTTGGTGGCGCAAACGCAGAGCCGCTGAGGGGAAAGACCCGCTTGAGGATTAAGCTCGCTCAGCAGATTGTCAATTTAAGCCTGGTTTTCGTTGAGCTTTTGAGATTCTATCGCCAGCCAATCTGAAATATCTGATAACGCTTCACGATTCGCAGCGGAAATTGCTTCCACGATCGAGGAAACAGATGCCGCATTTGCTCTTTTCATTTTTGTAATCTCATATGTCCCGATCAAAGAACGGTCTGACGCATTTGCAAAAGTCGCGCTATATCGAACGACAGCCTTGGGAGCTGATTGCGACCCTTGATCAAATTGAGCTTCAAAATTCTTAATCGTCAGTTGAACCCGTGTATCCGTTCGAGCGCCCGAAGACGGCAATACCCCAATTAGGTCCTCTCTGGCAGAAAGAATTTCAACAAAAGAGTTCTGAACCAATATCGGAGTAATTTCAGACCATTTTGCCTGTGAGGCGGAGGCTAAACGTTGACCGTCAGGAGAGACGACAACATCGCGGTTCTGAAACACAATTGGCGCGCTCGGGCGATCAATACGGATAACAGCCGCATCAACATCACTTGCCACTGAATTTGGGGCAGTCGTCAATCGATATACGGTGTCTGCCGGAGCCGGGTCAGGTAACACTGAGCAGGCGCTTATAGACAGAGCGGTAAATAGGCCCATCATAGCGGCGAATGAGAGTTTAATAGGTTTAAACACGGAAAAATTCATCATTGGGGCAAGTCCACTGTTTCACGTTCTGCCCCGACTATGAACTGGGACGGATTCTGTTCCAAACCGTCGGCCACACGTCCCAAGGTTTCGACAAGACGGCGTATCGCATCAACAGTTTCTTCTAAGTCCGTTAGGCCTGAATTGGAAAGCCGGTTAATGGCGTCTCTGGCATCGACAATCAGCTCGTTCCCCTGACCTGCGAGTTCGTTATAGGACGCCAACGCAGTGTCCACATTATCAAGGCTTTCTTCAGCCCGGGCGATAATGTCTTTCACATCTCCATCAACCACATCGTTAATTGAGCCAGAAGTCTCCGTGATACTGTCCGCCGTTATCGCAATTCTGTCAGCAGCATTAGCAACAGAGACGAACATATTATTGACTTGGTCCATATCCAGTTCTGAGGCGTCGAGATCGCCTGTCACCTTCTCAATGTTACTCAATATTTGATGAAAGTCTTCAATGGCATCTTCGGACAAGACGTCATTTACTGACTTCAAGGCTCTCCCGGCGCTTTCTATGACGGATCCGCCGCCATCTAAGAACGTGTCCAGCTGACTCATCTGGCCTTCAATACGTTTCGGCCCCTTTCCTGGTAAATCTTTAAGAAGCGGGAACTCTTCACCACCTGAAAAAATCTGAATATAACTTAGTCCTGTCAGGCCTAGCGGTTCCAAACGGGCATAACTTTTCGTGTCCACAGGCGTATCGGCGATCACCTGGATTTCTGCCAGAACAGTGTTTGTATCTTTAGCGTCCAGACGCAGTCCAAGGACCTCCCCGACCTTCAATCCGTTAAACCGAACCTCGCTTCCTTGCGTCAGGCCTCGCACGGGGCCATTAAAACTCACTTCGTATTCATCATATTTTTGGTCTAATTGGGCGTTTGCGAGCCACGCCATGAATGCCAGTGCCGCGACCATAGATAGCAGTACAAAGATTCCGATCAGGGCGTAGTGGGCCTTATTTTCCATAATCAGTTAGCCGCCTTCGTCTTGGACTTTCCACCGGCCGACATAGCCGCCCGGGATCTCGGCCCATCAAAATACTCTTTCACCCAAGGATGATCATATTTCTGAACCTTTTCTAACTTATCGGCAATCGCAATATGTTTATCAACCAAAACTGCCACACGGTCACAGATGGCATAAAGACTATCCAAATCATGGGTCACCATCAAAACGGTCAAATTCATGGCGTCTCTCAACCCCAAAATCAGTTCATCAAAAGCATGAGCGCCAATAGGGTCAAGCCCGGCCGTGGGTTCGTCGAGAAACAATAGGGATGGATCAAGCGCAAGGGATCGGGCCAGACCCGCTCTTTTTCTCATGCCGCCTGATAAATCAGAAGGATAAAGCGTGGCCGATTCTGGCGGCAAGCCAACCATATGAATCTTCATATCAGCCAGCTCGCACATCAACTCTTCGGGCAAATCGGTGTGCTCACGCAGGGGCACTATAATATTCTGACGAACAGTCAATGAAGAGAAGAGCGCGCCTCCCTGAAACAGCACACCGATTTCATTATTGATCGCGCGCCGCTCTTCAAATGAAAGGTCCCGTCGATCTTCCCCGAAATACCGAACGACCCCGCCCTCAGGTTCCTTCAGACCGAGCATCGTATTCATGAGTACCGACTTTCCCGAGCCTGAGCCGCCCACAAGCCCGACAATTTCTCCACGGTTAATCCGAAAATCGAGATTTTCGTGAATAACATTCGCTCCGAATTGCGTGAGGAGACCTCTCGCTTCCATGGGCGGAGCGTCGTTTTTAATCTGCGCTTTCATTAAACACCTATCTGGTAGAATAAAATCGCAAACATAGCGTCCACAGCAATAACAGCGAAAATCGCCTGAACTACGCTAGTGGTTGTTCTGGAACCCAAAGACTCTACGCTGCCCGTCACTGCTAATCCCTGTCGGCATCCAATAATTGCAATAATCAAGCCAAAAATAGGGGTCTTGACGAGGCCGACGCCGAACTGGGTCAAGTCTATAGCCTCGCGGAAACGGCCCAAGAACATAACAGGAGAAATGTCCGCGCCGCCGCTCCATGCGACTAACATTCCGCCGAAAATACCGCTCATCATAGCTAAGAAAGTCAAAATTGGTGTCACCACCACACAGGCAATGGCGCGAGGCACGACGAGGGTCTCATAAGTATCCAGACCTATCACCGTCATGGCGTCAATTTCCTGACGCATTTTCATGGCGCCGATTTGGGCCGTAAAGGCGGAATCTGATCGACCTGCTAGCAAGATAGCCGTGATAATTGGCGCTAATTCCCTCAGGACGGCAAAACCAACCAAATCAACCATGAAAACACTCGCCCCGAAAGAGGCAAGAAGGTTTGCGCCCATATAAGCTATTACTGCTCCGATAAAGAAGCTCAGCACCATAACAATCGGCGCCGCATCAAGCCCCACGTCTTCAATGAGCGCGACAACCGACTTCCATCGAATTTTAGTGGGCGTTAGAAGCAAACGACCCAAGACCGAGAAAAAATGCCCGATAAATGCCAGAGTTTCCCAAACTTCTTTGCCGAAACGCTCTGTCGCAATGCCGAGCCGGATAAGCGTGTCATACCACTGGCGTGTATGAGTGGGGGGATCCCCGCGCAGCGCTTCGCACGCTGCCTTCATTAACGTCATTTGGCCCTTACTGCCTTGATCAATATTCCAGCTTCTTCTCTCGCCCTCGGCACCTTCCAGGACCCGCGCAAGAAGGTATGCCCCTGACGTGTCCAGTTCTGTCATTTCTGAAAAGTCGTAGCGAACTTCTGTAAGATCCGTTGAGTCCTGCCAGTCAGACAACCTCTCATACAGGACTTTGGCGTTTTCAAACGTCCAGTCACCCCGGGCCTTAACAAGCAAGGTCTGGCCTTGCTCTGTAAGCATATATTGTTCGTTGTCAGACATCTAGAACAAGTTGCAAACAAGCAACGTCCCCGTCAAGCAAAGGTTCTATTTGTAGCAATAAACTGTCAGTTAAAAAGATCAGCCCAACACGTGTATATTTATGACTTCACGTATCGATTGCTAATTCGCGGAAGCAAAGCTTTAAGGCAAATTGCTCAAAAACGGGCTACCCAATGGCGTCTTTGCCGAGTTCCATAGCATCGGAGCGGACCCGATCTCCAAAAGCGTCCGTGGCCCGGCGGAGAAAATCTACGCTCGCTGAAAATTGCAGGAATTCAGCATTATTTTTAGGCTGGTTTTTCAATAAAAGAGCCTCAGCAAAAGTATCTTGGGCCTCTTTTGAAGCAATCAAGGATTTCTCCAAGCTCGCCAACTCTTTTCGCAAAGACGTTTCTCCCGGAGCCATAGCGAGATATATCTCTGCCGCTTGTCGCGTTTGGTCAACATAACCACGGGCCAGCTCAATATCCGTTTCCAAAGCATCAAGAGAACTAACGGACTGGGCGTAATTTACGTCCTCATTCAGTGGTTTATTCTCCAGCCCCTTTAAAAGAGTCAAAGCCGCCGAGCGCATTTTGTTACGGGAGTCCTTTGCGACAAAACCGCGATTGGTAAAGACTGAATAAAGTTTCGCAGCGGCGCGCTCAACAACGTTCACGTCTGTTGCATTGGATGCATCTAACGACTTGGTCGAGGCCATATCAGACATATCAACTGTAGCGCAGGCAGAACTCAATAGGCATGCAGATATCACTACTACGCGAAGTGTAATTTGCGATTTCCGCATGCAATGGCGCATATTTGGTCCCAATACCCCCGACACCTTCGTGACGGCTTCTAAATCTGTCGCCCACACTCAATGATCTATGCTGAACACTCCCTGAATGTTCATACCCATAAAACCGTTAACATTTACATAGAGCGGCAAAATAGCCGCTGCAATGTGCAAATTCATAGCCCTTCCAAGAATTAACCTGTGAAGCTACGAATATAAGACATGATCGAGGTCACCATCACAGCACCGACAAAAATCGGCGCAACCCAGCGGCAAAAGAAGAATATGACTTTCCCAAGTTTTTCGCCTTCACCCTTGATTTGCTCATGGACAAGTCTTGAGTCCATTCTCCAGCCCACAAAGATAATGATCAGGAATCCAGCCAATGGAAGCATTACTTTACTGGTAAAACCGTCAATAGCGTCGAGAGATGGTGTCGCACCGCCCTCCCCTACGCCAAAGACAGAAAAGAGTCCGATGGCAATCATTAGCCCCCCAACAACCCACGCCGCTTTAGACTTGGACATGTTGAATTTTTCACTCGCATAAGCTGCAGATGGCTCCAGCAAAGAAACCGAAGAGGTAATCGCTGCAAAGAAAGCGAGGAAGAAGAACGCAGCGCCTACAACTGGCCCAATAATGCCCATTGCTTCAAAGGCATTTGGCAGGGTGATGAATAGAAGCGCAGGACCCGCACTCTCTGACAGACCTGACCCGAAAACAATTGGGAAAATGGCCAAACCAGCAATCAAAGCAACCATTGAGTCCATTATCGCCACAGTTGTCGCGGCCTTTGGTAGAGAAACATCATTCGGGATGTAAGACCCGTAAGTAATCATGATCGCACTGCCGACGCTGACCGAGAAAAAGGCTTGTCCAAGCGCAGCATTGGCAACACTCCCAATATTGGACACAGCTGAAATTTCAGGGTTTTTCGTCATCATTTCGTTCCAGTCAGGAACGTAAAGGAACTCAAGTGCCGCCGCTGTGCCTCCATCACTTAGATTGGTGACGAGCGCGAAAACTGCCAAACAAGCTAATAGGACGAAGAAGGCTGGCATGAGCATTGTGGCCGCCCACTCAATTCCTTTGTTCACACCACGGCTAACAAGCCAAATCGTGATTAAAGCGAACGCTAAAAACCATGGCAGAACAGCTATTGGATTACTGATAAATTCGACAAATCGCGCAGCCACGTCATCCGGCGCCATTCCAGAGAAGCCATTTGATAAGAAAAAGAAAATATACCTAAGAACCCAGCCAGCAATCACGCAGTAAAATGTGACGATAAAGAAACCGGCCAGCATCCCGACCCAGGCTGCGCCGCGCCAGTTCCGGCTCCGTCCTGACCGCTGGGCGACATCATCAACTGACCCAACAGCATTGGCCACATTACCCGAGCGGCCAACCATATATTCACTCATCAAAACTGGGATGCAGACGAATAAAACGGCGAGAAGATAGATAAGGATGAACGCGCCCCCTCCATTCGTCCCGGCTTCAGAAGAAAAGCGCCATAAGTTCCCAAGTCCGACAGACGACCCCACGGCCGCCATAATGAATGCAAAACGTGAAGACCATTGAGCCTTGCCCGGAGCCGCAATTGAAGCCATTTGATATCCCTTCTGTGTTCCCTGATAGATGCCGCTTCTCTTGAGCGCATTCTAATCTGGCTTTGTGATTAAGGAAATCCATCATGCGGTCAAGCTAAGAGCGCGAGTTGTTTGTGCTGAATCTAAAAATATGTGACATTTTCTTTGGGCCATCGGCCTTGAACTAGAGACGGGTTCTGGGAAGCTCACTATTTCTGTGTAAGTGAGCAGATAAAATCAGTCCAAACCCCGCCATAACAGCCATCACAACAGTACCGCCATAAGAGATTAGCGGGAGCGGAACCCCCACAACCGGCATGAGTCCCATCACCATACCTAGATTAATAAAGATATAGAGCGTGAAAGTTGTGATTAGCCCTAGAATCAACAATTTAGAAAAAGTTGATTTACACTTCATGGCAAGGAAGATGCACAAGCTTATAACCGCGATATACAGGACTATGGTCATCAAACTGCCGATCAGACCAAATTCTTCTCCAATAACCGTGAAAATAAAATCCGTTCTATTTTCCGGAACATAGTCGCCTTGTCTTTGGGTCCCGTTCATGAACCCCTTGCCGGAGACCCCGCCGCTTCCAAGAGCGATTTTGGACTGGGTAATGTGATAACTTGCTCCGCTTGGATCGCGGGACGGATCAAGAAACGTCCAAATTCGGTCTCTTTGATATTCCTTTAGCCCAAACTGAATAAATAAAGGCAAACCTACCGCCATTAATAGGGAAGCGAACCCGATAACCCGCCAACTTACGCCCGCCAGAAAAACTATCACCACTCCTGTCGCCCCAAGTAAGAGCGTCGTACCCAGGTCAGGCTGGTGTAAAATTAGAGCCATCGGAACAGAAATCAGCAGAAGCGCTCCTATTAGGCCACTAATATGAGAAATGCGCCACCGCGCCAGATCGTGATAATAACGAGCCAAAGCCATGACGATAGCCAGTTTCATAATTTCAGAGGGTTGAATACGCATCAGTCCAAGGTCAAGCCAGCGCTGGGACCCATTTACGTTGACGCCCATAATCTCCACGCCAATCAAGAGAACTAAGGCGCCGAAATAGGCTGGGTAAGACAACGTGTACCAAACTTTTATATCGATAAGTGCGATTCCAAGCATGATAACGCCTGCAACGCCTATTCTCACGGCATGTTGAGCCGCGCCGTGGCTCCAGACTCCATCGGTTGCTGCAAAAATCATGGTCACGCCTACAGCTCCGATGACCGCGATCAAAACAGGTAAAAGCCAGTTGAGTTCGTAGAGCTTGGCCCGCAGACTAAGCCCAGATCGGTCGATAGGAAGTATCCCAACCATTTAGAGCGCCGCCGCTTCTTTTTGGGTTTTGGCACCCATCCCGTCCCGCCGAAGCGCTTCAGATAAAACATTACGTGTTATGTCTGCAGCCCTGCCCGCTCCGGACCCGCCATGTTCAACAATAGTTCCAACGGCGAACCGTGGTTTATCATAAGGAGCAAAGCCGACAAAAATAGAATGATCCCGGAGTTCCCAAGGGACGACATTGTTTTTGCGAACACCCGTGGCCCGTTCACTGGCGGATATGCCTCGCACCTGTCCGGTGCCAGTCTTCCCAGCCATTTCTATACCGCCCAATTTCAGACTATCATGCCTATACGCTGTTCCGCCTGGCTCCTCGCAAACGGCGTGCATGGCCTCCCTTACGAAAGCCAAATGAGCGGGATCAATATCCAGTTTATCAAATGACGGAATTCCGTTTCCTATGATGAGGGAGGGTTTCAAAGCAAGTTGGGCATTGGCTAACCGAGCCGCCATGACCGAAAGCTGCAGAGGAGTGGCGAGAACAAAGCCTTGCCCAATGGATGCGTTAAGGGTGTCACCCATTCGCCAGCCCGACCCTAGCCGCGCCTTTTTCCACGCCTCATCCGGCACAATGCCGGATTTCTCTCCGGCAATTCCGACATCATGATTTTGCCCCAGACCGAGACGCCGCGCCATATCCGCTATCCGGTTAATCCCGATGACCTGAGAAATCTCATAAAAATAGGTGTCGCAGGAATGTTTAAGTCCGTCCCGCATCGTCATGGCCCCGTGGCCTTGTCGTTTCCAGCAATGGAACAAGCGATTACCCAGCCGCATTCTCCCAACGCAAAAAACTGGTCTTCGCGGGTCAATCAGGCCGCTTTCCAAAGCCGCCAGCATAACGACCATTTTAAATGTTGACGCAGGCGGGTAGCCTCCTCCGATAACTTTATTGAACTGCGGGCGCTTAGGATCGCTATTCATGCGGTCCATATCTGCCTGCGTTAGTCCGTTTACGAATAAGTTGCCGTCAAAGCTCGGCATAGACAAAAGTGTACGAAGCTCCCCCGTCACACAATCCATGACAGATATACCACCGGAATCATCCGCGAACTGGTCAGCGGCAAATTTCTGTAACTTGGCATCCAATGTGAGGTAAACATCATCCCCGGGGGTCGCTTCATCTTTTGGGTCCGGCCATTCACGCACAATGCGTCCGACGGCATTAACCTCAACTTTCAATTTGCCTGAAGCCCCACGCAGCCTATCCTCAACGGCGGCCTCGACCCCTGTTTTCCCAATGCGGAACGTCGGTTGACGTAAAAGCGGGTCCTTGTCCTGGGCAATGTCTTCATCACCGGCACGCCCGATATATCCAAGCGTATGGGCAAAAATTCCGCCATTGGGGTAGGCCCTGCCTTCGGCGACCTCCGGAATAATGCCAGGGAGGTTGTGCATTCGCATGTTCAAGGCAGCAAAAGTCTTCCAGTCCATATTGTCCTGAATAGTGATTGGAACAAATCTCGGGCTAGTTCTAATATCATCATGTATCCGTTTGAGACTTTTGGGAGACAGATCAATGACCTCTCCTACAGTCTTTAAGACGCTTTCGATATCTTTAGAGCGCTCAGGAATGAGGACGACCCGATAATTGGGATGGTTCACGGCCAAGGGCTCACTATTGCGATCCAAAATCCGTCCCCGACTGGGAAGAATTATGTTATAGTTGAAGCGATTATTCTCTGACAGCGCAATATAGTCCTCGGCCTTACGGACCTGCAGATCATATAGCCTTGCGCCCAGCACGCCAAACATAACCATTCCCCCGGCTCCGAGAAATAGCGTGCGCCGCGATAGGACATTATCAGCTTCCGCCTGTTCCGCGGCGCTATTTTTCGGGGTGATTTTTGATTTTCGCGCCATCAAAGCGCCTCTTCTCGCCGGCTAAACCAAGACTGCATTCTGTTTCGTAAAATCCAAATCACTGGAAAGGCAAGCGTCGCCAGCAGTGCTGGCTGTAAAAGGGCCGCCCAATATGGCCAGTCATTATAGATAATCCGTCCACTAAACGTCAGAACGAGTAGCGCTATAAACAGGGCTCCGATCCAAAGGCGCAGAGAATGCGTAAAACTTAGAGGTTTTAAACGGTCAAATGGCCGGAAAAACAAAATACAGAGTAAATAAACCAAAGCCCACTGCCCAGGCACGCCCATGCTGAGCCAATCTTGCGCCAGCCCTAAAAGGAGGATCGCAATCACAGACCTCACTGGTGGGGCGCCATGAGGCCAGAGGGCAATAACTAAAAGCGGAAGCCAAGACAGGGACACATTGAAATTAAAAATATTCACATTCAGCGTGCCAAGTAACGTCAGTAAGACACCCGCGAGCAAGGCTTGAATAAACTGTCCTTGGCGCAGTCCTGAACTTGACCCAAGAAAGCTCATGGGTTGACACCTTCCGCAAGCGGCGTCTCTGCCGCCGCCGCATCCTCCATGCTCTGCTGGTCTACGGTCTGGTTTGTTTCAACCGCAGGAATGTCTTCCTCATTTATCTCGACGACAGGCATATCCACGGCGACGGGGGTCTCTATCGGCGCAAACAGCGCAACCGACACCCAATCAATCGGCTTCTGAAGTCCCGCCAGTTCTGCTCTCAGGTCACCGTTTGAGGCTTCGACAACATGTCCGACAACCAATCCGCGCGGAAGCCGCCCATCATCGCCGGAGGTCATAATCAAATCTCCGACCTGCCAGTCCATTCCGACATCAATAAACAGAAGCTTTGGAAAATCACTATTATCACCGGCGAGAACAGCAACAGCTTCGCTGCGCTCGCTCATCACCGGAATACGGCTATTTAAATCATCCAAACGGAGGACTCGGGAAGAGTTTGAGCCGGCCAGAATAATATGACCGACAAGCCCGTCCGGCGTCATCACGGCATCTCCGACTTTAATTCCGCTTTCCCGACCCGAATTCAGCAATAGCGCTCGTACGAAAGGACCTTTTAAATCGTTTACAGCTCTGGCCGCCACTTTACGCAGAGGAATATCACTCTCTGATTTTGACCCTAAAATTTGTTCATACCTCTGCAGTTTACTTTCAATGACAGAAAAATTGGCCTGTTCTTCTCTAAGCATCTGCAACTCAGCGCGAAGAGCTTTATTCTCCTCAAAGGCGCGCTGCCTGTCAGAAAAGGTGTAAAAAAAGTTTTCGACAACGCGGATTGGCTTTGAAACCAGAGAGACGAGAGGAGAAACTATTTCGTCGGATTGGGCTTGAACAGATTGTCTTAGCCTAGCCTCATGTCCCTGCGTCGCCATAAGGGTGATGGAAATGATAATCCCAACAAGTAAAACCCAATAGACAACACCATTGTGCTCTGTATCAGCGCGAGAATAGGATGTGCGAGGCATAGCCCACCTCCTTTCCTCTTACCCCGTCATTGGGGGCTTGATGTACTAGACCCCGCTGGACAGTACACTCTTCCATTTCTTCAGATTCTCTACGACCGTGCCGGAGCCTCTGACCACACAAGACAGCGGATCGTCCGCAATTGAGACTGGCAAGCCTGTCCGTGAACGCAATTCTGTATCCAGATTGCGAAGCAGCGCGCCCCCGCCGGTTAGCATGATACCCTTGTCAACAATATCAGCGGCCAGTTCAGGCGGCGTTGATTCAAGCGCCATTTTTACCGCTTCAACAATTTGCTCCACCGGCTCGGCCAAGCTCTCGGCGATCATCGCTTCGGTCACGCGGATCTCACGCGGCACACCATTCATCAAGTCGCGGCCCTTAATTTGGACCGTCATACCTTCATTATCCGCAGGCATTGTTGCGGAGCCAATTTCTTTCTTCACCCGCTCAGCAGACATTTCACCTAGCAAAAGGTTTGTCGTCCGGCGAACATATTGAATAATCGCATCATCCATTTTGTCTCCGCCTACCCGGACAGAGCGTGAATAGACGATACCATCTAGAGAGAGCACAGCGACTTCTGTTGTGCCGCCGCCAATATCAACAACCATAGACCCTGAAGGCTCATGGATAGGCAGTCCAGCACCGAGAGCCGCAGCCATTGGCTCTTCAATTAGATAAACGCGCTTTGCGCCCGCTTGTTCTGCCGATTGATGAATGGCGCGCCGCTCCACGGCGGTGGCGCCGGACGGCACACAAATCACAACATGCGGACGACGGCGGATAAGCCCGCCCTTATTTACTTTACGAATAAAGTGGCCGATCATTTCTTCCGCCACTTCGAAGTCGGCAATAACGCCGTCTTTCATGGGTCGGATAGCTTCGATATGACCAGGCGTCCGGCCCAACATGTTTCGCGCATCTTCGCCAACAGCATGAACGACCTTGCGTCCATTACGAATGGAAAATGCAACAACCGAAGGCTCATTGAGCACAACATCGCGACCCTTGGCATAAATCAGCGTGTTCGCTGTTCCGAGGTCAATTGCTATATCTGATGAAAATGCGCCGAGCAGTGACGAAAACATTTTAGGCCTTTGATTTCATGTGTTCCGAAACTTGAAGCCCGCCATTGAAACTGTTGGCTCAGTTTCAATATCAAAATAGGCACGAATTAAGTCGGAATCATTCCCTTATGCGACGTTAATGGGAAGTTGCGCAATTAATTGCAAGCGGAACCTCTCTTGATTGCGCCATATCACTGAATTAATATTCGTTCACACAGGGGGGTAGGCCCTAATAAGTCGAAAGATAACCCGCTGCGGTAAAAAGCTTGCGATGTTCAGCGATAGCAAAACTGTCAGTCATACCCGCTATGTGGTCGCAGATTACGCGCGCAGTTTCAGCCGTATGAGCTCCATTACACTGTCGCCGCAATTCCGTCGGCAAAATGTCGGGATCATTTATAAACAAATCAAACAGTTCAGAAACGGTTCGACTTGCCTGTCCCATCATGCGGTTGACCTTATAATGGCGATATAAATTATCGAACAGGAATTTACGAAGCGGCTTTTCTTTTTCTCGGAAGCTATCAGAAAATGCCACTACGGGGCGGTCCAGCTCACGGATATCCTGCGCACTTTGAGGGTCATGTTCGGTCAGGCGGCTTCGGGTTTCTTCCAGAACGTCGGACACCATATATCCTATCAGGTCTCTCACCGCTTCGTGGATCATACGATCCTCAGATATTCCGAGGAAACGACGGCGTACACTCGAAAAGGCTTCATTTAGAAGCGGAACTTGCTCGACCTCCTCCACGGTTATCAAACCAGATCGAAGTCCATCATCAATGTCGTGATTGTTATAGGCGATATCATCAGCCAAGGCCGCAACCTGCGCCTCCGGCCCCGCAAAGGTCTCAAGTTCGAGCCGCTGCCAATTGTCGAGCGCCTTCAACGCCCAAGGTAGATTGTCTTCATCTCCGTCTTTGACGATCAGAGGCCCATTGTGCTTTGCAATCCCTTCGAGGGTTTCCCATGTCAAATTTAACCCATCAAATTCGGCGTAGCGGCCTTCCAAATGCTCAACAATCCTGAGGGTCTGGGCATTATGGTCAAACCCTCCATATGGCTCCATAGCTTCGGCCAAAGCATGTTCTCCGGAGTGACCAAAAGGCGGATGCCCCATATCATGCGCCAGAGCCAAGCATTCTGCTAAATCCTCATCCAATCCCAGTACCCGCGCAATGGAACGCGCAATTTGGGCTACTTCCAGAGAATGCGTCAGTCTGGTGCGATAATAATCTCCCTCATGAGCGACAAAAACCTGTGTTTTCCCCTTAAGACGTCGAAAGGCACTGGAATGAATGATTCGGTCTTTATCGCGCTGAAAGGGGCTGCGCTCTGACGTTGAAGGCTGAGATATCCGGCGCCCTCTTGCCTGAGCGGGGTCAGAGGCAAAAATCGCCCGTGTTTGGCGATAAGGTGAAAACTGTAATTTAGATTTAGACGACACAAATAACTCACTCGACTGGAAACAGCCGCATGACTAGTCAGCGCGGCCTTCACCGCCTATATAGAACCCATGAGTGAAAATACTACACAAGTTTCCCAATCTGTTTCTATGTCGGCTTCGGCCGCGACGCAGATTAACGCGATCATGGCCAAGCAAGGCAAAGACCGTTATTTGCGCGTTGCCGTTGAAGGCGGCGGCTGTTCAGGGTTTCAATACAAATTTGATTTTGCCGACTCGCCGAACGATGATGATATGGTGCTCGAGCGCGACGGCGCCAAAATCCTCATTGACGAAATGAGCGTTGGGTTTCTCGAAGGATCAGAAATTGATTACGCCCGGGAGCTGATCGGATCAGCGTTTAAAATTCATAACCCCCAAGCTGTTGCAGCCTGCGGATGCGGGACGAGCTTTTCAATTTAAGCCCGTCCACACCCACATTCCCCTCAAATCTAGAAGCGTTTAGTGATTTCCGCACCGTAAATCGTCGGCTCATTGATGAAGCCTGTCAGATTGTTAAAATCGACCGCGCCTTCGAGCTCGGTGGCGTTGAAAACATTTCGGCCAAAGGCTGCAATTTCAAACTCTCCTCCATTGTGCACATATCCGGCACGCAAGCCAACTTCGGTGAGCGAATCGCTCGAAAACTCGACGCTTTCATAGAGGAAGAAATTCACTTTGCTGCGATGGGCGACATCGCCATAGACAAAAATTTCACCTGAATCGGAAATCGGGAGGCCATACCGGGCCGTAGCATTCGCAATATATTTCGGCGCCTGAGGCAAAGGATTTCCGTCAATAAGCGCATTGCCTGTGGCCGGGTTAATCGGATCGATAACGGTACAGCCTGCGCCGCAAGCGCCGACTTCCAGATCTTCATCCTGAATTTCCGTGTCGTTCAGGCTAAATCCGGCTGTCAGGTCGAGGCCCTGAAACGGATTTAGAGAGGCGTCGACTTCGACACCGTAACCGACGACCGACTCGGCGTTTAGGAGCTGGTTAAAATTCCCCGCTCCGCCGACGGCCGTAATCTGTTGATCTTGAGTTTCGAAATAGAACCCAGTGACGTTAAATGTGCCGCGACCGTTGAAAAACTTGGTTTTGACACCTGTTTCTACGGAATCGATGGTTTCTGTATCAGCTACTGTCACGACATCTCCAAAGACCAAGCGGCCCTGGACGTTTGGCGCACGAAACCCGCGAGAGTAACGGGCGTAAACATTAAAATCATCATTGACAGCATAGTTCGCCGCCAAGTCGCCTGATAAAACTGTATCAGAGAGTTTACGGTTGAGCGGTCCGAGAGGCGGCGCCCCAAACGGACCGAAAATACGAGACGCTTCGAAATCTTTGTCCTCATAGGAAAGGCGAAGACCTGCCGTCACGGTCAAATCCTGCGTGGCTTGCCACTCTGATGATCCAAACAACGCAATTGCTGTTGTTTGCTGATTTTGTACGGCACGTCCATTTACGACCCCGCCCGACAGAGTATCGTGACTTAAATTCTCGAGCTCCAGATTTTCATAAAAGCCAAACGCGCCAAGTGTAATGTTTATGTTGTCCCGGTGGTCCCAATTGTAGCGAAGTTCTTGCGAATACTGTCCATGTCCGGTGATGTTATCCGCGCTTTCTGCGGAGAATGGAATAAAACCTGGACCGGATGGCGGGGCAAAAACAGCCCCAAATCCGCCGTCAACATCGCCCCGCGTATCCGCGCTCACCCATTCATAAGAGCTGATGGACGTGAAAAGGCCCGGCCCTTTTTCAACATCAACTTTGAGAGAGACGCCCAAATTATCGACGTTTAGATTTTGGTTGGAATCCTGCGCGGCGGTGAAGCGATTAAACTCAGGAACGAAATCATTCGTGCTTGGCTGTATAACATTCGCGCGGAAAACGCGTGAGCCCCCATCGAGAGTCCGGCCATGAACATTCAAAAGCGCGGTGACGTCATCGTTTGGCGTAAAGAGGAATTGAAGGCGGCCGGCAAATTCTTCAAACTCCTCAAAGCCGTCCTGCGGAGCATTAGCGACGCTATTGTCGACATAATCGTCGCGGCGCTGATAAAGGCCAGAAAAACGCGCAGATAGTTTGTCCTCAATAAGGCCTCCACTGATGGCACCTTCCGCGTCGAACGTATCAAATCGCCCATACGCCAAGCGGCCGTAACCTTCGACTTCTTCGGTCGGCTTGGCACTTTCAAAAGTAATAACGCCTGCTGGTGTGTTTCGGCCAAAAAGCGTTCCCTGAGGTCCGCGAAGGACCTCGACGCGGTCTAGGTCAAAAACGGGAAAGCCTTTTAGGATAGGATTTTCAAGAACGACATTGTCATAGACAAGGCTGACAGGCTGGTTCGCATTCAGATCGAAATCTGTGTTGCCGAGCCCACGAATATAAAAACGAGGAAAGGCGCGGCCAAAGGATGTTTCAGCATAAAGACTCGGAACGCGGGCGTTTAAAAACAAAATGTCTTCCCCGCCGGAACTCAGCACGTCTAGCTTCTCGTCCTGAAGCACTTCGACAGACAACGGAACTTCTTGTAAAGTCTGCTGACGTTTCTGAGCCGTTACAACGACCTCGTCTGAAGATTGAGCATGGGCTGGGCCGAACGCGGTCGTGCTGTAGAGTGCTGCAGCGCTAAGCGCTGCTTTTGCGGTCAATTTAATCAAGGGGATACTCCGTAGAAGTCATGGTTGCACAGGCGCACCTGAATTGGCACCTCACACACAATTTCTATTGAAACATCAAGCAGTTTCACCGTTATATCCCTTCACAATCACTTGATGAGAAAGATAGGTGACAGGGCCGTCACAAGGTGCACCACAACAAAAAGAGTCAGAGGGGCACCCTGACAAAAAACTCAGACTAACCGGCTCTGATCCAGAGCGGCTTTGACAAACCCTTTAAATAAAGGATGCGGTGCGAAAGGGCGGCTTTTCAATTCCGGGTGATACTGAACGCCCACGAACCAAGGGTGATCCGGAAGTTCTACGATTTCAGGAAGCACTCCATCAGGCGACATGCCGGAGAAACGAAGACCCGCCTCTTCCAGCTTATCTTTATAGTCGACATTCACTTCATACCGATGACGGTGACGTTCTTCGATTTCGGTTTTTCCATATTCCTGCTCGACAAGCGATCCTTCACTTAGAATCGCAGGGTAAGCCCCAAGGCGCATTGTACCGCCCAAGTCTGTTTGGCTTGTTCTCAAGAGCCGTTCATTCCCTTTGGTCCATTCCGTCATCAGACCAACGACATTTGTACCGGTTTCGCCGAACTCGGAACTGCTGGCATCCTCGAGCCCTGCCAAATTACGAGCCGCTTCAACAACCGCCATTTGCATTCCCAGACAAATGCCGAAATATGGAACTTTCTTAGTCCGCGCAAATGTAACCGCTTTAATCTTGCCTTCCGATCCTCGTCCGCCAAATCCGCCCGGCACCAAGACGGCGTGTGCGTCTTTGAGCATATAAGGGTCGTCAGATTTCTCGAACTCTTCCGCTTCGATCCAATTGATATTGACCTTGACGCGATTGGCAATTCCGCCGTGGACCAGCGCTTCTGTAATGGACTTATAAGCATCTGGCAGAATGGTATACTTACCGACAACGGCAATATTAACTTCGCCCGCATCCGGATTTTCCAATGTTTTGGAAATATCCCACCACCCGCTGAGATCTGCGTCCGGGGGCGTTACCACGCCGAAGTGGTTTAGCACTTCGATATCCAGACCCTCGGCATGATAAGCTAGAGGCACATCGTAGATAGACGGCGCGTCCAGACCTTGAATAACCGCGCTTTCGCGGACGTTACAGAAGCGTGCAATTTTTTTGCGGTCTCCGGCTAAAACCGGGCGATCGGCGCGGCATAAAAGAATGTCCGGCTGGATACCGATGGAACGAAGCTCTTTCACACTATGCTGGGTCGGCTTGGTCTTCATCTCTCCGGCCGCGCCGATATAAGGCAGCAAGGTCACATGAAGGAAACAGGTCTGACCGCGCGGAAGCTCTTGATCAAGCTGTCGTAAGGCCTCGAAGAACGGCAGTCCCTCAATATCACCGACAGTGCCCCCGACTTCGCAGAGCACGAAATCAACATCGCCTGCGTCTGACAGCACAAATTCCTTAATCTCATTGGTCACATGCGGAATGACCTGAACCGTGGCGCCGAGATAATCTCCGCGTCGTTCGGCTGCGATAATGTTGGAATAAATCCGGCCAGTTGTGATGTTGTCGGTCTGAGCTGCGCTCACACCCGTGAAACGCTCATAGTGGCCCAGATCGAGGTCGGTTTCCGCACCATCATCGGTAACGTAGACTTCGCCGTGTTGATAGGGACTCATCGTGCCCGGATCGACATTCAGATAAGGGTCTAGCTTACGCAGGCGTACCTTATAGCCCCTCGCCTGTAAAAGCGCTCCGAGCGCCGCAGAGGCTAGGCCTTTGCCGAGTGACGACACAACGCCGCCTGTAATAAATATATAACGTGGCATAGCCCGCTCTCTTTACTGTCCGCGGGCTGAAATAAGACGGTTTATTCGTCTTCAGGCGTACCCTCGGGTTCTGAATCTGATGTCGCGTCCGGCGTTTCGGTAGCAGTCTCTTCCGGAGCGAGGTCCGGTGTCTGCACGACCGATTCGGGCACTTCAGTTTCTTCTTCCAACGGGGTTGTCGTATCGTTTGAATCGAGGGCTGGCGTCAAGGGGGCAACCGCATTTGTATCATCAAACTGTGAAGAATCCGCATTTTCCATGTTGAAAACAATGGAAAGGGCCAGACAGTTCACAATAAAGATCACGCCGAGGATCGCCGTCATCCGAGCAATAGAGGTTGTCGCAGAGCGGCCGGACATCAATCCACCTCCGCCGCCACCGCCGCCAATTCCAAGCGCGCCGCCTTCGGAACGTTGGATCAGAATGAGACCCGTCAGAATGACGCTGATAATCAGCTGGATGATGAGGAGGACTGTGGACATGTAATTTTCTCGCAGCGTATTTTGACGCGGTATGAATTTGCCGCGCGATTAGACCATTCAGGTCGGCATGGCCAGAGGGAATTACAAGTCCGAAAGTTAAAACCTTTGCCCTAGCATTTTTTGGTGGCCGCTATTCCCTTTAGATAACCACGGCGTGCGACGCCTTTACGGTAAGATTGCTCCACCTCTTTTTCATATTTAGACGCCCCTGAAGCGCGCCTTATCAAGCTTCGAAACGGGATAAGGCCTCCGACTGTTGAGGAAACAGCGTTCAATGCGGTTTGACTCATTGAGCCCTTTGAATCTTCCGCCGTTTCAACATCGTTCCCTAAAAGCTGGGTGAGCTTATCAATTTCGACCATCAATTTATTGCAGGAACTATCGGCGGGCATAAGGTAAGGATTCTCCAGACTCTCCAGTAGATAAGGAATTTCCGATTTTCTAAGGTTGATATCGCCCAGAGGCGTGAGTACCGCCTCCCCTAAATTTGGAGCATCGTCCAAACTATCGATGTCGTCGGCAGACTTCCCCGTTGTTACAGCGCTTGCTGTGTTGCTGGCCTGAGATCCAAAACGGCTGAATGCCTCCTTCGGGGAGGTCGAACACCCGCCTAATATGGCGGCAATGGCAATAAATCTGAGGTAGCGTTTCATGGCAAGAGCGTAATCTCGCCCTGCCCCGTTGTAAAATTGCCAATAGGACAGCTTCCGGTAATCTAAACCCTAAATTAAACCTGCGAGGGGCGAACTTGGATCGGCATACATTTTCTTGGGCATACGCCCCGCAAGATAAGCCTCGCGTCCGGCGATGACGGCATGTTTCATCGCACGCGCCATACGAATAGGATCTTTTGATTCGGCAATGGCCGTATTCATCAAAACACCGTCACAGCCAAGTTCCATCGCCGCCGTTGCGTCAGACGCTGTTCCGACGCCGGCATCGACGATCACAGGCACCTTGGTTTGCTCAACTATCAACCGAATATTGACTGGATTCTGAATCCCCAGGCCAGAGCCAATCGGAGCGCCCAAAGGCATAATGGCTGCGCAGCCCATGTCTTCGAGCTTTTTAGCGAAAACAGGATCATCAGAGCAGTAAACCATGACTTCAAAGTCGTCCTTCAATAGCAGCTCTGCGGCACGTAAGGTTTCTTCCATATCAGGGTAAAGATGTTTCGGATCAGATAAAACTTCGAGCTTCACGAGGTCCCAACCACCGGCTTCCCGTGCAAGCCGTAATGTACGAACCGCGTCTTCGCCTGTGAAGCACCCGGCCGTATTAGGCAGATAAGTTGTTTTCTCCGGGCTGATAAAATCCGCCAGCATTGGCGCTTTTGGATCAGAAAGGTTCACCCGCCGGACGGCGACGGTCACAATATCTGCGCCAGAGGCTTCGAGCGCCTCGGCATTCTGGGCGTAATCCTTATACTTCCCGGTACCTATTATTAGGCGCGAGTTAAATTCCCGTCCTGCGACGATGAGTTTGTCAGATGTGTCACGCGCTTTAGAGTCTGGCACTATCCGCCTCCGATAAAATGAATGATTTCGAGCTTGTCGCCTTCAGCGAGCTTCACTTCGCCAAATGTTGATTTAGGAACAACTTCCAAGTTGCGTTCAACTGCAATTTTTTTATTCGGCAAGCCCAAATGCGCGATCAGACCCGTTATGGTCAAATCATCGGGCAAATTATGGATTTCGCCGTTCAAAGTCAGCTTCACAAAGGCCTCCTTACAGGCTTTAGCATTGCAGGGCGCGTTACCATGGCATAAAGGCTCTCTCAATGACCAAAGCCATTTATATCCTCAATGGACCAAACCTCAATAGGCTCGGCACAAGAGAGCCTGAGATTTACGGGTCAAAGACTCTTGCGGACATCGAAGCCGACTGCCGTTCGGCCACTAAGCACGACCTCGTCTTTAAACAGAGCAATATTGAGGGTGAAATCGTTGAGCATATTCAAGAAGCCGCGGACAAGGCCGCTGCACTTCTTATCAACCCAGCGGCTTACACCCACACCTCTATCGCGATATATGACGCGCTAAAGCTGCTCGATATTCCGATAGTTGAAATCCACTTGTCGCAACCCGCGAAGCGTGAAAGCTTTCGGCGTCGGTCTTATGTATCAGAGGCCGCAACGGGAACCATAAGTGGATTTGGTGCAAATTCTTATCAATTAGGGCTGCAAGCCGTCATAAATTTGTTAAAGATGAAAAATTAGGCGACTCGCAGAGCCGAAAAGCCAAACCGACTAATAGCCTGAACGAAAAGAGAGAGACGTAATGGCAGTAGAAAAAAAAGATAACGCCAAAAAAGGCAGTGATGTCGATTTGATTCGTGAATTGGCGGATATTCTAAACGACACCGACCTTAACGAAATTGAAATGAAAAAGGGCGATTTGAAAATCCGCGTCTCCAAAGGCGGCGGACAAATGGTGCAAGCTTACACCGCACCGCAAGCTCATGCTCAGGCTCCCGCTCAGTCGGCGCCGTCTGTGTCGTCAGCTGCACCTGCTGCGGGCTCAGAAGAGGCCGGGTCTGGACCGCACAAGGATTCGACAACCTCACCTATGGTCGGAACGGCCTATACACGGCCCTCCCCGGACGCTGACCCTTTTGTGAAAGTCGGGGATAGCGTTGAAGAAGGCGACACAATCTTGCTCGTCGAAGCCATGAAGACCTTTAACCCGATTACTGCGCCAAAGTCCGGTAAAGTCGAAGCCGTTTATGTCGAGGATGCGCAGCCGGTCGAATTTGGCGAATCTCTCTTTGTGATCGTTTAACTGATATGTCTCCTGCGACAGAAAAAGGGCCGGGAAAGCCGGAAATGTTCAAAAAAGTCCTGATCGCCAATCGGGGCGAAATCGCTTTGCGTATCCATCGCGCCTGTAAGGAAATGGGTATCAACACGGTGGCCATCCATTCAGAAGCTGACCGCAACGCCATGCATGTCCGCCTCGCCGATGAGAGCGTTTGTATCGGCCCGAACAGCGCCGCCGAAAGTTATCTCAATATCCCTGCGATTATCGCCGCCTGCGAAATCACGGGCGCTGACGCCGTCCACCCGGGCTATGGCTTTTTGTCTGAAAACGCGAAATTCGCAGACATCGTCGAAGCCCACGGCATGGCCTTTATCGGCCCGACAGCGGAACATATCCGCATTATGGGCGATAAAATCACGGCGAAGAAGACGGTTATGGACGCTGGCATCCCCTGCGTTCCCGGATCGGAAGGCAGCGTCGAAACTTACGAAGATGCCAAAAAAGTAGCCAAAGACGTCGGCTTCCCCCTCTTGGTTAAAGCCGCAGCAGGCGGCGGCGGGCGCGGTATGCGCCTGGCCGAAACGCCCGAGAAGTTAAAAGAAGCGCTCTCTGCCGCGCAGCAAGAAGCCATCGCTGCTTTCGGTAATGGCGAGGTTTATCTGGAACGCTACCTCACCGGGCCGCGCCACATTGAAATTCAAGTTTTGGCCGACACCCATGGCAATGTGGTGCATCTGGGCGAACGGGACTGTTCACTCCAACGCCGCAATCAGAAAGTCTTGGAAGAAGCGCCCTCCCCAAATCTGACCGCCAAAGAGCGCGAAGATATCGGCGCAGTAGTGGCCAAGGCTATCAAGAAAATCGGCTATCGCGGCGCAGGCACAATTGAGTTCCTTTACGAAAAAGGCGAGTTTTTCTTCATCGAAATGAACACACGCCTTCAGGTCGAGCACCCTGTGACCGAGGAAATCACTGGGATCGACTTGGTACGAGAACAAATTCGTATCGCGTCGGGCTTGCCGCTGAATTACGCGCAGAAAGATATTAAATTCCAAGGCCATGCCATTGAATGCCGTATCAATGCGGAAAACCCGAACACATTCGCCCCTTCACCCGGAAAAGTCGTCGAATTTCACGCCCCGGGCGGCATGAATACACGTCTCGATTCTGGCCTCTACGCCGGATATTCCATCCCGCCTTATTATGACAGCCTGATCGGCAAACTCATCGTCTGGGGCAATACCCGCGAAGGCGCAATTCTGCGTTTGCGTCGTGCGTTAGGAGAGATGGTGATAACGGGTGTGGAAACGACCAAGCCATTGCACGAAGCCTTGCTGGATGACCCCGACTTTCAGAAAGGGGATTATAATATTCACTGGCTTGAGAAGTGGCTGAAAGAGAAGGAATAGATATACTTCCTTCTCCGCATAAACAAAGAAATTATGGACGCTCATAGAACCCATCGCGCGGGATAGTTTTTACGCTCTCCCGCGTCATCGCTGGTCCGACTGCCTCCAGTGCCAACGCCACCTTCCGCCCCTTGCTCGCACCGACCCGGCCTTCCCACGCGTCAGGTCCACCTTTTCGTAGATTTTCACCGATCTCGCGATAAACTTTAAGCGCGGCAGATATCGCCCAGGCGCATCGGAAGTCGAGCTCTTTAATACCCACTTTCGCACTTTGATAATACTTTTCCGCAATGTCGAGCTGCTCGCAGGCGGCGGCGTGAGCGGCGGCCCAGTTTTTCTGCTTTGCCAGCTCCAAGGCTTCTATTGGCGCGCCGTGTTTCAGGAGTAGATCCTGCGGCACGAAAACCCGATCCGCTTTGGCATCGTCAATAACGTCCCTGGCGATATTAGTTAGTTGAAACGCCAGTCCCAAATCGCTCGCTCTGTCTAATGTGGCGGCGTCTCGAACCCCCATAATATTAGCCATCATCACGCCGACAACACCCGCAACGTGGTAGGAGTAATCGAGTGTGTCATCCACGGTTTTATAAACGCGGTCTTCGGCGTCCATTTCGAACCCTTTGAGCAGATCAAATGGGTGGCGGTGGTCAATGTTATGAGTTTTCACCACGCGGGCGAGTCCGGCAAAAACAGGATTCTCTGTCGGCTTCCCAGAGAGGACATTCGACGTATCCTCTCGAAGTTGGCTTAGGCGCTGTTTTTGTCCGACCTTATAGTTTTCAATCTGTCCGTGGCCCATTTCTTGGCCGTCAATTACGTCATCGCAATAGCGGCACCACGCATAAAGCATAGCCGCATCATCCCGCAAGGCAGGCGGCAGGACTCGGCTCGCCAAAGCAAAAGACTTAGAGCCTTTTTTTATAGAGGCGTGGCCGTGTTGTGTGATCGAATCCATTAGGCGTTAGGATCCGCCAAAATAGTCGATTTTGCCAAGCGGCACGCCGTTATGGCGCAAAATATTATAAGCGGTCGTTACATGAAAATGTACGTTTGGGAGGGAGAAACCTGAGAGATAGGTAATCCCGGTAAAATCGACGTCACGTGGGCCCATTTTAAGAGAAAACTCTCTTCCTTCTTTTCCGTTGAGGTCGGCTTCACTCACGGCCTTGCAGTCTTTTTTCGCGCGCGTGATAAGCTCATAGGCTTCTTCAAAAGTTTCCGGCGTCGTGTCGTAATTCGGGGCCTCTGTCGCTGCGATACGATAAGGTGCGTTTTTCACCAGCTCGGCGGCGATCTGAACCTGTTTTTTCAGAGGGTACATGTCCGGGGCGAGACGTGCGTTCAGAAAAACCTGCGGATCAATTTCGCGGTCCTTTGCATTCGCCTCACCTTTTTTCAGAATATGCTCAAGATTGGAAAGAAGACGCGGGAGTGCATCAACCGCGTTGTACATGGAGAGTTGAGACATAGGTTAGCCTTTTAGCATTTGAGAAAAATCTTTGGCTATCACGCCTGCCGTGGCCTTGGCAGAACCGACGACACCGGGAACGCCGGCTCCCGGATGAGTTCCGGCCCCAACGATATACATATTCTTGATATGGTCATCACGGTTATGCGGACGAAACCAGGCTGATTGTGTCAGCACAGGCTCCACCGAGAACGCGCTTCCTAAATGGCTATTCATTTCATCGCGAAACCCAAAGGGTGTGAGCGTTTTCAAAACGGTCAAATCCTCTTTCAAATTCGGGATGGCGTGTTCTTCCAGATAGTCCAAAATCGTCTGCGTATATTTCGGACCAATTTCGTCCCAATCAATATCAGCATGGCCAAGATGTGGCACAGGCGAGAGAACGTAGTAAGAAGAGCATCCTTCCGGCGCCATATCCGGGTCGGTAACGCAGGGCGCGTGGAGATAGAGCGAAAAGTCATCGGGTAGATTTCCGCCCTTCCCGAAGATCTCGGCGATCAATTCCTTATAGCGCTGTCCCAGGAGAATGATGTGATGTTTCATGTCCGGATGCGTTGTCTTGAGACCAAAATAGATCACGAAGAGCGACATGGAATGGGATTTTTTCTTGAGCGCCTTACCGTAGCTTTTCCCGCGCGGCGTATTGCGGAGGAGTTGGCTGTAAGTATGCACCACATCCGCATTTGACGCGACGAGGTCGGCGCTCAACGTCCATCCATCGGAGGCTGTTACGCCTGTCACGCGGTCACCTGTGGACTGAATATCTGTAATCTCGGTTGAAAGTCGGAGATCCCCGCCCAAATCCTGAAAGAGTTTGACCATTCCCTGCACCAGCGCACCCGTCCCGCCCTTGGCAAACCAGACGCCGCCTTTACGTTCCAGCGCGTGAATCAGCGCGTAGATAGAGGAAGTTTTGAACGGATTACCGCCGACGAGGAGCGACTGAAAAGATAAGAGCTGGCGCACTTTTTCGTCTTTGACAAATTTAGCGACCATATCATAGACAGATTTATCCGCGCGAAGCCTTACCAGTTGCGGGGCGGCGGCGATCATTTGAGAAAACTTCAGGAACGCGGTGGTGCCAAGCTTCTCATACCCTTCGCGGTAAAGCTCTTTCGAATAGGCGAGAAATTTGTGGTATCCTGCCACATCGTCGGGGTTCCGTTCGGCAATCTGCTTTTCCAGAAAGTCTGTATCGTTGTTGTAATCGAAAACTTCGCCGTCTTCCCATTGCAGACGGTAAAACGGGTCTACTGGCAAAAGCGTGACGTAATCGTCCATATTTTTACCGGACAGATCGAACAGCTCTTTCAGGCAATCGGGATCGGTAATAACCGTCGGGCCGCCGTCGAATTTATAGCCTTCTTCCTCATATACATAGGCCCGCCCGCCCGGCTTGTCCCGGTTATCGACGAGTGTAACTTGAAACCCCATAGCTTGCAGACGAATGGCGAGCGCTATGCCCCCGAACCCGGCTCCGATGACGATCGCCGTTGGCATTTTGCCGTCTTGCGTTTTAGTAACGGCGTCAAAATCAGCCGGATTGGTCTGTACATTCATGCGTTATCTCGTTTCGCGCGTTCGCGTTTGATAAAGGCTTTTTCCGAGAAATTATACAGCGCCTTTGTCACAGGCACAGGCGGTTTACCGATGAGGATGCGGGCTTTGTCACTTTGGGTGAGTTTTCCCGCATAGAAGCGTTCTATCAGATCTTGCGGCAATCCATAAAACCGCTGCAGAACTTTGTACCTTTGATCGGGTTCACAAGCGCGAAAGAGCATGCGGTTTAGGAGGCGTAGAAACTTCTCTGCGTAAACATGGTTTGCATGTGCAGTTGCAATAGTTGTTTCTCGAAGAAAGCTAATATCATCAACTGCATAGGCATCTATGTTTTCAATATCCTTAGCAATTTCATCTGCAAGATAAAGTGTTGACGGAAAACTGTACCCCGTGACAGCATTATAAAACCCGCCAGAAATTCCAATTTTACCGTCTGGTTGAGCTACCCTCCCTAAACCTAAAGAGTGATCGTAATCCACCGCCAAAGTGATGGGCAAAACCCCCTTCTCTTTTCTTAAGAGTTCATGATCACCCCAACCCTTTTTGTTGATATAATCATCCACCCGCGTCGCCACTTGCGTCTCTGACAATTCCGGCCCATCTGTGTAATAAGTATCTTCCACCAAAATCTCATGCTCGGTGAACGGTAGACAATAGACGAATCGATAGCCGCCGAGCTGCTCTACGGTCGCGTCCATAATGACCGGATTTCTGAGGCCGTGCGGCTCTTTCGTCCGAATGGTTTTGCCGACAAATTTCTGATAGCCGAGAAAGACATTCTCATTCGGTGCAAAGCCCCGCGCGTCGAGAACGCAGGCCGCGTCCATAGTTTCCCCATTTTCCAGCGTAACGCTCTCGGCATCCAAAGACGCAACTTTCGTCTTCAACATAACGTGCAAGCGTCCGTTTTGAATAAACGGTTCAACACAGGCGCGGAGTGTTTCGCTATTCCCTGTACAGTAAGGTATTTCCAGCGTTCGTTCACGCTTCGCGAATTTTACGTCGTATCGCGGCCATTGATAGGCAATAAATGGCTTTATCCAGTCCCGCAGGCTCTCCTCAACGTCGGTCAAATTGAAAGACCAGGTGTGGTCTCCAGCGATTTTCTCAGAGGCTTCGATGACAAGAACCGTCAAATTCGGATTTACGTCCAGACAACGCCAGGCCGTTAGCAGGCCCGAAAGCCCCGCCCCCACTATGATCATGTCTGGTTTTTTGTCCATGACCTGTCTTAAAACAGAATCAGCTGACCACAACCATTGAACTCTCAATAAGTCAGCGAGACCAAAAATCACGCCATTAGGTCAATTATCGAGAATCAATATTAATGTTTATTAAGCTATTGAAAGGAAAAAGAAAAATTTACTACCCTAAAGTGTGCTAGGCTATTTTAATCCCCAAGAAATAAAGGTTTTGTCAGCTATAAAGCAAATTTATTGCAGTGAATCACTCCTCACATGGAGGCGGCTGTGCGATAGCTGAATTGTCCTATCGCAAGATAGGCGGGCGGGCGGCGAGGTTGCCCCACATCGGCCAAGCTGTCCGCCTCCTTTGCACTCTCTTCTTCACAGAAATTCAGCAATGCGGATAAGCTTTCGCAAAGATCCTCACGGGCCAAAGCGGCCTATTTATTTTTCGTCTTGGTAATTGATTTTTGGTTGATAGTTTTCGTCATGCTTTGCGAGAACTTCAGACGCCATAAAAATACCGTCTGCAGCGACTTGCCCTGTCACAACAACGCCCTGCCCCTCTCGAAACAAATCCGGCAGGACGCCATTATGTAAAACTGTAATTGGCGCAGGCATTTCCCGCTCGAAATCAGCAACGGTAAATTCCGTTAGCAATCCGGCTTTACGCACAACAGAGCCTTCGACAACTTTGCCGCCCATCCGAAATGTCTCGGAGCCGGGAACAAACCCTTCCGCCACGACATCGCTAGGATTGTAAAAGAACTGGGTGTTATCCCCCAGAGCCGACGCAATCAACGCGACCCCGCCCACGACCAACGTGCCGAATCCGGCAATCGCTGCGAGACGACGGTTGCGGTGTGGAGGTTTTATACGTTTGGGTTTCAAGGTCTCTGACATCAGCGCGCTTTTACCACAGCTCCGGCTCTGCGCAATGCGACGTGACATAACGCGTCAATTTAGCCATAAGCCGCGAGATGACGTTCGTCCCTGATAAAATAGAACTGGAGCCCTTAGAGGTCAGCCTCCAATCTGTGTCCCTGCGGCGTGGCGGGAGGGTTTTGTTCGAAAATCTCTCTCTGACTTTGAAACCCGGAAATCTGCTATATGTGTTGGGAGAAAACGGAATTGGAAAAACAAGTTTGCTGCTCGCCTTGGCTGGTCTCCTCAAGCCCAGTCAGGGCCAAATTAGTTTTTTTAAGGGTTATTCGCCCTTTTTCTCTTCGTCCTTAATTGTTCAACCAGATGGGGCCAGTCGCGGGTTAAGCGTCTGGGAAGAGCTGAATTTCACCTCGAAACTTTATACCTCCAGTCAGAATATTGAACACCTGATGGCAAAGGTGGGTTTGACTGATATGGCGCAGAATCGGACGGAGACCCTGTCACTCGGACAGAGGAAACGGCTTAGCTTGGCCAAACTTCTGATCGCCCGCCGCCCGCTTTGGTTATTGGACGAACCCTTCTCCGCCCTAGACGCGTCCGGGCGCGGACTATTCAGCCAAGAGATTACAGCCCATCTGGGACAAGGCGGAATCGCCGTAATTGCCACCCATCTGCCAACCGATATTCTAGGACACTCTGCCAAAACTCTGACGTTAGAGGTCGCTGAATGAGGGCCTTTACAGCGATTTTAAGACGAGACCTCCGCCTAGCATTCAGAACCGGCGGGAGCTGGATTCTGGGGGCCGTTTTCATGGCTGTCTTTATCAGCCTCTGCGCCATTGCGCTCGGCGGACAAATGTCAGAACTACGCCATCTCGCCGCTCCCCTCCTCTGGCTCGCGATCGTATTTTCAATGCTCTTGTCTTTTGCCACGATTTTTCAAACAGATTACCGTCAAGGTACGCTAACTCAGATATTAATGAGCGGCACTTCCCCTTTAACGTTAGCGCTGGCCAAATGGGCCGCCTTTCTTTGCCTCGGCTTTCTTCCCCTGTTTCTTGTCACACCTGTGGTCGGCACGTTGCTAGGCCTGAGCCGCGAAACGCTACTAGCAACTCTACTCGCTCTTGGCCTCGCCGCCCCGGCTCTGGCCGCCTATGTAACACTGGCAGGCGCTATTTTCTGCGCTCGAACAGGAGCAGGTTTTCTGGCCGTCCTTCTCGTGACGCCCTTCTTGGTTCCTCTACTGATTTTTGGCTTAGAATCGGGTCAGGCATTTTCGACCGAAGGCTGGGGAGCAGTTGAAATTCGCCTGCTCGCAGGTCTAAGCTTACTCTCAATCGCGATAGGACTGCCGGCCTCTGCGGCGGCCCTTCGTGTAAATTTGGAGCCCTCATGATTTCCTATCTCGCCAATCCTGCCCGTTTTAGGAAGGTCTCAAAATGGATGACGCCGATTTGCGGCGGACTTGCCGCTCTATGTCTCGTGGTCGGAACTTATATGGGGCTGATAAGCTCTCCCGCTGCTGACCTTCACGGCGAAGGCGTCAGAATGCTCTATGTCCATGTTCCAGCGGCTTGGTGCGCCCTTGCCGCCTACACAGCCTTGGCAGTTTGCAGTCTGATTAGTTTTGTTTGGCGCCACCCTTTGGCCGATAGCGCCGCGCGCAGTCTGGCCATCCCCGGACTTGTCTTTGCGCTGCTCTGCCTAGCAACCGGAAGTCTTTGGGGGCGGCCCGCTTGGGGAACTTGGTGGCAATGGGATGCCCGCATGACTTCTGTTCTCGTTCTCGCCTTTATTTATGCGGGTTACCTTCTGCTCTGGGGCATAATCGAAGATAAACGTAAAGGCGCCCGTCTAGCCTCAATTGTCGCCATGGTGGGCTTCATCAACATTCCGATCATTAAATTCTCGGTGGATTGGTGGAACACTTTGCATCAACCCGCCTCTGTGTCTCAACCCGGCGCGCCGGGTATGCCTTCGGAATTTTTCATTCCGCTCTTTATCATGATGACAGGATATACGGCGCTCCTGGCGTGGTGCTCTCTGCGGAGCATTGAGGCCGACTTAGTAAAACTGAAAAATCGCCGCGCGCCTAGAACCGCGCCGGCGACGATTGACCTTAAGGAGGGCTAAGATGGATTACGGAGCGACCACGCCGTTTATTCTAGCCGCATATGGCATAAGTTTTTTGGGCGTTATCGGGCTTGTTCTTTGGACGATGAGAAAGCCTAGACTATGACCGGGGTTAAAGGAGAAACGCCTTATGAACGCGTAAAGGATTTGATGGAACGATTGCGCGCAGAATGTCCTTGGGATCGCGAGCAGAGTTTTGAATCTATTGCGCCTTACACCATCGAAGAAGCCTACGAAGTCGTCGACGCCATAGAACAAAATGATATGGACGCATTGCGCGAGGAATTAGGGGATCTTCTATTGCAAGTCGTGTTCCACTCAAAGCTGGCCGATGAAACCGGCGCGTTTAATCTCGACGATGTAACGGACGATCTAGTTGAGAAAATGGTGCGCCGTCATCCGCATGTTTTCGGTGATGAGAAGGTCGACTCCGTGCCGGGCAATTGGGAAAAACTGAAGGAGGCTGAACGGACAGCCAAAGGTCAAACCAGCCGTCTCGACGGCGTTGCCCTCGGCCTTCCGGCCTTGATGCGGGCACAGAAACTTCAAAAACGCGCGGCAAAGTCCGGCTTTGATTGGCCTGACCTGACAGGCGTTTGGGACAAGATAAACGAAGAAATAAACGAAGTGAAAGAGGCAGTAGAAACAGGTAACCCCACCGATATGGAAGAAGAAATTGGCGACCTTCTTTTTTCGGTCGTCAACCTCTCTCGAAAACTGGGCGTAGACTCAGAAGTCGCTCTTCGGCGCACAAATGCGAAATTCTCCCGCCGCTTCAAGGGCGTTGAAGAGCGTGCAGGCGAGTCTATTCAAGATTTGGATTTAGAAACCTTGGAATTATATTGGCAAGCAGCGAAATCTGAAGAAACAAAGCTCTAAAAATTTAGACCTAGTCGTTTATCAATTTTGGATAATTAGAACGAAATTTTCCACTATCCGACTCAGAGAGGCGAACTCTCATATTTACATTTCCGGACTTACGCATGTCTTCCATCAAGACATTTCCATGGGAATGAAGCCAAGCCCGGGCTGAAAAATTGGCGGGGTCAATCGTAACAGTCAAAGTATGGTCATTAACACTAAGCGCTGTCTCTACGCCGTGGAGTAAATCGGAAAGACCTTCCCCGCTTAGACAACTGACGAGATAAGCATTCATCATATCTTCAAAATCAAGCGTTGCAGCCGCGCGTTCATTAAGCGCGGCGCGCTCTGCCCCCATCACCAAGTCCGCCTTGTTCCACACCTCAATAATTTCTTGGCCATGCTCAGGCCCCGCTTCAATCTGTTCTAATACGTCCAGCACTTCATCTCGGCGGCGCTCGGTCAAAGGATCTGAAATATCACGTACATGAAGAAGTACATCAGCGTCTTTTACTTCTTCTAATGTCGCCCGGAAAGCCGTGATCAAGTCCGTCGGCAAATCCGAAATGAAACCCACCGTGTCAGACAAAATAGCAGATTGGCCGGACGGCAAAGGTAAAACGCGGTGGGTTGTGTCCAGCGTCGCAAAGAGCATATCTTTAGCCATCACTCCGCCTGTCGTCAGGGCGTTGAATAAGGTTGACTTCCCCGCATTCGTATAGCCGACCAACGCCACGACCCGCTCCGGGGCGCGCTCGCGCTTTTTACGTTGCAGGCCGCGTGTACGGCGCACATTTTCCAAATCACGGCGCAGCTTGGTGATTTTATCGTTCAGGATACGGCGGTCACTTTCGATCTGTGTTTCGCCGGGTCCGGCCAGGAAACCCTGTCCTCCGCGTTGTCGTTCCAAATGGGTCCAAGTTCTCACAAGCCGGGATCGTTCATAGCCCAAGCGCGCCAGTTCGACTTGCAAGCGGCCTTCCTTTGTGGCCGCGCGAAGTCCGAAAATTTCAAGAATGAGGCCGGTACGGTCAATGACTTTGCACTTCCAGTCTCGTTCGAGGTTGCGTTGCTGAATTGGGGACAAGGCCGCATTGACAATCGTAAGCGTAGCTTCGCTCGCCTGAATGACAGAAGAAATTTCTTCGATTTGTCCCTTCCCAAAGAAATTTGAAGCGCGAAGTTCACGTATAGGGATAATCCGGGACTCAACGCACTCAGCATCAAGAGCCTCCGTCAGGCCAATCGCTTCTTCCAAATCATAATCGGCATCTCCGGCCCGTTCATTGGCAAACCGAGGATGCAGGACAAGCGCTTTCTCGCGAGGTATTTCCCGCTCAAGCATGACTGACTTTCAGTAAAAAAATGTCGGTAATAGGTCGGAGTTGCTTAATCTTCGTCTTCGTCATCAACGACTTCGGGGTCGAAGAGCTGAACCGGACCTGAAGGCATAATAGTAGAGATCGCATGTTTATAAACCAGTTGTACTTGTCCGTCACGGCGTAGCAAAACACAGAAGCTGTCAAACCAGGTGACAACGCCTTGCAATTTCACACCATTAACGAGGAAAATCGTCAGGGTCGTCTTGGACTTACGCACGGAATTAAGAAAAGTGTCTTGCAAATTCTGTTTACGATCGGATGACATTGAAATTGTCCCTTATTTTTCTTTTTAGGAGTTGATTGCGCACAACACACAAGGGAGCTTTATCTGGATTAAAGCCTGCGAAGCAAGTATTTTCTCTATAACAGTTCTGTAAACCCTATTGCCGCCAGAATGAAGGCGTCATGAGAACCAGAACGGCCAAGACTTCAACACGCCCTATGAGCATTAGAGCGGAAGACACAAGCATTTGCATCTGAGTTAGGTCAGGCCAAGTCAGACCTGTGTCGGGTAGAGTCGAAGGTAAGAGAGGCCCAATATTAGCGAGCGAAGCGACACTGATCGTCGTTGAGTCGGTAAAATTAAGGCCCGCCGCGCCTAACCACACAATTCCGGCACCAAAAACGAGCGTATATCCAAAGAAGTACAACCAGATAGACAAAAAGGCCCGATCCGGTACGCGCCGGTGTTTGAATTGAACAGGCAGGACGCGTGACGGATGGGAAGACCGACTAATGTCAGTGGCAAGCTGTTTAAATAATAAAATGATACGAATAATTTTGAGCCCCCCAGCCGTGGACAAAGCCGAGCCCCCCACCAGCGCAATAGAAATCAAAACCACACTTGGGATTTGTTCTAAGCTGATAGGGTCATACACAAACCCTGCTGTACTGACAAAGAAGACCGCTTCTACGAAGAGTGGGAACAGATTCTGCAACCCGGCATAAAACAAACCAAAAAGGGTAAGTCCCACCCCCATCGCAATTAAAGTTCTGTGCTCTATATTCGTCACGAGACGCTTAATATTTACCCAGCTCCTCAGACGTAGGACATCCCAAATCACGGAGACATTCATCGCCCCAAAGCCGCAGGCAAGAACGAGTACAAGTGTGGAAAAGCGCGGAATATAAAGGGATAAATCTTCTGAACGCGGCGTCATTCCGCCTGTTGATATGCCGCTTAATGACAGACAAAGCGCTTCGAAAACCGGGGCGCCGCCCAAAGCCATTAAGATAAAGCAGACAAACGCAATCAAAGCGTAAACCCCCGCAACGACACGTCCAATTCCAATTAAACGCGTAAAAAGCTCTCCCTTTTTGAGCGTAAATAGCGCGGAACGATGAACGCCTGTTCCGGTTAAATTTAGCGCCGCAAGTACAACCACGGCAAAGGTCGCGACACATACCCCTCCAAAAAACTGAAGAAAAGACTGCCAGTAAACCAATGTGGACGGCAAAGTCTCTACGACATACCCATTTGCGCCGGTTGTAGTAATAGCGCTGACAGCCGTGAAGTATCCTCGTAAAAACCCTAGCTCAGGAAAAGTAAGCCAATAGGGTATGGCAGCGCCGATAGGGATAAGTCCCCAGAACAATAATAGAAAAATTAAAGCGTCACTATTTGTTTCTCTGGAAGGCGTTTTGGAGGTTGTAAGAACGAATAAAGAGCCCAATACGCTCAAACCGATGGCTGTTACGCCCATCACGGCAACCATTTTCAGGTCAGCCATGAGTAGCGCAACCAAGCAAGTGGCTGCCATCATAACGGCAATCAAAATCACCGCGCATCCAAGCCAATAGATTATTCGGGTGATGGCCATTGACTAAGCCCGTCGCCTCAGACGCCATAGCGTTGTCTGACCGAAAACAATCCGAAGCAATATCATTTTAAAAATAATCCGTGCTGACCCGGAACATGGCTTCAATGGCTTTCATTGCGGACCGTTCGGCGAGCAAAATTACTTTGTCGCCCTGACGGACGAGTAAGTCAGGCGTTGGGAACAAAACTTTGCCCTCATGAATGACAGCGCCAATCGTAATATCGTCAGGTAATTCTGCCTCCCGCAGCGTTTTTCCGGCGAGAGGCGACGTCTCCAGGACTTCGCCCTCCATGACTTCAGCGCCGCCCTGTTCAAGCGAATAAACGTCCAATATCCGGCCGCGACGAACGTGGCGCAAAATAGAAGAAATTGTACTTGCCCGCGGATCGATGACCATATCGATGCCGAGTTCTTTCTGCATATCCTGCATTGACACTTCATTGATAAGGCTAATCGTATGATTTGCCCCAAGTTTTTTAGCCAGAACGGCAGAAAGAATGTTGATTTTATCGTCATTGGTCAAGCAGATAACCATTTCCGAATTGGAAACGCCGGCTTCATCCTGAATATTCGCGTCCATTGCGTCACCGTTAAGAACAACCGTCTTTGATAACTCATCCGCAGCCTTCTCCGCGCGGTCTTTGTTGTATTCAATCATACGTACACGCATACCTGAGACGGCCTCTAGCTCACGCGCGACATAGGTTCCGACATTTCCGGCCCCGATGATCACGACGTGTCTCGCCTTGGCTTCATGGTTCCCGATCACTTCCAACAGACGCGCCGCATGTTCAGACTTGGTGATTATATAAGCATCATCCCCTACATTAAGCGGATCATCAGAAGTTGGCGCGAAGACCAAACCATCTCGTTTAATACCGACAATCGCGGCGTGGAGCCCCTCAAATAAGTCCGGGATTTGACGGATTGGGGTATCAACGATCGGACAATCCTCGTCGATTTGGACACCCAAGAGCAGAACCTGCCCGTTTCCAAATGGCACGACATTGAAAGCTCCTGGAGTGTTCAATCGCCTAACAATCGCTTTACCAATCTCTATTTCCGGAGAAATAATAATATCGATTGGCATGTTTTCGCGGCTGTAAAGATCATTCCATTGACTGTTAAGATAGCTCTGCGCCCTCACCCGAGCAATTTTTGTGGGAACGTCAAAGAGCGAATGCGCCACTTGGCAGGAGACCATATTGACCTCATCGGCGTGGGTAACCGCGATAATCATATCCGTATTTCGGATGCCAGCCCGGACAAGAACATCTGGATGGGCGCCGTTTCCGATGACGCCTCGCACGTCCAAATCTGTCGTAATCTGACGGATAAGATCCGGCGACAACTCGATCACCGTAACCGTATTGTTTTCAGCTGCAAGGCGCGCAGCAAGCCCGTAACCAACTCGCCCTGCACCGCAAATTATGACCCGCATGAGCCCTCACATTGTGATCGGGGCTCGGCCCCGGCATTTATCAGGAGGCGTCATCACGCCCATTTGCGCCCAAACCTAGCGACTTTAGCTTTCGGTGCAAGGCTGAACGCTCCATACCGACAAAACTTGCTGTGCGTGAAATATTCCCGTCAAAGCGGTCTATTTGCGCTTGTAGGTATTCCCGTTCGAAATGCTCTCTCGCATCCCGTAGGGGCATTGAAATCATTTTCTCTGACTCCGCAGGTCCGCCCGATGGCCGGACAACAGATACTTCGGGGGGCAACGTCGCCAAAGTAATAGGTTGGCCGGGCTCTCCCGTTGCCAAAATCAACAAGCGTTCAACATTATTTCGGAGCTGTCTTACATTTCCGGGCCAGTCATGAGCCTGCAAAGCCGCCATCGCATCCGGTCCAATTTCTCGCGCCGGAAGCCCTGTAGACGCCGCAAGTTGGGAGATAAAATGTTCCACCAAGAGCGGAATGTCTTCGCGGCGCTCACTCAGCGGAGAGGACTCTAGAGGCATGACGTTCAAACGGTGAAACAGATCCTCACGGAAATTCCCTGCTTCCACGTCATTCAATAAATCATGGGAACTGGACGTAATAACCCGAACGTCAACTTGTACATCTTGGCTCCCCCCAAGCCTGTGAAAGCGCTGTTCAACCAAGAGCCGAAGCAATTTACCTTGAGTTTCAGAGGGCATATCCGCCACTTCATCAACATAAAGCGTTCCGTTATGAGCGGACTCCAACAGCCCTGTTTTTACCACGGCACCGTCGGCGTCTTCGACCCCAAATAATTCTTCTTCTACCCGCTCTGGCACCATAGACGCCGCATTGACGGCCTTGAAAGGCCCGTCCGCGCGTCTGGACTGTGCATGGAGAAGTCGGGCAATAAGCTCTTTTCCAGACCCCGAAGGCCCTGTAATCAAAACCCGTGAATTCGTCGCGGCAATCCGTTCAATTTTCGACCGTAATTGCTGAACAATAGTGGACGTTCCGACCAAAGTCGTATCAGTCTGGGTGCGGCCCTTTAACTCTTCATTTTCCTGTCGCAACCTGGCATTTTCAAGCGCCCGCGAGACCGTGACAATCAACTTCTCTGACTTAAAGGGTTTGACGATATAATCATACGCGCCTTTGCGAATAGCAGAGACAGCGGTTTCGACTGTGCCGTGACCACTAATGACGATAACGGGTAAGTTTGGATAAGAGGCCTTTAAACTGTCGAGCAGTTCAATCCCGTCCATACCGCTGCCCTTCAGCCAGACGTCAAGGACAACGAGTGACGGCTGTCGCTTTTTGACCGATTCAAGCGCGGCGTCGCTCGTCCCGGCCTGACGGGTAATATGACCTTCATCATCAAGAATGCCCGCGATCATTTCCCGGATGTCACTCTCATCTTCAACAATCAAAATATCATTTTTCATGCTTAGTCCTTTGAGGGTTAGTCTTTTTTGGCTTCGGCTTTTTGGGTTTTGTTTCCTTCAAGGAAGGCTTTACAGCTGGGGTCGGAATGGAGACTTTCTTTCGCGCAAAGCGGATTTCTACGCAGGCTCCAGTTTTTCCGGTCGGCGGTTCCGCCAGTATCAGACTTCCGCCGTGGTCTTCTGCAATACGGTTGACGATGGCCAGACCGAGCCCTGTTCCGCTTTCACGCGTTGTGACATAAGGCTCGAGCAAACGCGCTCTGTCTGTGGCCGGCCACCCAGGACCATTGTCAACGATTCGAATCAAGACAGCCTCTTCTTCAGAGACGAGCTCCACTTCTATTCGGCCTTCGACTTTTCCTTCCCCGGATTGATCATAGGCCCGTAGCACGGCTTCACCAGCATTTTTAAAAATGTTTGTCAGGGCTTGAGTAATGAGACGTTCATCTCCCCAGATAACAGGAATACGTTTATTCTTGGCCGTTTGAACAAATTTGATATCCGGAAAAGCGACGCCCTGCTCAAACAAGACTTCTGCCAAAATAGACTGCAATTCGACATTGGCAAATTCCGGCGCCGGCATACGAGCGAAGGCCGAAAACTCATTCACCATTTGCTCCAAGCTAGCCACTTGCCGGATAATAGTTTGAGTGCAATTGGCAAAGACCTGAGGGTCGCTCTTAATTTCTCTGCTATACTTTCTTTCCAATCTTTCCGCTGAGAGCTGGATTGGTGTCAGAGGGTTTTTAATCTCATGCGCAATCCGGCGGGCGACTTCTCGCCAAGCGGAATGCCTTTGGGCAGAAACAAGCCGGGTCATATCATCAAAGGTCAGAACCCAACCGGTATCCTTTCGCGCCCCTTCATAGGCAGAAACCCGAAGATCAAAATTACGCACTTGGCCATCAATTTCAAAACTGACTTGATCCTCTGCGGACGCCTGAATACTTTCTCGTCCTTTCTTAAAAGCCGGAGCGAAAGGGGATAAAACCTGATCAATCGGACGCCCCAAAAGACTTTCGCCGTCAAAGCCTAAAAGTTGTTCCGCGGATTTATTGATGAGCGTTATTCGGCCTGTCTGGGCTAAACCGATAACCCCAGCGCGAACGCCTGATAGTACCGCTTCGGAAAACTGGCGCCTTTGTTCGGAAATATCGTGTTCTTTGACCAAGGCGTCGCGTTGTGAGTCGAGCTGTTGTGTCATTCGGTTAAAGGCGCTGCCCAAATCGGAAATCTCTCCCCAGTCTTCGCTTACATTCACCCGGGCACTCAAATCCCCTGCCCGAACCCGTTCGGCTGCCGTAATCAACCGGCCCAACGGGTCAATAATTCTATTGCCCAACATGAGCCCCAACCAGATAGCCGCCATAAGAATGAGCAAAGCGGTTTCCATGAGGGTCAAAACAAAAATGTTCCGTGTCTTGGCCTGTTTCCGGTTGAAATTAGCCAAGGACTGTGTCGCGCCTTCGATGCCGGATATGCTTGAGAGAACCTGACTATCGGACCGGAGGACACGGCCGACATAAAGATAGACATTTTCAAACCCCGGCAACGGCGATAGCGCAATGAGGTAATCTAGGTCGTCCCTCTTTTGATAGGCAACTCCGCCATTTTGAATACTTTGAAAAACACTGTCGGCCGGCACACGAAAGTCTGGCGCAAAAGGCGACTCGACGCGTGAAAGCACATCTCCCTTATCACTTATAATATAGACAGAATCGAGATCACGAACACGGGCTCGAACTTGCAACTCCGCTGTGAGTGTTATCCGCTGTTCTATCATGGCGGGGTCAGCATCAATTGCAGCAGAAAGAAAATTGATATCTTTTCCTAAACTCGCAAGTTCCTGATCGACATAGTCATCTAGAATAGACCGGGCTTGCTCCATGTTTTTGCGAACATCCTCACCGAAAATATCACTGATGTTCTGACTGATAAAGGACAAAGAAAAAACGCCGACAATAATCGCCGGAACCAGGGCTGCGAGACTGAAAATAAAAACAAAGCGGCGATGCAAGAGAGGCGCCGAGCGGCGCCTCGACTTGGTAAACAGCGTACTCCAAACACGATAGCCCAAATAAATAGCGAGCAAAATAATGAGAATAAGATTGGCGCTCAAAACGTCAAAAGAACGGTCAACCTGTTCTGATTGCTCCGAAAATGAAAACAACGCCCCCAGAATCGTGACGAAGATGGCCGTCATAAATAACACGCCAAACAGCGCTGAACGCGCGATGCGCGGGGCGCGTTTTATGAAAGGCTGAACGGGGTAGTCTGACGGCTTTAACTCAGCGCTCTTCATTTTCGCAGCATCGGCTTGAGAGCTGGCCGAGTCCTCGGGCGAGTTATTTCTTGGCAGTGGGGCCTGAATGGGTGTCGTTTCAGTCACGCTATCCGAGTGTTGCACGCCTCATAAAGGCGCAAGTGTTACTCTTTTATCGCAGTGTTGCTCAAAATCAACACAAGAAACTCTTTCCTTTTGGTTATCCTTTTTTTTTCGCTCATTTAAGAGATTTCTAGAGATTTCAGACGCGTCCGAAGGGTGTTTCTATGTATTCCAAGAAGTTCCGCCGCCTTGGCCCGATTCCCCCCTGTCAGCCGCAAAGCTTCGACAATTAGCGGCTTTTCTACCCATGACAGAGCTGTTTGATATATCGTTTCTTCAAGTTCCGCAGTCTCGTCGTTCAATAGAATGCGGCAAGCTTCTTCGAGTTTTTTATCGAGTTTTTCCTTTGTCTCGCCCTCAGCGTTGCGAGAAGGGATATCTTTGGAGAATTCCTGTAACACCATATCTGCGGTTATGACGTCGTCAGAATACAATACAGAAAGTCGTCTAACTAAATTTTCTAATTCCCGTACATTTCCGGCCCAGCTATGGCGGTGCAGAATATCTAAGGCATCAGATTCGAAACGTCGCGGCTGGCCCGGAGACGCATGGGACAAAAAGCTTTCAGCCAATTCATAAGTATCCTTATCCCGCCCTGACAGAGGCGGAATACGTATTTCAGCCACATTGATTCGAAACAATAAATCGTCACGGAAGGCGCCGCTTTCAGCCATCTTACGTAAATCTTTTCGTGTGGCGGAGAGAACGCGCGGACGTTTCGACGCCGGTATCAGTTCGGCTTCTGTCATAAGCGACATCAAGCCCTCTTGTTGCGTCAGGCTAAGCTCTGCAATTTCGTCCAGATAAATATCTCCGCCATTGACCTTTTGCAGGGTCAGAGACGTGTTGGAAAAGTCACTGGTCCGCAAAAATGGACGATCCGCGCGCGGGCCGCCATCATGGAGAAGCTGCGCAACCAAATCTTTCCCGGTCCCCACCGCGCCTTGAATGAGAACAGGCAAATCACTTGAAGAAAAACGCGAGACAGCGCGGTAGACGGGTTGCATAGCCGGACTACGCCCAATTATGGGAAGTCGCTTAGTTTTCGGATTAACCCGGCCACGGCGCGGATTAACGGATTGCCCTGCCCGCGACACTGCATTGGTGACATCGTCGAGATCAAAAGGTTTTGGCACATACTCAAAGACTTTTTGCTGTCCGGCTTTCAGTGCTGTGTTGACCGTATTATTTGCGCTGATAACGACAATTGGCATTTTTGGCCGCGCCGCCGAAATTTCAGGAAGGGTTTCAAAGACCTCCCGTCCCCCCATCATAACGTCGGTGACGATTATATCTCCCTGCCCGGCTTGCGCCCACTTCAACAGGGTCTGAGCATTGTCTGTCGCTTTGACATTATGACCAGCTCGGGTCAGCGCTTTCGATAGAACGAGCCGAACGCTGTCATCATCGTCGGCAAGCAGAACTTCATATTTCATTATCTGGACTTTCTGTATTAGGGCGTTCGTTCTTGGGACGCGGAGCAGGAAGAAGGAGAGAAAAAGCAGTATGGCCTGGATGCGAACGCACTTCGACAACGCCGCCATGAGCGGCGGCGACTTTTGAAACAAGCGCAAGACCGAGCCCCTGCCCGTCCTGTTTTGTTGACATGAAGGGCTGGAACACCTGATCAACCAAGTCGGCAGGTATGCCGGGACCATTATCAATAATTTGGACTTCTATCGGCAGGCTCTGGGACTTTTCCTCGCCCTCTCCTGTGGCGGAAACCCCACTTCTAAATTTGGTTTGCAAGGTAATCTCAGTGCCTGCTTCAGACGCATTTTTAATAAGGTTTAAGACCGCTTGCATCAGAGTGTCTGGGTCGCCTGCGGCGTGTGGCAAGGACGGATCGTAATGTTCGGTGAAAACCAGGTTTTTATCAGCGGACTGAATAATTTTCCGAGCCCGTCTGAGAATTTCGTGAATATTGACCTGCTCTTCAATTTCCGGGTCGCTGTCACCCAGCGTTTCCATCCGGTCAGCCAATCGGCGGATCCGGTCGATTTCCGACGATATAAGGTCAATCAGAGACTGCCCTTCTTCGTTGGAGACATCTTCGCGCAAAAGCTGCGCCGCGCCCTTTATCCCGGCCAGAGGGTTTTTAAGTTCGTGTGCTATTAATCGGCCCATGCCGGACACAACCTGTCCGCCCATACGATTATTTCGGGGTTGGGCTTTGGCGAACCGAATACCCAGGCCGATATGACCTTGGGTCGAGAAAGACGTTACGTGAGAGAGCTGGACTTCGGCGCCTTTCCGGTGCTCGAATTTAATCTCGCAATCACGAACTGTCACGGCACTCCCTTCATCGAAAGACTGTAAAATACGGTCTCTGGGAACGTCTTGGATATTCAAAATCGTCCAGATGTCTTGCTTGCTCAACCCTTTGACTGATAACCCAGTCCAGCTTTGGGCGGCGTCGTTCGCCCACGCTACCTTTTGAGTTTCCGGATCAACCAGAAAGCACGGATAAGGCGCATCTTCACCGATATGCGTTCCGAGCGCTGGATTACTCATGCTGCCGTCTGCTCCACATTCTGAAACGCCTTCTCTAAAATTGACAGAACCTGATTTGGGTCTTTACTGGAAAGCGCTAATCTTCGGTCGGAGTCCGGAATATCCATCGGAGCGTGTTCCAGATAGGCAGCGACATGTTTGCGCGCCACGCGAAGGCCTTTGCCTTTTCCGTAAAACTGAAGAATATCTGTATAATGATGCGTCGCAATCTCCGACTTCTGAGAGAAGGAGAGCCTTGGCGCAGGAATTTTGTCCACCGCTTCTGCAATTTCAGAAATCAGCCAAGGCTGCCCCGTTAGCGCGCGCCCAATCATGACGCCGTCAGCGCCGGAGAGTTCCATCGCACGGCATGCCGCCTCGCCTGTATCTACATCGCCGTTGACAATAACGGGAATTGAGACGGCCTCTTTCACGGCTTTCACAGCTGCCCAATCCGCGCGGCCTTCGTAAAATTGGCAGCGCGTTCGTCCGTGAACCACAACCATTTTAACGCCGACGGCTTCGGCCCGTTTGGCAAGTTCAGCCGCATTCAAACTCTTCTCATCCCACCCTAGGCGCATCTTAAGAGTTACGGGAAGTGACGTAGCGCTTAAGGTCTCTTCAATCATTGCCAAGGCATGGTTTAAATCCCGCATCAATGCAGAGCCGGATTGACCCCCGACGACTTTACGGGCCGGACACCCCATATTGATATCTATGATGTGTGCGCCCGCTTCTTCGCAGAGTTTTGCCCCAACCCCCATCCACTCGGGATCATGACCCACAAGCTGCACGGCCAGAGGGTGAATCTCTGACGACCCTGCGGCTCTCGCCAAATTTTCAGGGTCCCCGCTGGCCAAACGGTCCCCCGCTACCATTTCTGAGACAACGAGCCCGGGTTGAAATTTAGCCAGTACTTTACGGAAGGGTAAATCTGTTACGCCTGACATCGGCGCCACGAGCACGCGGGAGCGCAGTTCGAACTTGCCGATATGAAGAGGATTTGCCATTGTCCTCTCTTAGAGCCGACGAAACGTCTGCACAATAATTCACCACACGTTTTGAGGGACTATGCCCCGTACCGCCTTAATTTTAGTCGCTGCCGGGAAAGGCGAACGGGCGGGCGGAGACATTCCTAAACAATATCGCCTGTTGTCGGGAAAGCCTCTTCTCCATCATACGCTTTTCAATCTACAAAAAGCCTATAATTTCGATGTTTTTTGCGTGGTCATCAGACCTGATGACAAAAATATTCGTTCCGTTTTGGCCGATTTGTGTCTTGACGCTAAAATCATCACGGGCGGGCAAACCCGCACAGAATCTGTGCGAAACGGTTTAAGGGCCCTCGAAAATTCGAAAGTTGACCATGTCTATATTCATGACGCAGCCCGCCCTTTCGTTTCGCGAAAGCTCCTCTCCGGTCTTGCGAAGGCGCTCCTCTCCAGCCCTGCGGCTGCGCCCGTCCTTCCCATTTCTGATGCCCTAAAAACGCTTTCCGGCGAAGCGGTGGACCGGGAGGGCCTCCGCCGCGTCCAAACTCCCCAAGCGTTTCACTATTCAGAAATACTCCAAGCGTTCAATGCCCTGCCCACGGACGAAAGCCGGGCAGACGACATTGCCGTCGCGCAAGAGAAAGGACTCGCAATTACTTTAACCCAAGGCGATGAGCGTAATTTTAAACTGACCTATCCCGCGGATTTCGCTAAAGCGGAGCAGATGATGCAAACAGATAGCTATATCGCCACCGGATCCGGATTTGACGTCCATCAATTCGAGGAAGGCAACCCTCTTTGGCTATGCGGGGTCTCGATAGACTGCGGGTTTACTCTGAAAGGGCATTCGGACGCAGATGCGGGACTTCACGCCCTGACAGACGCCTTGCTCGGCGCGTTGGCCTATGGGGATATTGGCGATCATTTCCCGCCTTCCGATCCTAAGTGGAAAGGCGCGGCCTCTGATAAATTCTTGCTTTTTGCCTTGGAAAAAATGGCGGAACGGGGCGGCGTCCTCCAGCACGTTGATGTGACACTGATTTGTGAAAAGCCAAAAATCAAACCCCATCGCGAAAAGATGCGAGAGCGCATTGCGGAGCTTTGCCAGCTCCCCCTGACCCGCGTAAGCGTCAAAGCCACAACCACAGAAAAACTTGGCTTTGCTGGACGGGGAGAAGGTTTGGCAGCTCAGGCTGTCGCCACCGTAAAGCTCCCATTATGACCCGCATTAGCCTTAAAGATATTTTTTCCTTAGCTAGCGATGTCGTGTCTCTCGCAACCGAGCGAGACCTGACCATAGCCACAGCAGAAAGCTGCACAGGCGGCCTTATAGGAGCCGCCATTACCTCGATCCCAGGGTCCTCAGCGCCTTTCAAGGGCGGCATAATTGCCTATGACAACGCAGTGAAAGCCAACCAATTGGATGTTCCAGAGGCAATTATAGAGACACATGGCGCGGTGAGCGAAGAAGTCGCTGAAGCTATGGCGCAGGGCGTTCTTACCGCACTCGAAACCGACCTCGCGATTTCTGTCACCGGCATTGCCGGGCCTGGTGGGGGCTCAGAAGAGAAACCCATCGGAACGGTCTGGATTGGACTAGCCCAGAAAAGTCAGCCCGCTAAGGCTGCACTATTCAACTTTGGAGATATTGGACGAAATAAAGTCAGAGACGTGACGTGTTACGAAGCCTTAAAAGCCTTGAAAGCGGCCCTAAGCCAGGCCCAATAACTCTTTTTGTTTCGCCAGATTGAGGGCCGGATCAGCTTTGACAGGATCGCAAACTTGCGCGGCCCTAGTTTCAAACACATTCATGATATGTCGGCTAGCTTTTTCAAATTTATCTTTAATCAAAAGATTCAACGGAAACGCTTTTAACGTCACATCGACATAAAAATCCACGAGAGTTGTGCCGTCGGGCAGCTCGTGAAACACCCATCGGTTTTCAAGGTTTTTGACAGCCCCGCCCTTTTCAGCTTTGGTGACGCGAATTAGTTTCTTATCTCGATCAACTTGTACAAGTGACTTAAAGCTTTGACGAATAGACTTATAGGCCGCGACCGCTTCTGCTTCGAAATCAGTCTCGCTGACTTGTTTGGTAATCCGCAAACTTGAAATCAGATCAATAAAAGTCGGGTATTCTTCGACATTTGCAACCATGTCCAACAGCTCATCCGCACTATGATTGATGCGTTTCGTAAAACTAGCGGACGGCATTAGGCGTGCTGAGCCCGTCTGGCAGCTTGAAGTTTCGCGAAATCGCTATCGGCGTGATAGCTGGAACGGGTCAGAGGACTTGAGGAGACGACTAGGAAGCCTTTGGCCCGTGCTATTGTCTCATACGCTTTGAACTCTTCAGGGGTTACAAAACGTTTTACGGCGGCATGTTTACGGGTCGGCTGTAAATATTGACCAATCGTCAAGAAGTCGATTCCCGCAGAGCGCATATCATCCATGACCTGCATCACTTCTTCTTTGGTTTCGCCTAACCCAACCATCAGACCCGATTTAGTAAATTGAGACGGGTCACGTTCTTTGACGCGCTCCAGCAGGCGAAGAGAGTGGAAATAACGGGCGCCGGGACGAATAGACAAATAAAGGCGCGGCACGGTTTCAAGGTTGTGATTGAACACATCGGGGCGTGCATCAATGACGGTTTCGGCCGCGCCCTCTTTACGAAGGAAGTCAGGCGTCAGGATTTCAATTGTGGTTTTGGGCGATCGAGCGCGGATGGCTTCAATCACATCTACAAAGTGCTGCGCGCCGCCGTCTGATAAGTCATCGCGGTCAACAGACGTAATCACGACATGTTTGAGCCCCATTTCTTCAACCGCTTCCGCAATCTTTTTAGGCTCGTAAGCGTCAACGCTTTGAGGAAGGCCGGTGGCGACATTGCAAAAAGCGCAGGCCCGTGTGCAAATCTCGCCAAGAATCATAAAGGTCGCATGGGATTTTTCCCAGCATTCGCCAATATTCGGACAGCCAGCTTCTTCGCAAACAGTTACAAGACCTTTGTCTTTTACGATCTTGCGCGTTTCGGCATAGCCCTTGGATGTCGGGGCTTTTACCCGGATCCAAGACGGTTTGCGGAGCACTTCCGTGTCCGGCCGGTTGGCCTTCTCCGGATGCCTTAAAGCGGGCTTGGGGCGAATATTCTGCGCGGTATCAATTAGCGTAGCCATGGCCGTTAAATGGGGGTTTTAACCGCTTGGGGCAAGCGTAATTTCAGGCTTTCACTGCAAGGCAGTGGCCGCAAATCTGCAAATGAAGTTAGTTGGCGCATTTTTTGCTTATATTAACGGGATACCGCTAGAAACACTGGCTTTAATGAGGGTAATGAATTTTGTCCGAGACAAAAGACACTGCTGATTTACATTTATCGCTGTTCCAGCGATTAAAGGCGCCTGTCCGAATCCGGGATGGCCACGACAATTTTTTCACCCCTTTGCGTATTCTGATGGCACTTTTGGTCGTGACAGAACACGCCATGATTGTCGGTTTTCGTGACATTTCCGCCGGAGCGTATGTGTTTTTCGGATATGGCTTAAGCTATCTGGCGGTGAATTTATTCTTTATTACCTCAGGTTTCCTGGTCACCAAAAGCATGACTTATCGTAAGGATTTACCCGAATATGGGTCTGCCCGCATACTTCGAATATACCCGGCCCTAATTATTCATGTGGCTTTTGTGCTGCTTTTAATCGGGCCGCTCGCCACCACGCTTCCCCTATGGGATTACCTCACCCATCCGGATGTCTGGAAACAACCCTTTCTCGTTTTGACCTTTATCAATTCGGATATGGTCTTGCCGAGCGCGTTTTTGACGAATCATGAACAGCTTGCCGCGGCGCCGCTCTGGACGCTTCGCTATGAACTCTTGGCTTACCTAATGACGGCCTTAATTTTCTCTTTGGGGCTGATGCGGCGCAAATGGATGATTTTGGCGCAGTTTATTTTGCCTAGTTTGGCGTGGTTAATCGCCAAAGAGACCGGGCTTTACGAGCACCTTCCCGCAACGGCGCAAAATGCATTGCGGTTCGCTATAGCTTATGGATTGGGCGCAACAATTTTCGCCTATCGGGAACACCTAAACTTCCATGTCTTGGGCCTAGTGTGCATGGTCCTATTGGCGGTATTATGCAGCCAGATTAACGCGATGGAAATTGCCGTAAACTTGATGCTCGCTTATGGCCTTATGCTTGTCGCCTTCGTGAAAGCGCCCCGTTTCGAGCCCTTGCAAAAACTCTCAGATGTTTCCTACGGAATATATATTTATCATTGGGGCCTGCTCCAGCTCGCCTTTTACTGGTGGCCGCAACTAAGCCCAATCGCGCTTTTCGTCCTTATCGCGCCTCTCTCATATGCTATTGCATACGCGTCATGGCATATTATCGAAAAGCCAGCTCTTAAGACTAAAAAGCGATTTGCTAAATATTTGCGGTTCGGACGAAAGCCCTCAGATATTGAGGGTCGCAAACTCTTACTGGACTAAGCCCTAGTAGTGAATTGTCCGGTCATAGGCATCGAGGACGGCCTCGTGCATCATCTCTGACAAGGTCGGATGCGGGAACACAGTTTCCATTAACTCGTGCTCTGTCGTCTCTAGCTTTTGCGCAATCGTATAGCCTTGAATAAGCTCGGTCACTTCCGCGCCGATCATATGCGCGCCGAGTAATTCTCCGGTCTTAGCGTCAAAGACAGTTTTCACAAGACCTTCCGGCTCTCCCAAAGCAATCGCCTTGCCGTTCCCGATGAAAGGGAACCGTCCGACTTTTACGTCATAGCCCGCCGCTTTCGCTTGGGCTTCGGTGTGTCCGACAGACGCAATTTGCGGATGGCAATATGTACATCCAGGAATTGCATTGGCATCGAGTGGGTGCGGATTTTCCCCCGCAATTTTCTCAATACAGATAATGCCTTCATGCGAAGCCTTGTGCGCAAGCCAAGGCGGCGTGGTTACATCACCAATCGCATAAAGACCCTTCACGCCTGTAAAGGAATATTCGTCCACCTCGATATGGGTTTTCTCAATTTTAACGCCCAGCTCTTCGAGGCCCATATCTTCGGTATTGCCGACAATGCCGATAGCCAGAACGACGCGGTCAAACTCGACCTCTTCGGATGTGCCGCCTTTGGTCAATGTCGCTGTGACGCCATTTCTGCCTGTCTTTACAGAAGCCTGCGTCTCAGTCTTGATTGTCACGCCGCGCTTTTCAAACGCCTTGCGGGCCATTTTGGAAATCTCTTCATCTTCCGCCGGCAGGATGCGATCCACCATTTCAACGACCGTCACATCGGCGCCAAAAGCGTCAAAAAAGGAGGCGAATTCCATGCCAATCGCGCCCGAGCCCACAACAAGAAGCTTTTTCGGAATGCTGTCCGGCACCATCGCTTCGCGGGCCGTCCAGATATATTTTCCGTCCGGCTCCAGACCTGCCTGAGGGATATGACGAGCGCGCGCCCCGGTTCCCAAGATGACGTGTTTGGCCGTATAATCTGTTCCGTCCACGACAACCGTCGGGGCGTCTTTGCCTTTTTTCAATTTGGCAAAGCCGTTGATGACGGTGATTTTGTTTTTCTTCATAAGATGTTTAATACCGCCGGAAAGCTGCCCGGCGATTTTGCGGGATCGCTTGACGATTTTTTCAAGGTCAAAGCTCGGCTCGGCGGAAAGGCCATACTCATCCGCATGTTGCATATTGTGATAAACTTCGGCGGATCGCAGAAGCGCTTTGGTCGGAATACAGCCCCAATTCAGGCAAACCCCGCCCAAATCATCCTTTTCAACAATCGCCGTTTTGAACCCGAGTTGAGACGCCCGAATGGCGGTCACATAGCCCCCCGGTCCGGATCCGATTACGATAACGTCAAAAGCTGTCTCAGCCATAATTTTGGGCCTTATTGCGGGAATTAATTCTCGCAAGTCTATGACAGATTTTTGGGCGCATTAGAACCCATAATTAGGAATATCTAATTTGTTGGAATGGCGGAATTCGCCTGATTCTGGGAGGGGGCCGTCATGGCCTCTATCACTTGAAGGCGAAGCACATCGGCGAGCGCCTGCGTCTCGACATCTTCCAAAGTGGCAAATGCCGCGTCGCGTTTTCCAAGTCGGGCAAGGCCGACTGCGATATTGCTCCGCGCGGTATCGCGTAACTCGGGCTGGCTAATCTCGGTGATAACGGCTTTGGACCGCTTAAAGTCCTTTTTGCGGATCGTGTAGTCAATCAGGCTTAGATAAGCGCGGTCACGTAACTCCACGATACTGATGTCTTTTGCCTCGGCGAGCGCCGTTCCATACACCGCTCTGACTTCTTCTGAGGAATTCATGTCAAGTGACATAGCTGTTTTCTGCGCTGCACTGTCAGGGCTTTCTGTTCGCTGAATATCGTCGTCCGACTCTGTTTCCTGCCCCTCAGAGGTTTCTTGCTCGATCGGGGTTTCGCGCTCTTTTTTCAGAATATTTCGAACAGCTCCGTCCACGTCAGACGCGTCCATATCGTCTACATTGACGGGGGCCTGCTCTGTTCTATTTTTATCCGAATTATCAGCGTTGTCTTTCTTTTTCAGATAGCGGTCCAACCATTTTTTTTCAGATTTGTTTGTATCTTCGGCCTTCGAATTATGCGATTTTGGCGGCTCAGCCTTCTCTTCATCAGACAAACTCTCTTTCACTTTCGCTTCGAGCGAGTCAGAGGCGCTCGCCATTTTTTCTATCGTATCGGAGGCCGACTCGCTGACATCATCCGCAACAGATTTTGTGGCTTCCTTTGTATTCGAAACGGCTTGTTGGAAGTCGGCTTTCACCCCGGCCGTGGCAATTTCTCCGCCCGTCCCAAAATAAACGACTGCTCCGGCAAGTCCTGCAAGGAGGGTTCCAGTAAGTAATGATTTCCAAAGCATAATTCGTTCCGCGAACTTAAGTTTTCATTAAGTATAACGCGGGGCGGCCGAAGGGCAATGCTCCTCCCCTGTAGGGAGAAACTTTGCTCAGTTATTACAACATCATTGTAATCGGTTGCTCGACATAGCGTTTGAAGTGTTGGAGCCATTTCGCGCCCATCGCCCCGTCAACAACCCGGTGATCACAGGTGAGCGTTACAGTCATGACGGTTGCCACTTTAATCTCCCCGTTCTTGACAACAGGGCGCGGTCCGCCTGCCCCAACCGAAAGGATCATGCCGTGCGGCTCGTTAATGATGGAGCCGAAAGATTTAATGCCCATCATGCCAAGGTTTGAAATAGAGAACGTACCGCCCTGATACTCATTTGGCTTGAGTTTCATATCGCGGGCGCGCCCAGCCAGATCCACCATTTCAGTCGATATTGTGGATAGGCCTTTATTTTCAGCTTCGCGTACAATCGGGGTAATCAAGCCGCCATCAATGGCAACCGCTACGGCCACATCGGCGTGTTTGTGATAAGCGATTCCGTCCGGCGTATAGCTCGCATTAGCTTCCGGCACGAATTTCAGAGACAAGGCGCAGGCGCGAATAAGCATATCATTGACGCTCACTTTTACGCCTTCCGGGGCCTGCGCGTTTAACTCTTTGCGCAGCTTTAGTAGCTCATCGATTTCGCAATCAATCTGCAGCGGGAAGTCCGGCACATTATTGTTCGAATCTGACAAGCGTCTTGCAATGGTTTTCGTCATCCCGTTCAGAGGTTCAAGATCGTAGGTTCCGGCCTCAATGCCCATTTTGGACAAATACTCCGCGCCGCCGCTGCGAACCGCACCGACTTCTTTGGACTCATCTTTCGTATCCTTGGGCGCTTCGGGCTTTTTCTCTGCCTCTTTCGGCGCTTCATAATTTTCAATATCGACCTTGATAATGCGGCCTTTAGGGCCGGAGCCTTCAACTGACGACAAATCAATCCCGGCTTCTTTCGCAAGACGCTTCGCCAAAGGCGAGGCTCTCAACCGATCGCCGTCTTTATTCGACCCCGTTTTCGGGGCAGGCCCGTCGTCAGGTTTTTTGTCGTATCGCGTAGACGGCGCATCGTCCGCTTTACCGGTTTCTTCTTTGGGTTTGTCGGGAACCGGCTCGCTTTTAGGTTCAGCTTTTTGCTCTTCCTTATCGCTCGGTTTGGACACGTCCGCCCCTGTCGGCTCATATCCGTCCAGAGCGCTTTCATCCTCGTCCTCTTCGAGCAGCAGCGCGATAGGCGAATTGACTTTCACGCCATCCGTTCCGGCTTCCACCAGGATTTTCGCGAGCGTCCCTTCTTCGACGGCTTCAACCTCCATCGTCGCCTTGTCGGTTTCGATTTCCGCCAAAAGGTCTCCGGACGATACCGTATCACCTTCTTTCATCAACCATTTAGACAAAGTCCCCTCTTCCATTGTGGGGGACAAAGCGGGCATGAGAATTTCAACAGGCATTTATCTCTCCAAGAGTCAGAAGCTCTGACTTTAAAATTCTAATATTATACAAAACAGTGTTGAGCGTTAGTCAACGTAACAAACCTTCTTCGCCGCTTTCACGACATCCTCGGTTCCCGGCAAGCTCAGTGCTTCGAGGTTTGCCGCATATGGCAGCGGCACATCTGCCTGATGCACACGTGCGGGCGGCGCGTCGAGGTAATCAAAAGCTTCGTTCACGACGACAGCGGCAATTTCCGCGCCGACGCCGTGCTGGCCCCAGCCTTCTTCGGCGCAGACCAAACGGTTGGTTTTCTTGACACTCTTAATCACGGTCGCCGTGTCCAGAGGACGAAGCGTTCGCAGGTCAATGACCTCAGCGTCGATACCTTCCTCAGCCAGTTTCTCGGCGGCTTCGAGGCAGCGTCCAACCATACGGGAGTGAGAAACGAGTGTCACATCCGCGCCTTCACGGCGGATTTTCGCTTTGCCAATCGGGATAAGGAAATCATCCATATCCGGCACGTCGAATGTCTCGCCATACATGAGTTCGTGTTCCAGAAAGACGACCGGGTTCGGATCGCGAATGGCGGCTTTCAAGAGGCCTTTGGCATCCGCGGAGTCATAAGGCGCAATGACTTTCAGCCCCGGCACATGCGCGTACCAGCTGGAATAATCCTGGGAATGCTGCGCGCCGACGCGGGACGCCGCGCCGTTCGGGCCGCGGAAAACAATTGGGCAACGCATCTGTCCGCCGGACATATAAAGTGTTTTCGCCGCAGAATTGATAATATGATCAATGGCTTGCATGGCAAAGTTAAACGTCATGAATTCGACTATCGGCTTGAGACCGCCCATCGCCGCGCCGACACCGATACCGGCAAAACCATATTCTGTAATCGGTGTATCAACCACGCGGCGTGCAGAAAATTCCTGCAAAAGCTCACGCGTTACTTTATAAGCGCCCTGATATTCCGCGACCTCCTCGCCCATGACGAAAACCTTTTCATCGCGCCGCATTTCCTCGGCCATCGCGTCGCGAAGCGCGTCACGAACCGTCGTTTCGACCATTTTAATATTGGACGGAACGTCGGGGTCTTTCTGAATAATTTCGGCCAGTTTGGGTTTACCTGGCTTATCTTCGGGCGCGGCTTCCTCGCCTTCGCGCTCAACGTTTTTGGAAGACGCTTTATCGTCCTCCTTGTCAGCCGTGTCTTTGTCGTCGTCTTTATCGCCCTCATCTTTTGAGGCGGACGGGTCAGACAAATCCTCTTTGCTGTCGCCCTCTTCCAAGAGCTGCAAAATCACTTCGCCGACTTTCACGCCGTCTGTTCCGGCGGCAATGACGATTTTTCCGACAGTGCCTTCATCAATCGACTCGACTTCCATCGTCGCTTTGTCGGTTTCGATCTCGGCCAGAATATCGCCCGACGTGACGCTATCGCCTTCTTTGACGAGCCATTTTGACAGCGTACCCTCCTCCATAGTCGGAGAAAGCGCCGGCATTTTAATATCGATTGCCATAGGTCGGGGCCTCTAAACGGGTAAAACTTGAAGAAAAATCAGGATGAGCCCCAATAGAGACACAGCCCAGGTCAGAGTGCGCAACCACGGCACGCCGAACCAATACATAAACGCATAAACAATACGCGCAAAAACAAATACGGCCGCTCCGGTCACGGCTAATGTGCCGGTCGGATTGGTATGTAAAGCTACAAAAGCGAGAGGAAAGAACAAGAGCATGCCCTCAACCATATTATGATTGGCGCGGCGGCAACGTCCTATAAAGACGCCTTTATCATCTATATTATCACGGGGTCCGGCCAGAGTAGATAAAGACTGCGTCCGCCAAGCCGCCGCGACTTGAACGGCGATCATGATAAAATAGACCGCGACCGTCAGGACAATATAATCAATTAAAGACATTAGGCCGGCTCCCTTTTAAGCAAACGCATTAGGCACTCACTAAGCTTCGAGCAGAACATCAGTCCAAAGCTCTGACGGGTCAGGCTCTGGGGAGTTTTGGGCAAATTCTGCGGCGTCCGCGACGATGGCTTTGATTTCCTTATCGATCGCCTTGAGCTCGTCTTCATCCGCCCATTTTTTGTCAAGCAATTGCTTGCGCACGGCGTCAATAGGGTCGCGTTCTGTCCGTGTCTTGGTCACCTCATCGCGAGAGCGGTATTTCGCCGGGTCAGACATGGAATGACCGCGATATCGGTAAGTCTTCATCTCTAGAATCATTGGCCCCTTGCCGGACCTCGCATGTTTGATGGCTTTCGCGGCGGCGTCGCGCACCTCGAGGATATTCATACCGTCAACCTGAATGCCGTCTATCTCGAAACTACTGCCGCGCTTATAGAGTTCGGTTTCTGCAGACGAGCGCTCAACGGAAGTTCCCATGGCGTATTGATTATTTTCAATCACAAAAACGACCGGCAAATCCCAGAGCTTGGCCATGTTGAAGGTTTCGTAAACCTGCCCTTGATTGGACGCACCGTCGCCGAAGAAAGCGAGGCTGACGGCCCCGTTGTTCAGATATTTGTTGGCAAAGCCAATTCCTGCCCCAATCGGAACCTGCGCCCCAACAATGCCGTGACCCCCGTAAAATTTCTTATCCGTTGAGAACATGTGCATTGAGCCGCCCTTGCCGCGCGAGTAGCCGCCTTCGCGGCCTGTCAGCTCGGCCATGACGCCTCTGCTTTCCATGCCGCAAGCAAGCATATGACCATGGTCACGGTAGCCAGTGATCATCTGATCGCCATCTTCCATCGCCGCTTGGCAACCTATAACCACAGCTTCCTGCCCGATATAAAGATGACAGAAACCGGCAATCTGGCCCATGCCATAAAGCTGCCCAGCTTTCTCTTCGAAACGCCGGATTAACAGCATCTCGCGGTAATAGCCTAAAAGCTCTTCCGCATTTGTCTTGTGTTCTACCGTCTTTGCTGAGGGCTTCTTAGAAGCAGGCTTTTTTGACGCTGACTTTTTGGGAGCAGGTTTACCTGATTTGGTCGCCATAGAAATCTCGATAGTTTGGATACGAACTAAAACACGGCTTAGGCCGCTTGACTTGATATATAAACACCAAAATCAACCCTTTGGGTCAAGCCAAATCGTAATATCCTTCGGATGCGAATAATATAATTTTTCGCGAGAAAGCGCATTTAACGCGTCAACATCCAGATGAGACACATCAAGGGCGTTCACACGTGTCTCGAGTCCAACACGCTTTGCTTCAATATTTTCCAGACGAGATCGAAGGGTTACAGCCTCGTCTTCATTATTCATCCAATTCATCAAGCCCTGCGAGCCAGAGAAAGCATGAAACGCCAAATAGGCATAGAGGATCATAATCGCCATAACGGGCCAGCGCACCCCACGGGTAAACCCCTGAAGAGCCGCAAAAGGGGCGAAGCCCGGGCTCGCTTCGGGTGAAATGGGCGGGACGTAACGCATACCCCGATATTACGGATCAGGGTTAAGACAGCCTTAAGACTCTTAAAGAATCAGAGACTTATAAGCAGTTTAAAAAGCGTATCTATAGCTTGAGGATAGAACGTCCTGCATATTCCGCTATTTCGCCCAAGCCTTCATTAATCCGCAAAAGCTGATTATATTTCGCGAGACGGTCAGAACGCGCCAAAGAACCTGTTTTGATTTGGCCGCAATTTGTTGCAACCGCCAGGTCCGCAATCGTCGTGTCAGACGTTTCGCCTGAACGATGGCTCATCACAGCCGTGTAGCCGGCGCGGTGCGCCATATCTACAGCGTCAAGAGTTTCAGAGAGCGTTCCGATTTGGTTGACTTTGATCAGAATAGAATTGGCTGCGTCCATTTCGATGCCGGTGCGAAGGCGCTTAGGGTTGGTCACGAACAAATCATCGCCTACCAACTGAACCTTCTTTCCGATGCGTTCGTTCAGATTGACCCAACCCTCCCAATCATCTTCGGCCATGCCGTCTTCGATGGATATAATAGGGTATTCTTCGGTCAATTTGGCAAGATAATCCACAAAATCTGCGGACGATAGGGTCGCGCCCTCTCCTTTCAGATTATACTTATTGCCTTCGTAAAACTCGGTTGAAGCGACGTCCAACGCCAACATAACATCATCGCCCGGTTTGAACCCAGCGTCTTCTACGGCAGACATGATATAGTCGAGGGCGGAACGTGTGGAGCCGAGGTTTGGCGCAAATCCGCCTTCATCACCCACATTAGTGTTATGACCGTCAGCCTTCAATTTGGATTTCAGGCTATGGAATATTTCCGCGCCAGTTCTCAGAGCTTCTGGAAAGCTAGACGCGCCAACGGGCATGACCATAAATTCCTGAACATCAATAGGGTTATCAGCGTGCTCGCCGCCATTGATGATATTCATCATCGGAACAGGCAAAACCCGGGCATTCGCGCCGCCAACATATCGGTACAGAGGTGTTTGCTGAGAATTAGCGGCCGCTTTTGCAACGGCAAGAGAGACGCCCAATGTTGCATTGGCGCCGAGACGGGCTTTGTTATCCGTTCCGTCCAGTTCAATCAAAATCTGATCAATGCCGCGCTGATTTTCGGCCTCAAGAGCAAAAAGCGTATCCGCAATTTCGGTATTTACGTTTTCGACGGCTTTTTGAACGCCTTTGCCGCCATAGCGCTTCTTGTCGCCGTCGCGAAGCTCGACCGCTTCATGGGCTCCGGTGGATGCGCCGCTAGGAACAGCCGCGCGGCCAAAAGCGCCGTCACTTAATGTAACGTCGACTTCTAATGTGGGATTGCCACGACTATCCAGGATTTCCCTGGCGAAAACTGTTTCGATCTCGACCATGGGTATCTCCCGGCAGCTTATAATTAATCAGAAAGACTTAGTCTTTTGGGGTCAGGACCTGACGACCCTTATACATACCGGATTTCAGATCGATATGGTGCTGACGGCGAAGCTCGCCGCTGTCTTTGTCTTCGACATAGTTTACAGCTGTCAAAGCATCATGAGCGCGGCGCATGCCACGACGGGAATTTGAAATTTTACTCTTAGGGACAGCCATCAGGGCCTCCATTAAACCAATAACAAAGCGGCCTCACCTATGTGAGCCGCTGATTTGAACGCGCAATTAGCCGATTAGCCTTGCGACTTCAAGCGCAATATGTAGGCATTATAGGCTGTAATACACTATCGGCACAGCAGCGACTATGAAAATCTACTATACTGACGACCATTTGGCTCATCACCCTAAGGCAGAGGTGCACCGAGGAAAGATGGTGACGCCTCATGAAGGGCCGCATCGGATGGACCTGCTGATGGCCGGGATGAAGCGCGCGGGATTTACTGATTTCACCGAGCCTCCGGCCTTTGATATCACCTGTTTAGATGGCGTGCATACACCGGATTACATCCACTTTGTGCAAACCGCTTGGGCCAGGTGGAAAGACGCCGGTTATGCCGGAGACGTCCTGCCTATGAGCTTTCCTTACAATCCCCGGCGGGCCAAGCCGCCTATCGAGATTGACGGCGCGGCCGGGTATTTCTGCAGCTCCGCCGACACGATGATTACAGAAACGAGCTGGACGGCCCTCGCCTCCACCGCCGCTTGCGCTCTGGGAACCGTTGAGTCGGTTGCAAAAGGCGAATCGGCTTTTGCCCTTATCCGTCCGCCGGGCCATCATGCGGGGGCGGATTATATGTCGGGCTATTGCATCCTCAACAATGCGGCCATCGCGGCTCAGGCGCTTTTGAATAAGGGCATGGACCGCGTTGCTATTTTGGACGTGGATTCTCATCACGGGAACGGAACGCAGGATATTTTCTATGCTCGCGATGATGTCCTCTTTGCTTCTCTTCACGGGGAGCCCGATCACCACTTCCCCTATTTCTGGGGACATAAAGATGAAAAAGGCGCGGGCAAAGGGGACGGCTATACTCTGAACTACCCCCTGCCCGCAGGCACGCATTATCCAGCCTGGCGGAACGCCCTATTGGATGCAATTGCAAAAATCCGAAACTTCAAACCAGACGCCCTCGTTGTCTCTCTTGGTGTCGACACTTTCGAGCGCGACCCGATCAGCAGCTTCAAATTGAAAGTTGAAGACTATCCGGCCTATGGCGCGGATATCGCCAAGCTCGGCCTGCCCACTAGCTTCATTATGGAAGGCGGTTACGGCGTGCCGGAAATCGGGGATAATGCCGCCGGCGTTCTGAAAGGGTTCTCAGAAGGATAATTCACCACTTCGCATCGCGGCTGACTTTCCCTCTTAAAGCTTTCTTCTCGCCACGTATTTTCTTGGCTTTAAGACGCCGCCTGACAGATCCCCGCGTCGGACGCGTTGGCTTGCGTTTTTTCTCTTTTTTAAAAGCAGATTTAAGTAAATCCTTGAACCGCTTGAGCGCCTCGTCCTGATTTCGCGCCTGTGAGCGGTGGTTTTGAGCCTTGATAATCACCACGCCGTTTTCGGAAATGTGATTGTCCGAATAGGCAAATAAACGCGATTTCTGAGCTTTGTCCAACGAGTCCGAAGCCGGGATATAAAAGCGCAGCTGGATAGCAGAAGACGTTTTATTCACGTGCTGACCGCCCGGCCCGGAGGCACGGATCGCGGTCAGCTCTATCTCACTCATTGGGATAGACAGACGCGGCGTTATATACAGCGCGTCAGGCATGATTAGATCGCCGTCTTTATCGCGGCCAGCGCGTCATCGGCGCCTTCGGGTTTAGAGCCGCCCGCCTGCGCCATGCCGGGCTTGCCGCCGCCGCGGCCATCCACCAGAGGCGCGCCGACGTTGACCAAGTCGGACGCCGAATATTTTCCGACCAGATCATCGCTGACGGCCACGCCGACCGCGACTTTGCCTGCGTCCTTTGCGACAAAGGCGACAATGCCCGAACCGAGCGCGTCGAGCTGCTCATTCATCATGGAGCGAAGGTCTTTACCGGACACGCCGTCCAACACCTTTGCCATGACTTTGACGCCGTTTATCTCTTCGGCGCTTGCCGCGCCTCCGCCGCCGCCGAGCGCGATTTGTTTTTTCGCCTCAGCCAGTTCGCCCTCAAGACGTTTACGATCAGCCAGAAGCGTCTCAATTCTCTCCGGCACGTCTTCAGGCCGTGTTTTTAAAATATCCGCCGCCTTGCGGGTCAGGCCGGCCTGGTCTTCTAAATAGCGGCGCGCCACTTCGCCTGTCACGGCTTCCACCCGGCGGATGCCTGCCGCAACCGCGCCTTCATTGACGATTTTAAACAGGGAAATATCGCCTGTTCGCGCCACATGGGTGCCGCCGCAGAGCTCTACGGAATAGGCTTTAGCGCCCCCTTCGGGATCCTCTCCGAGGCTTAAAACCCGAACTTCATCACCATATTTTTCGCCGAAGAGAGCTAAAGCACCCGCTTTGATGGCGTCGTCTGGGCTCATTAGCTGCGTAATCGCAGGCGAGTTTTGCTGAATAATTTCATTCACCTGATCCTCGACCTTCGCAAGTTCTTCGCGCGTGATGGCTTGGCCGTGGGAGATATCGAACCGGATACGTTCCCCATCCACCATTTGGCCCTTTTGGGCCACGTGTTCGCCGAGCACTCGGCGCAGGGCCTCGTGCAATAGGTGGGTAGCGGAGTGGTTGTGCTTGGTCGTTTCGCGATTTCTGGAATCTACAGATATTTTAGCGCTGTCCCCGATGTCAACCGAGCCCTCAAGATCGCCAATATGAACGTGAAGACCGCCCGCCTTTTTCTGAACGTCTTTAATCTTGATTTCGGCGCCGTTCTCGAACGTCGCGACGCCTTTATCCCCGGCTTGACCGCCGCTTTCAGCATAAAAGGGTGTCTCAGATGTCAGGAACATGACGGGTCCAGATTGGGCGCTTTCGACTCTAACGCCGTCCTGAACCAGAACCTTTATGTCCTGTTCAGTGGTCAGGAATTCATAGCCCGTAAACACGCTATCGCCAGCCTCGTCTTTCGCCTTATTCCAAACGTCATCCGTGGCTTGATCACCGGACGCAAAGCCGCCTTCGCGGGATTGTGTTTTCTGACGCTCCATAGCCGCGTCAAATCCTTCCAGATCAATACCCAGGCCTTTGGCACGTAGCGCGTCTTGCGTCAGGTCAATCGGGAAGCCGTAAGTATCATAAAGCTTGAACGCTGTTTCGCCGTCCAGCTTGCCGCCTTTTGAAAGGTCGGAAATCGCGCCTTCCAAAAGCGCTGTCCCCCGGCCTAGCGTACGGCGGAACCGTTCTTCTTCTTGCTCAAATGTCGCGGTAATGGAGGCTTTTGCCCGGTTAAGTTCGTCATAAGCCCCGCCCATTTCCTGAACCAGTGTCGGGACAAGCCGGTGCATCAGAGGGTCTTTCGCGCCCAACAAATGCGCGTGGCGCATGGCGCGGCGCATAATCCGGCGAAGGACATAGCCGCGCCCTTCATTGGACGGCGAGACGCCATCCGCCATCAGGAATGAACAAGACCGCAAGTGATCCGCTATGACGCGGTGCGAAAACTTTGCCTCGCCTTCGGCCTTCACACCTGTCAGCTCAACCGAGGCGCCAATCAGTGTTTTAAAAAGGTCGATATCGTAATTATCATGAACGCCCTGAAGGATGGTCGTAATCCGCTCCAGGCCCATGCCTGTATCGATGGACGGCTTTGGCAGAGGCTGCTCGCGGCCATCCGCAAAGCGTTCATATTGCATGAAGACGAGATTCCAGATTTCGATAAAACGGTCGCCGTCTTCTTCTGGCGTTCCGGGAGGGCCACCCGGGATGTGATCCCCATGGTCATAGAAGATTTCCGAACAAGGGCCACACGGCCCCGTATCGCCCATAGCCCAGAAATTATCAGAGGTAGCAATGCGAATAATGCGGTCGTCGGGTAGACCCGCTATTTTCTTCCAAAGGTCATAAGCCTCGTCATCCGTATGAAAGACTGTGACGAGTAGCTTTTCTTTTGGCAGGCCGAATTCTTTGGTGACCATATTCCACGCATGAGAAATGGCTTGTTCTTTGAAATAGTCGCCGAAGGAGAAATTTCCGAGCATTTCAAAAAACGTATGGTGCCGCGCTGTATATCCGACATTGTCCAGATCGTTATGCTTGCCGCCCGCACGGACGCATTTCTGCGAGGTCGTGGCGCGCGTCGCTTCTGGTTTTAAGGATCCGGTAAAATAATCCTTGAACGGCACCATGCCCGCATTGACGAAAAGAAGCGTCGGGTCGTTATCCGGGACAAGCGGAGCCGACGGCCAGATCGCATGGTCATGCGTTCCGTAATAATTGAGAAATTGCGATCGAATGTCATTCAGACTGGCCATGAAACCACCGGGGTTAAATCTTATAAAGTGAACTACCCGCCCATATAGAAAGAGCGCTTGGCAGTGCCAAGCGCTCTTTTATGCAAATCTGCCGTCAGACCAAAGAGACATCCTCAGTCAAAACCACAATAAGGGCCAAGGTGGTTTAGAGGGCAGGCTGCGCACCGAGGGCTCTGTATAAGGGGGAGAGCCTTCGGGTGTTCTAAATTCAGGAAATATTGTGAGGAAGGCTAGGCCGAAGCGCTGGCCTCGCCATCATCCTCGACGCGCTCTTCTTTCGGCATGAGAAGCTCTTCGTCGATAAGGCCTTCATTCGTGCGGATACGGCGTTCAATATCGGCGGCAATATCGGGATTCTCCTTGAGGAATTTCCGCACATTTTCGCGTCCCTGCCCGATACGTTCGTCGCCGTAGGAATACCAAGAGCCGGACTTCTCTATGACTTCGGCTTTTACGCCGAGGTCAATCAGCTCGCCCGTTTTCGAAATGCCTTCACCGTACATGATGTCAAATTCAACCTGACGGAAGGGCGGGGCCACTTTGTTTTTGACGATTTTAACGCGGGTTTGGTTGCCAATCACTTCATCACGATATTTGATCGCGCCAATACGGCGGATATCCAAACGGACGGAGGAATAGAATTTCAGCGCATTCCCGCCTGTTGTCGTCTCAGGAGAGCCATACATAACGCCAATCTTCATCCGGATCTGGTTGATGAAAATTACCATACAGCCGGATTTGGAAATGGAGCCTGTCAATTTGCGAAGCGCTTGGCTCATCAAACGGGCCTGAAGACCGGGGAGCGAGTCGCCCATATCGCCTTCCAGTTCAGCGCGCGGGGTCAAAGCCGCCACTGAGTCGACAACCAGAATATCAATCGCGCCGGAGCGAACCAGCGTATCGGCAATTTCGAGGCCTTGTTCACCTGTATCGGGCTGAGCAATCAAAAGCTCATTCACGTCAACGCCAAGCTTTCCAGCATAAACCGGATCGAGCGCGTGTTCCGCATCAATAAACGCGGCCACGCCGCCTTCTTTTTGCATTTCCGCAACAGCATGAAGTGAGAGGGTTGTTTTACCGGAGCTTTCAGGTCCGTAAATCTCGATAACCCGCCCTTTAGGCAAGCCGCCTATACCAAGCGCAATATCCAGACCGAGCGAGCCGGTAGAAACCGCCGCGACATCCATTGTGGATTTTTGCCCCAGCTTCATGACGGAGCCCTTACCGAAGGCGCGGTCAATCTGGGACAGAGCCGCATCTAGCGCGGCGGATTTATTCTTGTCGTCTGCTTTACCGACGACTTTGAGAGGGGTTGAATTTCTGGCCATGTTATAAACTCCAGTGCGATCCGTCGGAGCCCTTCGACGGGTCTGATAAAGTTACGGCTGCTTCGGACTGCCGTGATGGGTATAGTCGTTATGTTTCATATTTGTTCTCATTGCGCAAGAACAAAAATAGAACAAATTAACTTTTATGCTAAGCCTTTGAGTTTCCTATACTTTATTGCGCCTCACCAATCTCGGATTTCACTTTTTCGGCCAATTGTACCAAAGTAAACGGTTTTGGTAGGAAGGTAACGTCTGGTTCTTCAGACAGTAAATCAGAGAAATGCTCCTCCGCATATCCGGAAATAAACACGATTCTAGCGTCACCTAAAAGCGATCGTCCTTCTTTTAGCAAGGTCGGGCCATCCATGCCCGGCATGACGACATCGGAAATCATCATATCGAATGTATGGTCGCCGTCTTCCAAAATCTCTAAAGCTTCCTCTCCGTCTTCGGCCTCTATCACGGTATAGCCGCGCTTGCGCAGAGTTTTAGCCGCGATAACCCGTACGCTGGCTTCGTCTTCGACAAATAGGATTGTGCCCTGCCCTGCCAAATCTGCAGGCTTTCTCGGCTCAAGAGGCGCGGAAGGCTTTACCGGCTCCACATCAGCAGGCAGTTTAGACGGGTCCGCAACAGGCAGTGTAATTCGGAATGTCGTGCCTTTACCGAGCTCACTCTGAACGTCCAGATGCCCGCCCGTCTGCTGAACAATGCCGTATACGGTTGCCAGCCCCAAACCGGTGCCTTTGCCCTGCTCCTTGGTTGTAAAGAAAGGCTCGAAAATCTTGGCTTTTACTTCATCGCTCATCCCTGTGCCGGTATCGGAGACTTCAATGGTTACAAAATGGTCGCCCGGAAGGCCTCGAAGTGATCCCGCTAAAACCGGATCTTTAATCTCGCTACGAATCAACTCCGCGCTTTTGACGGTAATCGTTCCGCCGCCCTGCTCGGCCATGGCGTCCCGCGCATTCACGCAGAGATTCATCAGCACTGTGTCTATCTGGCTCTTATCCGCGATAACAGGCGGCAGGTTTCGGCCATGCACCATGACCAGCTTGGCTTTCTCGCCCAGCGTCTGGCGCAGCGTCACAACCATATCCGACAGGGTATCCGTGACCGACAGCATCTCCATGCGCCGCGTTTGCTTACGCGAAAAGGCCAATAGCTTTTTCACCAAGGCTCCGGCGCGAAGACCCGTGGAGTTAATGTTCTGAAGCTCGGGATAAGACGGGTCGCCGACTGGATGGCGCTGCAGTAGCTCGTCCGTATTCAACCGAATTGCGGTCAGGAGGTTATTAAAATCATGCGCAACACCAGCGGCAAGCTGGCCAATGGCCTGCATCTTCTGGCTCTGAACCAACTGATCTTCAAGCGACTTTCGGGCGCTGACATCGACCAGAAAAACCCAAACAGCGCGGCTTTTCTCTTGATTTGACGACGTGTCGGCTGATGGATCAACGTGCCGAGGCGTCTGGCGTTTATCTGGCACAATATAGACGCTGACTGGCAAAGACTGAGTTCCCAGCAATACAGCGTCAAAGGGCTTGTCGGCATCCGTTTGGTCCGGACTCAGCTCTAAAAAAATGCGATGCTCTGTACTGTTCGGAACAAATAATTCTCCGAAGGTTTCGGCATCCCGGTCAGACCCTTCGCTCATCCGCTCAAAAGCCGGGTTGGCTTTCACCAATTTCGCCTCGGCCAGGGGCGTAGAGAGATCAGCCAGGCTAAGCTCCAACATGCCAACAGGCGCAGAAGCAAACCCGGACAGAGATTGCTCAGAGCCGCCTTTACTGTCTGAGGGAGCGGCGGAGTGGGTCAGGTTCTGACTTTGGTCATTATTGGCTCCCTGCCCCCTATCCTCGACATTTGGCTGCGCAAGCGTGGAGTGACCATATAGCGCCACATTACAAATCAGCTTTCCTCCGTCCAGCGCCTTCCAACTTCCCACCATGATTGTCGGCGTGACAATGTTTTTCCGGGTGATAAGCCGCGTATCTGTCCGCACGGTTCGTCCGGCAACAGCGGTGCTTTGCAAAAGGCTTTCCGGGTTTTCGATAAACTCGCGGATATGAGACGGCGGCGGATCGTCTTCGACGCCCAACCACAGCGACAAGACCTTATTCATGGCAATGATATTTCCGTCTGCGCGAATGGAGAACAGACCGACCGGCGCATGAGACAAAAGACTGTCCCCGACCGGTTGAGTTTCGGTCACATCGGATATTTGCCAGAGAAAACTTTCTCCGCCGAGCTGTCCTGCCGTTTCGCTCAATCGGCGGACAGCGAATTTATAACGCCGCAACCCAAGCTCGGGGCTCAGATAGTCGATGATTTCCTCAGCCCCTGAACTATCCGGACGAATGTGGTGCAACCTAAAAATAGCAGAGGCCATATCATCGCCAGTCGAAGAAAAAATTCGGTCAATGCCTGGCGGCCCGGCTCTATCGGCGGCGGTTTCTGAGTGCGGACCGCGCAAATCGCGCGCAAAGTCAAAATAAGCTTGATTGGCATGAACGGGCTTTCCATTCTGCGTAATTAAAGCTGGCTCTGAACTGTCGAAAAAAGCTTGGGAATATATGTTTCCACGGACAGATTGGCGGCGATCCCCCGGCACAGATTTACGCCGCACGGCCAGCAGGCCAATAACAGCAATCGCGGATGTCACCGCCAAACCCATAATGAAACTGATGCCCAACCAGCCCAGAGCTGCTGCGTTCATCCCCGCGAGGCCAGCACACGCCAAGACAATCAGCGACAATCCGGCAATAGGTAGCCAGAACCAATCAAGCCCGGCTTTGCGCTCAGGCGCAACCGTCTGTCCTTCGGCTCCTCCCCTCATAGGGTGGAGTCTCGAAGACTTATCGGACGGAAAGATTTTACGTCAGGATATTTCATCACGAATCACTCTGTTAGTCTTATGACTTAACAAGATTCAGAGGCAAGGCTCACCTTAATTTCTGTGAATAGCCACAGCGGGCCCTATAAATTTCGATTAACTAGCCTGTCATACTAGGCAGAGTGTGATATTCCCTCATAGATGAACAGCCCCGTCCGCAAATTTCGCCGCCTATCTCTGGCCCTTAGCTTTGCTCTTGGGCTCTCCCTCTCCGCCTTGTCCTTAAACGCTTGTCTTCCCAGCTCTGACAGCCCCTCGCGCGAAACGCTCGTGCGCAAAGAAAGCGCGGCTTTGAATGAGTGGTTCAAGGCCCGCTACGAGGACGAACTGGCCCGTTCCCCTCAGACCCAAACCTATCTTGGGATGGAAACAAGCAAGGATAAGTTAGACGACATTTCTATCATGGCGCTGGAAGAGGAAGCTGCTCTGCGCAAGGCATGGCTCGCAGATATGCGGCGCAATTTCGATATTGACCGCCTCGACCCGCAAACCCGGATGTCTTACCGGCTCTATGAGTACGGCGCCGAAGGCAAGCTGGCGCAACATGATTTTATCAAACATGATTATGTGTTCCAGCATATAAGCGGGCCGCAATCAGACCTCCCGTCCTTCCTGATAAATTTCCACACCATTGATAACGAGGCAGATGCCAAGGCCTATATCGCCCGATTGAATGCGTTTGACAGATATCTCGGCCAAGCGGCTGACCGCGCCGAAGCCCAGTTTGCGTATGGAATAGAGCCACCTAAATTCGTTTATGAGAAAGTAAGAACGGCCTCGAAAAATATCATCACTGGCTATCCCTTTGATGAGGATCCGCCGAGCCCACTTTATGCTGACTTTAAGGAAAAAGTCGAAGCTCTCGACCTAAGTGACGGCGCTAAGGACAAGCTTTACACTCAGGCAGAAATGGCGATGGGCGAGTCGGTCAAGCCGGCCTATGAACGCTTAATTAGCTTATTCAATGCTCAAGAGGCCAGTGCGAGTTCAGATGTTGGCGCGTGGAAACTCCCAGACGGAGACGCCTATTACGCGGCGCGCCTAAAACATTACACCACGACTGACCTCACCGCAGAAGAGATACACGAAATCGGACTCGCAGAAGTGAGCCGTATTCAGACCGAAATGAAAGCAATAATGGCTCGACTCGGGTTTGAGGGAACGCTGAAAGAATTTTTCGAATACCTTCGCACAGACGAGCTGTTTGTTTATCCAAATACGGAGGAAGGCCGAACCGCTTACATGACTGATGCCGCAGCTATTATTGAGGATATGAAGGGCCGGTTAGATCAACTTTTCATCACCCAACCCAAAGCAGGTATGGTCATCAAACGGGTTGAACCCTTTCGCGAAGACACAGCATTCGGGGCCTTTTATGACAGCCCGGCATTGGATGGCTCGCGCCCCGGAACTTATTACATAAATCTGAAAAATATGGCCGATCAGCCGACCTATCTGCAGCAGGCTCTGGCTTATCATGAAGGTATTCCCGGCCATCATATGCAAATCGCTATAGCACAAGAATTGAGTGATCTTCCGCGCTTTCGAACATTGAACGGACATACGGCCTATATTGAAGGTTGGGGTCTTTACGCCGAAAGCCTGCCGGACGAACTTGGCCTTTACACTGATCCTTATGCAAAATTCGGACAGCTTTCTATGGAGATTTTCCGCGCGGCGCGTCTAGTTGTCGATACGGGTATTCACGCCAAAAAATGGACCCGCAAAGAAGCCGTTCAATATTATCTCGATTATATCCCGAACCCCGAAGGCGATATTCGCGCAGAAATTGACCGCTATATCGTCTGGCCGGGCCAGGCAACCACCTATATGATTGGAAAATTAAAGATTGAGGCGCTGAGACTGCGCGCAGAAGACGCGTTAGGAGAGGACTTTAATCTTGCTGAATTTCATGATGTTATACTAGCCAATGGCTCTGTGCCCCTAGATATTCTAGAAAAAAATGTCGATAATTGGCTCACAGATAAAAAAGATTCTTAAAAAAAATTATAAGAAAGAGGACAATCGATGACTATCAAACACACCTTTATTTTAGGCGCGAGCCTATTGGCACTGACCGCCTGTCAAAGCGAAACAACTCCTAAAGAAGCGACAAACACACCGCCTGCCGCTGAGACAGTGGAAACCGAAACCCAAATTAATGAGCAGCTGGACGCCTGGTTTGCGGAAGATTTCGAAATTTATCTCAGCAAACGCCCCGAAATGCTCGCCCAACTTGGCCGCAAAGAAAAGATGGATCAGTGGAATGACGAGTCCAAAACTTTTTATCTGAATGAACTCGACCGCCGCCGCCGCGCCATGGAAGAGATGAAAGAAAACTTCCCCCGCGCCGATCTGGACCCGTCTCATCAGCTTTCTTATGACCTTTATATCGATAATGTTGAACGCGCTTTAGCGGGGCAGCAATGGTTTGATCATCAATATCGGTTTAACCAAATGTTCGGCGCCCATGCCAATATCCCGACCTTCCTGCTCAACCAGCATAAAATTGAGACTGTCGCAGATGCAGAAGCTTACATTGCCCGGCTAAGAGGAATTGAAACCAAGCTTGGGCAAGTCGTCGAAAATTCCAAAAATAGCGCCGACAAAGACATCTTGCCTCCGAAATTTGTTTATGCGCATGTTTTGCGAGATGTCGACAATATCATGTCCGGCGCCCCGTTTGAGGATACAGAAGAGCTCAATTTAATGCTCGCCGACTTCCAAAAAAAAACGGATGAGCTCGATCTAGATGACGAACAACGTGAAGCACTTTATTCTGACGCCATTACGGCTCTGCAAGACCATGTGCAGCCGGCTTATGCCGCTCTGAAAACAGAACTCCTCCGTCAGCAAGACCTGGCCACTGAAGATGACGGCGCTTGGAAGCTCCCTGATGGAGGCGCTTATTACGCCCATCGCCTGAGCCAGATGACTACGACGGATATGACGCCGACAGAAATCCATGACCTTGGCCTCTCCGAGACCGACCGCATCCACGAAGAAATGCGCGCGATCATGGAAGAAGTGGAATTCGACGGAACGTTAAATGAGTTTTTTGAATTCATGCGCACGGACGAACAATTTTATTACTCCGGCGAAGAAGGCAAAGAGCGTTATCTGAAAGAAGCGACTGAGCTGATTGATATCATGGAAGGCGATCTCGATTCCGTCTTCTTGCGAAAGCCGGAGGCCGAGCTTGAAGTTCGCGCGGTTGAACCTTTCCGTGAACAAAGCGCTGGCAAAGCGTTTTACTCCCGCCCGGCCGCTGACGGATCCCGTCCAGGATACTACTACGCCAATCTTTATGAGATGAAGGATATGCCGACTTACCAGATGGAAGCTCTGGCTTACCACGAAGGCATTCCGGGGCACCACATGCAGATCGCTATCGCCCAGGAATTGGAAGGCATACCCGATTTCCGTAGATTTGGCAGCTATACGCCTTATTCTGAAGGGTGGGGCCTATATTCAGAATATCTGCCAAAGGAAATGGGGTATTATGAAGATCCCTATTCCGACTTTGGACGTCTCGCAATGGAGCTGTGGCGCGCTGGCCGCCTGGTCGTCGATACAGGACTACATGACAAGCAATGGACGCGCGAAGAGGCCATTGACTGGCTCGTCGAGAACACGCCAAATCCCAAAGGTGACGCGATAAATGCGATTGAACGCTACATCGTTATGCCAGGTCAAGCGACCGCCTATAAGATCGGGATGCTGAAAATACAGGAACTCCGCGCGCGGGCGGAGGAAGCGCTCGGAGAAGACTTCGATATTCGTGAATATCACGATGTTGTCCTGAGAAACGGAGCTGTTCCGCTCAATATCCTCGAACAATTGGTCGATGATTATATTGAAGAAACTTTAGCGCAATAAAGCACATTACAAAATACAGTTGCAAAACTGGGATTTTAAAAGGCGGTTTTGCACGAAACCGCCTTTTCCTTTGGAATTTTTACCCTCTTGGGGTTCCCTACGGCTTCCAACATCTATAACGCCGCGGGCTGTTGGATATCCGGACGACCCAAAAGTGAGACCTCATGCCAAAACTCCAAAAACATAATTATTCTGCCCCTCTCTCCCTTGCCGCACTCATGCTGGCGGCCCCTTCTGCCTACGCTCAGACGCCGGATGATGAAGTCATCGTAACAGCCACAAAGATTGAAAAATCAGTCCAGGACCTCGGACTAAGCGTGACCGTTATCGACGGGGAAAACCTGTCCGTGCTGAACGGCGCAGAAGAGTTGTCGCAAAAAGTCCCTGGCCTTCAAGCGGCCGTTGCAAATGGCAGTCAGGTCGCGTTTCAAATTCGCGGTATTGGCGCGGTGGATCATCAAGCTCTCACGCCAACCGCCGCGGCCGTTTATGTCGACGGCGTTTACCAGGCCACCAATGTTCAGACCAGTCCGCTCTTATTCGACATAGAGCGCGCTGAAATCCTCAAAGGCCCGCAAGGCTCGCTTTATGGGCGCAACGCTTCCAGCGGCGCCATCAACTTCAACTCTGTCCTGCCGGGCCAGGAGAGCTCAGGCTACCTTTCTTCTGAATTTGGAAATTTTGAACGTATCAACCTCAACGCCGGCGCGACTCTCCCAGTCAGCGATATATTCTCTCTGCGCCTATCCGGACGGTATTTGTCGCAAGACGCGGCTCTGGATAATGTCGTTACGAACCCAAATGTTACGGCCCCTGAAGCTGGCGGCGGTGAAAAAGATGAGTTTGGACTTCGCGCAATTGGCCTCCTGACCCCCTCTGACCAAACCGAAATTCTGCTGAATGTACATTACGCCGAAGATAACGGCATCAACACGGCTCCACTCAATGACAGCCTGGACGTCAGCAAGCATGAAATTTCAGTTGGGCCTGATGGCATACAAGACACCGACAATGCGTTTTACGGCGCTTCGGCGCAGCTTCGTCAGAATTTCGGAAATCTCGATTTTGTCTCGCTCACCGCTTATACAGGCTATTCACAGAATTACGGGTTTGACTTTGACGGGACGCCCGCACCGTTTGGCATTTCTACGCTGAACTCCAATCTTCGCTATGATCGCGATTTCACCCAAGTCAGTCAGGAGTTCCGTCTGAGCAAGGTCGGCGAGCGCGCCGAATGGATGATCGGGGCTTATCTTGAGGCCGAAGACTTCGATCAGGAATATCTGATTTATTGCGGCCCGCTTGACCCGGTGGCTCTTATCGGCACTTGCTCTTACGTCGGCGCGCCCGGACGGGTTGGTCCCTCACCTCGTTCAGATGGCACAGCTTTTTCTCTTCAGTCTTTGATTACGCAATCGCGAAAAACGGCGGCGCTCTTTACCTATAATAGTTTCGATATAACCGACCGGCTGGAAGCAGTCATAGGCGGACGGCTTTCTTATGAAAACATACAGGGCCGCGGAGAAGGCCGCCATTATTTTGATGACGGAACGCTTGGCTTGAACAATCGGGACGGGCTGGGCCTCGCTATCGGAGACAATGAAATCAAAGACACACGCCTGTCCGGAAATTTGGGTCTGAATTACCATATTTCAGACGATACACTTCTTTACGCCTCTTTTGCCAATGGATATAAGAGCGGCGGCTTTAACGGCGAAGTTATTAACAATGCGACCCATTTTTTCGATGAAGGCCTTTTCGGCGCGGAGACCGTGAACGCTTTTGAACTCGGATCGAAACTCACGCGCGGCAGCCTCACATTCGACCTCGCCGGGTTTTATCAATTCTACGACAGCCCGCAGGCCCGTATCTTTGTACCGTTTGATTTGGATGATGGCGGGAGCTTTACATCAAACTCCCTTTCAAACCTCGACAAAGCCACATCATACGGCTTGGAAGCCGAAGGACACTGGACGCCGATTGACGGACTTGACCTGAACGGTGGCGTGACTTGGCTGCAAACGGAAATCCAGCAGGATGAAGATCCGAATGTTCCACAAAATGCCGATATTTTCGACGGCAAAGCTTTGCCTTTCGCGTCCGAATTTTCCGCGATCTTTTCCGCCAGCTATCAATGGCCTTTCAGCAATAACATGTCGGCGAGGATCAGCGGCAGCGGGAAATATCAAAGCGAATTCTTTCTGGATGCCGAAGGCTTGGAAACACGCAAGCAGGAAGGGTACGAGACGATAGACGCCTCTGCCGACTTACTGCTGAATAACGGAATTGAGGTCGGTGTCTGGGGCCGTAACCTGTCCAATTCAGACTACGCTGTCTCCGGCTACGGTTTTATTGGCTATAACACTTTCCGCGGCCAACCCCGCACATACGGGGTCGCCTTGAAATATAGTTACTAGCTTAAGGCGGCTCTAGAGCCGCCTTACAAACGCTAATCAGCGTGTTTCAGCATATTTCTTGAAATTATCTAAGATCGCCTGCCAACCCTCTCGTTGCATGTCGATGGAGTTTTGGGCTTCCGGGTCGAATTGCGTCGTTACACGGGTTGATCCAGCCTCTTCTTCAAACGTGGTTTGAACCTTGCGGCCATCAGGCATGGAATAGACAAGTTTTTCGGAAGGATTTACCTCTTCATATTCACCCTCAAAATCGAAACCAAAACTACCATCTTTAGCCTCCATCCGGGATTTATACTTTCCACCAACGCGGAGTTCATTTTCTGCTCTGGGGCAGCACCAGTCATCAGAGGCAAAGTTCCACTTTGTTATATGATCAGGATCCGTCCAAAGTTGATACACTTTGTCGGAAGACGCTTTAATAAGGGCCTCAATTTCTATTTTCTCAACACTCATAATTTATATCTTTTCTGGCTTAAATAAAGACGTGCCCAAAAGCTCACCCTTCGACAATCTGATCAAACCCGCCGAAAATCATCCGCTTTCCGTCAAAAGGCATATTGTGCGCCTCTTCTGAAGCCTCCATATCTTGCATCGCTTTGGGCATGCCTTCATTCCGAACCTTTTTGGACGGCCAGATGATGTGGGAATAGACGACAACTTCGCCTTCTTCCTTCTTCACAGCCATAGGTAAAGACGTCAATTTTCCGTCGGGGACATCATCCTGCCAAAAGTCGGCAGCGGCGAGAGCGCCGTGCTTTTTAAAAAGTCCGATAATGTTATTGGAATGCTCTATAAACTCTTCTTTGTTCTTTTCTGGCACGGCACAAATCATAACATCTACATAAGTCATTTCACTCTCCTAGAAACGCGGCTTCTAACGCCGCAATATTGATTTTCTTCATTTGAAACATCGCCTCACGCGCGCGGGTCGCCGCCGCCTGATCGTTATGATTTACGAGCTCGACCATTCGTTTGGGCGTAATCTGCCAAGACACGCCGTAACGATCGGTGAGCCATCCGCACATACTCTCCTCACCCTCTTCGGTGAGAGCCTCCCACAGCTTATCCGTCTCTGCCTGGTCCTCAGTCAGGACGCTGATTGAGGCCGCCTCAGTGTGTTTAAACATAGGCCCGCCATCCAGCGTCATCATCGGCGCGCCGGCGAGGGTGAATTCCACAACGAGCGGTTCATCCTCATAGGCCGTAAATTTCTCATCTATGTGACTATCTGGCAGAAGGGAGACATAAAACTCGGCCGCCTCGCGGCCATTCCCTTCAAACCAGAGGCAGGTTCTAACTTTTTTCTGTAGTCCGGCCATGACTTATAGCCTCCTCACAATGAGCAACGTTCTCTTTCACCTTATTCACACCTCTTATGAGTGAGGTTAGGCACCTATTACTTTGACATTAGGTTGATGTCAACCTATATTGAGATCATGAGAGATGACCTTCCCCTTTCCGTGACGCACGAAGTGCGCGATCGATGTCTGTGTCTACATGTTCAACGCGCGGCGCGAGCGCTTGCTAGACGCTTTGACGAGGCGCTTCGTCCCCTTAACTTAAAGCAAGGACAATACTCTTTATTGGTCTCTTTAAACCGCCCGGGGGCGCCCCGAATTAGTGACGTTGCTTATCTTCTTGCCATGGACAGAACGACCCTTACGGCCAATTTAAAACCCTTGCAAAAACGGGGATTGGTTGTCGTCACAAAAGACCCCGAGGATAAACGCAACCGCCGTCTTTCCCTGACAGAAGACGGACTGGATCTATTGACCCAAGCCGTTCCGATCTGGCGTAAAACTCATGACGACGTGGATAAGGTCTTAGCCCGTCCGTCCCCGGAGGCATTGAAAGAAGATTTGATCTCCTTGGCGTTCAAGCTTTAAAGCGCCTCCCCGCAAAGACCGAGGAGGCTGAAATTTATTCCGCCGCCACCACAGGCGGAAGTTCAACGGGCTCATCCGCTTCTTTGAGGGATTTAGTGAACGTCTCATACTCCTTGCCATTTATCAGATAGACAAAAAAGCGGCGGATATCCGCCCCAATACCGTACAGCGCCGGGACAAAGAACAGCGTTACGAAAAGGGCAAATATAACGCCAAAGGCGAGGCTAATGCCAATCGGAATGAGCCACTGCGCCTGTAAGGACTTTTCCATCATCAGCGGCAACAAGCCGACAAAGGTTGTAAGCGAGGTCAGTAGGATCGGCCGGAAGCGCCGCGTGCCCGCTTCAACGAGAGCCTGCGCCCCGTCCAGGCCTTTTTCGCGGAGACGGTGAACATAATCCAGCAAAACCAGATTGTCGTTCACCGCCACACCCGCGGCCGCGAACATCCCCAGGAGGGACAGGAGGGACATTGTCGCGCCCATGGTCAGATGACCGATAATCATGCCGCAATAACAAAACGGGATCGCGGCCAGCAGGATGAGGATAGGTTCCGCGTAGGATTTAAAAGATACCGCAACGAGGAAATAAGCAACGCCAATCGCGATGAGCATAAAGATCATGAGCTCTTGCTGGAACTCCGCTTCGCCTTGCGCTCTCCCGATATTACCGCGCGTGACATTCGGGTGGAGTGTGTCAAACTCGTCAAAAAAACCTTCATTAAGCTCCTTACGGATTTCATCAATTCGTTCCGAAACAACTTCCGCCGAAACGATAATTGCGCGTTGACGTTCGCGACGTAAAATCTGGTTGGTGCCTTTTTCAAAGCGCAGGTCAGCCACGGCGTCTAGTGGAAGCTCCCGTCCGTCATTTGTTCGGATGCGAATGCTTTTGAGGAAATCGAGCGATTCACGGTCAACACGCGGATAGCGGACATAAACCCGCACATCTTCGCCGTCTCGCGGCAAACGCTGAACTTCTTCGCCAAAGAATCCCTGCCGGACCTGACGGGCGACATCCGCCGCAGTAACGCCGAGACTTTCCGCGCCGGGTTTCAGATCGAACTGCACCTCTTCTGTCGCGCTCTCCATATCATTGACGACATTGAACACGCCCTCATAACTACGCAGACGGGTCATCAGATCGTCGGCGGCCGCTTCCAAGTCATCAAACTCCTTCGCATTCAGAACATATTCGATGGGCGGGCCATTATTGCCGCTCTGGTAGTTCACGTTGATGGTTTCTGCGTCCGGAATTTCGCCGATGAGCGCGCGTAAGCGTTCGGCTGTTTCCTTTGCCGATAGGGCGCGCGTTTCCGGCGGAACCAGTTTGACGAGGGCAAGGACGTTATTGTCGCGAGACCGCGTGTACCAATTCTCAATCAAATCGCCATCTTCGGACTTGATCTCTTCTTTCAAGGTCTCTTCGGCCGTCTGAAGCTGCGCAAGGACTTCAAGCGTTCGCGAATATGGCGTACCTTCGGGTAGCTCGACGGAAATTTCGACCTGATCAGACTCTCCTTCTGGAAAGAAAGAGGATTTCACCAAGCCATTGGCCACAACGCCAATCGTCAATATCATCATACCGAGGAATAGAGACGCCGTTAAATATCTGTGACGCAAGGCCGCCGTAATCGTTGGGCGATAGACCTTCTGCGCAAATGTCATGAGGCTGTCTGAAATTTTGCCCTGCATTTTCATAATCCGGCTTTGCGGATTGACGGGTTTCAGATGGGCCAAATGCGCCGGAAGAATAAGGAGCGACTCAACCAAAGAGAAGAAAAGCGCAAAAATTACAACCAGCGAAATTGCGCGGGTAAACTCGCTCGTTCCCCCTGACAAATACATCCACGGGGCGAAGAAAATCATGGTCGTCAGAACCGCGAAAATGACAGGCTTAATGACCATTTGCGTCCCGTTCACCGCCGCGTTCAGGCCTCTCTCGCCCTCTTCGGTTTTGAAATGGATCGCTTCGCCGACAATGATGGCATCGTCCACAATCACTCCGATCACCAGAAGGAACGCGAAGGTCGAAATCATATTAAACGAAACATCGAAAAGCGGAAGCAAAGCCAATCCACCGGCAAAAGCCGCGGCAATTCCGGCGCTCACCCAAAAGGCAATCATCGGCCGCAAGAACAAGAAAAGAGTCGCCCCGACGAGGAGCAAGCCCATCAGAAAGTTTTTCGCAATGGTCGAAATACGCCCGACATATTGATCTGCGTCATCTTCCCAAGTCGTAATCGTTATTCCGGGAGGAAGAGTGTCGGCTTTCTTCGCCAGATATTCTTTTACATTTTCGGACATTTTAACGATGTCCATGCTCGGTCCGCTTTGGATCTGGACTAAAACTGTCCGTTTACCATTGACGGTTGCCATCAGATTGACCTGTTCAAACCCGTCGATCACTGTTGCGACATCTTTAACCCGTATGAGTGCGCCGCCCGCATCTTGGCGAACAACAATATTCTCAAAATCCTCTTGAGTATCGGCCTGGTTGCGGGTGCGAAGTTGCATATTCCCGATATCCGTTCGAACTGTACCGGAGGACGCATTCACGGAGGTGCCGCGAACCGCTTGGGCTACCTCGCCTAATGTCAATCCGTATTGTCTAAGCGCATCCTCGGACACTTCGATCGAGACCTCTTCGCCCCTGACGCCGAACAATTCGACCGCCGGAACATTTTCCAGCAGTGCAATCTCACGACGGGTCTTCTCGGAAAAGCGCTTTAGCTCTCGTTCGGACACCGTGTTATCACCAGAGACAGCTAACCGAATAATTTCATCCCGGTTCCTGAATATATTGATCTGCGGCTCTTCGGCCGCCGGGGGAAACGCATTTATCGCATCCACGGCGCGCTTCACGTCGGCCATGAGTTTGGCTTCATCGACGCCGTTCTTACCTACAACTGTGACAGAGCCGCCGCCTTCTCCGGCGAACGCCCACATCCGGTTGACGCCTTCAACTTCGGAAAGCGCCTCTTCCATGCGAACAATAATTTGCTCTTCGACGTCCTGCGGAGACGCACCAGGCCAAGACACATAAGTCCAGGCACCGGGAAATTCGACATAGGGGTCAAGCTCTCGCTCAATTTGGAAATAGCTAACAGTACCCGCGAGGAGCAAAGCTATCATAAGGAGGTTAGCCGCGACGGGATTGCTTGCCCACCATTTGATGATCTTGTTCATTTTTTGCCTCCCTCAAGAGACGTCTTAAAAGCTACGGCTTTTGTCGGCTCTACCACCTCTATTTTCATTCCGTCCGCGACCCCCCTAATAGGCGACGTAACGACCTTTTCACCTGATGCCAGCCCACCGCCCAATATTGCCTGCTCCCGATTAGAGGACACCACAGAGACGGTTTTAATGCTCAGCGTGTCGTCGGCATTGGCGACATAGACCGTATTATCCCCGCGAAGGGCTGTACGGGGAACCACCAGCGCGCCTTGTAGCTTTTGCCCCGCGATGGCGGCATTGACGAAAATACCCGGCGCGAGCGGGGTTCCGTTATCCGCGCCGCCCCCGAAAGGATCCTCAACTTCTACATAGGCGTAGAGAACGCGAGTTCGGCTGTCGAAATGGCTATCGGTTCGAACAATCCGTCCATCCCATTGACTATAGTTTCCGGCGACATTGGCGGAGAGTGTCACAGGCAATCCGGGATTATCGTTAGAGGCCTCAAACCCGAGCGTCAGGCCCGCCCGGCGCAAGTCTTCATTGGTCATGGGCAGACGAACGTCCATGACCTCGGTCGAATATATCTCGCCCAGACGCGTGCCAGCGGAGACGAACTCACCCTGATCAATATGACGTATTGTGACGCGGCCCGTAAACGGCGCATAAAGCGATGTTCGTTTGAGCTGAAGTTCGGCTTCGGCGAGGCGTGCATTTGCTGAGGCAAGCCTCGCTTTAGCTTCCGCCATCTGTGGTTCTCGCAAACTCAGCGAGCTCGGATTTCCGTTCCGGCCCAACTCTTCCCAGTCTTGACGGGCAATAAGAGATTCTGATGTTTCCCGGCTGAGCTGTGTTTCGGCCTGCGCCACCTCGGCTCTGGCCTGCGTAACCCGCAAGTCATACTCCGTCGGCTCTATACGTACGAGCAGATCGCCCTTGTTAAATTGTCCGCCTTCTATAAATTTTGGAGACATATAGGTGACGAGCCCCCCGACTTGGGGAACCAGATTAATCTTCGTGCGCGGTTGAACTTCGCCTTGAACGTCCACCGTTAAAGTCACGTCTTCTTGCGATGTATTAGCGGTCAGAACCGGAATGGCCTTGACCACATCCTCTTTTTCCTCCGGCGTAGGCTTAAGCGCCCCCATGGCAATAAAGCCGACAATCGCCGCCATCAAGACAAGAGCAGGCAACACGAAAACAATGACCCGCCAGACCCAAAGCTTCTTTCTCGGAAGGTCTCCGCTCGAGGCATAGGCGTCGGACTTATATCCGGACGGATTGAGGGTATTGTTTGAATCAGTCATGTCGTCTCCTTACCGACTGGCACATCGGTTTCTGAAGACTGTATAGGACGAGAATTATTGTTTATCAATAATTATTTATTGAAAAGAGCTATATGTTTGAGGAAAAACAATAAATTCCAATTTAAACTAGGTTAATTCGGGCAAGCTGGAGGCTCATGGTATAAAAAAAGGCGGGATAAACCCGCCTCGATTCGGTTTTTAATGTATAGACTTACCCCGCGCGTAAACGTTCACCGCGTTCGTGCATTTCCTGCGCTTCTAGAGACAGGGTCGCGATTGGACGGGCGTCCAAACGGCGAAGCTCGATCGGGTCGCCCGTTTCTTCGCAAATACCGTAAGTCCCGTTTTCGATGCGGCGTAAGGCTTTTTCGATTTTATTGGTTAGCTTACGAAGACGATCTTTTGTACGCAGCTCCAACTGACGGTCAGCATTGGCCGCCGCCGTATCGGCCGGATCTGGATGGGAGACGTTCTCGCCGCGAAGATATTCAACCGTATTGCGCGTTTCCGCGACGATATCGGCTTTCCAAGCCAGTAGCTTTTGACGAAAATATTCTTTTTGAACCGGATTCATGAACTCTTCATCATCCGATGGTTCGTAATTTGCAGGCACATTTACCGGCTTTTTGGTTGTCTTAGTCATATTGAAACCCCTTATGACATTTTCCACAAACACCCCTCACAACGCGCCTTTCTGTGAGGCGATTTCCGTTGTCGCGCTGGCTATAAAGTGAGTCATTCAGACGCGCAATCTAACAATGCAGAAATATTTATGACAATGAATTGATGCTTGCGTCACTCTATGTGAAACGTAGATAGACCCCTTTAAAAATAGCCCGGATACGAGACGATTATGAAATTTGAAGGTACAAAAGATTATGTCGCCACACAGGATCTGAAAATGGCGGTGAACGCGGCGATTACGCTGGAACGCCCCCTTCTCATTAAAGGAGAGCCTGGAACCGGAAAAACCGTTCTCGCCCATGAAATTGCTCAAGCTCTGGACACGCCTCTCTTGGAATGGAACATCAAATCCACGACCAAAGCGCAGCAAGGCCTCTATGAATATGACGCGGTGGCGCGTCTGCGGGATTCACAGCTTGGCGATGACCGCGTGCATCATATCGAAAACTACATCAAACGCGGGCAGGTTTGGGAATCATTCATCAGCGAGAAGCGCCCTATTCTTTTGATCGATGAAATCGACAAGGCTGATCTCGAATTTCCGAACGACCTCCTGCATGAACTCGATAAGATGAGCTTCCACGTTTACGAAACTGGAGAGACCGTTACGGCCAAACAGCGCCCCATCATCATCATTACGTCGAATAATGAAAAAGATTTGCCGGACGCGTTTCTGCGCCGCTGCTTCTTCCACTATATCCAGTTCCCGGACGAAGAGACGATGAAAGAAATCGTGCAGGTTCACTTCCCTGACATCAAAACCCGCATGCTCTCCGCCGCGCTGAAACGATTCTTCGAAGTCCGCGCCATGCCGGGCCTCAAGAAGAAGCCAAGCACCTCCGAATTGCTGGATTGGCTGAAATTGCTGCTCGTCGAAGATATTGATCCGGAAACACTTCGCGAGACCGACAAAACAAAAATGATCCCGCCGCTTCACGGCGCTTTGCTCAAAAATGAGCAGGACGTACATCTGTTTGAACGTCTGGCGTTTCTGTCGAGGCGTGAAGGGTAGTCTCTAAACTTATCCCCGTTATCCCCATTACTTATCCCCATGTATAACTCATTTGCTCTAGGGGGCGTTGTTCTGTATCTGTTCTAGTGCCGACTTGGTAGAATCGGCCTAGGGGTGAGCAATGGTATTTGCAGAAGAACAAAACAACGAAGACACCTCCCTCGACACGACTCCGCACAGTAGCGAGGCCGAGCAAGCGCTCTTGGGCGCCCTCCTCTATGACAATGAAATTTATCACCGCGTCAGCGGTATTGTGCAGGCTAAGCATTTCTACAATCCCATCCACGTTCGTATTTTCGACTCCATCTCGACCCTGATCGAGCACGGCAAACTTGCCGATGCGATTGTCCTTAAAAACCGTTTCAGCCAAGACGAAACCCTGATTGATATTGGCGGCGTCGAATATCTGGCGCTCCTACTCGACTCGGCCCCGCCCGGCGCGACCGCGCCCGAATATGCCAAGCTGATTTTTGATCTCGCCATGCGGCGTGAACTTATTCGGCTTGGGGACGAAATTCGCCAAGGAGCGACGAATCCGGAAAGCGAGATGGATGCGCGCCAGCAAATCACACAAGCGGAGAGCCAGCTCTTTAACCTCGCAGAAATAGGCGGGACGCAGAGCGGTTTTGTCACCTTCGAGACCGCCCTCATCCACTCCATCGAAATGGCCAGCGCCGCCTTTACGCGGGACGGCAACCTCTCCGGCACTTCGACAGGTCTTGTGGATCTCGACCGACAGCTTGGCGGGATGCACCGCTCTGACCTCATCATTTTGGCGGGACGTCCGTCTATGGGGAAAACCTCGCTCGCGACCAATATTGCGTTTAACATCGCCAAGAAGTTCCGTCGCGAACGAGATGAAAACGGCGTCGAGAAAACGACGGATGGCGGGATTGTCGGCTTCTTCTCGCTCGAAATGAGCAGTGAGCAGCTCGCCACACGTCTGCTCGCCGAACATTCGGGCGTGCCGTCTCACCGTATTCGCCGCGGCGACATCAATACCGAACAATATGAACATATTCGCGACAGCGCCGACGAAATCAGCCGTATTCCCCTTCATATTGATGATACGGGCGGGATTTCGATCGGGGCCTTATCTGCCCGCGCGCGCCGCCTGAAGCGTATGGTCGGGCTCGATATGATTGTGGTCGACTACCTCCAGCTCCTGACGGGCGGGAACGCCATGAATAGTCAGGCCAATCGTGTGCAGGAAGTGTCCATGATTACGCAGGGCCTCAAAGCTCTGGCGAAAGAACTCGACATCCCTGTTCTCGCTCTGGCGCAGCTCTCTCGCCAGGTCGAGCAACGCGACGATAAACGCCCGCAGCTTTCTGACTTGCGCGAATCCGGCTCGATCGAGCAGGACGCCGATGTTGTGATGTTTGTGTTCCGCGAAGAATACTACCTCGCCCGGGCAGAACCGTCCGAAGGAACGGAAGAGCATATGCAGTGGCAAGAGGATATGGACAAGCTCATGGGCAAGGCCGAAGTCATTATCGGCAAACAAAGACACGGCCCCATCGGCACGGTAAAGCTGTCGTTTAACGCTGACCTGACGAAATTCGGCAATTTGGCACCGGAAGAATATGAAGGCGGCGCGTTTTAGGTCTCTCTCTAGTGAAGCCGTGTTGACGTCCGAAAGTGTTTGGCAAGATACCCAATATGACCAAAACTGATGACTTGAACTGGCGTCAGCTCGACACAGCGTCAGTCCGGCTGAACTACCTCGTGGCTGGGTCGGCGGCAAAACCGACCCTAGTATTCCTGCCCGGTTGGGCGGGAGACGCGAGGTTTTGGGAAGCGCAAGCCTCGTACTTTTCTAAAAATTACCACGTCATCGCCATTGATCTCCCTGGATGGGGGCGCTCTGAATTCAAATCCGCCTCGAACATTTCGTCAGAAAATGATCCCAATTACATCGACCTATCTTTAGATTATCTGGCGTCACAAATGCTGGAAGTCTTACGAGCGGAAAGAGTGAAAAAGACGACAGTGATTGGTCATTCCCTAGGGGGTATGGTGGCCTTGGCGATGGGAGCGCAAAGCCCTGACACGGTTAGTCAGGTCGTCGGTGCAGAATCGTTCATTTACCTGAATGCTTATCCTGCGCAATCCGAAGAGCTTACGGAAGCTTTTATTAAGCCCTTCGACGGCGATTTCGACACCAGCGTGGATCTGCTCACTCAATCATTTTTCGCCAAACACACCCCTCGCGCCCTTATTGACACCGTGACAGAGACGATGAAGTCAGTGCCGAGAGTAGAAAGTATAGAAATTCTCCGAAACTTTTTTCTGGCTGATCTTAGGCAATATCTGGAGGCCTACCCCGGTCCTGTTTCGGCCATAGTCGCCGCGGATAATGAGGACTTGCCAGCGTTTGTAAAAACTTTTGGGGACGCGATAGATATAATCGAGATAAAGGATTCCTGTCACTTCGTCATGATGAGCGAAGCCGTCCAATTTAACGCCGCTTTGGAGAAATTGCTGTCCTGAGTTCAACGATTAAAGCTTGTCGCGCCGCCCTTTCCTACGCTACTTCAGTTGCGAAGGAGCCTCTTATGAAACTACGTCATCTCACCATCGCTACATCGCTGCTCGCCCTGACGGCCGCCGCTTGCAGTCCCAACCAGACCGAGCAGGAAACTGCCCAGGTCGAGACGACAGAGACTCAGTCCACTGCCTTACCGGCCCTTGAAGGGACAGAAGAATATAGAATGCTGATTTCCGGCGTTGATGTCGGCGGGATGGACGTCAGCCACGCAGGCGGCACAACGACGATTGATTTTGAATACCGCAATAATGGACGGGGGCCGACCCTTGAAGAAGAGATCGTTATCGGCGAAGATGGCATTCCGGACAAATGGACAATCGGGGGCGCGACAACATTTGGCAGTAAGGTCGACGAGACATTTGATTTTGACGGAACCAATGCAAATTGGACCGATACCACAGGCACAATCTCGCAAGGCGCAGACGGCTCGCCGCTTTACGCGGCCCAAAACCCTAGCCCTTATGCACTATGGCTATATGCACGCGTCCTATTAGCAGACGCTGACAAGACGATGCCTGTCCTTCCGGGAGGTGAATTAAGCCTCAACAAACTGGAAGACTTCCCTCTTTCAGATTCGGCAGAACCGGAAACTGTTACGTCTTATGCCCTCTCTGGAATTGGAATGAATCCATCTTATTTCGTCGTGAATTCCAACGATGAATTTGTCGGAATGATTACGCCCGAAACCGCACTTTTGAGAACCGGGTACGAAACTCATGAAGCCATGCTCCGCGAGCGGGCAACTGAATATTCCGCTCGCCGATTCGAAGACATTCAAAAAGACGCCGCCCAAAAATTTGACGGTCCTGTACGGATTACAAATGTTCGGGTTTTCGATCCGGAGGCTCTGTCTCTAACCGACCCTGTCTCCGTGGTCTTTGAAGGCAATGAGATTCAATCCATTGATGCCGCTGACATGCAGGCAGACGACGAAACTGTTATCGACGGGGCCGGCGGGACCCTAGTCGCAGGCCTTTACGAAATGCACGGTCACTTGGGCCAGAATAACGCACTCCTGAACGTTGCCGCCGGCATTACCACCGTACGCGACATGGGCAATGATGACGAGGTTCTGGGCGAGCTCAACAACAAGATTAAATCCGGCCGCCTCGCCGGCCCACGCATCATTCGAAGCGGGTTTATCGAAGGCAAAAGCCCGTTTAGCTCCAATTCCGGAAAAATTGTTTCGACGGAGCAAGAAGCCGTCGACGCGGTCAAAACTTACGGCAATGGAGATTTCTTTCAGATCAAAATCTATAATTCCATGAAGGGCGAATGGGTCCCCGCCATGGTCGAGGAAGCCGAGAGACAAGGACTTCGCGTCTCCGGCCACGTCCCGGCCTTTTCAACCGCCAACGAAATGATTGCGGCGGGTTATGATGAGCTGACACACATTAACCAAGTCGTTCTAGGCTGGGTCCTGGAAGAAGACGAGGATCCCAGAACCCTTTTGCGAGTGACCGCTATGAAGCGCTTGCAAGATCTGGATCTGGACGATCCGAAAATAGACGAAACCATTCAAGCCATGGTCGAGAACAATGTCGCCATCGACCCGACCCTGACAATTTTTGAGCTGTTCTTTAATGGCCGTAACGGAGAAGAAAATCCGGCTATGGCAGATTTCGTAGACAACATGCCGGTCAGCGAACAACGCCAAAGCAAGACTGCCTTTCTCGATATCGCAACAGATGAAGACGACGAAGCCTACAAGGTGGCCTATGATAAACTTCTCAAAATCGTCGAAAGAATGCACGACGCCGGCATCCAGCTCGTGCCAGGTACGGATTTAGGCGGATCATTCTTCCACCACCGCGAATTAGAGCTTTATCAGAATGTTGGTATGAGCGCCCCTGAAGTCCTCGCTTGGGGCACTCAGGGCATGGCCGACTATGTCGGACAAGGCGAAGAACTCGGCTCCATCGAGCCGGGCAAACTAGCGGATTTCTTCTTGGTCCCCGGCGATCCGACAGAAAACCTCAAAGCGATAAAAGAGATATCCATGGTGGTGAAAGATGGCGTCGTTTATTTCCCGAGCGACATTTACCCGGCCTTCGGAATCAAACCTTTTGCGGATGCGCCGAAGGTTAGTCAGCGCTAAGGGCTACTCCCGAAAAAAGACACGCGTTCTCTATGAGGGAGAGCGCCTCTACCCTAACGTGTAGTTTGCCAAAATTAAGTCAATTTTAAGCGTAACATTCATAGTTAGCTCGCTCATCGACCCCAAATTCCATCAGTCTTAAGAGTATATATGATACGTTTATATGAATGCCTAAGGCATGAGCATGATTGGCGTTTGGTTATTATTGCTGCCCTCATCTGCTTAATTTCTGCTTATGCAGCCAGCATAAAACTGGTCCGAGCCGAAAGCCGTGCAGGGCTCGCCCGTTTGCCGTGGATAATCCTACTTTCAATAATTGTAGGTTTCGGTATTTGGGCAACACATTTTGTTGCCATGTTGGCCTATGAGCCAAGTGTCGGGTTCAGCTATGATCTCGCCCAAACAATTATCTCGCTACTGGTCATTACGGCCATAGGAATCCCGGCTTTCGCCTTAATGGTGCTGACCCGTCATCGCCTGGCTCGGATTTCCGGGGCCGCGTTATTAGGCCTTGGAATTTCAGCCATGCACTACACCGGCATGTACGGACTTTTGCCTTCAGGCTTTATGATCTGGGACTACACCTATGTCGCAATATCTGTGACCTTGGGAGTTCTATTCACGATCGCCGCCATAGAGGCTCACAGAAAACTGAACGGTCATAAAGCGCAATTTGCTTTTTCAGGTCTTTTCACACTAGCGATTTGTGCGGATCATTTCTTTGGAATGAGCGCCCTGACGCTCTTACCTCTTAACGAGGCCGACACTCTGAAAGGCGGCATTTCTCCGATAGTTTTGGGGGCCTTGATTGGCGCCATGGCGATTGTCCTGTTGCAAATTGGCATAATAGTTTCTGTTATGGATTCCTGGATTTGGCGAAAACGGGGTGAAGATGAAAAACGCAATATAGAGGCGGAGATGCTTCTCGGGAGTATCGCAAATCTGGTAAAAATGGGGACTTGGAGTTTTGATGTTAAAACCCAAACACCCTCATGGAGTACACAGCTTTTAGAAATTCATGGTCTAAAGTTTTCAGACGAAATCACCTTGGAACGGGCTGCCTCCTATTTTGAAGGCAATGGCCAGGAAGAATTCTTAACATGTGTCGACCTCGCTTCCCATACAGGGATAGGCTTTGACCGAGAGTGGCTCTACCAATCCGATGACGATCAAGAAGTATGGATGCGGGTAGTTTGTGAACCCATTATGGCAAACGGCGTCGCGACGAAACTAATCGGAGCTTATCAAGACATAACGCCGAACAAGATTGAACGAAAAAAACTCACTGCCGCTTTAGGGGATGCAGACCGCGCAAATAAATTGAAGTCGGAATTTCTTGCCACCATGAGTCATGAACTCAGAACGCCTATGAACGGGGTTCTTGGTATGGCCCAAATCCTTGAAAACACCAATCTTGATGAAAAACAGAAACAACTCGTAGATATTTTGCTTGCGTCAGGAAACTCCCTTCTCTCAATCATTAGCGATATTCTAGATATCTCTCGAATAGAGTCCGGACTCCTAGAAATTCATAACACGGTCTATGACCCCGAGGCCTTAGTAACAGATGCCCTTGCCAGTGTGTCAGGAATTGCTCTGCAAAAGAACCTTACCCTAACCCATGAAATCAGGGGTGAGCTTGCAAACACATATGAAGGCGATGAACTAAGAATACGCCAGGTTTTGATAAACTTCTTGGGCAACGCTTTGAAGTTTACGGAAAGCGGCGTTGTAAAATTACTTTTGAAAGCTGTGCCGCAGGGCGGGCTAGAGTTCTATGTCATCGATTCTGGCCCTGGCATTTCCGAGGAAAAGCAGAATGAGATTTTCAAACCTTTCACACAGGCCGATGGCTCTATTACCAGAAAACACGGCGGAACGGGGCTCGGCTTATCCATTTCAAAAGATTTGGTAACTTTGATGGGCGGAAGCCTGGGCGTCAAAAGCATGCTCGGCAAAGGTTCTGTATTCTGGTTTAAACTGCCGGGAAAAACCACCCTGACCCAAGCACCCCCCCTTCCTGACTCAGCAGTAAATGATTCAGGCAATCCAGCTGGGGAGTTTGGACAAGAACAAGCCGGCAGACTGGCCAGCTAGCTGAAATTGGACGCTACGCGCATTTCATTCTTGCGCGCGTGGCAAATAAGCCAACGTGCTAATATTGACCCTCGTTTTTCATTTAAAAACACACATCCTTTCAATCCCTTACAAAATAAATGAGAGACCCATCCTCACTTTCAATTTTAGCGCTATATTCAGACTCGTTGATTTGAACATTGGACTTAAAATCAAAGAGATAGCGAAAGAAGAAAGGAGACTATGGAAATGAGAAAAGAAGACGTGACGGCCCCACTTAGTCCGTGGCGGCTTAAGAATCCTCGTGAACCAGAAGTTCAAGTGGGCGTCGGAATTAATCAGACCACGATCTGACCAGAGCCAACTCCCGAAGGATAAGTTAAGGTCCGGTGGATTAGTGCCCCTCACGAAACCAGCAGTGACCGTCCACTATAATGTGGGGCCATAACTCTAAAATAACAAGAGGGTAAATGCGGCTATTGCGAGGTCGTTGACGCAATCTTTTCAGCAAGGCGTTCGATGCGGAGAGCGGCGTCGCGAAGGCTGGACGCAGCCTGGGCTTCAGTTTGTTCAACCGCTTGTATAGCCTGAGTATGCTCTTTCTTTATCTCGCCAATTCGCGTTTCGACCCGGTCTTCGACGGAAGTGCCAACATCTTCAATCTCGTCAAGCAGAGTAATTCCCGCCATAACGAGAAGGCGCAAGTCGCCAATCTGGCCGAACTGATTGGCCATGGCATTCACGCGGTCATCCAGTTTTTGTCCAAGGCGCACCAAACGTTCTTGTTCACCTTCTTCGCAGCCCAGGCCATATTTACGGCCATTGATATTGATGCTGACGCGACCTGTCATGATGGCAATCCCTCTAAAGCGACCTGAACCGTTTTAATGACACTGTTGATTTCTTGCGTCGAGTCCTTGGCCACAGCCGCAAATTCCTTTTCACGCGCCGCTATCTTTTTTTCCAAATCCTCTTTCTCGGATTTCACATCATCCAGCTCTGATGCCAATCTCGCCCGGTCTTGGGAAAAGCTCTCCGATTCGCTCGAATCGTCCTTGAGCTGCGAATAGCGGCTCAAAAACGGGTCGATTGCCCCCTCTAGCTTTTTCAGGGCAGATTGCAGCGATTGGGCGGCGGATTTAATGTCAGCGCTGTCATTCATACAATTTCTCGGCTTCACAAAAATTTACACCAGAATGGCGCAAGAATAGCTGTTCAACAAGGATAAATTATTGACTTCACAGTCCCATCTTATCAGAAGCGGGGCGCTTTCCAACCAGCGACAGACTTAATAGATGAAGGAGCGCCGCTGACATGACGACCCGTATCGGAATAAATGGCTTTGGCCGCATTGGCCGCCTCGTAGCCAGAGCTTTGGAAGAATATTCCATTGATGATATTGAACTCGTAGCCATAAACTCTCCTGGCAGCCTGGAGACCTCTTCGCATCTGTTACGTTATGACAGTGTCCATGGCCGTTTCGGCGCCGAAGTTGAAACAGGTGAAGATTGGATGGATTATGGCCGCGGCCGTATCCGCATGACCCATTTCAGAGACCCGGCCGAGATCAATTGGGGCGCTCTGGATGTTGATGTCGTGATGGAATGTACTGGTATTTTCCGCTCTAAGGAATCGGTTCAGCCTCATTTTGAAGCAGGCGCTAAAACAGTTCTGATCTCTGCCCCCGGCAGCGGCGTCGACAAGACCATTGTTTACGGTGTGAATCATGGAGATTTAGGCGCTGAGGACACCGTTGTGTCTTGCGCCTCTTGTACCACGAATTGCCTCGCGCCCATCGCGAAGGTGCTAATGGATTCTGTCGGCATTCGTCGGGGCTTCATGACCACCGTTCATTCCTACACCCAGGATCAACGTATTCTCGATAACTCCCACAAGGACTTGTACCGCGCCCGCGCTGCCGGACTGAACATGATACCAACCAGCACGGGGGCCGCCAAAGCCGTTGGCTTAGTTATTCCTGAATTGTCCGGAAAATTGTCTGGCTCTGCCGTCCGCGTTCCGACAGCAAATGTTTCTATGGTCGACCTCGCGTTCCAACCTGAGATGCACACGTCAGCTGAAGACTTGAACGAAATCATGCGCACCGCGGCTAACGGTGCTATGAAAGGCGTGATTTGCTATTCAGAGAACCCGCTTGTCAGTTCTGATTTGAACCACGACCCAAATTCTGCAACATTCGCCTCACTCCTGACGAAAGTTCTGGATGGCGACCTGGTCAAAGTCATTGCTTGGTATGATAATGAATGGGGATTTGCCAACCGGATGATCGACGTCGCCCGGATTATGGGCAATCAACAGAAAGAGACCGCTTAATGGATTTCCAAAGACTGGAAGACGCAAAACTCAAAGGCAGTACAGCGCTCGTTCGCGTGGACTTCAATGTTCCCCGCGACGAGACTGGCAAAGTCACCGACGACACCCGACTTCAGTCAGCATTACCGACAATCCGAAAGTTACAACACGCGGGCGCCAAAACAATTTTGCTAAGTCACTTCGGCCGTCCTAAGGGTGAGCCAGATCAAGAAAATTCTTTAGAGTTCATCGTCCCCCTCTTATCTAAAGCACTCGACACCAAAGTTAGGTTCGCAAAAGATATCAATCCTAACACAGCCAAAGATTTGGAAGAAGGTGATGTCCTTCTTCTGGAAAACACACGGTTCCACGCGGGCGAAACCAAAGGGAACGTAGCCTTAGCCAAAGACATGGCCGCAATGGGTGATGTCTTTATCATGGACGCGTTTTCCGCAGCGCATCGGGACCACGCCTCCTCTGCTGGCATTGCCGAATTTCTTCCGGCTTTTGCCGGTCTCGCGATGGAGCGCGAGCTTGATCATATCAGCCAAGCCCTGGACGTCCCGAAAACGCCGGTTATGGCGATCGTCGGCGGCGCAAAAGTGTCTACAAAAATCGACCTCCTAAAGAACTTGGTCAACCGGCTGGATACCCTTGTGATCGGCGGCGGCATGGCCAATACGTTTCTTTATGCCCAAGGTTATAATGTCGGTTCCTCTTTGTGCGAGAAAGATCTCAAGGAAACCGCACTTGAAATCCTTTCTAATGCTAAAAAACAAAATTGCGAAATTCTCTTACCCGTCGATTTAGTCGTCGCCAAAGAATTCAAAGCTCATACCGAGTCTCGAGTTTGTGACTTAAGCAGCGTCCAAGCTGATGAAATGATACTCGACGCGGGGCCGGACACCGTCAATGCGATCATCGACGTCATGGACGCCAGCGAAACTTTGATTTGGAACGGCCCCTTAGGCGCTTTCGAGCTTCCACCGTTCAACACATCAACAGTCGAAGCGGCGAAATACGCAGCTAGGATTTGTAAAGCTGGAAAGATTATCGCCGTCGCTGGCGGCGGAGATACCGTCTCTGCTCTAAACCAGGCAGGCGTATCTGACGACTTTACTTTTATCAGCACAGCTGGGGGCGCCTTTCTAGAATGGATGGAGGGCAAGACCCTCCCCGGCGTCGAAATTTTGAGAAAATAAACTGGAGAGCCCTAATGGATCTTGAAGCCCTGAATAAAGTCGCCATCGCGATGGTAGAACCCGGCAAAGGTATCTTAGCTGCCGATGAAAGCACTGGCACAATCGGCAAACGTTTCGCCTCGATTGAAACAGAAAATATTGAAGACAACCGCCGCGACTGGCGCGAAATGTTGTTCCGGACGGAACACGCCATGAAGAAACATATCTCGGGCGTCATCTTATATGATGAAACGATCCGTCAGAGCGCCAAAGACGGAACGAAGCTTGTCGATATTATCAAATCCCATGACGCCATTCCGGGTATTAAAGTCGATGCAGGCACGACTCCTCTTGCGGGACGCCCCGGCGAAACTATCACTCAAGGGCTAGACGGATTGCGCGAGCGCTTAGCCGAATATTATGAATTAGGCGCCCGCTTCGCCAAATGGCGCGCGGTCATCGAAATTTCTCATCCGGATCAATATGTCGGCTCAACGCCGACCCGAGGCGGCATAAAAGCTAACACCCATGCACTTGGCCGCTACGCAGCGCTTTGTCAGGAAGCCAATATCGTCCCGATTGTTGAACCTGAAATACTCATGGGCGGATATCATTCAGTAGAGCGGTGCCACGAAGTCACAGAGAAGACCTTGAATTCTCTCTTTACGGAACTTTATGAGCAAGGCGTCGCGCTTGAAGGCACGATCCTCAAGCCAAATATGGTCGTTGCAGGCAAAAAATGTGCGAATCAGCCGTCTCGCGAAGAAATCGCCGAACGCACAATTAAGGTTCTGAAAGACACAGTTCCAGCCGCCGTTCCGGGTATTGCCTTCCTCTCAGGGGGACAGGACAATGAAGAAGCGACGCGCAATCTCGATATGATGAATAAAATCGGCGGTTTCCCATGGAAACTCACTTATTCCTTCGGGCGCGCTCTGCAACAATCCGCACTCTTTGCGTGGAAGGGAGACTCTGGAAACTACGCTGCTGCTCAAGACGCGTTTAACCACCGCGCGCACATGAATGGATTGGCAAGTAAAGGCGAGTGGACACAAGCCGAAGACGACAAAGTCGCCGCTTAAAAAATTAAAGCTGGCCGCTTACTCGGCGGCCACTTTCCCTTCCTCTTCCTCGGGTTCGTAGACCAGAATATCCGCAGGCTGGCAGTCCAGTTCCCGGCACAGCGCAGACAAAGTTGAAAAGCGAACCGCGCGGGCTTTACCTGTTTTTAGAATCGAAAGATTAGCCAGCGTTATCCCGACCCGCTCAGCGAGCTCGGTTAGGCTCATGCGCCGCTCTAGCAACACGCGATCAAGATTAACACGAATAGTCATCAGATCGTCAGTTCCTGATCCCGGCGCAGGGCGGCCCCGTAACGAAACGCCTCAGCCAAAGTCGCGATAACGAAAACCAGAAACCAAGTCCCAATACGAATGGGAAAGGCCTCATCCTCTCCGGAAACAGAGAGGATAGGAAAGGACACAATTGCCATTCGAAAAACTTCAGTCAAAGCGATCACGACCCACATCCGTCTCAACCGATTTATATTAGCGGGAACGAATGGGTCACCGGCGATTAACGTGTCCACGACTTTGCTGAGCATGTGTAACACCCAAAACCAAGCCCCGGCTATCACGGCCATACCTAAGCACATTGCCGGTAGAATAAAACGGCTTGGACGGTCTTCGCCTCCAATACTTGTATGGAGTTGTTCTTGCAGACTGTCAGAGAACATCATCCAGATGGCGGCTATGACGATAAGAATAGCCGCTATTGCCAGAATAAATCGACCCAGAAATATGATAAATCTAAGTGATTTCGCGATGCGGTGGTTCGACCCGTCGACAGCCTCCAAGTCATAGGCGACGTCATCATTATCGGATGAGGGATTCCTTAGCATGACCATATTGATAATCAATAATTAGAAAAAGACAAGCTAGCAAACACATTCCGATTGGCTTTGATATCATGACTGCACGCGCTATAGGCCTATCATGACTAAGACTCCTCATCGCGATTTGAAATCTCACAAGAGAATCATTGTAGCTTCGCACAATGAAGGCAAAGTGCGCGAAATAAGAGAATTACTGCGTCCGTTCGGGCTTGAAACGCTCAGCGCGGGGGATTTGAACTTGCCTGAACCCGAAGAGACCGAAACCACCTTTGCTGGGAATGCGCGCCTAAAAGCCAAAGCCGCCACGCAAGCCACTGGGCTTCCTGCCCTTTCTGATGATAGCGGCTTAGATGTCACCGCTCTGGACGGGCAGCCTGGAATTTACGCCGCAAGATGGGCTGAGCTTCCCAAAGTTGAGGGCGGAGGTCGGGATTTTGATATGGCCATGTGGCACGTCCATGACAAACTAGGTAAATCTAAAGATAGGTCTGCTCGCTTTGTTTGCGCCCTCTGTCTCACCTTGCCAAACGGAGACGACCATATCTATGAAGGCACAGTCGAAGGCGACATTATTTGGCCTCCGCGGGGCGAAAAGGGATTTGGCTACGATCCGATTTTTGTCGCGACGGGCGACAGACTTACATTCTCAGAAATCGAACCAGACGAAAAACACGAGAAAAGCCATCGCGCTGACGCTTTTGCCAAATTCTTGGCTGATCAATTCCCAGACCATGACGGCTAAACCCTCTCCTCTGGCGATTTACATTCACTGGCCTTACTGCACCCGCATTTGTCCGTATTGTGATTTCAACGTTTATAAGTCCAAGGGCAAAGACATTGACCTGGTTGAAGCTATTCTCGCGGATTTGGAAGGTTGGAGAAAGTGGTCTGGGCCACGACAACTAAACTCCATTCATTTCGGGGGTGGCACACCTTCCCTCTTAACCCCTGAAGAAATTCTTAGAATCATAGACAAAATCGAGTACCTATGGGGGTTGCCGAACGGAACGGAAGTCGCCCTAGAAGCCAACCCGATTGACGCGAATGCAAAAAAGTGGAGCGGATATCGCGACGCCGGAATTAACCGCCTCTCCTTAGGCGTTCAGACCTTTCATAAATCAGCCTTAGAAATTCTGGGGCGAGATCACAATTCTAAGCAGGCTTTGTCTGCCCTCAATTTGGCGACGTCTATATTTCCTTCGGTTTCGGCTGATTTAATCTTTGGCTGGGCAGATCAAACCTTGACGGATTTGAATACGGATATTGAGAAAGTTCTTGAATCGGGTGTGAACCATGTCTCAACCTACCAGCTCACAATTGAACCGGGAACGGCGTTCGCAAAAGCCGAAACAAGAGGCCAAGTTCGAGCCGTCGAAGCGGATGTGAGTGCAGATTTCTTTGAAGTCATAATGGATCGTTTGCAACGAGCAGGCTTTGCCCACTACGAAGTCTCCAACTTTGCTAAAACAGGGCACAAATCGGGTCACAATCTCGCTTATTGGCGCGGTTATGACTATGTTGGTGTAGGCCCGGGCGCTCATGGAAGGTTGGTTATAGACGGGAAGAAAGTCTCGACAATCGCGGCTCTGACACCTGCGCAGTATTGGGCATCGGTATCAGAAACTGGAATGGGAATTTTTGAGAAAGAAACGTTGTCCGCCGAAGAGTGGTCAGAAGAATATATTTTGATGGGGCTGCGGACTGATGAAGGTGTTTCCCTCTCTAAATATTCCGAAATCCGGGGAAAGGACATGGAGGAAAGCCGTTTTGCACCCCTCATAGAAGAAGACTTTTTATCCCTTGATGGCAACTTCCTCAAGGCCACGCGAAAGGGCCGGTTTCTTTTGAATTCCGTAACTGACGCGCTTTTAGTTTAGGGCTCCACTTTTCCATCCGTAAAGTCCCAAACGACCGGCACGTCGTCGAGCTCTTGTTCGTAATAGGTCTGAAAACCCGGCATTTTTACTTGGTTTAGAAACGAAGAATAAGCCATATAGCTGACCAAGAACCGCAAATCCTTCACCCAAGGCGGCATGAAAAGCGGCGGTGTCAAACGATCGCTACTAGCCAATTGCGCCAATGCCGGCACGTCTTCAATGTCCATTTTGCCAGAGAAGAGCACGCGGATAAGATCTGCGCGGTTTAACTTTACCACAGTTCTCATAAAATTATGTACCCGCAATAGCCCATTGAGGTACACCATATCTTTAGTGAAAGGGGCGCCGCCCTTTATGAGTCCCCCGCGGAAAATTCTGCGTGTGTTCTCATAGCTTTGTGAGGGATCGTCATTTCGTTCAACAAAGAAATCGAAAACCTCTTTAAAGTCCGCCCCTTGAACCGCCATTTCAATGGCAAGCACCCGTCCGGAAAGACGCCCAAACCGCCGAGGGTCCATTGTCCCTGTTATGATTTCGGCGAAGACCGCTAGTCCTTCCTGAATCTCAGTCGTACCTGCATGAGAGCGACCGAGAATTTTAAAATGCTCTTGGTTCTGTCCGTTCATCCCCGTCGCAGAGTGGATAAGCGCTTCGTGGTGCAGGAGCTGATCGACATCTCTATGAGTAAAGGTGGCGTCCCGCCGAACACGGATCCGGCTGGAACTCGCGGCAGCTTTTGCAGAGAGCGTTGGCGAGATCACGACTGAAGGCGCATCAGCGCCGAAATGTTTCTTCAACCTAGGACGAAGCGACTTAGCGAATTGTTTCGACGTTAAATACTCCTCAAACCCTTCAACGACCAGGTTATCAAAATTCAAATCCGCCAAAGTGTGGTCAAGGTGTTTCGCCAAGTCCAAAACCCGGGTTTTCTTATCAAGCATTAAACGTGTAGGACGCCCAAACAATTCACTGGAGTAATGGAAGAACTGCGGCGTTCCGCGAGTTTCGATGAGGCTCGCCGTATTCTCCATTGTCGTACAAAGACGGTCTAACCATTGGAAAATTACATGATCAGAGTCACAAAGCGCCCTGGCCTGCGCGACCATGTCCCGAGGCTCGGAAACATCAATTCTCCGGTACCGCGGCGACGGAAGCTTTCCACTTTCGAAAAAACGTTTTTTATGCCGACTATCCCAGTTCACAGATTTCAGAACATTCATCGCAATTGACGCTTCGTTCAGATATCCGGCCGCTTCGACAGCCCGGTCAAAATATTTTTGTTTCAGTTTTGACATTCGTTGTTCGTCGCAAAGGCGGATAAGAAAGTAAAGCATCCTGTAAGTTCAGCCTCTCGCCGCTTGCGCTTCTCGCGGTAGAGCCTTATGCCGCGTCCATGTCCAATGCCTTACAAACAGAGCCTAAGAAACGCCGCGTCTTTGCAATCATCTCTCACCCGGATGCGGGTAAGACGACGCTAACGGAAAACATGCTTTTCTCCGCAGGCGCGATCCACCAAGCTGGTCAAGTCGCAGCAAGGGGACAAGCCCGGCGAACGCAGTCCGACTGGATGAAGATCGAGCAAGAACGCGGGATTTCCGTCTCGTCCTCTGTCATGACGTTTGAACATGCCGACCTCATTTTCAACCTGCTCGATACGCCCGGGCATGAGGACTTCTCCGAAGATACATACCGGACTCTGACGGCCGCGGATTGCGCCGTCATGGTGCTCGATGTGGCCAAAGGTATTGAGCCGCAAACTCTTAAACTTTTCGAAGTTTGCCGTCTCCGCGATATTCCGATTGTCACCTTCATCAATAAACTTGACCGCGAAGGTCAGGACCCGTTTGAGCTCCTCTCAGAAATCCAAGACAAGCTCGCACTCGACGTTGTTCCCATGCAGTGGCCCGCCGCGTCCGGCCGCAGGTTCAAAGGTATTGCCGATTTACGCACCGGCGAGTTTTTGAAGTTTGTCAAAAAAGAAGACGGCGGCGAACACAGCTTAACCCGTATGGATGGAAACTCGCTTGCAGACCATTTCGACGATGAAGCCCTTCTAGAAGAGTTTCGCGAGGAACAAGAACTGGCCAAGGAATATGGCGAGTTCAACATACAGTCTTTCCGCGAGGGGCATATGACCCCCGTCTATTTCGGGTCTGCACTGCGAAGGTTCGGCGTTCTTCAATTGATTGACGCTTTGGCGGAATTTGCGCCTGCCCCTCAGCCCGAGAAAGCCAAAAAAGCCGGACAGATGGTAGAGATTGAACCCACGGACAAAGGCGTCGCCGGCTTTGTGTTTAAAGTTCAAGCGAATATGGATCTGAACCATCGTGACCGGGTGGCATTTCTGCGCATGTGCTCCGGAGAATTTAAGCGCGGAATGAAGCTGAAAACAGCCGAAAACAAAACCATCTCTGTTCACAATCCTATTCTATTCTTTGCCCAAGACCGCGAACTCGCGGAGAACGCTTATGCAGGAGATGTTATCGGCATTCCCAATCACGGCGCGCTTCGGGTCGGGGATAGCCTATCGGAATCCGGCAAGATAAAATTTGCCGGCATTCCCAATTTTGCTCCTGAAATTCTACGCCGCGCGCGGCTCGCTGATCCGCTTAAAGCCAAACATCTTCGCAAAGCACTCGAAAGCCTGGCTGAAGAAGGCGTTACCCAGCTCTTTAAGCCCGATATCGGCGCTGATGTCATCGTTGGCGCTGTCGGGTCGCTGCAGATCGATGTGATGCGCGAGCGGATCAAGACCGAATACGGTCTGGATGTGACGTTTGAAGCCCCCATGTATCAGACCGCGAGATGGGTCGTCTCGGATGATGAAGAAACCCTGAAGGCCTTTATCGACAAAAACAGTTCCAATATGGGAACAGACCTCGACGGGGCCCCTGTTTTCCTTGCAAAATCGGCCTGGGATGTCGGATATGCGCAAGATAAAAACCCCAAAATTCGTTTCTTGACGACCAAAGAACGGGCCTAATCGGAAAGAAAATTAACCGAAAAATCAAAATTGGAACAAAACTTGCTTGAACTATGCTAAACTAGAAGCCCAAGCGAGCGACCTATGATGTCCACCTTAGTTCCATCTCTGATTATGTTCTCCATAACGGTATTCGTCGTCACGCTTTTTTTCGTGCCTCCCACCATATTCAAAAGATCAAATAAGCTCGTTAATTTTTATTGGATGGGGTTTTGGCTGTTTCTAGCTTCAATCACATCAATTGCCGGAGCTCAAAACACGCTGATGCTCTTGGATTACAATGCGGACGCTTTTGCCAATGCAGCCTTATATTCAGTGACGACTTGCTTTGTCTTTTTCGTCTGTTTTGCTTGGTTTCGCCTGTCTTCGGCAGCGCTCTGGCACGGCATCAAAAAAATCCGCACTCGTTTTTCCTGAACGCAACCTCTCTAATTCGGCCCGCCTGCCAGAGCCGACTGCTCAACGGTTCCGCTAATTCGGGACGACATGGTCGGGATAGGCGCGTTCGGATCGACGGGCACTGTCGCCCCTGAATTTGGCACTTGAACATCATCATTTAGTTTCCCGAACAAGCTCTGTTGCGCCTGCTCTGCACTTAAACCTTGTGCCAAATTGCGCGCTTGAGAAGGCGCGCCATTGGAATTCGAACGGACAGACCCCGTTTGAGTCGATCCATAGGTCACAGGGTCATTTGCAGACCTGCGAACCATGGCTTGCTGCCGAACATTTGGCTGTTGTCTTGTCTGTTGAGGCGCGGCGTTAGGAGCATAACCGCTTTGAGGCGGATAAGGTTGACCTTGCGAGGCAGCCCGATTTTGTGCGGGCAGTTGACCTGGAAGCCCAGCCTGAAGCGGAGATCTATACGCCATCTGAGGAGAAACAGATCTCTGCATGGACGGCCCTTGTTGACGCCGCCTTCCTGTCCGTTCTGCCATGACAGGTTGCCCTTCCTCGGCCTGCGTCGGAGGATAAGGTTGAGCATATGCTGAGCGTTCCGCCTGCGGCATCGGGTTTTGAGGAGGGTAAGCCTGTCCGCCAGAATTATACGGGTGCGGCGATTGCGGGTTAGACATTTGGGAATTTGGCATTGGCGCGCGCTGCGGCGCCGCGCGGTCGCCTAGGTCATATTTAAATGTTTGCGGCATGGACGCGACTCTAGCCTGCTGAGGGCTCGAGGAGTCGACGGCCCTCATACTTTCGGGCTGAGCTCTAACGACTCCTGAATTGCCCCCTGAGATGACGCTTTGGCGGTTTGTCGAAGCGGGCTGAGTTGGCGATTGCAAAGGTACTGACTCTCTGACAATTCGGCGGTGCGGCGAAGAAGACGTGATTTGCTTAGATGACTGCGGTTGCGTCTGTGGCTGCGTCCCTACACGAATTGTATTTGTGCCACCCGGCACAACGCCTTGGCGGTAAGCCCGGCTCTGGTTTGACCCGCTAATGGAAATAGCGCTGGCGACAGGCGGAACGTCATTGGCATTAAATTCACATACGCCCGACGCATTCGGGTTGGCTTTAACGTAATTCCAGCTACGGCACTGAGCGTCGCCGGCGCAGTGACTTTTGCAGACATCTGCGCCGGGGGCCATGACGCTCTGATAGGGGTTTCCGGGGCGATATTGTCCAAGGTCAGCCGCCTGCGCTGCGCCGGCCATTAAAAGTGTGGCCGAAGAAACGATTAGAAATTTGCGCATAATTACCCCCAAAATGATTCTAGGCTAAGTGTCGTTAATAGGTGTTAGCTTTTGGTTAACCGTGTTTGTTAAGGCCTGAGGTTATTGTTGGAACGCGAAAGCGCTCCGCCAAGGGGCGCTTGGCGGAGGGTGACATTTGGGGAGCCTCGGATGCGGGGCGGCGCGCGGGAGGCGTATGGTTTCCCCTCATTTTCTTGGCCTTTGTCATCCCGGCCTTGAGCCGGGATCCTTTTGGGGGCAACGATTGGAATATTGTCGTTTCGGGCGGGCGGAAAGACGGTAGGCCCTCTGCAATATCGTCTCTGTTGCGAGGTCAATGACCCCGGATCGGTGTCCGGGGTGACAAGGTTTGAAAGCGTTTCCTCTTCCCTCTCCCTCTCCTCCATAGCTGGCCGCACTTCCGCCGCCGCTCTGAACTCCTCCGGCCAGACGGTGATCGGTGTCCTTATGCCAGTAAAATCCGCCATCGGTCTGGGATCAAAGTCATACTCGTAATCATAATATTGCGGATGTTCATTGATCGGATTTTTCAAACGGGTTTGCGGCGGCAGTCTGAACCAGCCGTCAAAGTCCATCCGGCAGGGGTCACGCAAAATACGCGGATGGATATTGGCTTTCATCAATTCCCGCATTCGGGCGCGGCGCTCGAGCTCCTCTTCCTCCGGAGCGGGATGGTTAGGCGGCTTATAGGTTTTATTTGGGGGAACGACCTCCAAAGCCTCTTGGCGATATGTCCAGAGCCGAAGTCGACTCCAACCGCCCAGCTCAGATATCACCCTCTCCCGCCAATCGGAGCGCAGAAGCATGGCCATTTTCTGGCGGCTTCGGAAATGGGCCTGCGAGGCCTGTATCATCCCGCGGACATGCCGCCGTAATTGGCGGGCAAGAGCAAGGGCAGCGTCCGGATGAATAATCGCGGCGAGGAGCTGCGCACA